>JBCDLL010000028.1:0-43501 GCA_038745425.1 Verrucomicrobiota bacterium | reverse complement strand
GGCGTTAAGGATGAGCAAGGCGAGAGCCACGATCCCCAGCGCGACCACCACCCAGATCGGCAGGTCGAAGCCGATGCCAATGGTGCCCTCAAAACCGGAGATGTCTTCTTTAGCGCTCCGCACCATTCCTCCAGTTACGATTGGGAAGTCATCTAGTCTCCTGATCACCGCAAGACCGGTCAGATGAAACCAAGTCGCGAAGAGCGAGCCGATCAGCATCAAAATGCCCACGCCCGCCGCGAGCGCACCGTTCGTGGATTTAACCTGCGCCGTCATGCTGTACTCTTATGGTTCGCAGTGAAGGGTACATAACATCTCGCCGCAAGGTGGTTACCAAATTCCATCAATTGGCATTTCAGGCGGCTGGCGCCTCCGATTCGTCCTCATCCGACGGATAAATGGTGACCGTCCACGTCGCGCCGAGATCACTAATCTGGCGCATCTGTTGGGGAGTAATGGAGATTTCCTCGGGATGGACTCCAGTCTTCGAAGGTGGCGGCGCGTTGAAACCGGGGTTGATGTCGAAGTGAACGAGTTCGGCAAAAAGTCCGGGGAAGCGTTCCTGGGCGGTCTGCAGAACGGGAAGGATGATCTCCAGGGTCGCGAGCATGTCCGGACGGATCTGTTCGTCCGCTTCTCCGTTTAGGATGAGATGATACAGGTCTCCCTGTCGGCCGTAATGGCTTTCGTACAGCGGGGTCGGTTCCAAAAAAGCAATCAGGTCCCGAAAGTCGGTCGGCGACCGGAGATCAACGTCGGTGGAGCGGTAACCTGGAGGCATGCCTTCACTCTCCGAACCCGCCGTCGAGAGTCCAGACGATTTCGCCGCCGACGATGGTGTGGGTGGCGCGACCCTTGAGCTCCCAGCCGTCAAAGGGGCAGTTGCGGGACTTGCTCTCGAAGAGCTCGGACATGACGGTCCATTCCAGGTCGGGGTCGATCACGGTGACGTCGGCGGCGGCGCCTTCGGCCAGCGTGCCCTTGCGGCAGCGCATGAGTTTGGCTGGCGCGATGGTGAGCATTTCGATCAGCTTGGGCCAATCGATCACCTTCGGCTCAATCAGCGTTTTGATGAAGACGGCCAGCTCCGTCTCCAGGCCGATGATGCCGAAGGGCGCGTTGCGGAATTCGACTTCCTTTTCGTAGTCGGCGTGGGGGGCGTGGTCGCTGCTGAGGATGGTGATGGTGCCGTCGGCGATGCCCTCGAGCAGGGCGTCGATCTCGCGCTGGGTGCGCAGCGGCGGGTTCATCTTGGCGTTGGTGTCGTAGCCGTCGCAGGCCTGGTCGGTCAGCGCCAGATGGTGGGGCATGACCTCGCCGGTGATGTCCACGCCCCGCGCCCGGGCCTCGCGGATGATGCGCACCGCGCCGACCGAGGAAAGGTGCTGGCAGTGCAGGCTGGCGCCGCTGGTTTCGGCCAGCAGGGCGTTGCGCGCCACGATGATTTCCTCCGCCACGGTGGGCCAGCCGGGCAGGCCCAGGACGGTGCTCCAGTAGCCCTCGTTCATCACGCCGCCGGTGGTGAGGTGAGCGTCCTGGCAGTGGTCCAGGATGGGCAGGTCGAACATGGTGGCGTACTCGCAGGCGCGGCGCATCAGCTCGTTGTTCTGCACGCAGAGCCCGTCGTCGGTAATTGCGACCACGCCGGATTTGCGCAGGCTGCCGATGGGCGCCAGGACCTCGCCCTCCATCCCGGCCGAGATGCACCCGCTGGTGTAGACGTTGACGACGGCCTTCTCCTCGGCGCGCTGTCGCATCCAGGCGATGGTGTTGGGGCCGTCCGCCGGCGGGCTGGTGTTGGGCATCATCAGGACGCTGGTGAATCCGCCCGCGGCGGCCGCCCGGGTGCCGGTGGCGATGCTCTCCTTTTGCCCGCCGCCGGGCTCGCGGAAGTGCACGTGGCAGTCGACCAGCCCGGGCGCCACGATCTTGCCCTCGCAGTCGATGACGGTGGGGCAGCGGCCCTTGCCGCTCTCGGTGGCGTCTGCCGGCAGCACGGCTTCAACCTTGCCGTCGCGCAGGTAGACGTCGGCGATCTCGTCGCGCCCGCCGGCCGGGTCGATCACCCGGCCGTTGGAAAGGCAGACCGGCCCGGGCGGGCTGGCCGGAGGGCGGCGGTTGAAGAAGGGTGGGTTGATCTCGGACATGGGAGGGTAGGTCAGGGCTGCATTTCCGCCGGGTGGCCGCCGCCCAGGAGGTAAAGGATGGCCATGCGCACGGCCAGGCCGTTGGTGACCTGCTGGAGCACCACGGAGTTGACGCCGTCGGCCAGCGCGTGGTCGAGCTCCACGCCGCGGTTGATCGGGCCCGGATGCATGATGAGGGTCTCCGGCCGGCAGCGGGCAAAGCGTTTGGGCGTAACGCCAAAGAGGCCGATGTACTCGCCCAGGCTGGGGAACATCGCCTTCTGCTGGCGCTCGTGCTGGATGCGCAGCAGCATGATGACGTCGGCCTCCGCCATGACCTCGTCCAGGTTGTAGCAGACGCTTACGTTCTCGCCGATGTCCGCGAAGCGCGGCGGCAGCAGCGTGCGCGGGCCCACCAGGGTGATGCGCGCCCCCAGCTTGGCCAGCGCCCAGATGTTGCTGCGCGCCACCCGGGAGAACAGGATGTCGCCGACGATCACGACGTGCTTGCCGCTCAGGTCGCCCAGACGCTCCCGCATGGTGAAGGTGTCGAGCAGCGCCTGAGTCGGGTGCTCGTGGGCGCCGTCGCCCGCGTTGATGATGGAGGCGCCGAGGCGGTCGGCCAGGAAGTGGGCGGCGCCGGCGGCGGAGTGGCGAAGCACAATGTAGTCGGCGTTCATCGCCTCCAGGTTGCGGCCGGTGTCACGGAGGCTTTCGCCCTTGGTGAAGGAGCTGCTGGAGCCGTCGATCTGCACGACGTCGGCGCTCAGGCGCTTGGCGGCGAGCTCGAAGCTGGTGCGGGTGCGGGTGCTCGGCTCGACGAAGAGATTGATGACGGTGCGCCCGCGCAGGCTGGGTACTTTCTTGATCGGGCGGTTGATGACCGCCTTGAAGGCGGCGGCGGTGTCGTGAATGAGGTCGAGGTCGGCCCGCGCCAGCTCCCGGATGCCGAGCAGGTCCTTGTGCTTCCAGGGTTCGCTCACGGGACGCTCACCTCCACGGCGTCGGTGCCGTCCACTTCCTTGAGTTTAACGTAGATCGTCTCCTCGAAGCGGGTCTCGATCGTGGCGCCGACGAAGTCGGCGTGGAGCGGCAGCATGCGGTGGCCGCGGTCGATCAGCGCGGCCAGCAGGATGCGTTGCGGCCGGCCGAGGTCGTGTAGGGCGTCGAGCGCGGCCCGGGTGCTGCGGCCGGTGAAGATGACGTCGTCGACCAGCAGGATGGTGCGGCCGTTGACGTCGAAGGGCACGTCGGTGATGTGGGGAGCCGGGCGGCGCAGGCTGAGGTCGTCGCGGTGAAAGGTGATGTCCATCTGCCCGATCAGTGGGCAGAAGTCGCTGCCCTTTTGCTCGCTCAGGCGGGCAGCCAGGCGCCGGGCGAGCGGCACGCCGCGGGTGGGCAGGCCAATCAGGCCGAGCTGTTCCAGATCCGGGAGGTCGGCAACCAATTGGTTGGCCATGCGGGTAACGGCCTCGCCCACGGCATCGGCGTCCAAAGCGGTGCGGGTGCGGACGGTGGCTTCGGGGTGGGACATGGCCGCCTACCATCGGCGCCTACTGCCCGGTTGGCAAGTCCTCGTGTGCAGGCCGTACCGGGGATGCACTTTGTTGCGAAGAATCGCGTCAAAGCGCAATAAGCTAATGGTGGGCCAACTCGTGCCCGCCTAGCCGGGAGCGCAGGCGTTGGCGGGCTGCTCGCCAGGCGGAAGCGTGGTTGACTTTCCAGTCCAGCAGCGCTTTCTCGAAGCCGATATCCAGGCCGGCCTTCTCGCTTTCGATCCACTTATGCCGGAGGATTTCCTCCCGCTCGGCCAGAAATTCTTGGTACAAGGCAGAATCTTGGAAGAAACTGTCAGGCTCTACGGAACCTTCGGTAGATGTCGGCATGACGACCTTACGTTCTAATTAAGAGCGCTTATTGTCAATTCGATAATGCCAGTTAACACTGGCGTAAACCACTATAAATTTTACTGGCTGCGGCCGCGAAGGCTTGTGCGGATTCGCTCTCTGGATGGCTGAGCACCATGGGCTTTCCGGCGTCCCCTGAATGCCGCACCTCCATTTCCAGGGGCACTTGGGCGAGCAAAGGCACGCCCAGCCGCTCGGCCTCGCGGGCTCCGCCGCCTTCGCCGAAAATGGCGTAGCGCTGGCCGTTATCCGGGCAAAGGAAGTAACTCATGTTCTCCACGATGCCGAGCACTTCGACGTTGACCTTGCTGAACATGGCGCTGGCCTTGCGGGCATCAATCAGGGCGACTTCCTGCGGGGTCGTCACGATGATCGCGCCGGCGAGGGCCACCGTTTGCACGATGGTGAGCTGGATGTCGCCGGTCCCGGGAGGCAAGTCCAGGATCAGGAAGTCAAGTTGGCCCCACTCGACTGAACGCAGAAACTGCTGGGTGTAACGAGTCACCATCGGCCCGCGCAAGATGGCGGGGGTGTCGTCGTCGGTTAGGAAGCCCATGCTCATGAGCTTGAGCCCCTGGGCTTCGATTGGAATGATGCGGGTTTCGTCCTGGCTGGCAAAAGGGCGTTCGCTGGTGCCGAACATGAGCGCCACGCTCGGGCCGTAGAGGTCGCAGTCGCAGAGGCCCACGTTGGCGCCTTCGCGGGCCAGGGCCAGGGCCAGGTTGGCCGCCACCGTGCTTTTGCCCACGCCGCCCTTGCCGCTGGCAACGGCCACCACGTGTTGCACGCCGTCGATGGACTGCTGGGTGGGCTGGTTGCTGCCGGCGCCCATCGCGGCTTGGGTGGGCTCGGTCACGTCAATGACGGCGTCGACCGCCTCAACGCCTTCGACCGCCTTGAGCGCCGCGGTCACTTCCCGGCGAAGCTGCTTGGGGATTTCCTTGTCCGCGGTGGTGACGGCCAGTCGCAGTCCGATGCGCCCGCCGTCGATGTTCAGGCCCTTGATCAGGCCGAAGGAGACGATATCGCGGGAAAAGCCCGGGTACTTTACGGATTTGAGTTGGTCGAGAATGGCGTCTTCGGAAAGGGACATAGGTCCGCTAACCAAAGGCCGCCCGGGCCTGAACGCAACGATTTTTCTTGGCGCGGATCGTCGCTGCGAGAGGCGGATTGGGGATTAAGCTTGTCCGCATCCACTTTAAAGGAGAGAGTTAAAAACCTTACTTAAACCACACGCATATGAATTATCTACTTTGCAGGAGACTGCGTTTTTACCTCACCGTTGCCTTTACCGTCGCACTCACGATTCCCGGCTGGTCGCAAGACAAGCTCGACGCCTGGCCCTCGAAGGTCATTCCCCAGCCGCTGGGTGTTCAGCTTAAGCCCCACAACATGGAGGCCAAATTCATCGATGAGGTGAAGGCGTTGGGAATTCCGCTCGTGCGACGCGGCTTCCACTGGAACCGGATCGAGAAAGAAAAGGGCACTTACGACTGGTCGCTTTACGATCGGTTCGTGGCGGACTGCGAAGCCCGCGGCATCCGCATCCTGGGGATGATCGGCCCCGGCAACTCGCTCTACCCGCAACCTTGGGAAAAGGGCGGCCCTGAGGCCTACGCCAAGTTCGCGGCGGATCTGGTCACGCGTTACCGGGGCAAAGACATCATTTGGGAAATTTGGAACGAGCCGAACGTGCCGCACTTTTGGCGCAAGGACGCCAAGCGGGGCAACACCAAGGAGTTCGCCGAGGAGTACTATGGGCTGGTCAAAGTGGCCGCCCCGGCGATCAAGCAGGCGTCTCCGGAGAGCATCCTGCTGGCGGGTTCGGTTTCCAACATGTGGTCGCGCTCCTACGAGTGGATGGACCACATCTTTGCCATGGGCGTGCTGGACACCGGGATTGACGGCTGGTCGGTCCACCCCTACGGCGTCAAGAGCCCGGAGATGTACCTGGAGGCCTACCAGATTGTCCGCGACATGATGGTTAAGCACGGCGGGTCGCGCGACTTCCCGATGGCCAACACCGAGCGTGGCTTTCCCACCAAGCACAAGGAGGGTTTTGCCGGGGGCGACCCCAAGATGGCCCACGAGTACCAGAGCTGGCACCTGGTGCGCCAGTACCTCATCGACCTGCTTTGCGGGATCGAGTTTACGATTTGGTACGAGTTCCACACCGTGCGCGACAAGCCTTTTTCGCTCATCAACGGGGACAAGAAAGAGCCGGCCTACTTTGCCTGCCAGTACCTGTTGAAGACTCTGGACGGCTACTCCCTCGACCAGCGGATTGATCTCCAGGCCGAGCTGGATTTTGCCCTGCGCTTCACCCATCCCGATGGCGGCGTACGGATCGTGGCCTGGACCGGCCCGCCCCGCAATCAGACCGCCGACAAGGCGGTGCCGCACGATGTCGAGATCCCCGTCGAGGGAGCCGGGACCTCCGTTACCGTGACCGACATCTACGGCCGGGAAAGCAAGCCGGTGCCGGTCCGCGCGGGTAAGGTCACCGTCAGGCTGACCGGCGCTCCGGTCTACCTCACGGTCCGGCCCTAGGGGGCGGTCTTTTCCGCAGGCTAGCGTGCTGCTCGTGCGAGCGGCGAAAATAAATCTATAAAATTCGTCGACAACTGTAGTCAAAGAGTGTATCTACGTTTGTAGATGAAAAACGCACTCCGCTTTTCCGACGCCGAATGGCGCGTTCTCAAGCTGCTTTGGCAGCGCGCGCCGCAGACCTCGCAGGAACTCTGCGAGCAGCTGGAACCGGAGACCAACTGGAAGCCCAGCACCGTGAAGACGCTGCTGAGCCGGTTGGTCGCCAAGGGGGCCGTGCAAACCGAAGCCCACGGCCGGGCCTACCTCTTTACGGCGGTGGTGAGCGAGGCGGAAAGCCAACGGGCGGAGGCGCAGTCTTTTCTCGAGCGCGTTTTCAGCGGCGGCGTCTCCCCGCTGATGGCGCACTTTGTGGAATCTCACGATCTCACCGACGAGCAGATTCGGGAGATCGAAGCGTTGCTTAAAAAAACCAAGCGAAAGGACCGGAAATGACAGAAGAATGGATGAGTTGGCTGGCCGACGCGACGCTGCGCGGCACGGTGGTGATTGGTGTGATTTGGCTACTGGAGGTGCTTTGGCGCGATGCGCTCGGGCCGAGCGTACGGGCCGGCCTTTGGCTGGTGGCGGGGGTGGTTCTGCTGCTGCCGCTTCGGCTCGAATTGCCGGCGGCCGCGGCGACAAGCGAGCTGCTGCCGGGGTGGGCGTCCGCGCTGCAGTCCGCCAATCCGGGCGAGGCGGACTTTGTGGCCGGTGCGGCGACAACGAGCCTTCCGTGGCTGGCGATTCTCTTTGCCGTTTGGGCGGCTGGCGCCGCCGTCCGCTTGGCGCTGATTGCGGTGCCGGTCTGGCGGGCCCGCGCCAAGTGGCACCGCCATCGCTTCTGCACCGACCCCGCTCTGCTGGAGGAGCTGGAGGACGCGCGGCGTCGGGCGGGTGTCTGGCGGCCGGTCGGGCTGGTCGTCGACGAGGACATCCCTGGCCCCATGGTGATGGGTTGGCTCCACGCGCGACTTTTGCTCCCCGCCTGGGTGGCGACGGAGCTGAACCTGGAAGAGCGCCGCCGCGTGTTTCGGCACGAACTGGCGCACGTCCGTCATCACGACCTTCTCGTCAACTGGCTGGAGGCCGCCTGCTCGGTCGTGCACTGGTTCAATCCGCTGGTCTACCTGGTTGCCCGGCGCGGAGCGGCCGCCCGCGAGGAACGCGCCGACCGGGCCGCCATCCGCTGGGGTGGGGACGATCCATCCGCCTACGGGCAGACGCTCTGCGCGCTGTTGCGGCGAACCCGGGTCCGCGTTCCGCTGCCCGCGGCGGCGGGCATGGCCGAGTCCGGCCGGGGTTTGCGGGCCCGGATGCGGGGGCTTGCGGCTACAGCGGCCACGCCGCTCGGCCGGATGGCGGGCGTGACGCTGGCTTGCGGCATGCTCGTGTTTGGGGCGGTGGCGGCGCCGGACAATTACGTCGGAGCGCAGGGGACGAAGCCTGCCGTGACAGCGATGCGGGGCTGGTTGGCCACGGTCGATGAAGGCAAGTACGCCGAGAGTTGGGACGAGGCGTCGAAGTTCTTCCGGGCCGTGCTTTCGCAGCAACAGTGGGTCGGAGCGCTCGAGGGCGTCCGCCAGCCGCTCGGGGCCTGCGAAAGCCGGGAGCTGGCTTCGGCCTACGTCAAGAAAGTGTCTGACAATGACGCAGAGGACAAGATCAAGGAGCTGCTCGAAGATGACTCAAAGGGCGAGCTCGTCGTCGTTGCTCAATTCAAGACCAGCTTTCAAAACCTCAACTCCGCCGTGGAAACGGTGTCGTTTCTCCAGGCGTCCGACGGCTCCTGGAAGATGGCCGGCTACTACATTAAGCCGAACAAATAGGGGCGTCAGGCAACAGGAAGCGACCCTGGCGGCGTTGTCATCCGCCGCCGGGGGACTAAGCTGGAAGCATGTCCGAGTTGCCTCAGGCCATCTTTTTCGACGTCGGCGGCACCCTCATTCGTCCGGCCCAGCCGGTGGGGGCCACCTACGCCGAGGTGGCCTCGCACTACGGCGCCACGCTGGACGCGGAGCGGGTGCAGCGCGAGTTCGTCAACGCTTACACGTCCATGCAGGACCGGGCGGGCTACCCGGTGGGCTGCGACGGCGACGACCGCGGCTGGTGGGGCGAGGTGGTGCGTCGCAGCCTGGCGCGGGAATCCCTGCCCGAGACGTTTCCGCGCGAGTTGTTCTTCGAGGAAGCCTACGCCGTCTTTGAACGGTCCGACGTCTGGCGGGTGTACCCGGAGGTGGAGCAGGTCCTGGCCGAGCTGCGCGAGCGCGGGCACCTTCTCTACGTGCTCTCGAACTGGGACGCCCGGCTGCACGCCACACTGCGGGGCCTTGGTTTAACTCCGTACTTCGAGCGGATTTTCGCCAGCGCGGAACACGGCGTGGCCAAGCCCGATCCGGCCTATTATGAGGTCGCCGCCCGGGCCGCCGGGGTCGCCCCCCACGAGGCGATGATGGTCGGCGACGACGAGGAAAACGATTATTGGGCGCCGCGCCGCGCGGGCTGGCAGGCCGTGATCGTCGACCGCGAAAAGGGCGAAGACCTGACGAAGGTGCTATAAAGCCCGAAATTCCGAGTCGGTCAGATTAATTTGTTTAAGAATGGAGCGGTATGTTCCGGAGGTAACTTCCTTCGAGTGCATGGGAACCTAGGTCTGGCGGCCGTCTTCATGCCTCAGCACCAGATGGGATCCTTTTTGCCGTACCTTCTCGAAACCGATGCGGGCCAACTTACGGACGACCTCTTTGGACTTAAACGGCATTTATTCGATATCGACCGTGGCCAGGATGGACTCGCTGTCTTGCGGAACGGGTTCGCCGAATTCCCTTTTGGTCTCCACCCATACTTCGATCATTTCCTTGGCCGCTTGCAAAGCGCCGTCGACGCTCTCTCCGTGGGTGGTTAGGCCCAGTGTCGGGACGTGGGCGTAGTAGCACCCCGGAAAGTGTTTCTTGTCCTCTACCGGTTCAATCACCACGCTGTAGCGCATACCGAAATGATACCCAGGGGAAATCGTTTGTCGATTCCGACGGAAGTCCGGCCCTCATGATGTTCTACGCCATCCTGGACCCATTTGGGCTCGAGAGCGGCCCCAAGTGGCGGGACTATCTGGCCTAGGGCGGGCTGGAGCTGGAGCGCTTCGACTCGATCGACGGAGTCATGCGCGCTAAGCTTTCCCGGCTAGGAGCGCTTTGACTTCGGCACCGGGATTTCGCTCCTAACTAAGTTCGGGAATGATCTGGGAGGTGTGAACAAGGCAATGGGACTCAACGGACTCCTCCCGGACCATGATTCCGCCACCTCCGTTCTGGCCCAGCTCCGCCGGGAGTTGCCCGGGGATGAGCACATTGGGGACGCCCGGATTGTCTCGGTTTACCGGGTCGAGACCCGGCGGTCGGACGGCAGGTTGCTATAAGTTTTCCTATGTCACTAACGGCGGAGCTACTACTTGTAGCGATGTTTTGACATTAGTTCGCGAATCCATAAGTTTTGCCAGGCATGTCACTACTCAATTTCTTCCGCACGACGCTTGGTCTGAAGATCATTATGGGCGTCACCGGTTTTATGTTGTTTGGCTTCGTGGTCGGGCATCTGATCGGTAACCTGCAGGTCTTTCTCGGAGCGGCCACAATCAACGCTTACGCCGAGTTTTTGCATAGCTTGGGCAAGGGTTTGTGGGTCATCCGGATTGGGCTCATCGCCGTGTTGGTGACGCACGTCTGGGCGGCGGTCACGCTGGCCCACCGCAACCGGGCCGCGCGGAATGAGCAGTACGCGGAAAACACCTCCTACAAGGCCTCCGTGGCGAGCCGCACGATGATGATTACCGGCTCCATCCTGTTGGGCTTCATCATTTTCCACATTTTCCACTTCACCGTCCGCAACATCCCGGGCTTGGAATACACCGCTGCCAATTACACCGAGGTGATGTCGGACGGCGAGACCCGTTTCGACGTCTACAACATGATGATTTCCGGCTTCAGCCACTGGTGGGTTTCGGCGCTCTACATCTTGGGGATGGCCGCGCTGGGCTTCCACCTGAGCCATGGCGTGGCCAGCGCCTTCCGCTCCCTGGGTCTGATGACGGCGGCCTACCGCAAAATCGAGGAGTACTTTGCGGCGGGGATCTCCAGTTCGCTGGTCGTGGGCTATTCGATTATCCCTATCATGGTCCTGGTAGGTGTGCTTCATTATGAGAGGCCGGTCGGGGGCGTCGAGCACGCGTCCGAAGCGGCCTCGCCTCCCTCGTCCATCACCCTCAACACCAAAGAGGCCTACTGACGATGAAACTCGATTCCCAATGCCCTTCCGGCCCCTTGGCGGAGAAGTGGAACCGCCACAAGTTTGAGATGAAGTTGGTTAACCCGGCCAACAAGCGGAAGTATTCTGTCATCGTGGTGGGGACGGGCCTGGCTGGTGCCAGCGCGGCCGCCACCATGAGCGAGCTGGGCTACCACGTGAAGGCGTTTTGCTACCAGGACAGCGCGCGGCGTGCCCACTCGATTGCGGCGCAGGGGGGCATCAATGGCGCCAAGAATTATCAAAACGACGGCGATAGCATTTATCGCCTCTTCTACGACACGATCAAGGGCGGCGACTTCCGCGCCCGGGAGGCCAACGTGTACCGCCTGGCCGAGGTCAGCGTTAACATCATCGACCAGTGCGTAGCGCAGGGGGTGCCCTTTGCCCGCGAGTACGGTGGCCTGCTCGCCAACCGCAGCTTCGGCGGCGCTCAGGTATCGCGAACCTTCTACGCTCGCGGCCAGACCGGTCAGCAGCTCCTGCTGGGCGCCTACAGCGCGTTGGCCAAACAGGTCGGTGCGGGCGCGGTGGAAATGTACACCCGGACCGAGATGCTCGACCTCGTCGTCGTCGACGGCCACGCCAAGGGCATCATTACCCGCAACCTGACCACCGGTAAGATCGAGCGCCACACGGCCGACGCCGTGGTCCTGGCCACCGGCGGTTACTCAAACGCCTTCTTCCTCTCCACCAACGCAATCGGCTGCAACGTGACCGCCGCCTACCGCGCCTACAAGAAAGGGGCGCTCTTCGCCAACCCCTGCTACACGCAAATTCACCCCACCTGCATTCCGGTCAGCGGCGAGCACCAGAGCAAGCTCACGCTGATGAGCGAGAGCCTGCGTAACGACGGCCGCGTGTGGGCGCCGAAGAATCCCGCCGACGTGGGCAAGCATCCGGACGACATCTCGGAGGAGGACCGCGACTACTACCTCGAGCGCAAGTACCCCAGCTTCGGCAACCTGGCTCCGCGCGACATTTCCAGCCGCAGCGCCAAGGAAGCCTGCGACGACGGGCGGGGGATCGGCCCGGGCGGCCGTGGCGTCTACCTGGACTTCCGCGATTCCATCGAGCGGCTGGGCGAGAAGACCATCCGCGAGCGCTACGGCAATCTCTTCCAGATGTACCATAAGATTACCGGCGAGGACGCCTACAAAGTTCCGATGCGCATCTATCCGGCCCTGCACTACACGATGGGCGGTCTGTGGGTGGATTACAATCTACAGACGACCATTCCCGGGCTCTTTGCCATCGGCGAGTGCAACTTCTCCGACCACGGCGCCAACCGTCTGGGCGCGAGCGCCCTCATGCAGGGCCTGGCCGACGGCTATTTCATTTTGCCTTACACCATTGGCAACTACCTGGCCCAGGTGAAGGAGAAGCCGCCCGCCACCGACCACGCCGAGTTCCGCAAGGCGGAGGAGGACGTGACCAATCGCCTCAAGACCCTGCTCAACATCGACGGCACCAAAAGCGTCCTGAGCCTGCACAAGGACCTCGGCAACATCTGCTGGGAGAAGATCGGGATGGCGCGCAACCGCGACGGGCTTGAGGAAGCGATCAAGACGATTCCGGAACTGCGGGAACGCTACTGGAGCGACCTCAATGTGCTCGGTTCGAACGAAGAATTTAACCAAGCGCTGGAGCGCGCGGGCCGGGTGGCCGACTTCATGGAATTCGGCGAGCTTTTGGCACGCGATGCGCTCATGCGGGAGGAGAGTTGCGGCGGCCACTTCCGCGAGGAGTACCAGACCGAGGACGGCGAGGCCGTTCGCGACGACGATAACTTTGCCTTTGTGGGAGCCTGGAAGTACGAGGGCTCGAACAAGGCGCCTTCTCTCCACAAGGAGCCGCTCGAGTACGAAGAAGTGAAGATGACAACAAGGAGCTACAAATGATCGTTGCCAATCCCGACATTGAGACCAAGCCCAAGACCGGTTCGCACCGTATTGAAATCCCTCTCTCGAAGGAGACGTCGCAGCCCGACTCCGACGAAATGACGCTGCATCTGCGCGTCTGGCGGCAGCCGTCGCACGACCAGCCCGGCGAGTTTGTCACCTACGACCTGCCTGGCGTCAGCCCCGACAGCTCCTTCCTCGAAATGCTCGACCTGCTTAACGAGATGCTGACCAACCGTGGTGAGGATCCGGTCGCCTTTGACCACGACTGCCGCGAAGGCATTTGCGGCATGTGCTCGCTCACCGTCGACGGCATCGCCCATGGCCCGGAGGACGAAGTCACCATTTGCCAGACCCATATGCGCAAGTACAGCGATGGCGACACGCTCACGATCGAGCCTTTTCGCGCCACGGCCTTCCCGCTGGTCAAGGACTTGGCGGTGGACCGCGGCGCGTTCGACCGCATTATTCAAGCCGGTGGCTTCATCAGCGTGCGCACCGGCGGCGCGCCCGACGCCAACCTGATCCCCATCTCCAAAACCATCTCGGACATGGCGATGGACGCGGCCGCCTGCATCGGTTGCGGGGCTTGTGTGGCGGCCTGCAAAAACGGCTCCGCCGCGCTGTTTACCTCCGCCAAGGCCAGCCACCTGAATCTGCTGCCGCAGGGCGAGGTCGAGAAAGACCGGCGCGTGGTTGCCATGGTTGAGCAGATGGACCACGAGGGATTTGGCTCCTGCACCAACACCAATTCCTGCGAAGCCGTTTGCCCCAAGGGCATCAGTGTGACCAACATCGCCCGGATGAATCGCCAGTACGCTTTGGCCACGCTCAAAGGCGTGACCGCCAAGGCCACGCAGTAGCTTTATCGCTTAAAAAGCTTCCCGTTCACCGGCGTTTTCCCGCCGGTGGCGAATCGCCTTCCAGCCGGTTTCTCTCGAGCTGTCGCGGTAATAGCAGTCGCTATACGGCCAGTGCGGAAAGAGCCCGGCCATCACCTGCATCACCACGGCGGCGATGCGCTCGTCTTTGATTGCGGTCACTTCCAGTCCGAACTCGGCGTGCATCAGGTCGATGGCCCCGTAGTCCTGCATCCAGACGACGCCTTCCGCTTCGAGCGCCTCCTGGAGACGGCTGCGTTCTTCAAAGAGCTCAGGATGGTAGGAGTAGTCCACGGCGACCCTCCGGCCTACTTCTCTTGCGCGCCGGTGGTGACGGGGCCGTCGGTGATGCTGGGCCTCGTGCCCGGGGCGAGGCGGCGTTCCTCCAGCTCGGGGTTGGCGGGGATGGGCAGAGTGCTGCGCCCACCCTGGGCGCGAGGCCGCTCCATCACCACAAAGGAAAATTTCATTTCCTTGCCTTCGCGCCGGACGGTGACCTGAAGCTGGCTGCCCACGGTGCTGAAGAAGGAGGCGTCGGCGATGTCGCCGGGGTCTTCGATTTGGCGCCCGTCGATGGTCAGCACGACGTCACCGGGTTCGAGGCCGCTGCGGGCGGCCGGTGTGTCGGGGAAAAGCTGCGAGATGGAAACACCGCCGGGGCGACCCTCGGAATCCCGGAAAGGCTGCACGCCCACGCCAACCCAGCCGTGGCGGGCGGTGCCATGTTCCTTCACTTCGTGGACGACCTTTTTGGCCGCCTCGATCGGCAGGGCGTAGATGGTTTTGCCGCTGTCGATCGACGCCACCATCAGGCCGATGACGTCGCCCTGGGTGTCGAGCAGCGGCCCGCCCACCTGCCCGGGGCTGATCTGCACGTCGGCCCGGATGTGGGTGGTGGGAAAGAAGCGCTGCTCGTAGCGGAAGTCGAGGCCGGTGACGAGCCCCCAGGTGGGCGAGGCGGGTTGGTCGCGCGAATAGCCCACGGCGATCACGGCAGAGCCGCGCCGGAGGTCCTCCGTGTCGCCAAGGGTCAGGAACGGCGTGAGGTCGTCCGTCACCTTGAGCAGGGCGACGCCGCTGCGGGTGTCGCGGGCCAGGACCTCGGCCGGATGCCACTTGCCGTCAATCTGCACGCTCACCTGCGGGCTCTGGCCCAGCAGGGTGGCGGCGGTCAGGATCGTACCGCGGTCGTCGATGAAGAAGCCGCTGCCCGCCAGGGTCAGCAAATCGCTCTTACTGCGCACGCGCACCATGGCGGGCTTGGTGCGCTCAAAGATGCCGTTGATTTCTTGCCCGATGGAATCGAAGACGCTCTGGGCAATGACCGGCCGGGGTGCGGCGTTGTAAATCAAGCCGAACGTGAGAGCGAGCAGAGCCCGGAAGAGGCGGGCGCAGGGCTGGGGAAAAGCGAACCTCATCGGCGGGGCGGATGGCCCGTCGTGGCGGTCACTGGGTCGGCATCAAGTCACAATGCGACGGAGGTACCGCAGGCGGGAAAGGGGAGTGCCAGCCAGGACCGGGCGACTAGAAAGCCACCACGGTATCCACGCTCGACGGGGCTTGGGCCATCACGTAGTGCGGGATTTCGTCCACCGCCTGGGAGGCTGTTTCCAGGGCCGGTGAGGCGAGCAAAGGAGCGGGCGCGAAGTCTTCGGCAAAGGCGACCAAACCGGCTTTCGGCTGGTCGAGGCTGAGCGCGGCGAAGGACGGCGCTTCGGTCGCCGGGGGCGCCATCAAGATTCCAAAGGCAAGCAGGACGGCGGCTGCCATGGCCGGTACCGCCACGCGCACGGGAGTGGTGAACTCAAACTGGGCCGCGAAGGTTTCCGGCAGCGCCACCAGCTTGCCCCAGAAGCTCCGGCGCGACTTCAGCTCGTCGGCGCGCTGGCGCTGGTGGAGCCGCTCCACGAAGCCGTCGAAGTAGCTTTCGGAGGGGACGTGTTGCCGGCGGGCGGCCAGGAGTTCGCGGATCTGGTCGAAATTCTCGGACATAGGACAGTGCGGGCTGGGCTTTGGTCTCTTACTGGCGGTATTCGCGCAGAAATTTTTGCAGTTGCTGGTGGGCGTAGAAGAGGCGCGATTTAACGGTTCCCTTGCTGACTCCCAGTATTTTGCTGATTTCCTCGTGGCTGAGCCCCTGAACGTCGGCCAGGGTCACCACGGCTCTGTGTTGTTCAGACAATCGCATCAACGATTGGTTCAATTTTTTTTGTAATTCTTGTAGTTCATTCTGGCGCTCGGCGTCGGCCTGCACGCTGGTGTCGATTAATTCGGAGCGATTTTGGAGGTTTTCATCCTCGTTGTCCAGGCTCAGGTTGCTCCGGTTCTTGTTGCGCTTGAGGAAGTTAATGGTCTGGTTGACCGCGATGCGGTAGAGCCAGGTGTAAAAGCGCGCCCCGCGTTTAAAGCCGTGGATCCCCTTATAGGCTTTGGCAAAGGTCTCCATCATTAAGTCGTTGGTATCAGCGTGGTTAGACGTCATGTTGTAGATAACGGAGTAAACGCGCTTTTGATACCGGCGGACCAGCTCATCGTAGGCGGACGGGTCGCCGTTCTGGGTTTGGGCCACCAGAACGTCATCTTCTGGGTCAAAGGCGTCCTGGGGCTCGGCGTTTTCCATGGGAGCTTGGCAACGGGGTTCAAGGTAACCGCTGGGTGGAGGTGCTGGCAAGCCCTTGGGAGCCATCGGGATGCGGCCAGAATTTTGGCTTAAGCCTGTAAAAATTGGAACCGCATCGCCCCGGGGCCGGTTTAGACCTTCTTGGAGGGCAGCAGGACAGGCCCCAGCCGACGGACACCTTCGGAAAAGAACCGGGAGACCGCCTCCTGCCCGGGGTAATGGAGCACGGACCGTTCCTCTGGCAGGGCCGCCGCACGCTGGTCGCGGCTGGCGCAAAGGATGAGCAGGGCCGGCCCAATCTTGTCCGCCGGGGCCGAGCCCAGAGAAGTCTCGCGCAGGGCCAGTTCGCAAAACGGCAGGTCGAGGGCGTCTCGCCAATAGAGGACCAGTCCCGTCTCCAGATTGGGAGCGACCTGGATTTTGAGCTTTTGCCGGGCTTCACCCGAAGGCAGTGGCGTGGCCTGATCCCGGCCCGGAAGAAAGAGGCAGCGGCGGTCTTCCTCCTGGGCGGTGGCCCAGTCCAAAGCGGCTTGGGGCAAGCCTTCAAAAAGCATCCGGCTTTCCAGCAGGATGAAGCGCTGGGTGTGGCAGAATTGGGCGGCGTCAAAAACCTTCAGTGCGGCCGGATGCAGCAGACGGTAGGCTTGGCACTTGGCGTAGGGCGCCAGCACGCGGGCCATCTTGTCGTCCGCTTCCCTCCGCGAAACCAGCCGCGCGTTAGGGAAGATGCTTTGGAGCAAGGTGTTTGCCTCTGGCGGCAGCGTCCCGTCGTCGTGGAGCACCAGATCCCATCTGCGCTCGGTGAAGTGATGCCAGCTGGCCAGTGTCCAGGCAGCGCGGCGCCAGTCCTCCCGGCCCACCACCAGGTGAACGGCCACGGGCGGGGCCGGACCGGCGTTCGGCGGCAAACGGAAATCCCGAATGCGGCGCGAGGCGACGTAATCGTAGCAGGCGGCTTGCGCGCCGCGGCGCAAATTGAAAAGGATTAGCTCGATCAGGCGATCAAGAGTCATAGGAATCAGAGAAGTCTCTTCGAAGCGTAGCCGGGAACATGTTTCGGCCCAATGCTTTTTCCCTCTGCTATTTGCCAAGAGGGTGCCGCCCTTGACTTTGCCAATGCCCGGGGTTTGTTTGCAGGCATGCACTACCTCCGCCTCGCTCTCCTCGGTTTGCTCGTGATCCCCGCCAGTCTGTCCGCCGGCGAACTCGCGGCCAAGGCGATGAAAGTCTCCGGCGTCGTGATTGAGGACCAGATGGACGACATGGCCCGGGTTGGCATGAAGCTCGAGAACACGGGCAAGGCCACTCATACTTTGGTGGCGGCCTACGCGCCCATCGCCGTCCAGACGCAGCTTCACGTTTGCGACCAGGTGGACGGCAAGTCCGTCATGCGTCAAATTTCGGGTGTGACGGTGCCGGCAGAGGGCGAGACGGTGCTGCGTTCGGCCGGCCTGCACGTGATGCTGATGGGCTTGAAGGCTCCGCTCAAGCCGGGGGAGGAAGTCCCGCTGCGGCTGATCTTTGGCGATGGCAGTTCCGTTGAAGTCCTGGCCAAAGCCGCCGACAAGTAAGGGCCGGTACCGGGGGCTTTTTGGCCCGAAAGCGGCCTGCAAGCTGCTCGTGAACGACCGGTAAGTCCGCCGGGCGGCGCTGACGCGTTGACTTGAGCGCGCATTATGTAACTCTTCTCGTCCAAAATCCGGGATGGGTCTGGATGCGTCCGGACGAACTGTGCCTTCATAATGCTGCCTGCCGTCGTTTTCTCCTGCTTTGTCGCCGCCGCCGCCGCGCCGGGCCTGCATCGCGTCCTGAAAGAGAAAGCGGGTTGGATTCTGGCCGCGTGGGCGCTGGCCCTTTTTGCCGTCATGGCAAGCTTCCTGCCCTTGGTGACCCGGGGCGAGGAGATCCGCGTGGCCATCCCCTGGGTGCCCCGCCTCGGGGTCGACCTTAGCTTTTACCTGGACGGTCTGGGCCTGCTGATGGCGCTGCTGATCACGGGCATCGGCGCTTTGATCGCCCTTTATTCGAGTAGCTACCTGAAGGGCGACAGCCGGCTGGGACGGTTTTACATGAGCCTGATGCTTTTCATGGGCTCGATGCTGGGCGTGGTGCTGGCCGACAACCTGATCGTCCTCTTCATTTTCTGGGAGCTGACCAGCGTCACCTCTTATCTGCTGATTGGCTACAACCACCACGAGGCCTCCTCACGCAAGGCCGCACTGCAGGCGCTGCTGGTGACGGGCTCCGGCGGGCTGGCCCTGCTCGCCGGGTTGGTGCTGATTTACCTCGTCACCGGCAGCTACGAGTTCACCGAGTTGATGCAGAACCCGAATGCGCTCCTGGAGAGTAGCTGGTACCTGCCGATTTTGATTCTCGTCCTGGCGGGGGCCTTTACCAAGAGCGCCCAGGTGCCGTTCCATTTCTGGTTGCCCTCGGCGATGGCTGCGCCGACGCCGGTGAGCGCCTACCTGCATTCCGCCACGATGGTGAAGGCGGGCGTTTTCCTGCTCGCGCACCTGCAGCCGCTCCTGGGCGGGACGGCGCTCTGGACGACGATTCTCACCACGTTTGGCGGCGCCACCCTGTGCTTTGCCGGGTATCAGGCGCTGACCCAACGCGACCTCAAAAAAATCCTGGCCTACTCCACCGTGAGCACGCTGGGCCTGCTGGTGTTCCTGCTGGGCATCGGCACGGAAAAGGCGACTCAGGCGGCGATCGGCTTCCTGCTGGCGCACGCTCTTTATAAGGCGGGCCTTTTCCTGGTGGCGGGGATCATCGATCACGAGACCGGCACGCGCGACATCACCATCCTGCGCGGGCTGCGGCGGGCCCTGCCGGTGACGGCGGTGGCGGCGGCGCTGGTCGGCCTGTCCAACGCGGGCTTCCCGGGGCTCTTCGGCTTTATCGGCAAGGAGCTGGCCTACATGGCCTCCTGGTACAACCCCTCTTTTGCGGCGCTGGCGCTGGTGGCGGTGCTCGGCAACATCTGCTTGGTCGGCGTGGGTTTTCTGGTTGGCTTCGTTCCCTTCTGGGGGAAGCCGCCGGGCGAGCACGTCCTGCCCAAGCATCCGCACGAGGCGCCCGCCCTGATGTGGATCGCGCCGCTCACGCTTGGTCTCTGCAGCCTCGGCTTTGGTCTGGTGCCGGGGATGCTGGACGGATTGGTGGGCGCGGCGGCCGAGGCCTCCTGGGGCGCGGCCTTTGCCAAGGAGGTGCACCTGGCCATTTGGCACGGCTGGAACTGGCCGCTCGCGCTGAGCGTGCTGACCTTCCTCGCCGGCATCGCCGTGGTGATGCTGCGCTGGAACATTTACGCCCTCCGCGACGCGATGGGCGGCATGGTGCAGGCGCTCGGGCCCTCGCGAGGTTACGACCTCATCTTCGACGCGGTGGTGCGCTTCAGTAAATGGCAGACGCGGGTTTTCCAAAACGGGTACTACCGCCACTACGTGATGATTTTTTACGGCGGCGTGACCGCGCTGGTTTTGCTGGCGATGTGGCGGCTCGGCTTTGCCCCGTCGGCGGAGGGACCCTTCGAGCTGCCGCACTTCTACGAGTACGTGGTCGTCGGCCTGATGATCGTCTCGCTGCTGGTGACAATTGCCACCAAGAACCGCTGGACGGCCATTGTTGCCCTGAGCGTGGTTGGCTTTGGCGTGGCCATCATCTTTGTGCTCTACGGCGCGCCGGATCTGGCCATCACGCAAATCCTGGTCGAGACGCTCACGCTGATCCTGCTGGCGGTGGTCATCTTCCGCCTGCCGGAGTTCAAGGGCCTTTCGCCCCGCCGGTTGCGCGGGCGTGACGCCGTCCTTTCCGCCGCGTTTGGCGTGGTCATGATGGTGATGGTGCAGATGGCCAACGTCATCCAGGTCGATCCGCCCATTTCCGAGGAATTTGCTGAGATCAGCGCCACCGAGGCCTTCGGGCGCAACGTGGTCAACGTCATCCTGGTGGACTTCCGCGTGCTCGACACCATGGGCGAGATCATTGTGCTGGCCGTGGCGGCTCTGGGCGTATGGGCCCTGTTGCGCTTTCCCCAGAAACACCGGCGAAAGGAGTTCAACCACCTATGAACAGCATGATCCTTCGCGTGGCCGCGCAGTGGCTCTTGCCGACGCTGCTGCTCATTTCGCTGCTGGTGTTCTACCGCGGGCACAACCATCCCGGCGGCGGGTTCATCGGCGGCCTGCTGGCGGCCTCCGCCTTTGTGCTCTACGCGTTTGCCTTTGGCGTGGAGGCCACGCGCCGCCAGTTGCGCATCGATCCGCATTACCTGATCGCGGTCGGGTTGTTGGTGGCGGGCACCAGCATGCTGCCCAGCCTGTTTTACGGCCTGCCGCCGTGGACGGGCATCTGGACGATCGAGCTGGGCAAGTACGTGTCCTTCCTCAAGCAGGGCACGCCGGTGTGGTTTGATCTCGGCGTCTACCTCACCGTCATCGGTGTCACCCTGCTGATCTATTTCTCCCTGGCCGAAGACTCCTACGTGGAGGATCCCACCAACTGACGAGGCACCTATGGTTCTGCTCTACTCCATTCTCATCGGCGCGCTTTTTGGCGCAGGCATGTACATGCTGCTGCGGCGCAGCCTGCTCAAGATCATCATTGGGCTGCTCCTGCTGAGCCACGGCGCCCACCTGCTGATTTTTACCGCGGGCGGGCTTACCCGCGGCCGACCGCCGCTGATCGATCCCGAGGCTTACGTGCTTGCCCAGCCTTACGCCGACCCGCTGCCCCAGGCGCTGATCCTGACCGCCATCGTCATCGGTTTTGGCGTGATCGCCTTCGCCCTGGTGCTGGTGCACCGCGTCTTTACCGACCTGGAGACCGACGACACCGACGACCTGAAGATGACCGACACCTGATCCGCGCCCGCCGTTCATGACCGAGTACCTCCTCATCCTACCGATCTTTTTGCCGTTGCTCACGGCGATCGCCTGCCTGTTTGCTTACAAGAGCAGCCGGGTGCAGGCGGTCCTGTGCCTGGTGGGCAACGTGGCGCTTTTGGCGGCCTCGGTGGCGCTGTTTTGGGAGGTCAACACCAACGGCATTCTCGCCGTGCAGGTTGGCGGCTGGGAGGCGCCTTTTGGCATCACCCTGGTGGCGGACCTCCTGGGCGCAATCATGGTGCTGCTCGGCGGCGTCATGGGGCTGGCGGTGGCGGTTTACTCATTGGCCGACATCGATCACGACCGCCAGAAGTTCGGCTTTTTCCCGCTCTACAACATCCTCCTCATGGGCGTGTGCTCGGCTTTCCTCACGGGCGACCTCTTCAACCTGTACGTCTGCTTCGAGGTGATGCTCATCGCCTCCTTTGTGCTGCTGGCGCTGGGCGGGCAGCTCGCGCAGATCGAGGGCGCGCTCAAGTATTTCGTGCTCAACCTCATCAGCTCCAACTTTTTCCTGGCCGGCGTGGGCATCGTTTACGGCAAGGTCGGCACCCTCAACATGGCGGACTTGGCGCTCAAGCTAATGCAGCAGCCGGGTCTGGGTGCGCCGGACGATCAGGCCATGGCCATCAACATTTCCGCCATGCTTTTCCTGGTCGCTTTCGGCATTAAGGCGGCCATCTTCCCCTTCTTCTTCTGGCTGCCCGCCAGCTACCACACGCCGCCGGTCGCGGTCTCGGCCATCTTTGCCGCCCTGCTGACCAAGGTGGGCGTTTACGCGCTCATCCGCAGCTTCACGCTTTTCCTCAACTACGACCCCCACTTCATCCAGGTGCTGCTGCTGGTGATTGCCGCGCTGACCATGATCGTCGGCGTGCTCGGAGCGGCCGCGCAGTTCGAAATCCGCCGCATTCTTTCCTTCCACATCATCAGCCAGATCGGCTACATGGTGCTGGGCCTGGCCATCTTCACCCCGCTGGCGCTGGCCGGCGCCATCCTCTATATCGTCCACAACATCCTGGCCAAGACGAACCTCTTCCTGGTCGGCGGCGCGGTGCAAAAGGTGCGCGGATCCGGCGAACTCAACCACATCGGCGGCTTTTACAAATCGTATCCCGCTCTCTCGCTGCTCTTCTTCATTCCGGCGATGGCGCTGGCGGGCGTGCCGCCGCTGTCCGGTTTCTGGGGCAAGCTGATTCTGGTGCAGGCCAGTTGGGAGGCCGGCCTCTGGAGCCTGGTGGCGGTTGCGCTGGGCGTGGGCCTGATGACGCTGTTTTCCATGACCAAGATCTGGGGCGAGGTCTTCTGGAAACCGCAGCCGGAGAGCGGCGTTCCCGGCCACGTGGCTGGCAAAACCAACCCGCCCGTGCCCGGTCTCATGTATGTGCCGATCGTTTTTCTCACCGGGCTCATCATCCTTTACGGGGTGTTCGCCGAGCCGCTGCTCGACATCGCCCTGCGCTCGGCCGAACAGCTTCTGGAGCCGGACGCCTACATCCACGCCGTCATGAACAGCCCGGGAACCGAGCTCGACCGCGGAGGGGCCGTTAAATGAAGTGGCTCCTGCGGCTTCCCCGCTTGGCCAGGTTTCTGGTCTACTACGTTTGGGAGATTATTCTCTCCAACCTGAAGGTGGCCTACGACATCGTCACCCCCGATTACTTCATGAAGCCGGGAGTGGTGGCCGTGCCGCTGACGGTAAAGTCCGATTTCCAGATTTTCCTGGTCGCCAACTTCATCACGATGACGCCGGGCACCCTTTCCATGGATGTCTCCAACGACAAGAAGACCCTCTATGTGCACGCCATGTACATCGACGACGAAACCGAAATCAAGCAGTCCCTGAAGAACGGCATCGAGGCCGCCGTGATCAGGCTCTTTGCCGACTAAAGCGCCATGGATCCTTCCGCCAGCTTCCCCGTTGTCATGGCCACCTACGTGGCCTTTGCGTTCATCGTGGCTGCCTACCTCTGCTGCTTTTGGCGGCTGGTGCGCGGGCCCACCTTGCCGGACCGGGTCGTGGCGCTCGACCTCATCGCCATCTACACCCTGGCCGTCTGCGCCGCCTACACGCTCCTCACGGGCGATCCGGTCTTCCTCGACGTCGCGCTGGTCCTGGCCCTGACCGCCTTTCTCAGCACCGTCGCGCTGGCGCTTTACCTGCAACGGAGGATGGACAAGTCATGATCGAGGACCTGCAGCATTGGACCGTGGCGATCCTGCTTTTGATCGGCGCGCTCTTCATTTTCATATCCGGCGTCGGCATCGTGCGCCTGCCGGATTTCTACACCCGCCTGCACGCCGCGACCAAGGCTTCCTCCTTCGGCTCCGGCCTCATCCTCTTGGCGGTTGCGCTGCATTTTGTCGACGCCTGGACGGCGATCAAATGCGTGCTCATCATCCTCTTTGTTTTCCTGACCGCTCCGGTGGGCGCCCACATGCTGGGCCGCGCCGCCTACTTCCTGCGCATCCCCATGTGGCAGGGCACGCTGGTGGACGAGCTGAAAGGCCAGTACGACCTGGAACGCCACACGCTTAGCAGCGATTCCGGCCAGGATGCCGATCCCGAGACGGCCAAGCCCGACCAGCCGTAGGCGAATCCCGGTCGGCAAAATTTGCTGGCCCCTGTTGCCATTCGCGACGAATGGTCGTGACACCTCAGCCCGAAGGTGGTTATTTAACAAGTTATTCCCATGTTAAACACTTTGGGGTTGACTAATTTACGTAGAAAGCAATAAAAAGTCTTTATGGCCGATCCGTCGTCTCAACCGCCCGCTAACCGACCGGACCAACCCACGCCGGCGCCGCCGCCCGCCAAGGTGCAGCCGCAAGGGGCGCTGCCCAAGCGCGAGACGCTGCGCATTACGTTGCCAAAATCCTCCCGCGGCGGAAAAAAGTCCACTCGCCTGGTGCCCAAGAAGGCCGATGCCTCCGGCGCCACCACCATGCCAATTCAGGGAGCCGATCCCGCCGGCGGCGCCTGGTCGACCCAGGTTACCCAGCCCATGCCGGCCAAGTACCGGCAGCAGCCCATCGGCATCGCGGCCCAGGGCGAAGCGACCGAGCCGCTCCCGGACGTCATCCGGGAAGGCAAGCAGGCCACCGACAAGGTGCCCAACCCCGGTTTACAGGGCGAGGCGCCTCCGCCGCCTCCGGCCAAGCTCGAGCCGCCCGTCATGCAGGCAAAGACCCCGTCCGCGCCGCTGCCCAAGCCGGCCGCCCCCCCGGCACCCGCCGTCGGCGCAACTGGCCCGACGCAACCTTTGCCCAAGCCGCCCACGCCGAAGCCGCCCGCGCCACCTGCTCCGGTCGCCGGGTCACCTGCCGCCCCGCCGCTGCCTAAACCTCCGGCCCCGCCCGCCGCGCCGGCCGCTGGGGCTCCGGCTCCGCCTCCTGTTCCAGCTGCGCCGCCGGCGCCCGCCGCCGCCAAGCCGCCGCTGCCTTTGGCCACGCCGGAGCCGCCCAAGCATTCCAAGCAGATCGCGGCCAAGATGACCGACGAGCTGTCCGTGCCCAAGGAGGCGGACGCGGCCGACAAGGCCAAAGAGACCACGCCCACCCCGATGCCCACCCAGGCGTTGACCAAGCCCGAAGGCAGCGCGATCGAGGCCAAGACCGGCCTGACTAAGCCGCCCGTCCAGCCCGTGGAAGGCCCCTCCCTTAAGCTGCGGCCCAAGACGACCGTCCTGACTCCCATGCCCACCGGCGCGCTGGAGAACCCGACCGAGAAACCGCCCGCCGGCGTCCCCAAACTGCAGGCCCCGGACCCCAAGGCCGCCGACCTGAAGGTGACCGAGCCGCCTCACGCCAAGCACCCGCCGACCATCTCTCAGGAGCAGAGCGAGCTGTTGCTGCGTAAGAAGACCGCCCCCGTCAGATTAACAACCGGCGAGGCTCCCGCCGACGCGTCCGCCCGTTCGCCGCGGCCCAAGTTCGAGCCCCCGCCGCACGACGCCGCCTCGGTTTACGATCTGGAGGACCCCAAGGGCAAGCAGTCCGGCCGCATCCCGCTGCCGCCCCGCCTGGCCAACGTCAGCAAAACCACCGGCAAGCTGGTCAAGATGTCGCTGGACAAGCCCGGGGAGAAGAAACCTTCCGCTCCCGCCACGGAAACCGGCCGAATTTCCTCCAAGATCACCGGGCTCCTGGCCAAACCGGACGAAGCGGCGCCCGCCGCCAGCAAGCGCCCCAGTGGTCCGGTGCCGAAGCCCCAGATTTTCTACGCCAAGCCGGCGGATAGCGGCAAGCTCACCGCCCAGGTGGGCGAGGACGCGCCCGCCGCCGCCACAGGCGCGCCGGCCCCGCCTCCTCCCCCGGTCAAAATGGACCTGCCGCCCGAGGCCAAAGCCAACGTCACGCAGCCGCTACAACCGAAGCCGGAAACCAGCCTGAGCGCCCTGCCCAAAATGGGCGAGGCTCCGCCGAACGCGCCGCAGATGACGGGACCGATGCCGTCGTCCCTGCGTGCCGAAGCCTCTGACGAGACCAAGAAGTCTCCCGCTTCGCCGGACGTCCCGCCGACGGAGCGCATTCCCATGCCCCGTCAAAGGGGCGCCACTCCGCCGCCGCCGCCCGCGCCCGCGGGGAGCGTCCCGGCTAAAGGAGATTCGCCCAAGCCAGCGGCTCCCAAGCCGCCCGCCGCGCCAGTCCCGGTGGCGATCAAGAGCGATTCGCCCGAGAAAAAGGCGGCCGATGCGGGCATCACCACCAACGTGGACATCGCGCCAAAGCCGCCGCCGCCGCCCATCGTCAAGGCCAAGGACAAGATCGAGGTGCCGAGCGCCTCCGGTGGCCCGACCATCCCGATTTCTCCCGCCCCGAGCGCTCCCAAGCCAGCCTCTCTGGCGGCTACTCCGCCCAAACCTCCGGCTCCCGCCGCCCAGGCGGGCACGCCCATGCCGCCCAAGCCTCCGGCCCCCGCGCCGCCGAAGCCGCCCGCCCCGACGGCCCAGATGGACGCGCCCACGCCGCCCAAACCTCCGGCGCCGAAAGCGACCGCTCCGCCCCCACCGGTGATGCCTTCGGGCGGATCCGCGCGCACCGCCCAGGTCGATCTGCCCAAGCCGGGACAGAAACCTGAAGCCAAAGCGGAAATGATGGAAAAGCCGGAGAAAAAATCTGGTATTCCTGCCGAAGCAGGTCAAGGTAAGCAGGATACGCCGGTTTCTAAACCTGCAGCACCTCCGGCAACTTTGGCGGCCAAGCCTCCGGTTCCGGTGGCCAAGCCGACCGCCCCCACTGCTCAGCCCGCCGAAAAACCGAAAGTGAATAGCCCCGACGTTCCCAAGCCTCCGGCCGCCCCGGCCGCGCCCCCGAAACCGCCCGCCCCGGCGGCCGCTGCGCCCAAACCACCGGCTCCGCCCGCGGCCGCGCCCAAGCCCGGTGCGGCCCCCACGCTGGCCATGCCGAAGCCTCCCGCTCCCCCCGCGGCGGCCGGCAGTGCGCCCAAGCCCCCGGCTCCCGTGGCGGGGGCGCCCAAACCGCCGGCGCCGGCGCCTTCCCCGGCCGCTGCACCGAAGCCCCCCGCACCCGCCGACGGCACCCAGCCGGTACCCGGCGCCAAGCCCCCGGTTCCCGCGCCCAAGCCCTCGGCGCCCGCCGCCGCGGGTGGCCTCAAGCCGCCTCCGGCCGGCAGCGTGCCCAAGCCTCCCGCCCCCAAGCCCGGGCCGCCCAAGCCCGCTTCCTCCCCCGCCCAAGTGGCCAAGCCCAAGCAGGCCTCCGGTACGGCGGCCATCGCCGGTGGTGCCCCGCGCAAGGAAACCGTGCAGATCAAGGCGGGCATCATGCCCAAGAAGCCGTCTCCCGGGCTTTCCGCCGGGCCCAAGCCGGGCTCGCCGACCCCCAAGCCGATGGCTCCGATGCCGTCCGCGCCCAAGCCGGCCGGCGCTCCTGCGGCCGGACCCAAGCCGGGAGCGGCGCCCGCTCCTTCCGCAGCCCCCGCGGGCGCGCCCAAACCGGGTGGTGCCGCCTTGGCCCCCAAGGCCGACGACAAGCCGGTGCCGATGCCCGTCATTGCCCCCGCCGAGGAGGACAACAAGATGGCCACCTATCTGGCCGGCGGAGCCGCCGTGATCAGTTGGTTGACAGCCCTTTATCTGGCGTTAGCGTACTTGGACATGCTTCCCTTCTAAATCCGGGAAGTAGCGGTTTTGCCGCTTCCCCTCTCATGCGCCGTCCATCTCCATTTAACGCGATGCGGCGCCCCACCTAACCCTTCCCAGAAAGGTCCGTTCCCATGGCTAGTGAAAACGTTGCCGCCGTTGGCACCAGTGATTTTGATACTCAGGTGATGCAATCCGAAGTTCCCGTCATCGTGGACTTCTGGGCCGAGTGGTGCGGCCCGTGCAAGATGCTTTCCCCCCTCCTGGACGAGATCGCCGCCGAACAGGCCGATAAGATCAAGGTCGTCAAAGTCAACGTGGACGAGGAGCAGGCGCTGGCCCAGCAGTTTGGCATCCAGTCCATCCCGACGCTCCTCTTCGTCAAGGGTGGCGAGGTCAAAGACAAGCATATAGGTCTGGCTTCCAAGAAGGCCCTCGTCGACAAGCTGGCTGTGCTCGCTTAGCCGCTGTCCTTTTATTTTCGCTATTCGACAAGCCGCCTGGTGCGCCAGGCGGCTCTTTTTTGGTCTTTGGTGGGTCAATCTGTCTCTCTAGGTGGGTTGTTTTGATCCGCCTTGCGCCGTTTTGGCGTGATGTAGAAATCATTACTATCTCGATAACATGCTTTTATTAAGCGACTTGTGTCGTTTTGTGGATAATGGCACCTGTTATGCAGGTAAGAGAGGAGAATACACAATAACCAAGGAGAAACCTCATGAAATTGACTCAATACGATCGCTGGTCCGTGGATCCCACGGATGGACTGAGCGACCTGCGGCAGGAAATGAGCCGCTTGTTTGACTACGCCTTCCCCAACCTGAGCCGCTTTACCGGGCTCCAGGCTAACGCGATGCCGGTGGACCTCTACCGCGACGAGAACAACTACTACGTTCGCGCGGAGCTGCCCGGCGTGGCTAAGGAAGACATCAAAGTCGAATTTGAAGACGGCTGGCTGAAGCTGACCGGCACTTACCGCCGGGAGGAATCGGCCCCGGCGACGGATACCACCAAGGAAGGCGAGGCCCAAGCCACGCGGGTGGAATCCGCCAACGCCGAGCGCCAGGTGCGCGTGCCGGAAAACGTCGCGACCGACCGGATCGCGGCCAAGTACGAGAACGGCGTGCTGACGCTGACGCTGCCCCTGCGCGAGGAGGCCAAGCCGCGCTCCATCGACATCAAGATTGGCTAACCGAAGGAGGCGGGCCGCTCGTCGTGGAACCCGCCCCAACCGCCAATCAAAACAAGAAAGGAAACATCACCCATGAGCACAACCACCCTTCAACCTCACGAAGACACCGCCACCGTGCGCTCCACGCGCCAGCCGGCATACGTGGTCCGCACCACGGCCGCCGGCTGGGAAGTGGAGGCCAAGACGCCCGGCGTGACCAAGGACGGCTTCAAGCTTTCCATCCACGACCGCGTGCTGACGGTGGAAGCCCACCCGACGGCCACGGTTTCGGAGGCTTGGCGCCCGCTGCACCGCGAGAGCGACAGCCGTGACTTCCGCCTGGACCTGCAGTTGCCCAGCCGCGTGAACCGCGACGGCGTCAAGGCCCGGCTGCGCGATGGCGTCCTGACGATCGGGCTGCCCCGGGCGGAGGCCTACCAGCCCCGCACGATCGAGGTCGAGGCCTGATTTCCAACGGCAGAAGCGAGGACCGGCGGGGGGCATCCCCGCCGGTTTTTTGTGGGCTGGCGGCACGAAATATCAGTTGGTTTGCCCTGCGACTCCGGCTAGGTTGGGCGCATGTTTCCCCGACTCATCCTCTGCCTGGCTGCCGGCTGGGCTTTGCTGCCGTCGGCTTGGGCCCAACGCGAAATGGGTGGCCGGAGCACCTCGCCCTCGAGCGAGAGCGGTGCGACCGCCGCCGAGGTGATTCGCGATGCCGCCGTGGCCGAGGCGGCCGAAGCCGCCCAGGCGGAAGCGGCTCCCCGGGCGATGCCGCTCGACGGCGTGCCCCGGATTGCGCGCATCGCCTGGTACGGCCACGCGTTTGTCTACATCGTGACGCCGACCGGCGTGCGCGTCGCCATCGACCCTTACGAGAGCAATAACCTCCAGTACACTTTCCCCCGGAATCTGGCGGCCGATGTGGTTCTGACCAGCAACGAACGCCCGGACCACGCCGCCGCCAGCCGGTTAATGGGCAACCCGCAAATTTTCCGCAGCTACACGGCGGTCGGCTCCAACCGGGCCAACGGCCTCCTCTTTAAGGGCGTGGAGGTACCGAGCGAACCGCGCAAGGATTTTGATGTTTCGAAGAGCATCGCCTTCGTCTTCGACGTGGACGGGCTCAACTACGCGCACTTTGGCATGCTAGGCGACCGGCTTTCCGGGCCGGAGGCTCGTGCCATCGGCAAGGTGGATGTCGTCTTCCTGCCGGTGGGCAAGAAGGAGCTCAGTAGCCACGACATCGAAAAAGTGGTCAAGGATCTCGGCGCCAAGGTCATCGTCCCTATTGTCTACAAGACGGATAAATCGGCCGAATACGACCTCAACACCCTTGAGGAATTCCTGGAAAAAACGGAGTACCCGGTCAAGGAAATCGACAGCCACGAGTTTAGCCTCAGCGAGCAGACGTTGCCGAGCGAGCCGACGGTGTACATTTTGAAAGCGACATGAGCGTACTGGTAGTGGGTAGCGGCGGCCGGGAGCACGCCTTGGCCTGGAAAATCAAACAGGACGACCCCGAAGCGGAGCTGTATTTGGCACCTGGTAACGCCGGGACGGGAGAGCTCGGGCGCAACCTGGCGCTCAAGGCTGACGACGTTGACGGCCTGCTGAAGTGGTGTGCCCAGCAGCGGCCGGAATGGGTGGTCGTGGGGCCGGAGGTGCCACTGTGCCTGGGCCTGGCCGACCGCCTGAGCGAGATTGGAATCAAGGTTTTTGGCTGCAACGAGGCGGCCGCGCGGCTGGAGGGCAGTAAGGTTTTTACCAAAAAGTTGCTGACCAAGTACGGCATCCCAACGGCGCCGTGGAAGGCTTTTACCGACGCCAAACTGGCGCGCGAGCACAGCCGCTCGCTGGGCTATCCGCACGTGATCAAGGCCGACGGCTTGGCGGCGGGCAAGGGCGCGATCGTGGTCACCAGCCAGGAGGAGGCCGAAACCGCCATCCGCGACATGATGGAGAAGCGGGTCTTTGGCGAGGCCGGCGAGTTGGTCTTGATCGAGGAATTCCTGACCGGGCGCGAGGCTTCCGTCTTTGCCCTGACCGACGGCGAAAGCTACGTGACCATGCCTGTAGCGCAGGACCACAAGCGCATCGGCGACGGTGACACCGGCCCCAACACGGGTGGCATGGGTGCCTACGCCCCGGCTCCGCTGGTGGACGAAGCCGTCCTGGCCCAAGTCTGCGGGAGTGTTCTGGACCCGCTTTTTGCGGCGCTGCAGAAGGAAGGGATTACCTATCGCGGGGTGCTTTACGCCGGGCTGATGCTGACGCCGGAAGGACCGAGCGTGATCGAATTTAACGTGCGCTTTGGCGACCCCGAGGCGCAGGTGCTGCTGCCGTTGCTGAAGACGCCGTTTCTGGAGATGGCCGAGGCGGTTCATGCCGGCAAGATGGCGGAGCTGGAACTGGAGTACCACCCCGGCAGCGCGGTGACCGTGGTGATGGCCGCCGCCAACTATCCGGACGCGCCGCGCAAGGGCGACGCCATCCGCGGGCTGGATGCGCTGCCCGCGCCGGAGGCAACGCGCCTGGCGGTCTTCCACGCCGGAACGGCCAAGCGCAACGGCGAAACCGTCACCGCCGGCGGGCGGGTGCTGGCCGTCACCGCCCAGGCGCCGACGCTGGAGCAGGCCCGCGCCGGGGTCTACCAGGGCGTCGAGGCGATTGACTTCAACGGCGCCCAGTACCGGCGGGACATCGCCCAGCGCACGGGAAGGGAGTAAGCTTTCGTGTTGATCAGGCACACTTTTCGCGGATGGCGGGCCGGAACCTCGGCGTTGTTGGCCGGGCTGGTGACCACTGCGCCGCTCCCGGCCGCGCCGCCCGACGCGGGTCCCCCGGATGAGGGCGTGACCGCCAAGGCGAAGGCGCCGCCCTTGGACGCCTCCGCCGTTAATCCGGCGCAGCGGGCCAACTCCGACGCGGAGTTCGCCGAGATCATGCGCCTGCTCAAGAAGCGCTTTGCCGACAACGAGTTGGTCCAGTCCCCCGGCCTGGGGCGCGAGACCCTGCCCGGCATCTTGGACAAACTCGGCGGGGCGGCGGTGATCTCGGACGCGCGCCTGCCCGCCACCGGCCAGGCTGAACCCATTTACACGGAGCTGCTGCCGCACCGCGTCGGTTACTGGCGGCTCGAGAGCTTCCGCCCACGCAACAGTCTGGAGGCGCTGCGCAATCAGCTCCGGCTCTGGGAGCGTAGCGGCGTCATCGGGGTGGTGCTCGACGTGCGGGACTTCCAGGACCTTAACGACTACGCCGGCGCGGCCGAGCTGGCCGCGCTCTTTGTCCCGGGCGAGCGCATGCTCTACAGCACGCAGGGCCTGCAGATTCCCCAGCGCATCTACGGCACCGAGGGCGAGGGCATCGCGGCCCGGATGCCCCTGGTGGTGCTGACGAATCCGCGCACCGCAGGTGCGGCCGAGGCGCTGGCCGCCGCGCTGCGGGGGCAGGTCGGCGCGATCTTGCTGGGGCGCTCCACCGCCGGGCAGGGCGCTATTTGGCAGGAGGCAGCTCTGGAGAGCGGGCGTACGCTGCGGCTCATGGTGGGGGAGGCCACCCTGGCCGACGGGACGGCGCTTTTCGGCAAGCCCGTGGTGCCGGACATCCCTCTCTATATTGACGAGGCCAGCGAGCTCGCCTCGCTCCGGCTGATTGCCCAGGGCCAGGCCCGCAAGCTGGTGCGTGAACGACCCGCCCGCGAGCGCCTCAACGAGGCGGCGCTGGTGCGGCAGGAGAACCCCGAGCTGGACGAGGCCATCCTGGAGCGCCAGCGTGAGCAGAACGGCGGCGCGGAGCCGACCGGCGAGGAGCCGCCGCGGGACATTGCGCTGATCCGGGCGATGGACGTGCTGCGGGCGATTGACGCGACCGAGCGTTAAACGCTAGGCGGTGGCGGCGGCCGCTTCCGGCATCACGGCGTAGGTGCCGGGGGGCGTGGGGCCGTGTTCAGGGCCGAGGTCGAGCAGCTCGTACCAGTTGTTGCGCTGGTGCGGCTCGTAGCCGGCCTCGGTGATGAGCTCGCGGATTTCGCCGGCCTTGAGCTTGTAGGTGGTCCCGGCGGCGGAGACGACGTTTTCCTCCATCATCACGCTGCCGAAGTCGTTCGCGCCGTAGCTGAGCGCAAGCTGGCCGATCTTGGGGCCCTGCGTCACCCAGCTCGACTGAACGTTGGGGATGTTGTCGAGAAAGATGCGCCCGAGCGCCTGCATCTTGAGGTATTCGTGCGGGCCGACGGGCGTGGCGCGCAGCTTGGTGTTGTCGGGCTGCCAGGTCCAGCAGATGAAGGCGGTGAAGCCGCCGGGGGCGTCGCGGCCTTCATCCTGGGTTTCGCGCAGGCGCCGCAGGTGCTCGATGCGGTCGTCCATGGTTTCGACGTGGCCGAACATCATCGTGCAGGAGGAGGAGAGGCCGTGACGGTGGGCGATCTTCATCACTTCCAGCCACTGGTCGCTGTTGCACTTGAGCGGCGCGATGCGGTTGCGTACGCGGTCGACTAAAATCTCGCCGCCGCCTCCCGGGATCGAGCCCAGGCCGGCTTCCTTAAACCGGACGATGACGTCCTCCAGGCTCATCCCGAAGACGTGGGCAAAGTGGTTGAACTCCGGCGGGCTAAATCCGTGAATGTTCACGTTCGGATGGTTGAGGCGAATGTGGTGGAGCAGGTCCAGGTAGAAGTCGATGCCGAGTTTGGGGTGGTGACCGCCCTGCATCAGCACCTGCGTGCCGCCGATCGCTTCCAGCTCGCGGATCTTCGCGCTGATCTCGTCGTGCGTCAGCACGTAAGCGTCGTCTTTCTTTTCCGTGCGCATGAAGGCGCAGAATTTGCAGTAGACGTTGCAGACGTTGGTATAGTTGATGTTGCGGTCGATAATGTAGGTGACGATCTCGTTGCCCCGGCCGTCGTAGGCCTGGGCCTTCACCTGCCGACGCCGGGCGTCGGCGAGCAGAGCCAACTCGGGCAGCGGCGCGTAGGAGAGCTCCTTGAGCTCCTCGGGCGAAATGCGGCCGCCGTCGAGGACCTTGTCGCGAACATTGGCGTTGAGCAGGGGTTTGATCATCTTAGGTCAAAAGTACGATGGGTTGGTGAAGGTGGAAAGAGTTGGTTTTGTATTCTTATACGTTCAATCTACGCCTGATTTGCGGTAAATCAAGGGACTTAAGTCAAAAAAGTTATCAATAGTAAAATATTCCAGGTTTATCGGAAAATATCAAAGGTGGGGTGTTGCGAGGTGCCTGACCCCTTTCCTTTCTGGGGACATCGTTCGCGCGTGTAGGGGTGAAGGAAGGGCGGGTTCCGCCGCCGGGACGTCGGCGGCTACCGGGTCATGGGGAGATGCAATGGGCAAAAAGAGGCGAAAGCCGGTGGAAAGACGCTGGAGGTGCCCTGGTGCGGAGGGCTGAAATTTCCTATCATCGCTGGGCATATCTTCCGCCTCTGCTTCCAGCAAAAGGGCAAGCGCTTCTTTCACGTTGGCCAAAGCCTCTTCGCTGGTGGCTCCAGAGCTAATGGCAGCCGGAACCTGGACGATTTGGGCGGTGACGCCGTCGTCGGCTTCCTGGTAGTGAACGGTGAATCGAAAACTCATGGTCAGCTTACTGTGCTGGACAGGTAGGACGATCTCCTAAATCCACTCCAGTTGGGGGACGTTTTCGAGCAGGCCGCGGTGGTGGAGGGCTTGGGCGAAGGCCTCGAGCCCGGCCTTTTCCTCGGCGCCGATCTCGTAGCGGATGCGTTTGGTGAGGTAATCGTACTCCTCGGGCGTCTGGGCGAGGGAGGCGCGGCGCTGGAGGCCGGCGCGGGAGGCGGCGCGCAGGGCTTCGGCCACGTCCGGGTTCTTGGCGGCGCCCTTCAGGGCCCAGACGGCGAAGACGAAGGGCTTGCGCTGCCACTGCCACCAGGCGGTGCCGAGGTCGAGGTGGCGTTCCTCGGGGTGTTCGCGGCGGCGGGCGATGGCGCGGTCGCCGATCCAGAGGTGGGCGTCGCCGGGCTGGTCCGGTTCGACGAAGCGGATGTCGGGCCGGTTGAGGAAGTCGTGCACCAGGACGCGGAGCAGGGCGTTGGAGCTGCGCGAGGCGTCGTCCGCCGCGATGGTGGTGATTTCGGAGAGCGGCCGGGCCGAGCTGAGGATGACGCTGTGGACGGGGCCGCGGCAGGCGATGCCGAAGCCGTCCGCCAGCGCGTACTCGGGGTGCTCGAGCACCGCCATGACCGGCAGCAGGGCAACGTCGAGTTCGTCTGTCTCCATGCCGCGGGCGAGCTCGGCCGGCGTGGCCAGGGCAATGTCGCCGTCCAGGGCCACGTTGAGCGGCTTGGAGTTGAGGTAGGCGACCGAGCCGATGCGCAGCTTGACGCCGGCCGGGGCGGCGGGGATGGCTTGGGGCTGGGTAGTCATGGGTCAGACTTCGGCCAGGGCCGGTTTCTCGGCCTGGACGGGGGTCGGTTCGATGATTTCGTAGTACGTGTTGCGCTGGCGGGGTTCGCGGCCGGCTTCGCGGATGGCCTTCTCCAGCTTGGCGACGGTTTGCTCCTGCGGGGTGGTGGCGCCCGCCATGTGGAAGATTTTTTCCTGCTTGATGGTGCCGTGGAGGTCGTCCACGCCGTAGCTCAAGGCAATCTGCGCCATGGGCAGGCCGAGCGAAATCCAGTAAGCGGTGATGTGGTCGAAGTTGTCGAGGAAGAGCCGGGCGATGGCGAGCTGCTTGATCTCGTCGTGGGCGGTGGCGCGCTTGATGTGGGCCAGCTCGTTGTTTTCCGGCTCGAAGGCGTAGGGGACGAATCCGGTGAAGCCGCCGGTTTCATCCTGGACTTCGCGTAGGCGGCGCATGTGGTCGATGCGTTGCTCGAAGCTTTCGATGTGGCCGTAGAGCATGGTGGCGGTCGAGCGCATGCCCAGTTGGTGCCAGGTGCGGTGGATGTCGAGCCACTCGTCGGCGGTTTCCTTGCCGCGGCAAATCTGGTCGCGGATGCTCTGGTCGAAGATTTCGGCGCCGCCGCCGGTGAGGGCGTCGAGCCCGGCCTCGCGGAGGACTTCGAGCGTCTCGCGGATGGGGAGCTTGGCCTTGCGCTTGGCCAGGTGCTTGATTTCCACCGCGGTAAACGCTTTCACTTTCATGCCGGGCGCGGCCGCCTTGATGCCGCGGATCATCTCCAGGTAGTAGTCGAAGGGCAGGGAGGGGTGCAGCCCGCCGACGATGTGCACTTCGGTCATGCCGCGGTCGTGGCCCTCCCGCGCTTCCGCGGCCATGTCCTCGATGGTGTACTGGAAGGCATCGGGCTCGTTCTTCTTGCGGGCAAAGGAGCAGAACTGGCAGGAGAGGATGCAGACGTTGCTGTAGTTCAGGTACATGTTGAACACGTACGTCGCCCGGTTGCCGTTGATGCGCTCGCGCACGTGGTTGGCCAGGTGCCCGAGCACGTTGAGGTTGCCGCAGTCGTAGAGGCGGCGGCCCTCCTCCGGCGTGAGGCGCTCGGCGGCGTAGACTTTGGCGGCGATCTCGCTGAGGCCCTCCCGGGCGATGAAGGTGTCGATCATGCTCATGGCATCCAGAGGTCTCCGAGGACGCCGAGCAGGAGCGCAAGGCTGACCAGCGCGTTCATGTAGAAGAACACGAGGTTGATCAGCCGGACGTCCCCCTTGGCGAATCCGGTGAAGAGGTGCTCGGCCACCAACAGCACGGCGGCGACCGTTACGGCTATCCAATATGCCCATCCCGCGCCGATCAGCAATCCAAACCACGCCAGGAAGCCTAGGGCCACGGTGTGCAGCGTGCCGGCCAGAAGCAGGGTGGCGCGCTGGCCGTAGCGCGCTGGGAAGGAGTGCAGGCCCACGCGGCGGTCGAAGTCGGTGTCCATCAGCGCGTAAATCAGGTCGAAGCCGAAGACCCAGCACCAGACCGCGGCCGCCAGCGCCCAGGGGGCGGGGTCGAGCAGGCTGCCGGTGACGGCGGCCCACGCGCCCATCGGTGCGGCGGCCAGGGCCAGCCCGAGCACGGCGTGGGTGTAGGCGGTGAAGCGCTTGCAGAGCGAGTAGCCAAAGATGAGCGCCAGCGCCACCGGGCTCAGCGCAAAGCAGAGCGGGTTGAGAAACCACGTGGCCGCGACAAAGACCAGCGACGGCACGATGACGAGCCCAAGCGCGGTGTTCCTGGTGACCAGGGCACTGCGCTGGGCGGTGCGGGGATTCTGCCGGTCGAAGTCCCAGTCCACCCAGCGGTTGAAGGCCATCGCGGCGGTGCGGGCCGCCACCATGCAAACCAAGATCAGCGCGATGACCGCCCCGCCGGGCAGGCCCTGCGCGGCCGCCAGCATGGCCACCAGCGCGAAGGGCAGGGCAAAGACGGTGTGGCTGAACTTGATGAACTCAAGCGCATCGGCGGCCGCCCGCCGCCAGGTCTTGGCCTGCGGGGCGTCCAGGGTGGGTTCGAGGTGTCCGGCACTCATTTTCTTAATTTTCAGTAATTACTGAAAGTTAAACATACTGGGGCGGGATGTCAAAGCTTCTTGAGGGGGGTGGGAGTGATCATTCCGGGCTGTCGGGTTCCATCCAGCGGCGGGTCAGTTCGTGGTCGATTTCGAGGTGGTCGAGCACCCGGGCCACGAGGGTGTCGGCCATTTCCTCGAGCGAGGCGGGGCGATGGTAGAAGGAGGGCATGGCGGGGATGACGGTGGCGCCGGCCTCGATCAGCGTGACGACGTTGCGGGCCTGGACGAGGTTCCAGGGCGTCTCGCGCGGCACGACAATCAGCGGGCGTTTTTCTTTGAGGAAGACGTCGGCGGCGCGGGTGATGACGCTGTCCGCATAGCCGTGGGCGATGCGCCCGACGGTGCCCATGGAGCAGGGGATGACGACCATGGCGTCGAGCAGGGCCGAGCCGCTGGCAAAGGGCACGTTCATGCTCTTGTCGCCGTGCACGCGGAAGCCGGGCTCCTCCGGCACCTGCAGGCCGCCGTCGAGCTCGGTGCGCGCCACCTGCTGCGCATAGGGGCTCAGCGCCAGGTGAACCTCGTGGCCGCCGCCGGACAGCGCGTTGAGCAGGCGCTGGGCGTAAAGGCTGCCGCTGGCGCCGGTCACCGCCACGACCAGGCGTTTGGGCTTGGCTTTAGATTTCATTCCGAGCAACTTGGCGCAGCCCCCGCGGCTCTGCAAGCGGCCTCCGCCCGCTCCCCTCCATGAAGAACTTTTTCATCGCGCTGATCGTCGTTCTGCTGCTGCTGCTGGCGGGCGCTTATTGGTTCCTGCGGCAGACGCAATCCTACCTGCATTCGGATTCCTTCATCCACCAACTCGAAGGCTACATGAGCGAGGTCATGGCGGTGCCGGTCGAGATCGAGGACATCGAACTGGTCGACCTCTCCAGCGCGACAATGGTCGGCTTTAAGATTCCGCTCTACCAGGCGACGGCGGCCGCGCCCGATTCCGCCGCCGCCGCACCCGCCGCCACGCCGGTGCTGGTCGACGCGCGCCGCAGCACGGTCGTCTTTGCGGGCATCCCCAAAATGGAGGGCGACAACACGATGAAGCGGCTCGAGATCAACGAGCCGGTGGTTTGGCTCGAGCAGGAAGAGGACGGCGCCATCGCCTGGCCGCTGTTTCAGTCGCGGTTCGATTCACCGGCCGAGCTGCCCGGCATCGAGTTGCAGGAGGTCGTCATCAAGGACGCGAAGGTGCACATCACCGGCCGGGATGGCTTCACTGCGCTGGTGATGGAGGGCGTCGACATCACCGGGGCCTTCACCGCCCGGCAGGGGTTTCTCACCGGCGGGGGCGAGCTTACCGCCGAGCGCGTTTTGCTGGGCGGCAAGGTGGCCATCACCAACTTCAAGTCGCCGGTGGAGATGTCCCGGGAGGTGATGAAGCTTACCCAAATGAGCGGTGAGCTTTACGGCGGCACGCTCACCGGCCAAATGACGGTGACCCCCAAGCCGAAGAGCCAGCCGATGGAGCTTTCCTTCAACGCCAAGCGGGTGGATTCCGGGGCGTTTTTGGAGGCGATGGGCATTGGTTCGGCGCTCCAAATCGGCCAGGTGGAGATCGATTTCCAGGGTTGGGGCGAACTGCTCGAGCCGCTCCTGATCGCCGGCGAGGCGGACTTTTTCACCAGCTCGTTCAACAGCGCCGGCGTCCCCGTCATCGCGCAAATGCAGAAGACGGCGCAGAACCTCAATCTGGCCGACGTCGACTTTGAGTCGCTGCGCGGGTCGCTCGAAACCAACCGCGGCGTGGTCACCTTTACCCGGATCGAGAGCCTGCCCCCGGATGCCAGCCGCCTGACTGCGCAGGGCACGGTGAACTTGGAGGGCGACCTCAATCTCGAGGGCACCATCGAACTCGAAGGCGGCGCGGTCGGCTCGGTGGAGAAGTTCTTTAAGGACGCCGGCCTGATGAGCGAGGATGGCTCGCTGGTCAAGCAGCGCTTCAAGGTCACCGGCACGACCGATGAGCCCAAAATTGAGATGTGAACCGTCCCTGACGTGTTTTTTTAATCCGCAGATTTCGCAGGTTTTCACGGCTTCTTTTTAAGACAGGATTCACAAGATTGACCGGATTGGGTTTCTCACAAAGGCACAGAGCCGCGGAGGCACGGGGGCACAGAGGTATAGAGGGTTTGGAGTCTTTGGTTGAGGATTTGCGTCGGAGCGGGAAGTTCGTTGAGTCGTGACGAGACACGGAGGGCGGCAGTCCTCTGCCGCCGTCGGAGACGCGACGAAGAACCGCGGCGGAGCAGGAGCTCCGCCCTCCGTCGGCTTGGCGTTGCCTCTGACCTGGCTTCGGGAACTGGTCCAGCGAGAAACCCAACCTTTCGTCAATTCCGTTCATTCCGTCTGAATCCACGGCGGAGCGGGAGCTCCGCCCTCCGTCGGCTTGGCGTTATCTTGTGCCCTTAGCCGCCGGCATCGCCCGCCCGACCCTCACTTGGCGATGCCCACGGGGCCATTAGCCTACGATTTGCTTTCGATCCGCGCCTTGGTGGCTCGGAAGAGGTCGCCTTGGGCGTACTCGACGATGCCCTTGGCGACGGCATCGGCGTAGACCTTCATGATGTTGGGCACCTTGCGCCCGTTGAAGGTCTTGGTGCCCTCGTAATCGCCCGCCTCCATCCAGTAGTAGGCGTCTTTGGCGTTCATGTAGGGCCCTTCGACGAAAATGACCGGCCCGCGGAAGACCCGGTTGGCCACCAGGTTGCGCGCGTAGACGTAGGGGTTGGGCCCGACCTGCTGCACCGCGTTCCAATTTTTGTAGACCTCCGGCCCCAGGCGGAATTTGGCCGCCGTCTGTTTGGCGATGGCGTCGGCGGCGGCGACCTCGTGCGGGTAGATGCGGTCGAGCACGTTACGCAGCATGTAGAATTTCTGGTCGTCGTACTCCAATTCGCGGGCGGAGTAAGCGCCGTGGACGAAGTTGACCAGCCGGCTCTTGCCCGTTAGCCGAGGTCGGCCCGGGTCGCCCCAGGCGGAGGCGTTGTAGTGCACGCAGATGGTCAGGTCGGGCTTCCATTTGTCGATCAGCGCGGCGCGGGCCTTGATCTCCGCGTTGCGGTAAAAGAGGCCGCGGGCGATGCGGGCGGCCCGGCGGGCGCTGATGCTGCCGCTCGAGCGCCGGTTCCAGATGCGGTAGGCTTCCTGCGCTTCGTCCATCAGGTCGTCCGGGCGCTGGCTGGTGACGGGCTCGTAGTCGTCCTTGGTCATCACCACCTTGGCTCCGAGCGCCTCCAGCTTTTGCTTGAGGTACCGGCAGGTGATGAGGTTGAGCTCCGCTTCGATGATGGGCCGGTCGTCGCCGATCTGGAAGAAGCGCTCCTCGATCTTGGCCCAGTCCCCGCCGATGTGGCCGGGGTCCAGGCAGATCGTCATGCCCGCGAGCGGCTTGCCCTCGGCGCCGATCTTCCGGTCCGGCGCGAACTGCAGGGGCGGCTTCTGCCGTTGCCGGTCGTCAGGCGCGAATTCCAGGGTCCAGAGCTTGCGCTTTTTGGCGCTGGTCGAGTAAACCGTCACGCTGTTTTGGCCGAGCTTGGCGTAACGCCAAAAGACGCCGTCGGGCGCGTAGACTTCGTCCACCAGCAGCTTGAATTCACTGCGGGTCATCGTCTTTTGGAAGACGTCCAACCGGCTCCAGTCCGGCTCTTTTTCCATCGGCGAGAGCCGGGCCTCGGCCGTCACGGGGAGGGAGGCCAGCGCCAGCAGGCCGGCCGCAGCCAGAAGGCGGGGCAAGCGACGGAGGGAACGAGGGGAGCCCATGGGATTGAGACGACCGCTGGCCGCGGACGGTGTCAGCGTTTGGTGCTGGGGCTCGGTTTTTCCGGGGTCAGGTTTTCCTCGTGGAGCTTAAAGCTGTGGACCTGGCCGCTGTTCGCGTCGATCCGGGCAGTGGCCGCCTTCACTTCCTTGCCCTGGTAGGGCCCGAAAAGGTTGATGATCCAGACGGGCGACTTGAGCTTCTGGTCATAAAGCAGCTCGTACTCCGCGCCGCTCAGCTCGTAGCCGCCCAGGTTGCCCGCCTGCACAGCGGCGGCCAGCGCGGCGTCGCTGTCGAGCTTGACGCTGTTGGGCGGGATCACCTCGTCCTCCTTGTAAGCAAGGAGGCGGCCGCGGTCGGTCTCGACGAAGCGGTCGGTGAGCTCAAGCAAATGCTGGCCCTGATAAATCTGCACAAAGCGCCCCTTGTTGCTGGCGAAGGGATCAAAGAAGACGTACTGCCAGACCTCCGGCGAGGTTTGGCCCTCGTCGTTCTTTGGGCCGAGGATTTTGACCAGGTTGCCCTTGGCCTGGTCGTTGAGGTATTTCTCCGCCTGGGGCTGGGTCTTGAGCGCGGTGGACTGGGCCGCCAGCAGGCCGGGCAGGGCGAGCGCCGCCAGCAGCAGCGCGGGGACGAGAATCGGGGATCGTTGCATACGGCGGTAGGATACCAGAGGCGCGATCTGCCGCAATGATGATCCTCCTGCCGGAAGGCCTTCCGGTTCGGGCGGCCTCACTTCAGGGGGTAGACATCCATCACGACCGAGCGCTTGCCCTTGAGCCGCTTTGGGGAGGGCGCGTCGTAGACGATGAGCATCTCGCCGCCGCCGAGAAAGGCCATGCCCTCGGCCTTGTCCAGGCCCGGGCCGCCGCCGCCGGAGGCCGTGTCGAAGAGCCATTGCACGTTGCGCTCCACCGAGGCGGTCCGGTCGGCCAGCCCGCCCGGGATCCGACAGACGCTGACGGTGCCGTCCAGGTCCATGGTCGGCCCGGCCAGCAGATAGAGGTCGCCCTTGGCGGCGGTGTTCAGCTCGCGGATTCCGCGCCCTTGCAGGTCCACGAAATGCTTGCGGTAGAGGCGCGGCTCGCCCTCGAAGGGCCGCATGAGCAGCTCCCCGTCGCGTTCGTCGCAGGCGATCTCCACGATCACCGCGTGCCCGTTGAGGACCGGCCCGCGCAGGCCCAGGAAGAGGCGCCCCCCGTGCACGGCCAGGCCCTCGATGTCGAAGCCATTGTCCTTGCTCGGCATCGTCATGAAGGGGCCGAGGTGCTCGTCGTTAAGCAGGGCGTTGCGCAGCTCGTTGCTGGCGTTGCCGCCGCGCAGCAGGGCGGCCCGCAGGGTGCGGCCCTCGTGCTCGACCTCGCGGTAAAGGCGGAACTCGCCGTCGCGTTCCAGGCAGGGGATGCGCCCGAGGTTGAAGCGGTTGAGGTCCTGCTTGATCTCGGCCAGCGCCGCGAACTGCGCGTCGGTTTCGTCGTCCGGGTCGGGCTTGCCGCGCTTCAGGCTCATGCTGCCGCTGAACCAGAGGTAGGGCGCCTCGTAGGCGAGCGCCTCCAGGTCCAGCTCGCTTTGGTCCGGCAGCTCGAAGTACTCGGAAAGCGGATGGTGCTCGTGGTGGCCAAACTTGCGCTTGCCGGGCCGGCGGGTCAGGCGCTCGATGCCGGCGTCCTCGTCGTAGCTGAGCCAGAGGTTGTCGCCCGTGCGCAGGCAAGTGGAGATGTCTGCGCGGAGGGATTCCAGGTTGGCGAAATCCCGGTCGAACTTCAGCAGGGCCTTCTTGGGCTGAAGGTGTTTCTTGGGCTTCATTTTAAATGGGACAAACGGCGCTCTCCGCGCAAGGTACATGAAATTGGGCGGTCGGCGAACCGGCCTTGAACTCTGGGGCGCGCCGGTTGACTTTGCGCGGTCCGGCCCGACGTTTCCCTTCCGGCGGACACGGCAAGCTCCGCTTCGGCACCCCATCCCACACCTATGAGCACCAAATTAGCTTCCGGCGGTACGTTACCCGCCCTCAAACTTCCTCTCGTCGACGGCGGCGAGGCTGAACTGGGCCGCACGGCCACCCCGGGCGTCTGGCAGGTCGTCATCGTCTATCGCGGGCTGCACTGCCCCATCTGCAACAAGTACCTCAAGCGGCTGGAAGAGCTGCGCGAGGGCTTCACCAAGGCCAACGCGGAACTTTTGGTGGTTTCCGCCGACCCGATCGGCAAGGCCCGGCAGATCATCGCGGACAACGGCCTCGGTTTTCCGGTTGCTTACGACTTGAGCCTGGACCAGATGCGCGAGCTGGGTCTCTACATCTCCGATCCCCGCAGTCCGCAGGAGACCGACCGGCCCTTCGCCGAGCCGGCCACCTTTGCGCTCAACGCCGAGGGGCGCCTGCACCTGATCGAGATTTCCAACACGCCCTTTAACCGGGCCGACCTCTCGGAGCTGCTCGAATCCGTGGAGTGGATCCAGGAGAACGACTACCCCATCCGGGGCACGCACACGTAAGGCAAACGAGGCGAGGGCCGGAATCAGTTTGTAATAGTCTCTATTTCAACAACTTATACAATATCGCTTTGAACAAGTCACGCACTATTTTACCACAAGCAAATCCGCAATACACTACTAGCACCAGCTTGAAGTTCAGCTAGGAGTTAGGTCTGAATACCGGTGCGTGAGACCGCACGTGTTAAAGATCTTACCGAAGCCATTGAGGTTCAAAAGTGCGTTCTAGAAATTGATGTATCCGCTCAGATAGAGCCTTCAACTCTTCGCCAACCCAATCTTCTAGCG
>JBCDLL010000027.1:0-43603 GCA_038745425.1 Verrucomicrobiota bacterium | reverse complement strand
TCCCGGCAGCCAGGTGCTAATGGTTTCGCCCAGCGGCAAGGTGCTCGCCCGCGTGCAGAAAGAGATGAACGCACAGTTGCCCGCGCTCTCGCGGCAGGCCTACCTGCGCGACGTCCTCAAACAGGGCACCCACTTTGTCCAAGCCCGCAGCCTGGCCGAGGCCGTCCGCGTGGTCGAGGACTACTCCCCGGAGCACCTTTCGCTCGTCGTCAAAAACGGCCGTCTCCTGGCCAAGAGCATCCGCAACGCCGGCGCCATCTTCCTGGGCAACTATTCCCCGGTCGCGGCGGGCGACTTCCTCGCCGGGCCCAGCCACACGCTGCCCACCGGCGGCGCGGGTAAATCCTTCCCCGGGCTGATGGTGCAACACTTCTTCAAGCGCACGAGCGTGGTCGAATACGGCGAAAAGCACCTCGCCAAGGTGGTGCCACACATCGAAGCCTTTGCCGGAGTCGAGCACCTCGACGCCCACGGCCGCAGCGCCTCCATCCGCCAGAAAGGGTGAGCGTCTAGTAAGCTAGAAGCAAACAGCCTAGGCGTTCGCGACTGTTCTCTTTGAGAATCGGCGGCGCGATTGAAAGCCGAGCAAGCAACCGATGAGCAGAAGCGTGGCGGTCTGAGGTTCGGGCACGGCGACGATCTGGAGGCCCGACACCCCGATGTTGCTGAAGGGGCCATTTGCGCTCAGCTCGATGCTGGGTGAATCATCAGTCAGATTTCTAAAGACGATGTAGTTACCGACGGGACTGCTAGGGGTGATTTCGGTAAAGACGTAGGGATTATCCGAGTTTGGCGACGTGGGCGAGATGTTGATCGGCGTTCCTCCATTGAGGGAGATAGTCCCCGCAATGTTGGTTGACGAAAGGTACAGAATGAGATCGTAGGCCGGGAAGATATTTACTTCCGAAAAGTCCAAGGTCACAGGAACAACCGGAGGCTGGCCACGACCGGAGCGTAAGATACCGCTGAAAAGCTTCTGATTCGGAGTTCCAATGCCGCTGCTGGAACGGGGGATGTTCACCTGACTACTGGTGTAAGCCAGATCAATGGTGGTGGCAGCGCCGGTGGAATCGATCAGGTTGGTTAGGCTCCCCGATCCCGCAGTCCCCGTATTGGGAGCCAAATTCCAGTTCGCGGCCGGGACTACCCCGGCGAATTCGTTGGGGAGTATTCGCGTGTTTGGACCAAAACCGGTGGGTGGGAACTGCAGGCTAACGATCTGAGCCTGTGAACAGAGTGCGAAGAAGCAAAAGACAAGGATAATCAGCCCGGTGATAAGTGAGTTTTTGTTCGGTGTCATGGTTCGTCGGCGCAAGAGGTTGTCCTTGCTCGGATCATGATGATGGAGCGGCGACTAGAGCAACATAATTCGGCTTGGACGTTCAATTCTCGTGTCTACCGCGAAACTGGGAACCTTGGGCCGAATGCCCACTCTCGGGAAGCGCCCCAGCTTAGGCCAGGCGCAGGTCCACTCCGGTGGGGGCAAGCGCTGCTTCCACCTGGGGCCAGAGCCAGGCCAGCACGGCCTCGTTGACGGGTGAATCCAGCCAGGCGAAGAAGATGCCGCCATGATAAAGCCGGGCCACCACCGTGCGGTCGGCAAAGGCCACCGTGATGCTGTGGGCGTCGTAGCTGCGGTGGCGCAGGCGGGCAAAGACGGAGTCCATCGTCAGGCCGATCTGCTGCAGCGTGTCCTCGTCGATGGGAGAATTGGCGCACCAGCCGGCGAGCTCATCGCCGCTGGCGGCATCGGGCACGATCCAGCCGGCGGCCACCAGGGTCTCGATGAGCTGGATCTGCTTAAAGGCTTCTTCCATAACACCAGGCCACGAACTCGTCGCGGTGTTCCTCCTGCATGCTTGCGGTCTCGAAGACCGCCTGGCGCAGCGCCAGGTTGTCGGCCAGAATGTCGCAGGTGTAGGTGTGGCCGTAGACGGTGCAGCGGGTGAAGTAGTCCGTCTCCAACGCCACGGCCAGATCGGCCAGCTGACGGTACAGGCCGAAGGTGGTCGAGGCGGCGTTGTCCAGGTCACCCACGTTTTCACCCTCCATGATCTGGCCCATCAAATCGGTCGACCAGTAGGAAATGAGCGAGGGCGCCTCGTAGCGCTCCTCCGGCTTCACCAGCGATCCGGTCTGGGTAAGGTAAGGCGAATCGGAGCCCGGCAGTTCGCCCGGCTGGCTAGCGTCGGTTTCCAGCGCGGGGACTTCCGGCAGCTGGGAATAGTCGTTGGCCGGGGCCTCGTTCTCCATGGACTCGCGCGTCTCCTCGGTGGCGATATCCGGCAGCGTGACCGGCTCGGTCGCGCGGTTGCGGTCGATCGGCTCGCCGTCGGGCGGGGCCTTGAGCAGGCTCTGCCAGTCGCCTTCGATCGTGCGCGGCGGCAGGCTGCTGAGTTGGTGAAGGCTCACCTCCAGCTCGGCGGGCGACCAGCCCAACATCTCCGCGAGGGCGGCCTCGCCGGTGGCACCAGGGCACTGGGCGTGGAAGATGTCGCCCTGGAAAACAAAGAGATCGCCGCTGCCGGCCGCACCCGTAACGTGCAGAAGCGTGCTGTTGCCGCTCAGGCACTCCATGCTGGCGAGGTCGATTAGGCGCACCTCCTGCCCGGAAGCGCGGTGGACCGTCCGAACGGCGACGGCGGGCTCGGCCGGACCGGGATTGAGCACCTGATATATCTGCCCGGCCACCTCGGCAAAATCGTCGGCGCTTACCGGGCGGTTGAAGAAGGCGTTGGCGCCGTTTTGGATGGCCTGAAAGCGCTCCAGCTCGTGTCGGCCCTCGCCCAGAGCGATAAAAGTGGCCTTGGGCGCGTTATTTTTCAGCATCAACAGGAGCTGGGAGGCGTCAAAGCCGGGGATGAGCAGGTCCACCACGATGAGGTCGTAAGCTTTCACCCCCAGGCTCATGGCGCGGAACGGGTCGGTCTCCAGCTCCACCTGGCCGGTCTGGCCGGCTTCCTCCAACAGATAGTGACGCATCTCGTGCGCCCAGGCCGTCTCAACCGAAAACACCAGCGCGCGCTCGAACACATTACCAATATGGTGTCGCCGCCCGCACGTACAAGCGCAAAGCAAGCGCCCTGCGGCCCTAAAAATGTTGCCCCGGAGCCGCTCTTTTAGAATGATAGCCTCTCTTTTCTCGCCATGGTCCCCCGGTTCTTACATGACATGCTCGCCGCGCTCGCGCGCCGGATTTACGCCCACGCCTGGCTCATCATCATCGCCACCGTTCTGGGCACCGCCCTGGCAGGCTACCTGGCCTACGCCAACTTCAAGATTCTCAATAACATCAGTTCGGTTCTGGACGAAACCTCCGAGACCAACCGGGCCTACCTGCAATTCAAAGAGGACTTCGGCATCGACGAGGAATACGTGCTGGTCGTGCGCGGGGACGATCCGGAGCAAAACAAGCGCGCCGCCGACTTCCTGGCCGCCGAGGTCGAGGGCATGGGCGAGCTCATCAAGCAGGTCTTTTACAAGATCGACTTTAGCCCGCTCAAGCCAAGGATGCTCCTCTATGAAGACGTGGAGAGCCTGCAGCAGATCCGCGCCCAAATTCTGGAACTGACCGGGGAACTGGGCAACGAGGACCCCGCGCTGGACCTGGCCCACGTGCTGCGCCAGACCGTCCAGGGCTTCAACGACGAGTCCCTGCGCGAGAACATCGACTGGGACGAGTTCCGCCCGCAGATGGAGCAGCTCAAGGAGCTCGTCGTCAAGCTGGACACCGCTTTGAAGGGCCAGCCCGTCGAGCCGCTGAGCCCCTCCCTGGGTGGCGTGGAAGAGAAGGCGGTGGAGGCGGAAGCGGCCGACGCCCAAGCCGCGGCCGGCGAGGCGCCCGAGCCCGAGTGGGCCAAGGGCCTGCCCGGCGGCGGCGACGGGGTGACCGACGCACCGGAAAAATCGGACGGGAAAGAGGTGGAACTGACCTCCTCCGCCGACATCGATGCGATGCTGGCCGAACGCGAGTACGTCACTTACCTCGACGGCAAGCTGGTCCTGCTGCTGGCCACCCCCGGCGTGCGCGAAACCGACCAGGCCAGCCCCTACACCACGGCGGTCGCCCGGCTGCGCGAGATCATCACGCAAGTGGAGGAGACCTTCCCCGGCGTCACCGTCGGCCTGACCGGCGAACCCGTCCTGAACGACGACGAACTGCAGACCGCAACCATCGACGCGACCCGCGCGTCGCTGATCACCTTTTGCCTCATCACCGCCCTTTTTGGATTCAGTTACCGCGAGCGCGTTCGGCCTTTCATCGCCATTGTGGTCCTGCTTCTGGCAGTGGTTTGGGCATTTGCCTTTAGCATGGTCTTTATCGGCCACCTCAACATCATCACCAACGCGTTCGTGCCAATGATGCTGGGCCTGGGCATCGATTTCGGCATCCAAATCCTGGGGCGCTACGAGGAAGAGTTGGCACGGGGCCGCACGGTCCTCAAAGCCCTGGAGGAGGCCCTGGCCAACACCGGCTCAGCGGTGCTCACCAGCGGCATCATCACGGCGGCCGCGTTTTACACCATGTGCTTCAACGACTTTGTCGGGCTGCGCGAGCTCGGCCAGATTTGCGGCACCTCGCTGCTCTTTTGCATCATCGTCAACCTCATCGTGCTGCCGGCCGTCTTTGTCGTGCGCGACCGCAAGCGCGACCAGAACGACCTCGTCACGCAGGCGAAGCGCTCCTCCATCCGGCTGCCGGGCAGGCTCGGTGACAAGTTCCTCAGCCGGCCCGGCCTGCTCACCACCGCCGGCGCGGTCATCACCATTTTGGCGCTGGCCTGCGCGCCCTACGTCCGGTTCGATTACAACCTGCTCAACCTGCAAAACCCCAAGCTGGACAGCGTGGAGGTCGAGCACCGGCTGATCGACGACATCGGCACCTCCAGCCTGTATGCGGCGGTGACCGTGCCCGACCTGGAAGAGGCCCGCACCAAGACCGAGGAGCTGAACCAGCTTTACGGCATCAAGGAGGTCACCTCCGTGGCCGACATCGTCCCGCCGAACCAGGACCAGCGGCTGATCTACGCGCGCGAAATCACCGGCGCGCTCGAGCCCGTTGAGCTGGACGCGCCCACCGCCGCCAGCCTCGACGCCACGCAAATCCGCGGGGACTTGGAAACCCTGCTGGCCAACTCGCAGGAAGCGGTCAAGGAGGCCGGGCGCTACCGGTTCTCCGGCCAGGCGCGGGAGGCGATCAAGCTCTTTGGCGGGTTGATTCCCCCGCTCGAAGCCTCAATCCAGAACCTCGACACTCTCGACACCGGCGTGGTCGCCGAACGCCTGACCACTTACGACCAAGCCGTCTTTGAGCCGTTGCGCACCGAGCTTCGCTGGCTGCGCGGCCAGCAAGTCGACCGTCCCATCGGCCTGGAGGACGTGCCAACCGCGCTGCAAAAACGGCTGATGGGCAAGGACGGCAAGCTGCTGCTTCAGGTCTTCAGCAGCGAGGACCTTTGGGAACGCGAACCGCTGGTCAACTTCCTGGCGCAGGTCCGCTCCGTCGCGCCGGGCGTTACCGGCACGCCGGTCCAGAATGAGGCCTACATCGAGCTCTTGCGGGAGTCCTACCTGAGCGCGGCGGTTTGGGCCTTCGCCGCCATCGTGGTGCTCATCTTCCTGCATTTCCGCCGCGTCAGCTACGCGCTGCTGGCCATCCTGCCGCTCGGCCTGGGCGTGCTCTGGACGCTGGGCGTGATGGCCGTCACCGGCATCAAATTCAACCCGGCCAACATCATGACGCTGCCGATGGTGATCGGGATCGGCGTGGCCTACGGCGTTTACACCATGGACCGCTACCGGGAGGAAAAGTCCGCCAACCTCTTCGCCACGAGCACGGGCAAATCGATCGTCCTTTCCGCGCTCACAACCATCATCGCCTTTGGCTCCATGCTCACGGCCAGCTACACCGGACTCAAGAGCATGGGCCAAGTCATGACCCTGGGTGTCTTCATGTGCTTGCTCACCAGCATCGTTTTTCTGCCCCAGTTGCTGGTGCTGCTCAAGGGTCGCGAGCCGAAAGAAACGCCCAAGCCGGAACCGACCGACGCGGCCGCTTAAAAAGTGCCCACAAAAATTTCTAGCGGACGGCCGCTTCGGGCTCGGCGGCGGGTGCGCCACTGCGCATCGCCTTGAAGAAGCCCTGGCCCAGGTCCCAGATCGGCCCGGGGAACTTGCCGAGCTGCACGATGGTGTCCTCCAACCCGTCGACGAAGCGGTCGATCTCCTTCCGGCCCACGACCAGCGGCGGCAGAATCTTGATCGTATCCACCCGGTTGGCGGCCACCTGGGTAATGATGCGGTGGCGCGTCAGCAGCGGCGTGACGATCAGTTGCGGGAACATGCTGTCGTCGAGCTTGTGGATCATCTTCCAGCCCATTTTGCCCATGAGCGAACTCGGCTCGGCGAAATCAATGCTGCACATGAGCCCCTTCACGCGCACTTCGCTGATGAGATCGAACTTTTCCTGCAGCGGCTGGAGGCGCTCCTCCAGATAGGCGCCCATGGTGGCGGCGTTTTCCGGCAGTTTTTCCTCCTCCAGCACGTGAAGCGTGGCCAGCCCGGCCGCGCAGGCCAGGTTGTTGCGCCCAAAGGTGGTGGAGTGGACAATGCAGCGGTCCAGCTTGTTGAAGGTCTTCTGGTAAATCTCGCGCCGGGTGATGATCGCCGCCGAAGGCACGTAGCCCGCGCTGAGCGCCTTGGCCAAGGTCAGGATGTCCGGCTCCAGGCCCCAATGTTCAAAGGCGAACCATTTGCCCGTGCGGCCCAGGCCGGTCTGCACCTCGTCAACGAAGAAAAGCGTGCCGTATTTGCGGCAAAGCGCCTGCGCCTGCTGGTAGTAGTCGTCCTGGGCAAACTTGACGCCCTTGCCCTGGACGAGCTCAAGCGCGAATACGGCCACGTCGCCTTTCTTCAACTCGTGCTCCAGCGCATCGAGGTCGCCCAGCGGGACCTGCGTGCACTCCGGCACAAACGGGCCGAAGCCCTCGTGGAAGTACTGGTTGCCGGTGATGGACAGCGCGCCGTAGCTCAAGCCGTGGTAGGAATTCTTCAGCGAGACCACGCGCGGGCGGCCGGTCGCGCACTTGGCGAACTTCAACGCGCCTTCGACTGACTCCGTGCCGCTGTTGCAGAGGAAGACGGCATCCAAGTGCGGCGCGCCCTGCTTGGCCAGACGGTCGGTCAGCGCCTCGGCCAGCAGGCCGGAGAGCAGCGCGGAGTCCATCTGCACCATGTTCGGCATGTCGAGGTCCAGGATGTCCTCGATGGCCTGCTTGGCAACGGGGTGGTTGCGCCCGATGTTGTAGACGCCAAAGCCGGAGAGGAAATCCAGGTAGTCCTGCCCGTCCATGTCGTAGAGGTAGGCGCCCTCCGCGCGGGCGTAGACCTTGTCGAAGCCGATCGTTCGCTGCACCTTGACCAGCGTGCGGTTGAGGTGCTCGTGGTGGAGCGCGTAATTTTCGCCCAGACGACGGGTGACGATTTCCTTGAGATCAAAGGCCATAATGAAGCGGAACGATACGGTTGCCGCCCCTAAAAGTCAAAGCGCTTGGGGCTCCTTCCGAGAGGCCACCACCTCCATCGGTTCCACCGGCATGAGGGTCTCGGGATCGGCGCCCTGGGGGTGGGTGCCGCCCGGTTTGACCAGCTTCACGATGTCCTCCACGATCATGTAGGCGGCGGGCACGAGCAGCAGGATGAGGAAGGTGGCAAAGAGCACGCCAAACCCGAGCGAGATCGCCATCGGCACCAGGAAGCGCGCCTGTACCGACGTCTCGAAGATCATCGGCGCGAGGCCGAAGAACGTGGTCAACGATGTGAGCAAAATCGGACGGAAGCGCCGCTTGGCCGCCAGGAACACGGCAGTGTGGGGCCCATGTTGGGTGCGGAGCTCGTTGGCGGTAACGATCAGCACCAGCGAATCGTTCACCACCACGCCGGCCAGCGCCACGATGCCGAAAATGCTCAGGATGCTTAGCGGGTAGCCCAGCAGAACGTGGCCAATGATCGCGCCGATGATGCCGAAGGGTATCGCCAGCATGACGATGGCCGGCTGGATGTAGCTCTTGAAGGGAATCGCCAGAAGCGCATAGATCACAAACATCGCCATGGCAAAGCCGGTTAGCAGCGCGCTGTTGACCTCCTCGGAAGCCTTCTGCTCGCCCTCCAACTCGTAGGAAAGCCCCGGGTACTTGCGCAACAGCTCGGGCAGAAACTCCCGCTGGATATCTTCCAGTACAAAGGTTTCGCCTCCGGGCGCGCCGTCAAAGTCCGCCGTCGCCGAAATCACCCGCCGCCCGTCCCGGCGCCGGATATAGGTGTAGGCGCGGCCCGTCTCCATGTCGACCGCCTCGTAGAGCGGGACCTCGACGCCGCCCTCGCTGCGCAGGAGCATCTCCTCGACCGTGTTAAAGGTGCGGCGTTCCTCCTCCGGCAGGCGCACCATCACCTTCACCTCGTTGCGGCCGCGCTGCTGGCGCAAGGCCTCCGCGCCGTAGAAGGCGCCGCGCACCTGCCGCGCCAGGTTGCTGGCGTTGATGCCCAGGCTCCGCGCCTCCGGCTTGACCTGGAAGCTGAGCTGCGGCTTGCCGAGTTGCACGCCGCTGTCCACGTCGGCGGTGCCCGCGTAGCTCTCCAGCTCGGCGGCAACCTCGCGGGCGGCGGCCTCCAGCTTGTCGCGGTCGCGATGGCTCAGCATGATGTCGATGGGCTCGCCCTCGTTCGGCCCGGCCACCGCGTCAAAGCTGATCTTGTCCAGGCCGGTAATGTCGCCGGCGTTCTGGCGCCAGGCGGAGGCAAAAGCCTGCCCGCCGAAGGTGCGCTGCGAGGACGGCACCAGGGCCACCTGCACGCCCACCAGATGGCTCCCCCCGCCACCACCACCGCCCTCACCGGGCCCGAAGCCCTGCATCGCGGAGCCGATCTGGGTATAGATGCCCTTGACGTAGCGGGCGCCGCCAAACTCCTCCAGCGTCTGGTTGGCGGCCTCCACCAGCCGTTCGCGCACTTGGCGGGTCGACTCGATCGGAGCGCCGTAGGGCAGCTCGGCCTCCACCCGGATGACGTCGGATTCAATCGACGGGAACTGCTTGAAGGGAATGTGCCCGCCCGCCACCGCGCCAATCGCCAGCATGAGCAGCGCCAGACCCACCGCCGCCGTCACATAGCGGAAGTCGAGCGTCTTGTGCAGCACCGGGCCGTACCATTGGTGGATGAAGGACTTGAGCCACTCGCCCACGTACTTGCGCGGCCAGCCAAGCACGCGCCAAAACCGGTTGTTCTTGGGATTGCTGTGGGCCAGATGCGCCGGCAGCACAAAGAGCGACTCGATCAGCGACAACGCAAACACCGTCACCGCGATGGCGGGAATCTGGAAATACAGCCGCCCCTGAGCGCCCGGCACGAAGAACATCGGAAAGAACGCCACGATGTTGGTCAGCACCGCGAAGGTCACCGGGCCGGAAATCTGCCGCGCGCCCTGGATCGCCGCACTGAGGTGATCCAGGCCCTGCTCGCGCTTTTCGTAGATGTTCTCGCCCACCACGATGGCGTCGTCCACCACGATGCCCAGCGTGACGATGAAGGCGAAGAGCGAGATCATGTTGATTGTCGCGCCCGTCAGCGGGATGAAGAGAAACGAGCCAAGGATGGAGATCGGAATCCCCAGCATGACCCAGAAGGCCAGCTTCGGGTCCAGAAACAGCCCCAGCAACAGCACCACCAGGCACAGGCCGATGCCCGCGTTACGCACCAGCAGCCAGATGCGGTCTTCGTAGATCACGGAGCTGTCGTCCCAGACGGCCACGCCCACGCCGGGCGGCAACTGGGTGTCGAGTTCCTCCAGGTAATCGTGCGCCACCTGGCTGATCGACTGCGGCGTCTCCGAACCAACGCGGTAAAGCTCCACCCGGATGGCGCGCTGGCCGTCAAAGGTGGCCTCCTCGTCGGTCTCTTCGAACGTGTCGCGGATGGTGGCGATATCGCCCACCGTAACGCGGGAGCCGTCCGGGTTGCTCCGCAGCACCAGGTCCTGGAACTCCCGCCCAAAGTCGCGCCGCTCCTGCGTCCGCAGGAGAACCTCGCCCCCGTCGGTCTTCACACCTCCGGCGGGGAGCTCAATCGCCGCCTGCCCCACTTCCTCGGCAATTTGCGGCAGCGTCAAATTGTAGGCGCGCAGGTTGGCCTGCGAGACCTCGATGGAAATCTCCAGCGGCCGGGCCGCGCTCAGTTCCACCAGCGTAATGTCGGGGCGCTGCAGCAAGTCGTCGCGCACCTTTTCCGCCAGGTCGCGCAGGGTGCTTTCGTCAACGTCGCCGTGCAGAATGAGCGAGACCACCCGCCGCCGGTTGTCGACCAGACTAACGATGGGCCGCTCGGCGTCTTGCGGGAAGGACTGGATGCGGTCGACCGCGTTCTTCACGTCCTGCAGCGCCTTGCCTCGGTTGCTGCCCTCAATCAATTCAATCGAGACCGCCGCGCTGCCCTCGTAGGCCCGAGAGGTGATCTCTTTCACCCCGTCAAGGCCGCGCACCTCGTCCTCGATGGAGAGAATGATGCCCTGCTCGACCTCCTCCGGGCTGGCGCCAGGATATGGCACCGAGACCGAAATCATGTCCACCTCGAACTCGGGGAAGACCTCCTGCGTGGCCTGCAGGCCCACGATGAGCCCGCCCGCGACCAGGATCACCATGAGCAAATTGGAAGCGACCGGGTTGCGCGCCATCCAGGAGACCGATCCCTTCGGATACCGGCTTGGCGCTGGGGGCTCCGTCTCGCTCATGGCGTGATGGCCGGAGCGGCGTTGGGCACCGCTTCCTTGGCTTCCGGCGCGGACTTTTCCATCGCCAAGTCGGTCTTCTTTTCGTGGGCGGGAGGCTCGGCCTTGGCCACCAGCATTCCCGGCAGCGGCGCCGCCAGATTGCTCGTCACCAATTCCTCGCCGCTGCGCAGATTGCCGCGCACGGTCAGGGTCTCATCGTTGCCCTGCACGACCGAGACGTCGCGGAACTCCAGCTTGCCGTTCTCACCGATGATCCAGACGCGGTCGCCCTCGCGCAGGCTGCGCCTCGGGATGACAAAGACGTTGTCGAGCTCCGGTCCGTTGATACTCACCTGCACGTAGGAGCCTAGCAGCAGGGCCTCGCGCCGGTTCGGCGGGGCGTTCAGGTCCAGCGGATCGCGCACCTCCACGAGCAGACGCGCCAGGCGCCCATTGGGGTCGACGTTGGCCAGCCGCTGGGTGACGCGGCCCTCGCGCACGACGCGCCGCCCGTTGCCCAGGTTGTGGACGATCTCGGCCGGAGAGCCTCCCACGCCGCCGCGGTCGGGCAGGTCGACCCAGTCCAATTGGCCCACCGGCACGCTGACCTGCACGTGAAAGGCGTCCGTGTTGACAAGCTGCGCCACCGTGACTCCGGGGCCGACGAGCTGGCCGATCTCGACGTCCTCCGAGAGCACAATCGCGTTAAATGGCGCCGTGATGACGGCCCGCTCCAGGTTGAGCTTGGCCTCCTCGAGCTGGCTTTGGGCGGCCTCGACCATGGCCTTCTTCTCCATCAAATGCGGCTCGCGCAGGGCCAGCCGGCGGCCGGCCTCGCTGGTCTGGATGGTCGGGCCGAGCAGCTTCCATTCGCGCTCGGCCACCACCTGGTTGCCTTCCTCCACCTGCAGCTCAAATTCGGCGCGGACCAAGTTGGCCTTTTGCTGCTCGACCGCCAGCTCGTAGTCGCGCGGGTCGATGCGGAAAAGCACCTCGCCCTCGTCAAACTGCCCGCCGGCGATCAGCTCCGGGCTGCGCGAAACCACCTGCCCGTCCACCTGCGGCTGCACGCTCAGGCGCTGGAAGGACTCCACCGTGCCGTAGCCGCGCACCTGCGCGGGCTGGCTGCCCTCGCGCAGGGTCTGGCTCTCGACCAGCACCGGCATCACCTCGCGGGGCGGCGCGGCCGCCGCCGACGGCTTGGTGCTGTAGAGCCAATAAGCCACACCTCCGGCGCCGGCCAGGATGGCCAGCACCACGACAAACTGTAAGGCCTTGGCCGCTGGGGAGGAACTGCTCATTTGGTCGAAAGGTTCATCTTATTGGACGAATCCACCCCGCCCGCGGTTGCGCTTAGTTTTCCGGCCGGTGGCGTCAGCCGCTCCATCCAGCGCCCGCCCAGGGCGCGGTAAAGCTGGGAGCGGAACAGCAGCAGGTCGACCCGCGCGCCCACCAGCCGTACCTGCACCTCCTGCAGCGTGGCCACCGCCAGGAGCACGTCGGTGTAGGCAATCAGGCCGTTGGCGTAGCGCGAGCGCGTCTCGTTGAGCGTCTCCTGCGAGAACTGCTCCTGAGTCTCCAGCCGCTTAATGAACTCGATCTGGTGCTTCTCCTGGCTGAGCGCGTTCTCCACCTCCTGGAGCGCTTCCAGGTAGACCTGCCCAAAGAACGCCAACTGCTCGTCCACGATCGCCTTGCGCCGGCGCACTTCGTTCAGGCGACGACCGGCATCAAAGAGCGGCTGGAAAACGTTGCCAACGATGGAGCCGATCTGCTGGTTGAAAAAAGTGACCGGGTCCACCGCCCGCCAGTCGTAGCTGAGGTCAATCACCAGGCGCGGCAGCAGCTCCGCCACGGCCGAAGCCACCTCAAAATCCGACGCCCGCACGCGCAGCATGGCCGCCTTCAAGTCCGGACGCATGGTAAAGAGGTTGGCCGGTGCACCGAGCTCCGGCAGGGGCGGCAGCGTGCCGACTTTGGCGTCGGGCATCAAGTCCTTGAGCGTGCCCGGCGGCTGCCCGACCAGCACGGCAAGCTGGTTCATCGAAACCGCCAGCGCCGCCTCCGCCGGGGGGATTTCCGCCCGCGTGCCCGCCACTTGCTGGCGCTGCTGGAGGACGTCCACCGCCGTGCCGAGGCCCTGCCCGAAGCGGAGCTCGGTCAGCTCAAGCAGTTGCTCGCTGATCTGGAGTTGCTCGCGCAGCAGGGCCAGCAGGGCAAGCTGCTCCTTGGCGTTGTACCAGGCCTCGAAGACCAGGCCGGAGAGCAGCAGAGCGGTTTCCTCCAAATCCTGCCGGGAGGCCTGGAACTGCAGCTCGGCCGACTTGGTGGCGGAATAGACCCGCTGCCAGAGGTCGATCTCATAGGTCAGGCCGATGGAGACAAAAACCTCGTTGATGGAAAAATCCGGATCCGATTGGACCGGCCCGAACACGCCAAAGCCCGTCCCGACGCCGGCTTGCGCGTTCGTGCCGCTCTCGTCGCGGATTTGCTGGCGAATGGCGCCGCCTTCCAACCCCACTTCGGGGAAGAGCTCCGCCCCCTGGATGCGGGCGGCGGCCAGCGCCTGGTCGATCCGCGCCCAGGCCTGCCGCAACTCCAGATTGCCGATCTCGGCCTGGCGCATCGCCTCGTCCAGGCCGGCGTCCTTAAACTCCCGCCACCACGGGTCCAGCGCGGGCCGGGCGGGCGCGGCGTCCACCGGCGCCGCGGCGTAGGCCGTTGGCACGTCCACGTCGGGGCGGTCCCAGTCCCCGACCTGGTGCACGGCGCAGCCGCCGAGCAGCGGCAGCGTCAACCCGGCCGCGAGCAAAGTCGCCCTCACGACCGCCCTCCCTTTGTTTGTACAAAGGCCTGCAAACCGGAAAGGGTGAAGCGAAAAACGTAGTCAGCGACGTCGTCGACGGCCTCGTAGCTGCAGTACTCCGGCCCGTGCATCATCTCGATGATCCGGTTCTCCTGCTTGTAAATCAGGCACTGGCCAAAGATGCTAATGCTGCAGAACTTGACCGCCTTGTCGTCCACCGCTACGCCCAGCAGGTCGGCCAGAATTCTCTCCAACTGATCGCAGATCGGGCGCATCGAGTGGTCCATCAGCATCCGCAGGGCGCCGGTGGGCTCGCGCAGCTCGTGGTTCAGGATGTCCCGCATGATGTTGTTGCCCTGGTTGCGCAGCATGCGGTCGGTGAACCAGTGGATGAATTTCCGCAGGCGCTGCTCCGGGTTCCCGGCGCGTTCGCCCAGTTCCGGCGCTGGCGGGCTGGCGTTATCGAACTCGTGCAGGAGGACGGCGCGGTAGAACTCCATCTTGCCGCCAAAGTGATAATTGATGGCGGCGGGATTGGCCTTCGCCCGGACGCAAATCTCGCGCACGCCGGTCGCCTGGAAGCCCTTCTGGGCAAAACATAGAGCCCCAGCGGCGAGCAGAGCCTGCTTGGTTTCGTGTTGGCGGGAAGTGGCCGAGGGGGTGTCACTCATCCTCAAACATTTGTATCAAACGCTTGTTTGAGGCGCAAGGGGTTTTTCCAGACTTGCTTGAACCATACCGCCTAGGCCCCGTTGCCCGGCCCGCGCCGGATCAGGCTCTTGACCGCCTTGGAAAGCTTGCGAACCGTCCGCGAGCCCGAGGGCACCAAATCGTGCAGGTCGTCCACAAATCCGGGGTAAGAGGTGTGGATGCACTGGGGGTTGACGATCCGCGTGGTCCCGCGAGCGAAGAGTCCCAGCACCGCGCAAGCCATGGCGATGCGGTGGTCGCCGTAGCTTTTGACCTTGGCCGCCTTGATCGGCCGACCGCCCATGATGACCATGCCGTCGTCGGTTTCGCGCGCGTCCACGTTGAAGGCCCGTAGGCAGGCCACCATCGCGGCGATCCGGTCGGTCTCCTTGACCCGCAGCTCCTGCGCGTCGGCGATGACGGTTTCGCCGTGGGCCAAGGCGGCGGCGACCGCCACAATCGGCAATTCATCGATCAGATTGGGAATCTCCGCCCCGGCGATGCGGGTGCCGTGCAGCTTGCGCCCGCGCACGATGAGCGTGCCGACCGGCTCGGAGCGACCCTCGCCGAGCAGCTCGCGCACATGCCCGCCCATCCGCATCAGCACGCTGAGCAGCGCCGTGCGGGTTGGGTTGAGCCCGACGTTGCTCACCTTCAGCTCGCTGCCCGGGCGGGCGGCAGTTGCCACAATCCAAAAAGCGGCGGAGGAGAAATCCCCCGGCACCACCAGGTCCTCGCCGTGGAGTTTCTGCCCGCCCTGGACGGAAATGGCGTTGCCGTCGACTCGGCAGGGCGAGTGAAAATGTGCCAGCAGGCGCTCGGTGTGATCGCGGCAGGCGGCGGGCTGAACCACGGTGGTCGTGCCCTTGGCCTGGAGCCCGGCCAGCAAAATCGCGCTCTTCAGCTGGGCGCTCGCTACCGGCATCTCGTAGGTGATGCCCTTGAGCGAGCTGCCCTGGATGCGCAGCGGCGGGCGCTGGCCCTCCCCTTCGCATTCGATGCGTGCGCCCATCCGGGCCAGGGGCTCGGCAATGCGGCCCATCGGCCGGCTCTGCAGGCTACTGTCGCCCACCAACCGGGCGGTGAAATCCTGTCCCGCGAGCACCCCGGCGAGCAGGCGCATGAGCGTTCCGGAGTTGCCGCAGTCAATCGGTTCCGCGGTGGGCTGGAGCTTGCCGCCCACGCCCTCCACGAGCAGGGTGGTGGCGTCGGGCTGGCGCACGCGCACGCCCATCGCCTGCATGGCGTGGAGCGAAGCCATCGTGTCCTCCCCCGGCAGGAAGTTGGTGATCTTGCTCTCACCCCGGGCCAGCGCGGCAAAAAGCACCGCGCGGTGGGAGATGCTCTTGTCGCCCGGCAGGGTGATTTCGGCCAAAATCCGGCCGGCCGGGGACACCTCGAGGACGTCGCCCAGTGGGGTCGGTTCGGCCTGGCTTGAGGCGGAAAGTTGTGCGGAGGAAGCCATGAGGGGAATCAGGCCGGGTTTCGCCCCGGCCAACGCGAGCGCACATCATTCGCCTTCGCCAGCCAGTTGTGCAAGTCCTTTCCATCCCCCTCCTCCAGATACCGGCGCAGGGCACGGATTTCGTGCTCGTAGCGGGCCAGCGCCTCCAGCATGGCGAGGCGGTTGGTGGTGAAGATTTCCGCCCACATGGCCGGGTCGCCGGCCGCCTTGCGGGTGGTGTCGAGGAAGCCAGTGCCGACCAGGTCGAGGCTCTCCGCGCCGGCGGCGTGCACCAGAGCGCAGGCGGCGGCGTGCGGCAAGTGGCTGATCTGCGCGGCCAGCACGTCGTGCACCTCTGGCGCGAGCACGGTCGTGCGGGAACCGAGCGCGCTCCAGAAGGCGCGCAGGCGGTCGACGTCCTCCGCTTCGGTCTCCGGCAGCGGAGTCAGGATGGTCATCGCGTGCTCGAAGAGATCCGCTTGGGCGGCTTCGAAGCCGGTGCGCTCGCTGCCGGCCATCGGGTGGCTGGGAACAAACCGTGCCGCGCCCTTGAGGACCGGCGCCAACTGCTCCACCACGTAGCGCTTGACGCTGCCCACGTCGGTCACGATGGCGTTCTCGGACAGGGCGGGCTTGGCCGCCTCGGCCAGCGAGGCCATGACGCCCACCGGCGTGCAGAGCACCACCAGGTCCGCGTCCCAGACCGCCTCGGCCGGGTCGGTGGTGAGCTCCCAGTTGGCGGCGGCCGGCGCGGCCCGAACCTTCTCCAGACTGGTTTCGCTGCGGCCATAGAGGGCAACCGTCTTCGCGAGCCCGCGGGCCTCGGCCGCAAGCGCGACCGAACCGCCCAGGAGGCCGGGGCCCAAAATCGCCAGCTTCTCCACCTGCGCCGCGCCTGCTTCCATCGCGCCAGCCTATCGCCTTGTGCTTAAATGGCAAGGCGACGCCCCCGCAACTCACAAGCGCCGCGGTTTGATATCGCCCATTCCGGGATGGCGTCTAGGCTCGAGCCATGGAATACACCGAGTACTTCGCCAAGTATCCCGACGCCTACGACAAAATCGAGGCCGTGATGGACCGCGAGCACACGCTTTACGATCACCTGCAAGGCCTGGGCCTCTTTGACGGCGCCCCCAGCGTGCTCTCGGTCGGGGCGGGCTCGGCCCTGGTGGAGCTGCGCGCGGCACGCGAGCTGGGCTTGCGGCTGGGCGTGGTCGAGCCGACCGAGCACTTCTACCGGCAGTTTGAGGCGGGCGTGGAAAAACACGGCCTGCGCGACCGCATCCTGGAAAGCCGGATGGAAACCTTCCAGGACTACGCCTCCGAACGCCGCTACGGGCTCGTCCTGTTTCTCTACTCCTGGTACTCCTTCGGGCTCGACGCCGCCATTCTCGAGAAGGCGCTGGCCTGCCGCGCGCCGGGCGGGGCTCTCGTCATCCACCTTACAACGGAGAACAGCTTCCCCTGCCTGATCCCGAAGGCCTACTCCCAGGCGGCCGGCATCACGCTCAGCTCCGAGGGCATCTCCAACTGGGCGCGCCAGCTTGGCCACGCGCACGAGTACGCCATTTACGATGGCCTGGTGCCGGCCGAGACTTACCGCAAGGGTGACGAGCTGACCCCGTCCGGGCGCGACATGGTCTCCTACCTCACCGCCACGCCGTGGGAGGACGTCCCAATCGACACCCGCCATCTCAGCCGGCTCATCCTCCAGAGCTGCGAATTCGAGGGCCAGAGCCACCTGACCAGCGGCACGCTCATCTTCCGGGACAGCGCTACTCCTTAAGCGCCGGGTTGAAGCCGGGCGGCGGCTCGGGCGGGGGTTGGTTGGCCCGCTCGGCCTCGATCTCCTTCCAGCGCTCGGCTTCCTCGGCGGCGCGGACCTCGGCCGCCCGGTCCGCCGCGGCCTTGCTGGTGGCGGTGGTGTACCAGACAACGCCGACGCCAATCATGGGCATCAGGACCATCAGGGCGAAGAAAACGGGCAGGATGCGCTTGAGCTTCATGAGGCGGCGGCGGTTGGGCCCACCCCGGCGGCTTCCAGGGCGGCGGGCAGTTCGCGGATGAAGCGCTCCATCTGCTCGGGCGTGCCGATGCTCACGCGAATGAACTCGGGCTGGCGGTAGCTCTTCATCGAGCGCACGATGATGCCGCGCCGCAGCAGCGCTTGGAAAACGGCGTCGCCGTCGCCCACCCGTACCAGGATGAAGTTGGCCTCGCTCGGGATTTGCTCCAAGCCCATTTCCTCGAAGGCGGCCCGCAGGCGCTCACGTCCCTCGAGGGTGACGGCTTTGGTCCGGTCCATGTGCTCGGTGTCGGCCAGCGCAGCCAGAGCCCCCACCTGGGCGATGAGGTTAGCGTTGAAGGGCTGGCGCGAGCGTTGGAGCACGTCGGCGATTTCCGTCGTGGTGAGCCCGTAGCCGATGCGGAGTCCGGCCAGGCCCTGGATCTTGGAAAAGGTGCGAATCAGCACCACGCGACGGCCCTCCCTCAGGTAGGCGAGCGTGTCCGGCGCGTCGTCGAGGAATTCGTAGTAGGCCTCGTCCAGGCAGACGATGACGTGCGGGGGCACGCCGTGCACCAGCCGGTCGATGTCTTCGTTGGAGCTACGGGTGCCGGTCGGGTTGTTCGGGCTGGCCAGGAAGACGAGCCGGGTGTCCGCGCGGACAGCGGCGAGCATCGCATTGATGTCCGGCGCGAAGCCGGGGCCGTCCGCCGCCTTGAGGCAGTCCAGGCCGAAAAGCTGCGCCATCAGCTCGTAGACGGCGAAGGCGTTCTCGTTGGTGACGATGCTGGCCGCGCCCGGGCGGGTAAAGCCCTTGAACAGGAGCTCCAGAATCTCGTTGCTGCCGTTGCCAAGCACAACGTTGGCCCGCTCCAGGCCGAATTTCTCAGCCAGGGCGTTGCGCAGATGAAAGCCCCCGCCGTCCGGGTAAAAGTGGCAGTTGGCGACCGCCTCTTGCATGGCCGCGACCGCCTTGGGCGAAGGCCCCAGCGGGTTCTCGTTGCTGGCCAGTTTGATGACTTGCTCCGGCGCAAGCCCAAGCTCACGCGCGACGTCGTCGACCGGCTTGCCCGGCTCGTAAGGTACCAGGTCCAACACGTAATCGTTGGCTAGGTCGCGGAGGGAGGGATCACTCATGGGAGGGCAAACATCGCGCAGGCGGCGGGCCTTGTCGAGCCTGCGGAGGTAGAATCAATCTTGCCAAAAAAGCGAAACGTACTACAACACACTCTAAATGAGCAACGAAATGCCCCTAGACAAGTTCGGCCGGGCCGGCAGCTCGGTCCTCTGGTTTCTGGTCGGGTGCCTGGTGCTCGTCAATGCCATTGCGACCATCTCCTCGGGTGTGGTCGGGAGCAAACAACCGGGCCTAGCCCTTTCAATTCTGCTCTACAGCCTGGCTTCGATGGCCATGATTCTGGCCTGCCTAATGTGCATGTTTCGCTCCGACCCCACTCACCTGCTAGCGCACAAGGAGGACATCCGCTTCATCGAAGCCTTTCGCATGCTTTCCGCCCACACCGATCCGTCGCTGCTGCAGAATTTGATCTCGCGCATGGACCCAAGCCTGCTTGGGGAACCCGCCCAGAATGATGTTGTGCGGGATACCGAATTGGATAAGTTGAACGAAGAGTTGGAAAGGCTAAAATCGGGAAGGTCCGGACCATGAAATTCAAAGTCGAAGGAACCGAATGGATGGAGCACTTTGAGTCGCTCAACGACGACGAGCGCAAGGTGCTTCTGGCGCTATCCAACGACCAGTACCTTTGGCGTACGCCGGAAGGCATCACCAAAGCGACCGGCCTCAGCGACCAGCAGCGCGACGAAATCATGAAAGGGCTGCTGGAAAAGAACCTGGTCCAGCCGACCATCAGCAACGATCAGCGCCTCCTCTACGGCCTCAAAGATCGCGTTTCGGCGTCGAAGCGTCGGCTCCGCTAGGGCGTCACCGATTCACCGCGGGCGAGTAAGCTCCTTCGGCGGACCGACCCTCGGAGAATTCCGCCATTGGCTCCGTCTCGGCGTCGCCCTCCGCCGCCGGTTCCAAGAGGTTGATCGTTCTGCCGTTGAGCTCCAACTGAGCAGCATTGAACTGCCAGGGCCCGCTACCCGCCTGCTGGGCGTCAAAGTGGAGCACGCCGGAGTTCTTGGCCCCGTCCACCGGCAGTACGCCGTTGAAGGTGGTGGTGGCACCCCAGTGGATGTTACCGCTGTACATGTAGCCGGGGCGCAGGGGCGGCCCCAGCTCGGCAAGGGCGGCCGGGTGGTTCTCCTTCAGCGTGGCCGCGGTGGCCTGGACAATCGCCTCCTTACGCGGCTCGTCGTTGAGCATGCTGAAAATGCCGTAGAAGAACGCCGCGCAGCCCCCGCCGGCCAGCAGCACGAGCAGCAGGCAGCCAATCCCGACGCCAATGGCCACCTTGCCGGTGGCGTTGGTCTCACTGCGGCGCGGAGATGCGGTCGGCGCAGGGCTGGGCACCGGGGGCGTGACCGCGCCCATGGTCGGCGGCAACTGGCCGGTGACGGCGGGGTGACTAGCGTAAGGCGTCCAGCTCTGGGTGCCGGCCTGGGCGATGAGCGTATCGTCGCGCAGAGTGCCGGCGGCATGGAGCTGCTTGAGGTGCTCCAGCGGCAAAGGCCCGTACGCCTTTTGGTCGTCGCCCACATAGTAATACTCCACGCTCATGATCCGGCCTCCAGCTCGAAATCATGCCCGCTTCGGTGGCGGCGTGTCGAGCCGCAACCGGGCCGAGAGGCTTTTAAGTTTGGTCACAAAGAAGTTGCCTCCCGGTACGATTTTCTTATGTTGCCTCTTCCGCTTATGTCCGACACACCCGTATTTGACCGCAAGAATCCCTTCTCCGCGAAGGTGACCACCAATTTCTGCCTGAACAAGGAAGGCTCCGCCAAGAACACCCGCCACATTGAGGTGAGCATCGAAGGCAGCGGCCTGGAATATGCCGTCGGCGCCAGCCTGGGGGTGTACCCCCGCAACCCACCATCCGTGGTGGCCGATCTGGTGGGGCTGCTCCAGCTCGACGGCGAGCAAAAAATCACCGACAAAAAGACCGGGGAAGAGAAGACGCTCTACCACATTCTCTCCCACGAGGTGGCGCTGAACCGCGCGACGAAGAAGTTCGTTTCCGCCTACGCGGAAAAGATGGCGCCCGGCGACGCCCGCGACAAGCTCGCCGGCCTGGCCGAAAACAAGGAGCAGCTCGACGTCTATTTGTGGGACCGCGACTTTGTCGACGTGATCAAGGAGTATGGCCCCATTTCGATCACCGGCGAGGAGCTGGTGGCGCTCTTCCCCAAGGCCAACCCGCGGCTTTACTCCATCGCCTCCAGCCCCACCGAGTTCCCGGCCGACGTGCACCTAACCGTGGCCGTGGTGGAGTACGAGACGCACGGGCGGACCAAGCTGGGCCTCTGCTCCGGCTTCCTCGGTTACCACGTGGAAAACGGCGTTACCGAGGTGCCCGTCTACGTCCAGCCAAGCAAGCACTTCCACCTGCCGGAAGATCCCAACACCAACATTATCATGGTGGGCCCGGGCACCGGCATCGCGCCGTTCCGCGCCTTCCTCCAGGAGCGTCGAGCCAAGGGCGAGAAGGGGCAAAACTGGCTCTTCTTTGGCGACCAGCACGCCGCCACCGACTACCTCTACGAGGACGACTTCAAGGAGTTTCAGGAACAGGGCTACCTGCACAAGGTGGACCTCGCCTTCTCCCGCGACCAAGCCGAGAAAGTCTACGTGCAGGACAAGATGCGCGAAAACGGCGCCGAGCTTTGGCGCTGGATCAGCGAGGGCGCTTACTTCTACGTCTGCGGCGACGCCAAGCGCATGGCCAAGGACGTCAACCAGGCGCTGATCGACATCGCGGCCGAACACGGCGGCATGCCGATCGAAGAAGCCGAGGAGTGGGTGAACAAGAAATTCGCCCGCGAGGAGAAGCGCTACCTGAAGGACGTTTACTAGGCGACCCGCCACGACCCGGTAGCCGCCGGGCCTGGCAGCCGGCAGTTGCCCAGCGGCGGAACGTCTCTAGAAGAAAAGCTCCGCCGTCCGGCTTCTTCCATCGCCCGACCGTTTCGTGCGGCGGCGCAGGAGCGCCGCCCTCCGCTTTCAAGCGTGGCCTGTCCGATTAGCGTGGCGGAGCAGAAGCTCCGCCCTCCGTTTGCTTGCGACCCGCCACAGCCCGATAGCCGCCAGGCCTGGCAGCCGGCAGTTGCCCAGCGGCGGAAGGTCTCCAGAAGAAAAGCTCCGCGCTCCACTTTTTGGCTTGGACCGTCCGATCAGCGTGGCGGAGCAGAAGCTCCGCCCTCCGTTTGATTACGCTACCCTTCACCCGGTAGCCGCCGCTGACCCCAGCGGCGGATTGTTTCTGGAAGCGAAGCCGGACCCCCGCCCTCCAGCATCGCCCGTCCGTCTTGCGCGGCGGCACAGGAGCACCGCCCTCCGCTTGCGGGCGTGGCCTGTCCGTTTCGTGCGGCGGCGCAGGAGCTCCGCCCTCCGCTTTCAAGCGTGGCCTGTCCGATTAGCGTGGCGGAGCGGAAGCTCCGCCCTTCGGCTTGCTGGCGTGGACTGTCCGATTAGCGTGGCCCGTCCGCAATGCTCCCCTCCCCATTCCGTCAATTCCGTGCATTCCGTCAAAAACAGAAAACCGTCCCCCTCTGCATCGTGAAACCACTCGCGGGCTCCATCCAGCTCGGGCGAACCCGAAGCGGTTGTTGTTGCCGCTGCGGGTAATTCTTGCTTAAAGCTGGAACCATGATGAAGCGCATCGGTTTGATCACCTCCGGCGGAGACAGCCCGGGGATGAACCCGGCCATCCGGTCGGTGACCCGCACCTGCACCAGCCTGGGCATCGACGTGATGGCCTACTACAACGGCTACCAGGGCATGCTCAACGGCGACAAAGTGGTGCTGGACCACCACAAGGTCAGCGGGCTCTCGCGCCTGGCGGGCACCATTCTGCAGACCAGCCGCTGCCCGGAATTCCGCCACGAGGAAGGCCAGCGGCAGGCGCTAGCCCAGCTGCGCAGCGACGGCGTCCAGGGCCTGGTGGTGATCGGCGGGGACGGCTCCCTGCGCGGCGCCCAGGCGCTGAGCGAGCTCGGCTTCCCCGTCATCGGCCTGCCCGGCACCATCGACAACGACATCTACGGCACCGACATGGGCATCGGCGTGGACACCGCGCTCAACACCATCATCCACCTGGTGGACATGATTAAGGCGACCGCCGCCAGCCACCGCCGCTGTTTTGTGGTGGAAGTCATGGGCCGCGGCTCGGGCTACCTCGCCATCATGACGACGATCTCGACCGGCTCGCAGGTGGCCGTCATCCCCGAATACCGGGTGAACATGGACAGCATCATCGAGCGGCTCGACAACCGCTTCAAGCGCGCCCACAACAACAGCGTCATCATCGTGGCGGAGGGCGTCTGCAGCGGTGAGGAATTCATGGACCGCCTGATGGAAGCCGGCGGGGACAACATTCAGCAGGAGGTGCGCCTGACCAAGCTCGGCCACGTCCAGCGCGGCGGCACGCCGACCCACTTCGACCGCCTGCTGGGCGCGCGCATGGGCGAATTTGCCGTGCTGGCTCTCACCCAGGGCGAACACGGCGTCATGGTCGCCCACGTGGCGGGCAAGATGCAGTTACGCGAATTCAAGGAAGTGCTCAGTCGCCGCAAGTACCTCCCGGCCGATGCCGTTCGGCTGGCCCGCAACCTCGGAATTGAATTCGGCGACGCCGTGGAACACTAATGCTCGGCTTCGAAACCCTTGCACCCTTGTAAAACAACTGGCTTGCCGAAAAAAAGCATGACAAAGGCGCGCCAATAGCCTAATTGATGAGCATCATGAGGAGACTTTTTATGGAGAAGATGATAAAAACATCCGCTGCATTTCTAGCCGTTCTGCTGGTTGCCTCCGGCCTAACACGGGCGGGCGAAATCTACGTTGACGAAAAGCAGTTGGAGAAGACCTGCGAGTTCAAGGACTGGTCCCTTGAAATCGGCAGCGGCATCCAATTTTCCAACATCCGCACGGACCGCGCCTACGACACCACCTTTGTGCCGATCGACCTCACCGCCGAGCTCATCGTCGACGACGAAGCCACCTACATGCAGGCCGTTGAGGGCAACAACTGGTACGACGGCTACACCAGCTTCCTCTTTCGCGGCAATTATTCCGCCGTCACCTGGGGCGTGGAGGACTATATCGCCGGCATCAGCGTCGGCCCCCGCTACAACTTCACCGTGAAGGACTGGGTGGACGAGTGCGGGTACGGCCTCATCCCCTTCGTCGGTGCGGAAGTGGGCTTCGCCTTTGCCGATTCCGATCCGGAGTTCCCCGGAGCCAATAACCAGCGCGGCCTGGGCCAGGACTTCAACTTCATGTTTGGTGTCGAAGCCGGCTTCCGTTACGATATCGACGACAAGTTCTTCCTGCGCCTTTCCGGCCTCTACCGCCATTACTCCAACGCAGGGCTTTCCGAGCCGGGCATCAAGAACGAGGCGATCGATTCCATCGGCCCGCAGTTAAGTTTCGGCGTCCGTTTTTAAGGACACAAGTTATTACCGTTCAGTAGGTTGTGCCGAAGCCGGTTGCAATAACCGGGGAAATGATTAGGTTGAGCCATGGATACACAAAGCTCAACTCTCACCGAGAAAACCGGGGATAAGACCGTGTTCGCCAAAGAAGGCGAAATCCCCATGCTCGTCACCCAAAACGACCTGCCCGCGGAAAATCGCAAAAAGCTGGTTGAAGTGCTCAACCAATCGCTTGCCGACCTCAAAGATCTTCAAACCCAGCTCAAGCAGGCACACTGGAACGTCAAGGGCCAGGGCTTCATCGCCCTTCATGAGCTCTTCGACGAGATCAACGGAGAAGTGATCGGGCACATCGACACCATCGCGGAACGCGCCGTGCAGCTTGGCGGCATCGCGCTGGGCACCGCCCGCGTCGTGGCTTCCCGCAGTCAGCTTCCGGAATACCCCCTCAACATCAGCGAAAGCGCCGACCACGTCGACGCGCTCAGCCACGCGATCGCGGTTGCGGCCAAGGCCATGCGCCAGAACATCGCCAAAACGGGTGATCTCGGCGACGCGGATACCGAGGACATCTTTACTGAAGTGAGCCGCGGCCTGGACAAAAACCTCTGGTTTGTGGAGGCTCACAAGGCTCCCCGCCGCGCCTAAGGGCTCGCCGGGCAAAAGAACTGTCGCCGCACGGCGGATTCAGGCAAAATAACCACCGTGCTCAGGCAGGCCCCCTCCATTTCCAAAACCCCGCGCCGAATTTTCGGCGTGGGGTTTTTGGCGGTGGCAGTCTTGCTCGGGGGCTGTTCCTCTTCCGATCCCGAACTCCTCCCCAACCGCCGCGAGCGCTTCCTGGAACGGGGCATTCAGCAATTTGAGCGGGGCGATTTCCGCTCCGCCGCGGCTTCCTTCAACAAGTTCCTCAGTTACGAACCCAACGTCTGGGGCTACCACCTGCGCGGGCGCAGCCAAGCCGAACTGGGCCTGGCGGAACTCGCCCTGGCCGACTACCAGCGTGCCCTGGACATCGATCCCGGCAACGCCAGTGTCCACCGCGCGCGGGGTTGGCTCTACTTTACCCGCGGCGACTTCGAGGAAGCGGCCGACGACTACTGGGCCGCTTTTGAGCATGAGCCGGGTGAGCCGGAAAGCCTCAGCTTCGGCGCTTGGTCCGCGCTGGGCGGCGGTAACTTCACCCGGGCTCTGGAGCTGGCCCGGACCGCGCAGCGACGCATCAACTGGACGGACGACGACGAGCGCGACGGCAACGACGCCGCCTACAACGCCATCGTCGCCTACGTCAGCCTCCAGTCTCTGGGCTACCCCGACCGTGCGCGCGCCTACGTCCGCCTGGCCCTCAAGCGCACCGACCCCAACGTCTGGCCTTACGACGCCCTGCTTTACTACGACGAACAGATCAGCCGCGAGGAACTGCTCGGGCGCACGCTCTCCAGCGGTGCGGAAACCGAAGCGCGCACTTACCTCGCGATCGACGATTTTCTCCATGGCCGGCTCGAGAGCGCCCAGGCCGAGCTCGACTGGATCGCTGCCAACGGCAACAAAATCTACTACGAGTACTACATCGCGCTGGCGCTGCTCGACGGCCGGCTGCTCATTCCGCCGGAGGCGCCTTCGGCGCTGTTCCACGAGTCGGGAGCCCCCAGCGAGCCCGGTGAATGACCCGGCCCTGGGCCTCCCATTGCGCCTGAAAGTCCGTCCGCGCGTCCGCGCCAAAATCCCAAGCTTCCTGGTGTTCCAGCGCCGAATCGGCGTCAATCACCTCGCAAGCCTCGCGGAAGTAGGCCTCGTGATCGGTGGTGAAGCGGAACTCACCGCCCGCCCGTAAGGCCCGCGCCAAGGCGACGGCAAACTCCGGTTGCACCAGGCGATTCCCCGCGTGGCGCTGCTTGGGCCAGGGATCCGGAAACATCAGATGCACCGCCGCCACGCTGGCCGGCGGCACCAGGTAGCGCAATGTGTACCAACTTTCCAGGCGCAACGCCTTGAGGTTTTCCAGCCCCCGGACGTTCGCCTTGCGCGCAATCTTCAACGCCCGGCCGAGCAGCCGCTCCACACCCAAAAAGCCCCGCTCGGGAAACCGCGCCGCCCGCGCGGCGATAAAGTCCCCGTCGCCCGCGCCCAGATCCAGTTCGATGCCCTCTCCGGCCCGCTCCGCGCCGAAGAGCCGGCTCCAGTCGAGCGGTTCGGTGATGTCAAGGCGGGCGGGGTCGAGCCAGGCCGGGCTGCGCCGGACCTGTTCCTTGACGTGCGGTTTCACAATCGGCGGGCCGGGCAGAGCGGCTACTTGAGCCGCTCGTGGACCAGCCAGTGCAGCACGCCTTTCTGGCAGTGCACCCGGTTCTCGGCCTGGTCAAAGATATCCGGCGCGCGCTCCTCCAGCACCTCTTCGCTGATCTCCTTGCCCCGGTAGGCGGGTAGGCAGTGGAGCACCATCGCGTCCGGGTGCGCCTGCCGGAGCATCTCGCGGTTGATCTGGTAGCCGGCAAACACCTTCTCGCGCAGCGCCGCTTCCTCTTCCATGCCCATGGAGACCCAGACGTCGGTCGTCAGCAGATCGGCGTTGCGGGCGGCCTCCTCCGGGCTGTCCACCATCGTCACGTGGTCGTTGGACACGTTGCACTGGTAGCCCTCGGGCGCGGCCAGCCAAAGGTTGAAGTTGAAATACTTGGCCGCGTGCACGTAGGAACGCGCCATGTTGTTGTTGGCGTCGCCGATGTAGGCCACCTTTTTCCCCACGATCGAGCCGCGCTTTTCCTGGTAGGTAAAAATATCGGTGAGCACCTGGCAGGGGTGCTCCTGGTCGGTCAGCGCGTTGACGACCGGCAGCCCGCTCCACTTGGCCAGCTCCACCAGATCGTCCTGGGCAAAGGTGCGCACGATGAGCCCGTGCAGCATCCGGCCGAGGACGCGGGCGGTGTCCTTGATCGGCTCGCCCCGGCCCATCTGCATGTCCTGCGCGGAGAGAAAGAGTGGATTGCCGCCCAATTCGCGGATGCCCACGGCAAAGCTGACCCGCGTGCGGGTGGACGGTTTGCTGAAGATTAGGGCCCAGGTCTGGCCCTCCAGCGGGCGGGGATGGCCGGGCCGTCCACGCTCGCGCTTGTAGAGGGCGGCCTCCGCAAAAATGGCGCTGGCCGCGCCAACCGGGAAGTCCTCCAGACCCAGCAAATGAAGGGGTGCCGCTTTCAAGGCAACAGAATTACAGGGTCTCGGCCAGGATGCCAAGTGCTTCTTCCGCCTCCCAGCGCGAAACATTCAGCGCTGGCAGAAGCCGCACGCGCCCGCGCCCGGCCGGCATGATGATGAGGCCGTTTTCGCGCGCCTTCGCCGTCATTTCCGTCGGGTTTACGCGGTCGTCCAACTGCAGGCCAAGCATGCCTCCGAAGCCGTGTACCGACTGCAGGTGGTTGTCCCGCGCGGCCAGTTTTTCCAGCTCCGCCGCCATCAGATCGCCGACTTCGCGGATGTGCGTCTCGAGCTGCTTTTCCTCGATCGCCTCGATCACCGCCAGCGCGACCGCACAGGCCAACGGCGTGCCGCCAAAGGTGGTGCCGTGGGTGCCGGGGCCAAGCGTGCCCGCCACCTTCTCGCCAAACCAGGCGGCGCCGATCGGGAATCCCCCGCCCAGAGACTTGGCCATTGAGACCGCGTCCGGCGCGAAATCCTCTCCGCCTTCGACGCCCTCGAGCACGCGCTGGTAGCTCATGAAGCGACCGGTGCGGAACATGCCGCACTGCACGGCGTCCACCAGCAGGAGGATGCCGTGCTCGTCGCAGAGGCGTCGCAGGCCGAGTAGGTAGTCGGCCGAGGCCGGCAGGATGCCACTCTCGCCTTGGATGCCCTCGATCATGATCGCGGCGGTTTCCCCGTCCACTGCCCCGCGGGCCGCCTCCAGGTCGTTGAACGGTACGTAGGTGAATCCGGGCATGGCCGGGCCAAAACCCGCGCGGATGCTCTCCTGGCCGGTGGCAGCGATTGCCGCCAGCGTGCGGCCGTGGAAGGACAGGTCGGTGGTGATGATCTTGTAGCGCTGGCCGCCGTTGGCTTGGCCGTGGCGCCGCGCCAGCTTGAAGAGCGCCTCGTTCGCCTCGGCGCCGCTGTTGCAGAAGAAGACCTTGCCCGGGCCGGTCAGGTCCACCAGCTTGCGGGCCAGCCGCGCCTGCAGCTCGTGCCGGTAATGGTTGGAGCAATGAATCAGCCGGGCGGACTGCACCGCCAGCGCCCGCTGGATCTCCGGCGGGCAGTGGCCCAGCGCGTTCACCGCGATGCCGCCGCCCATGTCCAGGTAGCGCCGCCCGTCGACGTCCCAGACGTAGCTGCCCTCGCCGCGGTCGAAGATGACCGGGCTGGCGGGATACGTCGGCGCGACGTAGGCGTCGTAATCGGCGTGGATGTGCTGGGCCCGGGAGCCGGTGGGCGGAGTCGTCATGCGGTAAGGTCGAGTTCGATCGCGGCGCGGTCAAGCCGCGGGGGTGATTTGGGTGCCGATGCCGGCATCGGTGAAGAGCTCCAGCAACAGCGCGTGCGGAATGCGCCCGTCCAGGAAGTGGACTTTTTCCACCCCGCTGGCCAGCGCGTCCACGGCGGAGTCGACCTTCGGGATCATCCCGCCGGCGATGACGCCTTCCGCCTTGAGGCCCTCGACCTCGTCCACCCGCAGCGTGGAGATCAGCGACCGCTCGTCCTCGGGATCCCGGCGCAAGCCGTTGACGTTGGAGAGATAAATGAGTCTTTCCACGCCGAGCGCCTTGGCGATTTCGGCGGCGGCGGTGTCGGCGTTGACGTTGTGGCAGCGGCCTTCGTCGTCCTGCGCCAGCGGCGAAATCACCGGCACGAATTCGGCCTGAATCTCCGCCACCAGCGAGGCGGTTTCTACCCCGTGGACGTCACCGACCCAGCCCAAGTCAACCGGCTGGCCCGTCTGGCGGTCGGTGTGCTGCCGCTTGACGCAGCGCAAGACGTGCCGGCCGGAAAAACCGACCGCCTTGCCGCCGAGCCGCACGATGCCTTCGACGATGCCGGGGTTGATCTCGTCGCCCAAGGTCCGCTCGATCAGCTCCATGCTTTCGGTGTCGGAAACGCGCAGGCCGTCGATGAAAGTGGACTGGATGCCGGCGGCGTCCATCGCCCGGGTGATCGCCTTGCCGCCGCCGTGGACAATCACCGGGTTGACCCCGGCCGCTTCAAGAAAAACGATGTCGCGCAGCACGCTCTCGACCAGCTCGGGCTCCTCCATGGCGGCCCCGCCATATTTGATCAGGAAGGTCTTGCCCCTGAAATTCTGCAGATACGGCAGCGCCTCGATCAGCGTCCGCGCACGCGTCTCGTGCGAAATGTCCGGTCCCGGGGCCATGGCGCTTCCCTATTCGTCGGCGTTGAACCGTACGTATTCCTCGGTCAGGTCCGAGGTGAGCATCGTGTAGCTGCTTTTGCCCAGATGCAGGTTGATCGTGATGGTGTACTTGGATTTGCGCACCACCTTGCGCAGCCGGGCCGGGGGCGTCTTGGAGGCGGTGCCGTTGGCGACCGCGCTCAAGCCGTCGTAGTGAATTTCGACCAGCTCCTCGCGTACCTTCGCTCCGCTTTGGCCGATGGCCGACATCAGCCGGCCCCAGTTGGGATCAGCCCCGTAAAAGGCGCACTTGCAGAGGCTGGAGCGCGCCACCGCCAGGGCGACGGCCTTGGCGTCGGCGTGGCGCGCGGCGCCCTGAACGGTCACGTCGATCACCCGGCTGGTGCCCTCGCCGTCCTGGACGATCATCCGCGCTAGTTTGCGCATGACGGTGACGAGCCCCTGCTGGAAGAGCTCGTACTGGGGGTGGTAGCTCTTGAGCTCATTGTTGCCGGCCAACCCGTTGGCAAAGACCATCACGCTGTCGTTGGTCGAGGTGTCCCCGTCGACCGAAATCCGATTGAAGGACTGCTCCACCGCGTCGCTCACGCACGAGCACAGGGATCGCTTGGCGATCTTGGCGTCGGTCGTGATGAAGCAAAGCATGGTGGCCATGTTCGGGTGAATCATCCCCGCCCCCTTGGCCATGCCGCCGATGGTGACCGCGCAGCCGTCGATCTTCATGCGGATGGAGACCTCTTTGCGCGTCGTGTCGGTCGTCATGATGGCCTTGGCCGCCTCCGAGCCGTTCTGCGCCATGAGCTGCCGGGCCGCCTTGCGGATGCCCTTGCGCACCCGCGGCATCGGCAGCGGCACGCCGATTCGCCCGGTCGAGCAAACCAGCATCTCATTGGGCTTGCAGTCGATTTCCGTCGCCGCCAGCGTGCCCATCTCACACGCGTTCTGGATGCCGACCACCCCGGTGCAGGCGTTGGCGTTGCCGGAGTTGACGACCACCCCGCGCACCATACCGTTGCGCGTGTGCTTCATGCTCAGTTTGACCGGCGCCGCCTTGATCGGGTTGGTGGTGAACGTCGCGGCCACCTGCGCCGGCACCGTGGAGACCAACATCGCCATATCCTTGGCATGCTTGTTCGCCTTGATGCCGCAGCTTACGCCGGCGGCCAAAAAACCCTGGGCGGAGGTGACGCCTCCGTCGCGGATGGTCCGGAAGGCGGGGTTCACAACGGCAAGCCCTCGGTCTCCGGTAATCCAAAACGCACGTTCATCGCCTGCACCGCCTGAGTGGCGGCTCCCTTCCCTAAGTTATCCTCGCAAGCAAAGATGAGCAACCGCCGGGTGCGCGGATCGACCCGCACGGCCAGCTCAATCCGGTTGGTCCGCACCACGTTTTTGACCGCGGGCAAAGCCGGCGCGGCGTGCACGTGCACAAAGGGCTCGCCCTGGAAGCGCTGGTGGTAGGTCTCCTCGGCCGCGCTTTGGTCGAGTTCTTTGGACAGGTTGGCCGTGATCGAGGTCTGGATGCCCCGGGCCAGCGGACCCAGATGAGGGATGAAGGTGATGACCACGCCGCGCCCGGCAAGCGCGGACAACTCCTGCTCGATCTCGCTCAGGTGCCGATGCTTGGGCACGCCGTAAGCGTACAGGTTCTCCGCCACCTCGGGCAGCAGTAGGCGCGCGTCCGCCTTGCGCCCGGCGCCGGTCGAACCGCTGATCGAGTTGGCCACGATGGTGGCGGGGTCGATGAGGCCCGCCTGCAGCGCGGGCGCCAGGCCCAGAATGATGCTGGTGGGATAGCAACCGGGCGCGGCGATGAGCCCGGCCCCGCGGATGGCGTCGCGGTGCAGCTCGGGCAGGCCGTAAACGGCCTCGCCCAGGAGTTCCGGCGCGGGGTGGGCGGTGCCGTAGAATTCCTCGTAGACCGCCGCTTCGTTCAGGCGGAAGTCCGCACTGAGGTCAATCACCACCTTGCCGGCGGCGCGCAGAGGCACGGCGAACTCCGCCGCCACGCCGTGTGGCAGGGCCAGGAAGACGCAGTCCAGATCCGCGCGGGCGGCGAGGTCGCCGGGCGAGAGATTCTCGAAGGCCAAATCCGGCGGCATCAGCGGGGCCAGCGGCGGCAACGCGGTGGCCGGCGGCGTGCCTTCCAGCGAGCGCGACACAATCGTGGCGACCTCCACGCGGGGGTGGCCCAGCAAAACGCGCAGCAGTTCCTCTCCCGAGTATCCTGAGGCGCCAACGATGGCTGTGCGAAGCATGTCCATGGGGATTTTCTTCCTCCGGTCCGCTCCCATGCGTCCGGAAGAACCCGATCCCCGGGGCCGGTAGCCGCGCCCCCCCTGGACAGCAGTGGAAAATTAACGCTTGGAGAACTGGAAGCGCTTGCGGGCGCCGGGCTGGCCGGGCTTCTTGCGCTCCTTCATCCGGGCGTCGCGAGTCAGCAGGCCCGCCTGCTTGAGCGGTCCGCGCAGCTCGGCGTCCGCCAGGCACAGCGCGCGGGCAATGCCGTGGCTGACCGCACCGGCCTGGCCCATGAGCCCGCCGCCGTGCGCCTTGACCTTGATGTCGAACTTCTGCACGCGCTCGGCCACCTTGAGCGGCTCGGTGGCGACAATCTTCATGGACGGCGTGGTAAAGTACTCGTCCAGGTCTTCGCCGTTCACGGTGATGACGCCTTCGCCGGGGGCGAGGCTGACGCGGGCGACCGCTTCCTTGCGGCGCCCGGTGGCTTGAAAGGTTTCGGTTTCTTCGGTGGTGGCCATGGGTGGGAGTGGCGGGTAAAGGGAGGTTAAAATGGGAGGTTAAAATCGGTTAGCGGAGATCGAGCGCGGCGGGCTGCTGGGCGGCGTGGGGATGGTCCTCCCCGGCGTAGACCTTCAGCTTCTTGAGAATCGCGCGGCCGAGGCGGTTGCGCGGCACCATGCCCTTGACGGCGCGCTCGATGAGCAACTCCGGCTTGCGCGCGCGGCGCTGGGCGGCGGTCTCAATTTTTTCCCCGCCAAAGTAGCCGGAGAAAGTGTGATAGGTCTTGAGCTGCTCCTTGCCACCGGTGAACACCGCCTTCTCGGCGTTGATCACCACGACAAAATCGCCGCAGTCCACGTGCGGAGTAAAAAGCGGCTTGGTCTTGCCGCGCAGCACGTTGGCCACGCGTTCGGCGACGCGGCCCACGGGCTTGCCGGCGGCGTCGATCACATACCATTTGCGCTCGATTTCCTGAGCTTTGGCACTAAAGGTTTTCATAGCGAAAGAGCCCGGTAGCATGCGACAGGCCCCTGCCATCGTCAAGCTTTCTTGCGATAATTTTAGGCCCTTTGGCCGGTCTTTATCCGCCCGGCCGACTTTGGCGCCGTACGCCGCGATTTCAATGCTGACCGGCCCGGCCCCGGCGTCTACAACTACCGCTTGCACCCCCGCCGCCGCCGCCACCTGTTTCACCGCTACAAGTACTGGCGCACCCGCCTGCGCGAGGGCCTGCTGCTGCCCTGGGGCGGGGCACGGGCCCTGGGCGCACGCTTGGCCGGGCGCTTCCGCGTGCGGCGGCTGGAACTGCCCTGCCCCGCCCTCCCCGCCGGCTTGGAGGGCTTCACCGTCACCCACCTCACCGACCTGCACTGCGGCCCGAACGCCGATCCGCGCCAGCACCTGCCCCCGGTGGTCGAGGCGGTCCGCGGGCTCGGCAGCGACCTGATCGCGATCACCGGCGACTGGGTGGACCACCGCCTCGATTGGCTGGACGTGGCCGCGCCCTATCTGCGGGAATTGGAGGCGCCGCTCGGCGTCTGGGGCGTGCTCGGCAACCATGACCTCCTGGAGAACAAGGCGCGGATGGTCCGGCGGCTGCGTGACCTGCTCGGCGAACGGCTTCTCCTGAACAACGCCGCCGTGCTCGGGCGCGGCGGAGCCCGCCTCGGCCTGCTCGGGTTGGACTTCGCCTACGGCAACACCCGCTGGCGGCGGCACCTGGCCCGGGCGCGTGCGCGACTGGCGGCCCTTGGTCCGGCGCCGGACTTCCTCCTCGCCCTGGCCCACGACCCGGACCTATGGGACCCGCTGCGGGCACAGGCCGGGGCCGACCTCACCCTCAGCGGACACACCCATGGCGGTCAGATCGCCCTCCAGCCGGAGCCGGCGCCCTCCATTGGCGCGGCCTTCAACTTCAAGTACCGGCGCGGCCTCTACCAGAAAGACGGAAAGTACCTTTACGTCAGCAATGGCCTTGCCCAGAGCATCCCCGTGCGCTGGAATTGCCCCACCGAGGTCGTGCAACTTACTCTCCTTCGAGCGGAGGAGGTTTCATCCGCAGATTTCGCCAATGACGCAGATTGATTACCAAGAAGGCTTTAAGGAGTACGCCTGGAGGGTGGCACTTTGGTTGTTGGTCTACCTCTGCGCCGGTACGATCGCGGTTTTCCTCTCCGCCTACAGCCTCACCACACCTGAGCACCGCCGTGGCGTGAGTTGGGACCTCTCGCCTTTAGCGGGATTCGTTTTCGGCGGCCCGATCTGGCTGATCTCCTTCCCCGTCATCTTTCTTGTTTGCGTCGGCCTATTCTCAAACAAAGCCGTCCAATATCTGGTCGCGTTGGTCTTCGCGGGAACTCTGACGGTCCTGATCCCCTTCCTGCTGTTCAGAGTCTTTGTTTGATGACCGATGACCATATTCTCTCGGCGAAATCCGCGGATTGCTTTTCGAGGGTAGGACCAAATTTACGGAATCAGTCTTCGCGTAGGATTTGAGCACTAAATACATCCGAAGTTGAAAGCACCCATTCCGAGGTTTCACTATCTGCAACCCGTTTCTCTATCCAGGAATAATAGTCGCCCGCTTGGAACGCATCCCAGAAACCGGCCACATCGATCCCGTTGTCCTCCAAAATCTCAGCAATGATCACACGATTTTGCACATGAACCGCGTCGCCCTCGCGCCATAACGGCCAAAGGAAAACCGCAGTCTGGCGCGGGTCTCCATAGTTCGTAATGCAACAGCTTCGCGACTCGACCGCCAGGCGGGCTAGTCCCTCTTTCCATTGCTTCAAATAATCCTCCACTTGCCAATTATCGATACTACAACGGAACGTTTCCTCAAATACTCCCAAGAGGATGGAGCCTTCTACATAACGCTCATTATTTCCAAATCGAACCGTTGACCCGATCGAAAGTCGAAAACTCATTTCAATATATATTTAAATCCTTTTCCAAACCCATCCGATCATCCCAACTTTTAGAAAAAACCACCTGCTTTAATCGGCGAAATCTGCGGATTGCTTTTCGACGGTAGGACCAAATTGACGGAATCAGTCTTTGAGGCGAGGAACCAGCCATTTGGTCCCTTCCGTCAATTCCGTCCGATACCGCCCACTCCCTCGGCGGATCAGTTCTTCTCCAACTTGATGTTGTCGAAGTAGACGCGCTTTTGGGCCTGTGGGCTGAAGGCGTAAATGCCGGGCGCGCCGTGGTCGTGGACGAGCGGGACGTCGAGCTCCACCGTCCAGTCGGCGGGTTCGTCGGCGTCGCGCTCCCAGGCCTTCACGCGGATCACGCCGCTGCCGTCGGGCTTGGACTCGACCGACGTCTTCAGCGTGTACCAGGCGTTGGGCTTGAACGGGAACGGGGTCTGGTGGAAGAGCCGGTCGTAGTTGGAGCTGATCTCGATCATCCGCTTGTTGCCGACCAGGCAAATCTGGTAGCGCTGGTTGATGAGCCCGGCCTCGCTGGAGATGCGGCGGTTGCCGTCGGTGCGGATGTCGGCCTGCAGGGTGTAGTCCTTGGCGTCGCCGCCGATGAAGCTGCGCGCGCGCTGGAAGAGGAGGACGTCGAGGACGTTGCCGAGCACCTTCTCGCCTTCCAGGTCGATCACGCGGAACTTGACCCGCGCTCCCGTCCACGGCAGTGGCGGGAAGGCGAACTTCTCCGGACCGTGCACGCTGGTCGCGGGCGAAGTCTGGTTCAGTTCGTAGGCGTTAAAGTCTTCCTTGTAGGGCGGCTCGACCATGACGCGCCCGCGGGCGGTGGCGGTGAGGCTGTCCATGTCCGTGGTCGCCTTAATCGCGCCCGCGCTCTGGGGGGCGTCCGGCGTTGCCGCCATCGCGTTCTTGCCGTCGACGAAGGTGGCGTCGAGCTTGGCCTTCACCCGCGCGGTCGGCGGGATGTACTTCTCCCAACCGGTCACTTGGGCGTCGTCCTCGAGCACCGCTCCGTTGGCGTCGAGCAGCTCCACCCGAAAGGCCTGCTCGCCACCCTGCGGCAGAATAAACTCCGGCGGCACCACGCGGGCCGAGGTGGCCTTGCCCTCCGTCGCAAACAGGCGGGTGGTGATCTCCGCCGGGTTCTGCGAGGACTGACTGACGATTTCCGCGTCCACCGGGGCCGCCTCTTTCGGGCCCCAGGCGTAGACCTTTTTCTTGGTCTCGAGGTAAACCCGCCCGGCCCAGAAGGCGGGCCCGCCCAGGGAGACGCCTTCGAGCTCCACTTCGTCGATAATTTTGCCTTCCGTGTTTTCGTCTCTAACCACGAACATCCGGGACTCGTGCATCGGCACAAAAAAGAGGCCGCTGCCCTTGGCGTAGGCGGGCGAGGCGTGCAGCTGGTCGTTGCCGAGCTTGAGCCGCCAAAGCGTCTCGCCGCCGACCGCGTCCGTGGCGACGAATTCGCCGGTGGCCACCGTCGTGTAGACGCGGTCGCCGACCAGGATGGGCGAGCTGGTGAACGAGCGCATGGCGTCGTCGTTGCGCCAGATTTCCGCGCTTTTGTCCAGGACAAGCGGCAGCTCGCTCGCGCCGGCGATCATCTCCGCCGTCGGTAGCTTGATCCGCACCATCCGCCCGATCAGCGTGCTGTCGAGATTCTCCTTGCCGTGAATGACGACGAGGCTCGGCACGGTGTTGTCGGCGTCGGTGTCCGTCGCCGGATTGTAGCTTTCGTTCTTGGCTTGGTCGCCCGGCAGCGGGCCGTCGTAAAGCAGGAGCGAGGAGTTGACCCCGCCGTTGGAAATCTGCATCCGCCAGAGCGGCTGGCCGGTGCGGGCGTCCACCGCCACCACGTGGCCGCAGCCCGTTCCCGCATAAAGGACGGCGCGGTCGCCCAGCCGGCCGATGATGGGCGTGGAGAAGGAGCTGTCGATCGGCCCGGTGCCGGGAGTCGAGTACCAAACCAAATCGCCGGTGCGTTTGTCGAAGGCGTAAAAGCGGTTGCGGGCCGGGCCGTTGGCGCCCCAGTTGGCGGTGATGCCGTGGACAATCACCAGCCCCTCGAACACGACGGGCGCTCCGGTGCGGCCGTTGGGGAAGGTCAGCCGCCCGTACTCCTCCATCATGGAGTGCTCCCAAAGGAGCTCGCCGCCGGGGCTGAAGCCCTTCAGGATGCCGGCGGTGCTCTGGATGTAGACGTTGCCGGTCTCGGCGTCCACCGCCGGAGCGCCGATCGCGTAGCGGTTGTAGATGATGTCGGAAAGGTAGTCGCTGAAGCGGTGCTCCCACCGCTTTTGGCCGGTGTCGGCGTCCAGGGCGAGCAGCGCTTCCTGCAGTTCCGGGCCGGCGCCGTAGTAGCCAAAGAGGTAGACGGTGTCGTCCGCCACCACCGGGGTGCCGCCGCCGGAGATGTCGTAGGTCCAGAGTGGCGCGGCGCCCTTCTGCCAGCCGATGTTCTCTTCGGTCACGCCCATCTGGCCGGGGCCACGCCAGCCGAGCCAGCCCTTGGTCGCGCCAACGGCGGAGGGCTTCTCGTTGGCACCGGCCGGCGGGGCGGGCTGCTCGTTGGCACCAGCCGACGGAGCAGGCGCCTCGGCCGGGCCGGAGCATGCGCTCAAAACCAGGCAGGCGGCCAGGCCCAGCGGAACGAAAAGGTGGCGATGGACCAGATCCTTGCTCATACGGCGTTCCACGGCTTAGGAAGCCTTCACGGCCACGACCTTGCCCGCGTTGTTGCGCAGGTAGAGCACCCCATCGGCAATCGCCGGGGTCACCCAGTTCTTGCCGCCCAGGAGCTGGAAGCGGGTAATTTCCTTAAACTCCTTCGGATCAGCCTCCGCGATGATGAGCTCGCCGCCGTCACTTTGGATGACCAGCTTGCCGTCTACCACGATAAGCGCGCCCATGTTCGGGTCCTTCGTTTCCCAGAGCACCTTGCCCGTGTCGAAATCAACCGCGCGGAAACTCCGCCCGGCCGGCTTGCTGACGTGGTGCATGCTGAAACCGTAAAGCGTGCCATCGAAGAGCACCGCGTTGGTCATCTGGGTTTGGAAATCCTTGCTCGTCCAGTCCTTGGTCGCACCGCTACCCGTCAGCTTGAAGAGGCCGGAGCCCGTCCCGTAACCGGAACTGATGAAGATTTTGTCGTCCGAGACGATGGGCGTGGCGGCATTGACCTGGTAAGCGGTTTTCCAGCGCTCGGTGTAAAGCTCCTTACCCGTGGCGGTATCCAGCCCGGAGAGCCCCCAGGCGTTGAAGATCGCCACCTTGCTGCCGCCGTCGTAAATCAGCGGTGTGCCGTAGCCGGCCAGATTATCGCCCACCGACCAGATGGTTTCGCCCGTTTTTTTGTTGAGCGCGACCACTCCCGCGCCATCGGACCCCATGGTGTTTTTGCCCTTCTCCGTGCCGCCGGGCACCACGATCAATTTGTCGCCCGTGATCACCGGGGATTGAGCGTAGCCCCAACCGGGACGCTTCCCGCCGAGGTCCTTCACCAAGTGTTTTTGCCAAACGACCTTGCCATCGTCGGCGTTGAAGGCGTAAAGGTCGCCCCGGTGGCTGAGCGTGTAGAGCAAGCCGTCATCGTAGAGGGGCGAGGACGCCGTGCCGCCGGTGAATTGGCGCGGGTCGAGCGGACATTCGTAGGAAAACTCCCAGAGCTGCTTGCCCGTCTTGGCGTCGAGGGCGGCCACCCGGTCCTCGTTGCTCTCGTTACCGAAGGCGAAGACCTTGCCGTCGGCCGCGATCATTGAGCTGACGCCGGTGCCCACGTCGGCGCGCCAGAGGACCTCGGGCCCTTGGTTGCCCCAGCTGGCGACGTTCAGTTTCTCGTTGGAGACGCCGTCCTGATTCGGGCCGCGGCGTTGCGGCCATTTGGAGGCATCCAGGTTTCCGGCCACCAGCGTGACCGCAGCAAATACACAAAGGGGGAGATGGAGATGTTTCATAGCGGTGGTTATCTTTCGAGAATCTAGGACCACTTGGTAAAAGCGCAACTGGTCAAAAAAAAGTTAACGCAACCCCCTGGCTCAGGCGTCGCTCGGCACGACGGCGGACTCGCCAAAGGCCTCCCGGTAAACCGACTCGAAGTCGGCTTCGACGTAGGCCCTCGGGTTGAAATTGGCCGTCCACTGGGTGGCCGCCCCTTCGGCCAATCCGGGGATCGCTCCGGGCACGACGCCGCAGGCAACCAGCCGGGGCGAGAGCCCGGTTAGGCCGATCCACTGCTCCACCTCGTCGGCGATGGTCAGGGCCGCTTCGCGACCGCTGGCGGCCTCCGTGCCGGCGCCGGCCAGCAGCTCGCGGTAGGCCTCCGCCGTGGCGGGGTCTTCCGCGTTGCGCCGGATGACGGGGGGCAGCAGCAGCGCGACCGCGTGCCCGTGCACGACGCCAAAGCGGGCGGTCAGCGGGTTGGCGGCGGCGTGGGCGCAGCCCAGCATGCTGTTCTCGATCGCCGCTCCGGCCAGGCTGGCCCCGAGCTGTATCGCCTGGCGCGCTTCCCGGTTCTCCGGATGGGCTAGTACCAGCGGCAGGTTCTCCCGAATAAGCTGATAGGCACGTCCGGAGTAGGTTCGCGACCACGGCGTCGCCACCTTGCAGACGTAACTCTCGACGGCGTGGGCCAGGGCGTCGAGGCCGGTGCAGGCCGTCACCAAGGGAGGCTGCGTCAGCGTCAAATCCGGGTCCAAAACGGCCGCCACCGCCATCGCCTTCACGTCGCCGCAGGGCATCTTCTGGTGGGTGACGGGATCGGCGATCAGCGCGAAGCACTGGCACTCGCTGCCGGTACCTGCCGTGGTCGGCACCGCGATAAAAGGCAGCATCTTTTTCTTGGCCTGGTCCTTGCCGCGATAATCCTCCATCCGGCCGCCGTTGGTGAAGATAAAGTTGCAACCCTTGGCGGTGTCCAGGCTGCTCCCTCCGCCCAAACCGATGATAAGGTCCGCCTGGCAATGCTTGGCCACCTGCACGCAGAGATCGACCTCGTCGGTGGTCGGGTTTTCCACCACGCCGTCAAACACGGTCGGCTTGATGCCCTCGGCCATTAAATGAACGGCCACACGGTCCGGCGCGCCCGTGGCAACAATGCCGGGATCGCTCACAATAAGCGCGCGGTGTCCGCCGAACTCTGCCGCCAGCCTTCCGATGGTGTCGATCGCGCCCGCACCGCAAACAATGCGCGGCAGGGGCCGGGTGGTGAACAGGATGTCCGGCTCCGGGGCGCTCATGCCGCCGCTTCCAATCCCTGGATGGCCCGTCGGCGGTAGAGGAACTCGAAGAGGTTGCCTTCGTGCGGCTGGTTCCACTGCACCTTACTGGTGGGCATCGGCCCGAAATTGAGCCGGTCGATGTCCGCGCATTCCATCAGGTCCTGGCGAAAGGCCGGGTCGTCCGTGATGGCGGTGGCGACCAGGGTCGGGCCGATCCGCGCCGTCATTTCCGCCGGCGGCATCTCCACCACGGTGGCGAAGGGAAAGAGCAGTTCTTTCTCGAAAAGCGGATGGGCGTCGGAATCGAGATAGACGACGGTGGGCAGGAGGTAATTGAGCCCCTCGCGTTCGACGCGGAACTCCTTGCCGCGGAACGGCACGGACACGTCCTCGGCGCCGGGGACGGCGAGATCCTGCTCCAGCGCCGCGAGCGTCGCCTCGGCCATCGCCGGATTGGCAAAACCGGCCAAGGTGGCGTCGGGGTCGTCGGTGTTGAGCGGGACGCGCCGGGCGAGCCGCTCGGCCAGGGCCACCGCAATCTCCCGGCCGTGGCGCGGCACGACCACCGCGCTGGCGTTGATGCAACTGCGGCCGCTGTTGGCCGCAACGCTCAGCTCCAGGCAGTCCAGATATTGCTCCCACCCGTCGATCTTGTCCTCGCCGATGAGCACCTTGCTGCGACCGGTGCCGTGGGTCGAAATGTTCGGATTGGGCGCGTACTTTTTCACCGTGGCGTCGCCGCCAAAGACGATGCCGCGCCCGCAGTGGCGCAGGATGTCCTCCGCGCCGTCGTGCCCGGCAGGATAAAAGCTCACCGCCTCCTCCGGCAGGCCCGCCTCGACCAGCGCGGCGATGATGCGCAGGGGCGTCCAGGGGTCTTCGCGCCCCGGCTTGAGCACCACCGGCACCTTCATCGGCAGGGCCGGCATCCAGAGGGTGTTCACGCCGGGCGAATTGCTCGGCAGCACCACGCCCAGGCTGCGGGCGGAACGGTAGTACCCCACCTCCACGCCGTGGCTGGCGACAACCCCGCGGTCAAAGAGTTCCAGGCCGAGCCCGCGGGTGAGCCCGGCCAGGATTTGCTCCATCTCCGCCAGGCCCTGGCGCACCTTCTCCATGTTGGCACGGCAGAGGGTGTGCGGCAGGCCGGTCGTGGCCGAAAGCAGGCGGACGTATTCGTCGGCGGACTGGCGGCCCGCGGAATCGAGGCCCAGCGGCAAATCGCCCTCCATCCAAAGCCCGGCCGCGCGCTCGCAAATGCGGACAATCTCCCGGGCCTCCAGCTTGGCCAGCGCCTGCACCGCGTCGCCGTGCACGCGGCTCTGCAGGTCCCGGCGAATGAGCCCGGCGTTGGCCATGCTCATTTCCGCGAGAGCCTCTCCGCCGCCGACCGGGCAGAGCGTCTGCACGTCCAGGCTTTGGTAGCGCTCACCGGCGCGCAAGATGGGAAGATGGGGCGTCATAGGCGATCGGATTCACTAACGGTAAAACCAATCCCGAGCCCGTCAACCCGCTCGTCCCGGCGGTCGTTCCGCGGCGGCACGAAAAAGGCGGCCCGGGTGGGCCGCCTTCCGCGCTGGCGCGCGATTCACTCACTCAAATCAGAAGCCGCCCTCACCTCCGCCGACGGCGCAAGGCCAGCAGGCCGGCCGCACCGGCCAAAAGGGCGGCGGAAGTCGGTTCGGGCACAAAGGTGATGTTCAAGTCGTTGCCTTGAATTTCGTAAACCCAACCGGAGGCGGGATCCAGAAAGAGGCCGTCGTTCGTCACGCCGCCAGTCCATGACATCACCGTGAAGGTGTCGTTCAGCATCGGCACGTAGCCGTCGATTTCGGTCACTTGGAGAATAGAGTCGAGACCGAAGAAGACATCGCCGTCCACCTCGATGGTGAACAGCCCGCCCAAGTCGACTTCCAAACTTAGGATACCAACCCCGTCGAGCGTGTCCGCCCGCTGATTCCAGCCCCCCACATCGATGCTGCCGGTGCCACTGCCGCTAACGACAAACTCGCCGACCCCGGAGGTTTCGTTGGAATTGGTGCTGCCGAGCACCACGCTGCCCTCGACGTCGAGAATGGCTTCGTCCGCGAAAAAGAAGGTGCCGTTCGGCGCCGCCGCTGCCGCCGACCGATTGCCAATGGCCAGGCCGCCGTTGTTCACCGTCACCGTGCCACCGGTGTGTTCAAAGGCCCCCGCGCTGTCATAGCCCACCCCTAACCCAGGCGGAGCCGCGCCGCCGCCGCCGCTAACGGTGTTGACGGTGAGCGTTCCGCCGCTCATGCGATAGCCGAAGCCGCCGTTAGCGCTCGCGCGCGAGCCGACATCCAAAACGTCATTCACCACAACCGAAGTGTTCCCGCTCTGGTTCACGTAGGAGCCATTGGATGCTCCAGCCTGTTCAATAATGAGATCATTGAAAACGTTCAGGCTGGCCGTATCGCTCAAGATCCAGAACGATTCGGTTCCAACGTTGCGGGAACGAACAATCAAGCTCTGGCCAACGTTTACCTCGCTGGCACCTCCCTGCGTCGCCTGGCCGGAGGCGAACGTGGAAAGCTGCACGTTGCCGGTTACCGTTAGATCCGTTTGGATGTCCAAACTGGAAGCCGCCGGATTCGTCTGAAATCTGATCGAGGCGGCCTGAGCGGTCGAGGCGTCGTTAATGACGATTGGCGTGGCAATTCCGTTGGCCAGGCGCACATCATCGCTGATGGTTGGCACATTGCCGCCGCTCCAGTTGGCGCCGTCGAACCAACTGACGCCGTCGCCGCCTCCGGTCCAGTTAATTTGAGCCGAAGCGGGGATCAAAAGAAGTGCTCCAAGAGCACCCGCCGCGGCAAACGGTTTGATTGAGTTAAGGAATAAGAGGTAAGTGCGATGCATAACGAGAACGATTCAACGCCAAAAAGAAGTCTCGCAGCAATGACAACGTTTTGCACCGCGTTGCAATTATCGATCCCTTACCAGGGAGTATCAAAATCCAGCGGTTTTCGAGCGCCGAAAACCCCTTGCGCGCCCGCCGCTGCGGTGGGATTGATTCAGGATGCAACGCGGTGCGGACTCCGGCCCCATTCCCACCATCCGCGAGATCGCCGCAGCCTGTGGCGTGAACCACAGCACGGTCTCGCGGGCGCTATCCAACAGCACCCTCGTCTCGGCGGCCACCCGGGAACGCATCCACGCCCGGGCCCGGGAGATGGGCTGGCGCCCAAACCCCCTCGCCTCCGCCTACCAGGCGCATCTGCGGAGCACCCGCCAGCCCTCCTACCACGCCACGATGGGCCTGGTCTTCGATCGCGCCTTCCGACCCGGCGAAACCAAACTCCCGGAGAGCATCCAGTCCCAGTTGCGGGCCGCGCGGCGCCGGGCGGAGAGCCACGGGTACAAGCTCCACTTTCACCACCTGCAGGCCCACGACGCCAATCCCGCCCAGCTGAGCAAAATCCTGGTAGCGCGCAACATTCCCGGCATCATCCTGCACGGCTTCGGCCAGTCCTCCGACCTCCAGGGCATGGACTGGGACCAGTTTGCCGTCGTGGAGATGAAGAACTACATCATGGGGCAGCGCTTCCACCGG
>JBCDLL010000026.1:0-43864 GCA_038745425.1 Verrucomicrobiota bacterium | reverse complement strand
TCGTCCATGCCGTCCATGCCGTCCTCGATGCTGATCCACTCCGGCACGGTGCCGGCTTCGCGCAAGGCGGCAAAGATCCGGTCGTAGTCGTTCATCCCTTGGCCAATGACGCCGTGAGCGAGGCGCGACGCGTAGCCGACGCTGTCCTCCTCCTGGCGCAGGTCCTCCAGCGTGCCGTGCTTCAGGTAACGGTCGCTGGCGTGCATCGTCACCACGCGGTGCTTGACGCGGTCCAGCAGCTCGTACTGGTCTTCTCCGGCCAGGATGGTGTTGGAAGGGTCGTAATTGACGCCGAACCAAGGCTCGGGGATCTGCTCCACGATCTCGCAAAAGACGTCCATCCTCTGCGCAAATTCCGGGTACTTCCAGTAGTTGTCCTTGTAGTGATTTTCCATGATCAGAACCACGCCGTGCTGCTCGGCAAAGGGCAGCAGGCCAGTAATGGTCTCGACCACGCGGGCGACGCCCTCGGCGCGGTCGACCTCCGGCCGGCGCTGGCCGCTGAGCACGCGGCAGTACTTCCCGCCCAGGCGCGCGGTGATCTCAATCATGCGCCTTTCGCGCGCGATCTCATCTTGCAGCTTGTGTGGGTTGGGTTCGGTAAAGTCGGGCGAGCAACACAGCATCGGCATCGCGAGCTGGTGGCTGTCGAGACGCTCGCGCAGGCGTTCCAGCGCCGGGTTGTCGTTGTCCGGCACAAAGCCGGAGTAAAACTCAAGCCCATCCACGCCGAGGGTGGCGGCAAGGTCGATCCACTCTTCCACGGTCATGGAATGGTCGACGCAGAGTTCGTCCATGTAGCATTTGGGGAAGGCGGCGATTTTTGGTTTCATGGCGTTATTTCGGGGGGTTGCGGCCAACGACCGGGAATTGCTCGAAGTCGAGCACCCCGCCGTTGAGCAGCGCGGCGTCGTCGCTGAGAAAGTACATGGCCGCCGCGCCGATTTCCGCGGGCTGGAGCAGGCGGCCGCTGGGCGCGAAGTGCGGCGAGAGATTATCCGGCCAGTTTTCCGGCAGGCCCTCCCGGATTTTCAGCGCGTACTCGTTTTCGGTCAGGGTCCAGCCCACGTTCAGGCAGTTGATGCGCAGGCCCTCGGCGGCGTGGGCGTCGGCGAGGTTGCGCGTCATCGTCACCAGCCCGGCCTTACTGATGGAGTAGGCGAGCTGGCTGCTTTCGCCGCAGTGGGCGTTGATCGATCCGATCACGAGCACGCGCCCGCCGCCGCGCTCGCGGAAGTGCGGCCAAGCCGCGCGCACCAGCAGCAGGGGCGCGCGCAGGTTGACGGCGACCACGCGGTCGAAGGCGTCGGCGTCGGTTTCGGCCAGCCCGCCCCGGGTCATGATGGCCGCGTTGTTCACCAGCGCGTCCAGCCGCCCGCCGCCGAAGGCAATCGCCGCCTCAATCAGGTCGGGCGCTGCCGCCGGGTCGGCCAAGTCGGCTTGCACGAAGTGGGCGGTGCCGGGCGCGGCGGCGTTGAGCTCGTCGGCCAGGGCATCGCCGGCCGCGCGGCGGGTGCCGTGGAGCACCACGCGGGCGCCCTCGGCCACGGCGGCGCGGGCGATCGCTTCGCCGATGCCGGTCGTCGAACCGGTGACCAGGAGAACCTTGTCCCTTAAGCGCATACCTCGGCCCAGAGTTTCTCGAACGCGCGGCGCCCCTGCCGGACGGTGATCTCCGGCTCCTTCCAGAGCGAATCCTCCAGGTGGTGCTCGGAGAAAATCTCCAGCGTGTAGGCGCCGTCGTAGCCGCTGCCGTCGATGGCGCGAATGAGCGGCACCAGCGGGATATCGCCCTCGCCGGGCAGGTGGCGGTCGCCGAAGGTGCGGGGTGTCTTCCAGTCGTTGAGATGCACGCCAAAGATCTTGTCGCCGTACTCGCCGATCAGCGCGGGCGCGGCGGCGTCTTCCCAGATGTGCCAGACGTCGACAAACAGGCCGAAGGCGGGATCGTCCACCGCCTGAATGATGTGCCAGGCGTGCTGCAGTGTGCAGATGAAGGTGTCCGCGTTCATCAGGATGGGATTGAGCGGTTCCAGCCCGATGCGCACACCCTCATTGGCGGCGATGTTGGCCAGCTCGGCGTACTCCCGGATGGCGGTGCGGTAGGCCTGGTCGTAGTCCGCGTCCGGTGCGGCGCCGGTGATCGCAACCAGCGTGGTGCCGGGGAAGTAGGGGCCGATGCGGCGGATCGTCTTTTCGTAGTGTTCGCGGCGCTCGCGCGGGTCGGTCGGCTCGGGCCGGGGGGCGTCGGGGAAGAGCGAATGCATCCGCGGCTGCACGCTGCTCAAGACCAGCCCGGTGTCCTGCAAGGCGCGGAGCTGGTCCTCGCCCTTGCCGCCCGGGTCGAGCTTGGATTCGCACAGCTCGATCGCGCCGACGCCGCACTTGGTGTAGAGCTCCAGGTCCTCCTCAAAGGTGAGGGGCCACGTGGTGTATTCGCTGATGCCGAACAGAGGGGGTGCTTCCATGGGCCTACCTTACGGCTTAAGCACGGCTTTGACCACCTCGCCCGCGTGCATTGCCTCGAAGGCGGGCTTCCAGTCGCTCAGCGGCGCCACCAAATTGAGCACCGGCTCCAGGTCCAGGCGGCCGGACGCCATCAGCGCGAGCACCTTCTCCCACATTGGCCAGTTGTGCGAGAAACTGCCCTGCAGCGTCACATTCTTCTGTACCAGCGGATCGAGCGACGCGCCAAAGGGCTGCGGCCCCCAGCCGACTTTGGTGATCTGCCCGGCCGGGCGGACGATTCCCATCGCCAACTGCAGCGTGGCGGAAACCCCCGCCGCGTCGACGACGAGATCCGCGCCGAAGCCGTCGCCAATCTCCTCCCGGAAAACGGCGGCGACGTCCTCGCCGTTGGCGCCAAGGGTCCGGTCGGCGCCGATTTTCATCGCGGTCTCCAGGCGCTTGGCGTCGGCGGGAATGCCGATCACGATCAGCTTTCCGGCGCCGCTGAGCCGGGCCATCATCGCGCAGAGCAGGCCGATCGGCCCGGGGCCGATCACGGCCACGGTGTCGCCCGGCTGCACGCGGCTGTTGGCGCAAACCGCGCTGTAGGCCACGCAGCAGGGTTCGGTCAGCGCGGCGGTTTCAAAGGGAACGTTTTCCGGGACGGCGTGCAGGCAACGCGCGGGCACGCGCACGTATTCGGTCATCGCGCCGTGGACGCCGTAGCCGAAGCCGAGGCGGGACGGGTCCAGGTTGTAGAGTCCCTGGCGGCTGAAGGGACTTTGCGCGTCGATGACCGCGGCGGTCTCGCTGACGACGCGGTCGCCTTCCCGGTAGCCGCTCACGCGCGCGCCGGTGGCGACGATCTCGCCGCCGAACTCGTGGCCCAGCACCACCGGGTAGTTCACCTTCCAGGAATGCTTGCCGTAATACTGGTGCAAATCGCTGCCGCAAACGCCGACGGCGCGGACCGCCAGCAGGACGTCCTCCTCGCCGATTTCCGGGCGGGGCAGCTCGCGCAGCTCGACCGAAAGCGGCTCGGGCGCGAAATTCACCACCCCGGGCATGGAGGCGCTCATACCGTGGTCTTCTCCTTGCCCACCGGCACGTCGCCGTAGGCGTGCACCTGCTCGCAGATGGCGCGCAGTTGGCCTTCCAGGTCGCCCGCGGCGGTCTTGAAGGCGTCCGCGTCGATCGTGAGAGGCGCGCCCAGCACCACCAACGGGGCGCCGTACTCGGGGGTGCGGATGGCTTGCTCGGTGCTGAGGCCGCCCACCGCCTGGACGGGAACTTCGACGGCGTCGACGATCTCGCGAAGCTGGTCGAGCGGGCTGGGGCAGGCGCCGCCCGCCGCGACGATGCCGCGGCGCTCGTCGTAGCCGATGTGATGGATGATGAAGTCGCAACCGTAGTCCTCCAGCCGCTTGGCGCCGGCCACCATGTCATCGGCGGCCAGGTTGTCGCCCATCACCTGCACGCCAAAATCCTTGCCCGCCTGCACCACCACCTTGATCGTTTCGGGGTGGGCGCGCTCCATTACCACCACGTGGGTGGCGCCGGCCTCGGCCATCATTTGGGCCTCCAGCCAGCCGCCATCCATGGTTTTGAGGTCGGCCACGATGGGCACGCCGGGGAATTCCTTACGCAGGGCGCGGACGCCGTTCATGCCCTCGGCGATGATGAGGGGCGTGCCCGCTTCCAACCAGTCCACTCCGGCCCGGCGGGCCAGGTGGGCGGTTTCGAGCGCTTCGGGGATGTTGGTGAGATCGAGGGAAATTTGGACGATGGGTTTCACGGTAAGGGAGGATTGGATGGGGAAAGCTACGCTAGCCCCGAGCGGGAGCAAGCGGCCAGCGCCCTCGCTTGCCTCTGGCGTTCATTCCCTTGCCTCTGGGGGCGACCGCTTGCAGTGTAAGGGTGGTTTGGACCACGATCAGGCTCATCGCGTCATGACGTCTCCCTCGCCCACCCGCGCCGAGAGTACCCCAACCCTGCAGTGGAACAGCCTGCGCCACGAGCTGCTCTGGATTTGGGACGGTGCGGTTGAGGAAACCGCCCTGGACGTGGTGGCCAACCACCGCCACGGCTACTGGCTGTGGCTGCTGCGCCAGGGGGAGGTGAGCGTGCAGATGGGGCGTCAGGAGTGGAACGCCCGGCAGGGGCAATGGATGGTTTGCCCGATCGGTTCGACGGCGCAGCACTTCACCCCCGGCGCGCGGATTCTTTCCATCCACTTCCGCTGCGAGTGGCCCACCGGCGAGAATCTCTTTGAGGACCGGGCGGCGCTGGTGGCGGATGCGGCCAAGTTCCCCCAGCTGGAGGCGCGGGCACGCGAGCTGGAGCGGCTGGTTTCGCGGAACTTCCCGGGTATCCGCGTGGAGCTGCTCCGCCAGGCCACCGGCTACCCGGAGTTCCTTGAACTGCAGCAGCGCTTCCTGGCCTTTCTGGCGGAGTTCTACCGGCTGATGGAGCACGACGGCCGCACCATGTCGCGCGGCGGCGGTGGCGACGAACGCCTCTGGCGGGCGGTGGAATGCCTGCAGGAGAGCCCGCTGGCGGAACCTTTTCCCGCCGAGCGCCTCCAGCAGGAAACCGCCCTCGGGCTCGTCCAACTCAACCGCCTCTTCCGCGAGGAGTACGGCCAGACCGCCCGCGAGTACCGCGAGGCGCTCCGGCTGCAATCGGCCCTCTCCAGCTTGGAGTCCACCAGTATCTCGATCAAGGAGGTCGGCTACAACCTTGGCTTCAAGCAACCCTCCCACTTCACCAAATGGTTCAGCCGCAAGGTGGGCAAGAGCCCGCAGCAGTACCGCAAGTCGGTCCAGGCGGAGCCGGAGTTTGCCGACCGCTCACCGGCGGGGGCCTAGATTCGTCGCGAGACCGAATCCGCTTGGAGACTTAAGCCCCTCGTCTCGTTGCCAGGATCTTCTCGATCTGGCGGCGGTGGACGGCCACGTGGGCGGAAGCCAGGACGTGCCACTGGTGGGCGTTCATCTCGCCGAACCAGGGATGGGCGTGGGTGGTGGTGAGTTCCTCGCGCCGGGGCGGTTCCGCGGTTCTCTTCAGGTATCGCCGGACGTGAAGGTCGAAGGCGCGGCGTTGTTCCGGCCCACATTCGGGCTCCGGTTTGACGTCCTGGATGCGGACCGCCCGATCCGGCCGTTCGTGCTGGCGCAGATCCTTGATGATGCCGGCGATGCCCTCGCCGACGATGACCAGGTGGCGTAGCGTCATGGCGGGCGACCAGTGGCGGGAGCTGTCCTCGATGCCGCGGATACGCTTGATCAGCACCGGGCGGCGCAGCGTGGCTTCGTCCAGCGGCGCGGTCAGGGCCAGGCAGCGGTCGGCTTCTCGCCGCAGGCGGGCGGTGGCCTTTTCCCAGGTCGTCGTGGCGGCTAAAACCGGCATGATGACGTTCCGGGCCAACCAGGCTTCGGGACCGGGAAGACCGCTTCCGGCCGGCTGGAGAACGGGAGCCGCGCCCATGGCTTTTTGTGGATGACCTCGCGCCAAGGTGCAATTTTTTTCGCCGGGTTTCCGCCTCACGGCGCCGGAATCCGCGCGTGCGTTTTGGCTCCGCGATGCTTAGTTGAGGGCTATGCCCGACCCGAGCAAGCGCGTGCGGCTCTCACCCCTGCACGAGGTGGAGCTGACCGAGACCTTTGCCTATTACATCGATCACACGCCGGAGGACGACGTCGTCATCACCTCGCTGGCCAAGAAGATGGCCGGCGGCGAGCCCCTCATCCAGGGCGAGCTGGTCATTGCCGGGCACGAGACGCGCGAGAAGTACCCGCTGGCCTGGGAGTACCCGGTGCACTTCCGCAAGACGTACTACCCGACCTGCTTCCACCAGAACCCCAAAGGCGAGCTCGATAACCTGAACCGCGCGGCGGAGATTCTCGGCATCCCGGCGGCGATCGGCTGCACGCGCACCACCTTCCGCAGTTGCTTTGTGCCGGGCCGGCCGTTCAACCGGCTCTCGCCCTTTGGCGTGGAGCCGCCCGAGCGCAACATCGAGATCGCCCAGGAGCAGCCCGCCGCCCTCCTGATCGGGATGTGGAAATTGCTCGAGGAGCTCTTCGCCGACGTCAAGCTGCTGCACGCGGGCGGGCTCGTCCACGGCGACCTCTACCTGCACAACGCCATCATTTCGCTCTCTCCGGTCCAGGTCTGCCTGATCGACTTCGAGCTGGCCAAGAGCAAAACCGGCGACAACGCCGCGCCGGACTGGGACAAGGCCGTCGCCTTTGACCGGCAGATGCTGCTGACCGAGGCCGTTTTTGTGCAATGCGGGCTGGGCCGGCAGTTCACCCCCCTGGGCGACGCCGCCGAGGAGGCGCTGGAAGAACTCTTTGGCCGCCACGCCGGGCGCTACCGCCGCGCCATGGCCAAGGCCGGCGCCGCCCGCGCCATCCCCGGCAGCATCGTTTACCCCCGCGCGCCGGAAGCTGCTGCCTAATTACGGTCGCTTGGTGAAAAGCCTGCGTACGGGGTGAAGGAGGTAGCCGTTGATGTCCTCATCGACGGTGTTCCTTGCGCCAACGCCATGGGAAGAGTTTTCCGCCGCCGGGACGTCGGCGGCTACCGGGCCTCGAGAAAAATACGCACAATCCAGCAGCGGCGGCTACCAGGCCTCGGGAAAAATTCGCACAACCCAGTTGCCGGGGCTACCGGATCGCCGTGTGCGGGTAGGGCGGCCAGTCCCTTGGCCGCCTCGACGGTCGGACGGTCCACACCCTCCGCGGCGTCTTCCCGCCCGGTTTCCGGCGATGGAACTTCGCAGCGCTGGATGGCGTCATCTGGTAGCCATCGATGTCCTCATCGACGGTGTTCCTTGCGCTAACAGATGGCGATGCGTTCCGCCGCCGGGACGTCGGCGTCTACCGGCACACGGTTTCCTGGAAACCAGTGTTAGTGCGGAGGAAAGCTGGACTTGGTGGGATGGGTCCGGAGAGACCTGTTTCCCGTCCGGTTTCTGAGGCGGGCAAGGGACTGCCCGCCCTACCACGCTTCGCGTTTTAGCGGGAGCCGATGATCGCCGCAGAAAATATCCCCTCCAAACGCAGCAACGCCCCGCCGCTGAGTCAGCGGCGGCTACCGGGCCTGGGGAAGAGTACGCACAACCCGGCAGCGGCGGCGACCGGCACGTGGCTTTGTAGGCCTTTCCCCCAGACGCAGCAACGCCCCGCCGGTGAGGGGCGGGGCGTTGGCGGTTGGCTGATCGTTTGGAAACCGGATGGCGAAAGTGGTGGGGCCGCCAGGGCCCCGGGGGCTTTCGCCACCCGGCTTCCGAATCGTGCGAAGGGCTCCTTACTTGATAAAGAGCATCTCCTGGTAGGTGGGCAGCGGCCACATGGCGTCCGGCACCAGACCTTCGAGTTCGTCGACGGTCTCGCGCAGGCTTTCCATGGCGGGCTTGACGGTTTCGGCCCAGGTGGCGGGGCTTTCGTCCGCTTTGCCGTGCACTTTTTTGAGGTCGGCGATCTTCTCCTCGAGTTCGATGACCAGGCCGGCCACCTTCTTGAGGGTGCTCTTGCTGCTGTCGACGCCGGCTTCCTTGAGCGCGACCACGCCTTCGGCCAGTTCCGCGGCGTAGGCGGAGGCGGCCGGGTAGATCATGGTCTGGGCGATCTCGGCGGAGATGTTGGCCTCCACGTTGAGCACCGCGCAGTACTGTTCGGCGTAGATTTCCTCGCGGCTTTCGAGCTCGGCCTCGCTCAGGATGCCGAACTTCTCGAAGACCTCGATCACCTCGGGCGACTTGATGGCGGGCAGGGCGTCGGGCGTGGCCTTCAGGTTGGGCAGGCCGCGCTTGGCCGCTTCCGCGTGCCACTCTTCGCCGTAGCCGTCGCCGTTGAAGATGACGCTGCCGTGCTCGTCCATGATGCCCTTGAGGGTCTCCTGGATGGCGGCGTTGAGGTCGCTGGCGCCCTCGAGCTTGTCGGCCATGTACTCCAGGCTCTCGGCGATGATGGTGTTCATCGCGGTGAGCGGCCCGGCAATGGACTGGTTGGAGCCGACCGCGCGGAACTCGAAGCGGTTGCCGGTGAAGGCGAACGGCGAGGTGCGGTTGCGGTCGCCCGCGTCCTTGGGCAGGTCGGGCAGAACGTCGACGCCGATGTTCATGGTGCCCTTCTGCTTGCTGGAGGTGGCGCCACCGGCCTTGATCTGCTCCATCACGTCGTTGAGCTGGTCGCCCAGGTAGACGGAGATGATGGCGGGCGGGGCCTCGTTGGCGCCCAGGCGGTGGTCGTTACCGGCGGAGGCGACGACCGCGCGCAGCAGCGGGGCGAACTTGCTGACGGCACGGATGACGGCGCCGCAGAAGACGAGGAACTGCGCGTTCTCATGCGGGGTGTCGCCCGGGTCCATCAGGTTGCCCTGGGTGCTGTTGCCCAGCGACCAGTTGACGTGCTTGCCCGAGCCGTTGATGCCGGCAAAGGGCTTCTCCGCCAGCAGGCAGGCCAGCCCGTGCTTGTCGGCCACCTTCTTGAGCGTGGTCATGATGAGCTGCTGGTGGTCGGCGGCGACGTTGGCGCTCTCGAACATCGGGGCGATTTCAAACTGGCCCGGCGCGACCTCGTTGTGGCGGGTCTTGCTCGGGATGCCCAGCTTGTAGAGCTCGCGGTCGACTTCGTACATGAAGCCCATCACGCGCTCGGGCACGACGCCGAAGTAGTGGTCGTCAAACTCCTGGCCCTTGGGCGGAGCGGCGCCGAAGAGGGTGCGGCCGCCGGCCAGCAGGTCCGGCCGGGCAAAGAAGAAGCCCTTGTCGACCAGGAAGTACTCCTGCTCGGGTCCGGCGGTGGCGGAGACGCGGGCGATCTCGCTGTGGCCAAAAAGCTTCAGCACGCGGCGGGCCTGCCCATCCAGCGCCTGCATCGATTTGAGCAACGGCGTCTTTTTGTCCAGGGCTTCCCCGGTCCAGGAAATGAACGAGGTGGGGATGCAGAGGGTGGTGCCGTTGGCGTTCTCGATGACGTAGGCCGGGCTGGTGATGTCCCAGGCGGTGTAGCCGCGGGCCATGTGGGTGGCGCGCAGGCCGCCGTTGGGGAAGGAGGAGGCGTCCGGCTCGCCCTGTACCAGCGTCTTGCCCTTGAACTTGCTGATGGCGCTGGCGCCGTCGTGGCCGGGGTCGTAGAAGGAGTCGTGCTTTTCGGCGCTGAAGCCGGTCAGCGGGTAGAAGACGTGGGTGAAGTGGGTCGCCCCCTTGGCCATGGCCCATTTCTTCATCGCTTCGGCCACTTCGTCGGCCACGCTAATGTCGAGCTTTTGGCCGTCGGCGACGGTCTTCAGGATGGCGTCAAAGGTGGGCTCGCTCAGCGTTTCCTTCATCACCGCGAGGCTGAAGGTGTTGCAGCCGAACACCGTTTCCGGCGATTCGTCGGTGAAATTCACGGAGCCGCCGGTCGGCGTGCGTTCGGCAATCGAGCTAATGGTGGTAGCCCGGCTAGCGGTGGTACTCATAAGGGGTTTCTCCTTCTGGGTTCTTTCGGGTTGGTTTGGATGGGCCATCCCCCCTGGGACGCCCGGTTTAAAATGGGATCGACCTAAGAAGCAAGGGGCGTACCAATATTAGGAAATGTACAAGTAGCTGGTTGGAAGCAGGTTGCGGGCTACCAGAAGGGCTTACGCTCGATAAGAACTTGTCCAACCTGGTGGGAGTGGTGAGCGAACTGTCTCTAGGATTGTTCCTGGTTTTCGGCTGCACACCCTAGGCACGTTCGCCGCACGGTGGCCTTCCTAGGTAGCTCTGATTGCAAGAAATGCCGCTAAAGCGTGGTGTTTCCTTTGACTCACCTCGCGATGACCGTAAAATTCCTGTTCCCATCCACTATACTCCTATGAAGCTATATCCTGCCTCCCTTGGTCTCATTACCTGTTTTCATCTCTTTTCCGCGTTGCTGCTCCCGGTCGCGGCTCAGGATAGCCCGACAAGCGGCGTCAGCGCGTCGGAGTTCGCCAAAACCGAGGAGAGTCCCTGGGGCATCTGCACCGGAGCGGAATGGCGCAAGGACTTCCCCAAGGTGAATCCGTTGCTCCAGCAGGCGGGAGTCACCTGGCTGCGGGGCCTGGCCGAGTGGAACGGCGTGGAGCCGAAGAAGGGCCAGTGGAACTGGAAATTCCCGGACGCACTGGTGGCCAACGCCCGCGAGCATGGCATCCACGTGAACGGTACGCTTGGGTACGCGGCCCGGTGGGCGACCACCGACGGCAGCACGCGCACGGTGCCGCTCAAGAACAACCAGGACTGGAGTGATTACTGCCGCGCGATCATGTCGCGCTACCAGGACGACATCGACCATTGGGAGGTCTGGAACGAATTCAACGGCAGCTTTTCCAAGGGCGGCACGCCGGAGATTTACGCCGAGCTCGTCGCGCGCGCTCACGAGGAGGGCAAGAAGATCAACCCGGACATGAAGATCGGCATGACGGTGGCGAACTTCAGTGTCGGTTTTCTGGACCAGTCGATCAAGGCCGGGGCCAAGGGCAAGTTCGACTACGTCTGCGTGCATCCGTACGAGAACCTGGGCGCCTTGCGGACGGGTGGGGACATGGGCTTTCTCAGCCTGGCTGGCAGTCTGCGCAAGATGCTCCGGGACAACGGCGAGGATCCCAACATGCCGCTCTGGATCACCGAAATCGGCGTGCAGTCTACCATCAAACCCAACGCCAAGCGCGACGCCGAGCAGGCCGATCTGCTGGTGAAGTGCTACGTGATCTGTCTCGCCCAGGGCTTCGACAAAGTCTTTTGGTTTGAGGCACGCGGCCCCGCCTACGGCAAAGACACCGACCATGGCCTGATCCGCAAAAACTGGAGTAAGCGCCCGGTCTACCATGCCTTCGCGAAAATGACGGAAATCATGGGCCCGGTGCCGGAGTACCTGGGCTGGTTGGACATCGACGAGGGCGGCTTTGGCTTTGTCTTCCAGGGAGCGGACGGACCGGTGCTCTGCGCCTGGGCACCCTACCAGGCGAAGAAAGCCCACACGCTCGGGCTTGAAGCCGGCATGGAGGTGCTCGACGTCCTGGGCCGAAAGACGGCCGCCGCCGGGCGCTACCGTTTGGCGCGTCCGTCCGTGTGGATCACCGGCCTGCCGGAGGCCATGGTGGCCAAGGCCAAGGCCAACCGGGACCAGCCCTTCCCCTGGGGCAAGGACTACAGCGTCGAGTCGGTTGCCCGGATTTTCCTCGGGGCAACCAACCGGGAGGAGGGCATTTCGATGAAGAAGCCCGAGAAGACCACCTCCATCGTGCACGGGCTGGATTGGTCCGCCCGCCGGGCTAACTGGAGCAAGGGCAAAGAAGGCAACTACATGTACTTCCGCGTCGACCCCACCTTTGCCGGCTTTGGCAACAAGAAGCTGGCCATCACCGTCGTCGCCCGCCGCGACAACCCGGACAAGGAAGCCAGCATGAGCCTGCTCTACGAATCCCTCGACGGTTACCGGGCGGTGAAGAAAAACGGCAAGCAGGTGCGCTTCGAGCTGCCGCCGGGCGAGGACTGGACCGAGCACACCTGGGTGGTGGACAACGCGAATTTTGTCGGCGGTTGGGGCTACAACTTCCGCACCGACGCCAACGGCTCCAAGAGCGACTTCCAGGTCCGGGAGGTCCGAGTCGAGAAGCTGAACTAGACGACCAGACAACGCTTTTCCAATGATGATGCACCGCACCCCTCCGATTTACCGCCTGACTTTTTGTGCCGTTGCCGTCGCCGCTCTCGGCGCCTGCAGCCAACCGGAGGAACCGGCCGACCCGCGCGACAGCGACGTCTTCTGGGGCATGGGCACGGGCGCGGAGTGGCGCCACGAGTTTCCGCGCTTTCATCCCATTGTGAAGGAGGCGGGCGTGGACTGGAGCCGCGGCTTTGCCGAGTGGAAGACCATCCAGCCCGAGCCGGGAGTCTGGGACTGGGAGTTCACCGACCGGCTGATCGAGAGCCTGCGCGAGAACGATCTGCGCAACGTCGTGAGCTGGGCCTACTTTGCCAACTTTGCCTCGGCCGATGGCGGCACCCGCAACGGCCCGATCAAGGACATGCAGCTTTGGCGCGACTTTGTCCGGGCGACCGTCGAGCGGTACCATGACGACATCAAGTACTGGCACGTCTGGAACGAGTTCAACGGCGGCTTTTACAGCGGTGAGGACCGGCCCCAAGAGTACGCCGACCTGCTGGTTGAGGCCCACGCCATCGCCAAGGAGATCGACCCCACGCTGCAGGTGGGCATCAACACCGCCAGTACCGACGTCGGCTTCATCCATGAGGTCATCCAGGACGGCGGCGCCGGCAAGTTCGACTTCATCTCCGTCCACCCGTACGAGAACCTGGCCGCGCTCAAGTACGGCGACCAGATGGGCTACCTGACCGTTGTCGATTCCATCCGCGAGATGCTCGAGGCCAACGGCGAGGACCCGGACACGCCCATCTGGATCACCGAAATCGGCGCGCAAACGCCGGTTGAGCCCGACGCGGAAGCCGACCGTTACCAGGCGGAAATCCTGGCCAAGGCCTACCTGTTGGCCGCCGTGCAGGGCTTTGACCGCGTGCTTTGGTTCGAGATTCGCGGGCCGACCTACGGAAAAGACACCGATTACGGCGTGCTCCGCGAGGACTGGACCGAGCGCCCCTCGCTCGACGCCTTCCGCACCATGGTCAAGCTCCTCGGTCCGACGCCGGACTACCAAGGCTGGCTGGACCTGGAGCGCGACGGGCACGGCTTCCGCTTCGACGGGCCGGAAGGGCCGGTCGTCGCCGCCTGGGTGGCGCCCAACCGGGAGGACGGCGCCGTGAGCTTCGACCAGGACGTGGAGGTCGTCTCGCTCCTGGGCGAACCGCGCACTCTGCCCGCCGGTGAGACGCTCTCCCTCGGCGACGAGCCCGTCTACCTTCTGGGCTTGCCCGAGGGCCTGCTGGCCACCGCCCAGGCCAACCAGGACCAGCCCTTCCCCTGGGACGGTGATTACGCTGACGCCGAGGAAATCCGCATCGCCCTGGGCGGTGAGCCCCAGGGCGAGGGCATCCGCAAAATCTACCTCCGCACGGACCACGAGGGCCGCACCGAGCCCGCCACCGTCAACGGGACAGACGCGCTGAAGGTCGTCAGTAGCGACAAGGACAACAACTTCGCCTACTTCCGCGCGAACAAGGACTACGTGGGCTTGGGCGACAACGAGCTCGACATCACCGTGGTCGCCCGCCGCGCCGACTCCGGCCAGCCCGCCAAAATGGCCATCACCTACGAGACCAGCGAGGGCTACCAAGACTTCAAGGAAGGCGGGGAAAGCTGGGAAATCCCGGCCGGAGACGGCTGGCAGGAGCACACCTGGAGCGTGGACGGCGCCTACTTTGCCAACAAATGGGGCTGGAACCTCGGCCTCATCAACCAGGGCGAGCCCGGTTTCCTCATCAAGGAAGTCCGTATCAAAAAGCGGGACTGACGCTGGCGCACAGCGATTTCAAGTTCGCAGTCGATCCCAATCAGGTGCGTAGCATCATGTTGAACTAAAGACTCTTCTCAAGAGTTGGCACCTGGAAGACTCGGCCATTTTTACGGGCGATCACCGTCGCATTTGGGACACTCAATGATAAGCTGTCCATATTTCGGTTGAACCATCTTTGGCGAAACCGCTTTCCGATCTTTATAGTAGTAGATGAGCATCCAGATGATGATGGCTATTGGTAGGCCCGCATACAACCACACCGGTGCATTGAACCTAAAGATAAGATAGCAGGCCAGACCAATGAGAATGGCCCCGAACTGAACTATGTATGGTTGGCTGTGTACTTTGGGGTAGTAGATTTCGCCGCACTCCCTGCAGATTCGAGGGTTCAAGGAATGATGCTGAATGCGATCCTTGGTGAATTCGAAGCGAGTTTTCGAGAGCGGGTTTTTCATGCACATCCATTCAAGTTCGCGGAAGTCGATCCTTCAATGATGGAGTCGCTAAGTGGAGAGTACTACCGGAAGGGCTAGTGTCGAATAGCTTCTTTTCTGGCAACTTTGAAGTTCTCACCTCTTGGGTTTCACCAGACCCAAAACCTCAACAATCTGTAAAATCTGCGGATCAAAACCGCCGAGCCGTGGTTTTCCGAGAAAACGCATTCGGCTGCGCGTGGTCGAGCGGAAGCTCGACCCTCCGTCGGCTTCTGTCGCCCGGCCCTACGGCCGCAGCTGGCGATAGGTCTTGCCGGGGGCAAAATCGATCCCAGGTGGGAAGAACTGTTCCAAGCGCCCGTCGTGTTTGGGTCCATGCTCCTTGGCGAATTCGGCCGCTCCGCCCTCACGCGCAAAGGCGAGGCTGGGCACGGCTTCCTCGAACCACCCGGTGTTGTATCGGTCAATCGTCTTGGCTTGGGCGGGATCAAGCACCGTCGGTGCGACGCCTTCGGCGAACTCGGGGATTTTCCAGCCCGTGCTCATGACAATGGGAAGCCAGTCGTTATCCCCAAGGTCCACTGAGACGATCACGTCGAAGCAGACATTTTCTGGCTGCAGCGGCCCGGTTCCGCGGTAGCGGGTCTTGCCGGGCATGCCGTAAATGTAGAGGATCTCGGAGGCTTCGTTCGGAGTCAGATAGCCCTGGTCCATTAAGTGCTGAAAGACCTCGGTTGAGCTTTCCCCGGTTGGGTACCGCCCCTCGTGGTCAAAGGCATACTGCTTCATCTTGAGTCCAAGCATCCGCGCGTCGCTGATCGATTCGATGACGAGATAATTGATGGGCCCGCGCGGGCTCAACCAGGCCAGCACCGTGAGTAAAACTGTCCCGAAAACGAGCAATCCCAGGCCCCGCCCGATCCACTTCCAGGGGCCCCCACCACGTCTTCCCGGCGGATTCCGGGCTGTGCTTTCCATTTCCGATTCTAACACGTGATTCCTCCGACCCCAACCAATTGAATCCCGCTCAGCTTCCTTCTTGTCGTTGGTGTTCCGTAACGCGCGCAGCTGATCGGTTCCCTCCGACGCAAACCGACTCCGACCTGTCTGGCGGGAGAACGCAATCTCGCCGCTGGGCTGATAGTGCCTCGGGTTGACTGAGGCGGCCAAGGGGATCTCGCGGTCGGCATCTCCCGCCCTACCGGCACACGGCGATCCGGCACCGCAAAGCCAGCGGAGGGCGCGGTCCGTCCGAGCGTCGAGGCGGGCAAGGGGATCTCGCGGTCGGCATCTCCCGCCCTACCCGCACACGGCGACCCGGCACCGCCAAGCCAGCGGAGGGCGGAGCTTCTGCTCCGCCACGCGGAAACCAAAGGAACGCGCCTTCCGCTACTCATCTGCGATGGCAACCCCCCAAAAACAAAGTTGGTGAAATCTCCGGGTGTAACTTAATCAAACCTTCGTGCTCTTGGTGCCTTGGTGAGAAACCAAAATCCTAAAAATCTGTGAAATCTGCGGATGAAAACCGCCGAGCCGTGGTTTTCCGAGTAAGTGCAGTTGGCGGGACCCCAAATATCGAAGGTTAGTGTGAAATCTTCGGATTCGGCCCAATCAAACCTTCGTGCTCTTGGTGCCTTGGTGAGAAACCAAAATCCCAACAATCTGTGAAATCTGCGGATGAAAACCGCCACAACGCCATTTTTTCGAAAAAAAGAGCGCACCTAGCACACCTAAGACTAACAGGGGGTGAAAAATCCGGGGTATTCTGGGGACATGCTCAAGGCAAAAGAATTCAGACGAAAGACCTTCAAACGACAAACAGGTTTCCAAGCGAGCGGGATTCGAGGATCCCAAACGACTGGCGGCGGAAAATCGCCTCGCCCTGCGCGGCGCGATGGCTCAAGATGGAGCGTTATGCCGCTGGAGGAAATCCGGATTGAAGGTGCGCGCCAGCACAACCTCAAGAACCTCAGCTTGAGCCTGCCGCGCAACCGGCTGGTTGTGATCACCGGGCTTTCGGGCTCGGGCAAGAGCAGCCTGGCCTTCGACACCCTCTACGCCGAGGGGCAGCGCCGCTACGTGGAAAGCCTCTCGGTCTACGCCCGCCAGTTTCTGGAGCAGATGGAGAAGCCGGAGGTCGACAAGATCGAGGGCCTCTCGCCGGCCATCGCGATCGAGCAGCGCGGCACCGGCGGCAACCCGCGCTCGACCATCGCCACCACCACCGAGGTCTACGACTTCCTGCGCCTGCTCTTTGCCCACCTCGGCCAGCCGCATCATCCCAAAACCGGCCGGCCGCTGGTGCGCTACAGCGTCCAGCAGATTGTCGACCGCATCCTGCGCTTCCCCGAAGGCACGCGGCTGCACCTGCTGGCGCCGTTGGTGCGCGGCGAGAAGGGCGAGTTCCGCGACGTGCTCGAAAAGCTCAAGCGCGACGGCTTCATCCGCGCGCGCATCGACGGCCAGATTTTGGAAGTGGAACCGCTGACCAAGCTTGACGCCAAGAAGAAGCACACGATCGAGGCGGTGGTGGACCGGCTGAAAGTGAAGGAGTCGCTGGCGCCGCGGTTGACCGATTCGGTCGAGCTGGCCCTGCGCCAGGGCGACGGAGTCGTCACCGTCCTGGCCGAGGATCCGGACCGCCAAACCGAAGAGCTGACCCTCTCCAACCAGAACTTTGACCCCGCCACCGGCTACCAGTTTGGCGAGCTCAAGCCCCGCAGCTTTTCCTTCAACAGCCCGCACGGCGCCTGTCCGGAATGCCACGGGTTGGGCACGCAGCAGGTCTTTGACCCCGGCTTGATCGTGCCGGACGACGAGCGGCCGCTAACCGACATGCCGGTCCAGCCCTGGCGCCGGAGCAACGCGGCGCTGGCCAAGCTCCACCGGCTCACACTCGATGCCATGGCCGACTACTATGACCAGCCGCTGGAGCGCAAGTGGCAGGACACGAGCGAGGAGTTTCGCCAGGCGATGATGCACGGCTCCGGCCGCGACCGCGTTCCCCTGCCGGTGGCCAAGAAGGGCGGCCACGCCTACAGCGAGCGCCAGTTCGAGGGCTTGCTCAGCCAGCTCCAGCGCCAGTTCGACACCAGCAAGAGCGAAGCCACCCGCCAGCGCCTGACCAACTACATGAGCCGCCAGACCTGCGCCACCTGCCAAGGCGCGCGGCTCAAGCCGGAAATCCTGGCCGTGACGATTGCGGCGGGCGCGCACCCGCCGGTCAACATCGACCAGGTCACGCGGCTTTCCATCACCGCGGCGCGCACCTGGCTGGGAACCCTCGACGCCGCCCTGAGCGAGCAGCAGCGCAAGATCGGCGGGGAGATCATCCGCGAGATCATCCAGCGCCTCGGCTTCCTGGAAGAGGTCGGGCTGGGCTACCTCACGCTCAACCGCGAAAGCGGCACGCTCAGTGGCGGCGAGGCCCAGCGCATCCGGCTGGCCACGCAGATCGGCAGCAAGCTGACCGGCGTGCTCTACATCCTGGACGAGCCCTCCATCGGCCTCCACCAGCGCGACAACGAGCGGCTGCTGGCCACGCTGAAGGAGCTGCGGGATCTGGGCAATTCCGTGCTGGTCGTCGAGCACGACGAGGACACCATGCGCCAGGCCGACTACCTGCTGGACCTCGGGCCCGCCGCCGGCGCCCGGGGTGGGCACCTAGTCGCGGTCGGCACGCCGGAGGAGGTGATGGCCAATCCGGCCTCGCTCACCGGGCAGTACCTGAGCGGCGCCGCCGCCATTTCCGTGCCGAAGGTGCGCATTCAGCCGCGCGAGGAATTCGGCTGGCTGACCGTCCACGGCGCGCGGGAGAACAACCTCAAAGACGTGACGGCCGCCTTCCCGCTCGGGCTGTTGACTTGCGTGACCGGCGTGAGCGGCTCGGGCAAGAGCACGCTGGTCAACGACGTGCTGCGCCGTGCGCTTTCGCGCTACTTTTACCGGGCCAAGGAGAAGCCCGGCGCGCACGAGAAGATCACCGGCCTGCGCGAGGTCGACAAGGTCATCGTGATCGACCAGACCCCGATTGGCCGCACTCCGCGCTCCAACCCGCTAACCTACACCGGCGCCTTCAACGACATCCGCTCGCTCTTCGCCAACCTGCCGATGTCGCGCGTGCGCGGCTACGGCCCGGGCCGGTTCTCGACCAACGTGCGTGGCGGGCGCTGCGAACACTGCGAGGGCACCGGCGTGCTCAAGCTGGAAATGAACTTTCTGCCCACGGTTTACGTCACCTGCGAGGCCTGCGGCGGCAAGCGCTTCAACCGCGAGACCCTCGAGGTCACCTACAAGGGGCTCAACGTGGCCGACGTGCTCGACATGACCGTGGACGAGGGGCTGACCTTCTTCCGCAACATCCCCGCCGTGGCCGACAAGCTGGAGGCGCTCGCGCAGGTCGGGCTCGGCTACCTGCATCTGGGCCAGACGGCAAACAACCTTTCCGGCGGCGAGGCCCAGCGTGTGAAGCTGGCCACCGAGCTGGCCAAGAAGTCCACCGGCCGGACCGTCTACCTCCTGGATGAACCCACCACCGGCCTGCATTTCGGCGACATCGACCAGCTTGTGAAGGTGCTCTTCCGCCTGCGCAACGCCGGCAACACGCTCATCGTGATCGAGCACCAGCTTGACGTGATCAAGTGCGCGGACTGGGTGCTCGACCTCGGGCCGGAGGGCGGCGACGCCGGGGGCGAGATGATCGCCAAAGGCACGCCCGAGCAAATCGCCGCCGAGCCGCGCAGCCACACCGGCCGCTTTCTGCAAAAGATGCTGGGGGATTCCGCCCCCACGTTCGCGCGCAGCGGCTTCGAGCTGGTGGGATAGGAGGAATCAAGATGCGAAGGTGGCTTGCAAATATCATGATCAGCGCGGTCTTGCTGCTGTCCCCGGCGCGGGCGGAAGTCGGTTGGCTCAAGCTGACGGTGCTTGGCGAGAACGGCGAAAAAGACGCCATCCTCGGGACGAGCATTTACATCGGGTTGCTGCCCTCAAACAAAATCATTCACCGCGAGATCGGACCTGAGAGCAACGTCATCACGTTTCGACTGGGTCTCGGCCAGAGCTACTCTCTCAGCGCGCAGCCAACGGTGGATGCGGGCGCGGAATTCCGCGTGGGGGGCATCGAGGTAAAAATGCAGCAGAGGCATCAAGAGGCGGAGCTTCGGCTCCCAACGGGCAAGATCGAGTTGAGGCTGCCCACGGAGTTCGTGTTGGAGGCGCTAGACAAAAAGCCCCCCACCTTCGGCGGGATGCGTACGCATCTGCATCGCTACCGGGGCGGCGAAATCGATCCCTACTACCGCAACATTGCCTTCTTTCGCAACGACGAGGATGTGCAGGTTACCAAGGCGGACCTCTTCTACATCAGCGCGGGAGACTACCGGCTGCGCTTTCTCGACATGGAAGACCGGAGCGATTCGCCGCGGGCTCACCATGAGTTCAGCTTCACCCTAAACGACGACGACCTGGCCAAGGGCAGCAAGACACTAACGGAAGCGGATTTGGTCGAGTCCTCTGCAGCAGGCGAGGCGCCTGAGCCATGATTTACCAATCAGCTCCCCAAGTTGGTGATGATCTGGAAGAGGCCGGTGTAGAAGTTGCCGCCGATTTTGCGCAGGAGGGCGGAGCGAGTTGCGCGCTTTCGGCGACTGCCCTAAATTCAAATAAGAACTAAACCAGGAGCCAAGCCATGCCAGATCACCCGGAACCACCGTCGGACCGTGACGAAAAGAGGGAGCGCATTTCCCAGGAAGATGTGCTCAAGAAGCTGAAGAAAGAGGAGCAGGAAGAAGAGATTGATGCCATCGGTATCATCAGCGTTAACAAGCCGCCGAGCACCAATTCCGGCCTCTAACCAACTCTACGAGACGTCGCTCGGGGCTGGCGCGGGCTGAAAGTAGTCGGCCGTCTTTTCCGCAAACTCCCAGAGCCAGGGAAATTCCTCCGCCCGCGCGAGGCCGCTGGATTCATAGATCAAAACCCAGGAGCCCTGGACCTCCAGGACGAGGCGGCTGGCGCGCAGGGGTTCGACGATCGTTTCGATAAAATCCGCCAGGCGGTCCCCTTCGAGCAACTCGCGCACTTGGTCGGGCTCGCGGCAGAGCAGCACCGTCTTTTCATGAAATGGCGCGGCCTCGGGCCGGTCGCGGAAGCGGACCCGCGAGAGCCCCTGCTGCCCGTACGGTTCCAACACCGAGCGGTGCGCGGGCGCCACCACCATGAGCGGAAGCTGTCGCCGCCGGCATCGCGCGATGGCAACCGTCTGGTGCCAGCGAACGCTGTGGATGAAGAAGACGAGGAATCGGTTGACCCCGATAAAGCCGTAGTCGCCCATGATCATATTATGGGTGCCGTCGCGCCGCACTACCGCGGGCTGCAGCTTGTTGCGGTGGGCCTTGTAAAAAAGCGGCAGGCGGCCGAAGGGCTCGGTGGTGACATCATCGCCCTCGGGCAGAAAGTCCCGCCCGGACTCGGCGGCAAAGGCGCGGTAAGCTTCCGCGCGGAGGTGTTGCTGGCGCCAGAACCACCAGGAAACCGCCACCAGCGCCACCGCAAAGGCGAGGATGATGAGCCCGGCCCAGAGCAGGCTCGTGGTGCGCTCGTCCGTTGGCGGGATGACGAAGGCCAGCAGCAAGTTCATTGTCCGCAAGAATAGAAGCGAACGCGCCGGGCCACAATGGAAATGCCAGGCGTCTTTGTTGATGGCGCCGGGGGCGGTTTTCCGTCTAAGATTCCGTCATGAGTCTTTGGCAGCGATCTTTGGTGATGTGCCTCTTGGCCGTTTGGGTGCTTCCGGCCTGGGGGCAGGAGCGCGCCGAAGCCGTGCCCGAGGCGCCCAAGCCGACGGCCGGGGACGCCACCCGCGCCTACAAGGAGGCGACCCGCCCCTTCAAGAACGGCCTTTTTGACGTGACCGAGGCCCGGCTGGGCGAATTCCTGGAGCAGTTCCCGGAGAGCGAATGGACGGTGAAGGCCAATCTGCTCCGCGGGCGCTGCGCCTATTACCTGGGCCGGTACGACCAGGCGGTGGAGTGGCTCTCGCTGGCGCTGGCGGCCCTCCCGCGGCCGACCGATGAGCAGCCGGACAACCAGCCCGGGGATGCGGCGGAACTGGCCCTGCTCCGCGAGGCGCTCTTCTGGCAGGGAGAGAGTTGGCTTGCGCTCGGCGAGTGGAGCAAGGCGGAGAAAACCTACGCCGCCTTCGAGGAAACCTTCGGCTGGGCGCCGCCCGGCGGCGTGGTTGAGCGCGTCGTCGGCTCGCTTTCCAACGCGCTCAGCACGATCAACCCGCTGAGCAAGCCGCCGCTGGAAACCCGGGACAACGCCCGCCTGCGACGGGCCTCCGCGTTGCTTTCCGGTGGCGACAGCGCGGCGGCGGAGGCCCTGCTGAGCGAGCTGGAAGCCGGTGGTAGCGCCGAGGCCGGCCAGGGAGCCGCGCTTTTGCGCGCCCGGCATGCCCTCGCCCAGGGGGACTTTCCCGTCGCGCGGGCGCAGCTCGAGGCGTTGGTCGGCCAGAACCCGGCGCCGCCGGTCCGCTACGAATCCGCTTACCTTCTGGGCGAGGTCTACGCCCGGGCCGACGAGGCCGAAGCGGCCCTGGGCCAGTTCGACTTGGTGACCAACAGCGAGACGGCCTACCCGCGCTCGCTCGTGGCGGAGGCGTGGTTCGCCCGCGGCGAGGCCCTGGCTTCCCTCGCCCGGCCGGAAGAGGCGATGGCCGCCTACGAGCAGGTCTATTCCCGCAGCCAGGACCAGGCGCTCAAGCTCGCCGCCTTCCGGCGCTTCCTGAGCCTGGCGCGCGAACAGCAGCGCCTGCCCGAGGCGATCGAGACGCTGCGCACGTTTGTCCGCGAGAACCGGGAGCAACCCAACGCCGCCGCCGCGCTCTTTGCCATTGCCCGCGCCTTGGCCGACCACGGCGAAGCCGACCAGGCCATCGGCAATTTGGAAGCACTCCTGACCGCCTACCCGGAGGGTTCCTGGACCCGGCCCGCGCAGTTCCTGCTGGGGCAGCTCCACCAGCAGCGGGGCGATTACCCGGCGGCGCGTCAGGCGCTGCTGGCCTCCCGTTCCGGCGACGAGGATTCACTCACGCGCCAGGCGGACTTTCTGCTCGGGCAAATGGCCTACCAGCGGCGCAACTTCGGTGACGCCGCCGCCGCCTTCCGGCGCGCCGCCCGCGGCAACGACGCCCTGGCGGAGGATGCGCTCATGAATCTGCTGCTTTGCCACAGCCAGCTTGAGGAGCTCGGCAAGCTGCGCGAGGAAAGCAGTGCCCTTCGCCAGCAGTTCCCGCAAAGCCCGTACCTGGACCGCGTGCCGCTGCTGGAGGGCACCGTGCTCGAGCGCCAGGGCAAGTTGGCGGAGGCGGAAAAAGTTTACGCTCAGGCGTTGGCGCGGCCCGCGCCGAAGGATCCGAGCCCGGAGGTCAAAAGCCTGCGCGCGGAGCTCCTCATCCGTCAGGCCGAGCTGCTGGAAGCGCGCGGCGCCAGCCAGGAAGCCACCCGGTTGTACGAGGAGTTTGCCCAGCAGTTGCCGGACGCGCCGGAGGTCATCGACGCCAAGCGCCGCAGCATCCTGGCGGCGGAAGCCACCGGGCGCATTGGCTCGGACGAGGCGGTCAAGCGGCTGCGCGATTTGCTGGCGGCGCAGCCGGACGACCCGCTCGCCCCCCGCATCGCCATGCACATCGGCGAGCACTACCACGGCCGGGGCGACTACGTCAGCGCGCAGAATCAGTTCCTGGAGATCACGCGGGACTTCCCCGACCATCCGCTGGCGGACGAGGCGCGCTTCTCCGCCGGGCTGGCCGCCGCCGCCCACGGGGATTACTCCGACGCAATCGCCATCCTGGAAGAGGTGAAGGCAAACTCGCCGCTCAAGACCGATGCCCGCCTGCTGCAAGGCAAGATTTATCACCGGCAGTTACGCTTTGAGGAGGCGCTCACCATTTTTGATTCCCTGCTCAAGACCACGGACGACGGCCCGCTCTTTGCCGAGGCTTTGCTCCGGCGCGGCCACTGCCTCTTTGCCATGGCGGAGCGCGACCCGGCCCGATACGAGTTGGCGGCCTCGGCCTACGGCCAGCTCCTGGACAGCGGCGAGGGTGACGCCGCCCAGCGCAACGAGGCGGGCTTTCGCCGCGCGCGGGCCTTCGAGAAACTGGGCCGCCCGCAGGAAGCGCTGGCCCTGTACCTGGAGGTGGCCGAGAACGGGATGGTTCCCGGTGTGGACGGCGTCGGGGAGGAATCGCCCGAGCCGTTGGTGCGCCTCGATGAGACGGAAATCCTCTGGCGGACCAAGGCGGGGCTGGAGGCCGGTCGCTTGCTGCAGGCCCGGGAGGACTGGCGCGGGGCGCTGCGCCTCTACCGGCAGCTCGAGGCCCTCGGCGGGCCGGGCGCGCCCCAGCTGAAGGCCCTGATCAACCGCATTCGCCGCGACCAGTACCTTTACGAGTAGCGCGGTGCGGCTTGGAGGGGCCGCGCGCGGCGTTTCGTTTTTTAGAGCCGCGAAGCCCATAAACCTGCATTCCGCCGGTGGGCGGCTTTTCTCCTTGCAGTCTGCCTCGCAGGGATGAAGATGCGCGGTTCAACCCCGTAGAAAAAAGAGACTAAAATGGCTAAGAAACCTTTGCGAGTTGGACTGATCGGCGCCGGCGGCGTGGTGCGCGGATTTCACCTGAACCCGGGCTGGACGGAGCTGGGCAACGCCGTCGAGTTGGTCGCCGTCGCGGACGTGTACGAACCCAACGCCAAGAAGCTGGCGGAGGATTTTGGCATTGGCAAGGTGTACACCGACTTTCGCCGGATGCTGCGCGAAAGCGACCTGGATGCGGTCGACATTTGCGCTCCCAATCGGGTGCACACCCCGGCCGTGGTGGCGGCGCTGCAGAAGGGTTGCCACGTTCTTTGCGAGAAGCCGCTGGCCGTGACCACCGCCGAGGTGCGCAAGATGGCCGCCGCGGCCAAGAAGGCCAAGAAGATTCTGATGACGGCGCAGCACCAGCGCTGGACGCAAAGCGCGCAGACCGCGAAGGCGTGGATCGATGCCGGCCGCTTGGGCGAGGTCTACCACAGCGTAGTGCACGCGCTACGGCGCAACTGGGTGCCGCCGCGCCCCGGGTTCATCGACGTTAATCTGAGCGGCGGCGGCCCGAGCATGGACATCGGCGTGCACGCGCTCGACCTGGGAATGCACCTGATGGGCTTCCCCAAGCCAGTGCGCGTCACCGGCAAATACGCGACCAACTTCGCCAAGGGCCACGACTTGCCCGGCGGCTGGGGCGAGTGGGACCGCAAGCTCTATACGGTGGAGGACTTTGCCAGCGGCTTCGTCCATTTCGACAACGGCGCCACCATGGTGTTGGAATCCTCCTGGCTCAACCACCAGGAGATGAAGGAGGACCTGAGCGTGCGTTTGTACGGGAAGAAGGCGATGCTGCACTGGCCGGAGAACCGCTTTGCCACCTCGGATGCAGGCGTGTTGGTGGACGGTGAACTGAGCCCCGCCGGCGACCGCGCGACGCGGGCCCACACCGCCGAGATTCTCGCCTTTCACGAAGCGATCGTGGAGGGCCGGAAGTCGCCGGTGCCGGTGCAAGAGACGCTTTACGTCATCGCGATTCTGGAGGCGATCGAGAAGTCCGGCCGGTTGGGACGCGAGATCCGGCTCAAGCTGTAGCGGCAACTTTGCGCGTGCAGGCGGCGGCGGGCCGGGTAGGTTGGGGCGATGGTTCCGATCCCGCCGCACCCGCTGCTGTTCCAGGTGAACGCGCGGCAGCTGACGCTGGCGGTGAAGCGCGAAATTGGCCGCGACGACGCCACCCTGGCCGACGTGCCCGAGGCCTGGCTGGAGCGCTGGCGGCAGCAGGGCTTTCAGGTCATTTGGCTTTGCGGCGTCTGGCAAACGGGCGAGGCGGGCAAGCAAGTCGCGGCGAGCCATCCCGGCGTCCTCACCATGTTCGACGAGCTGCTGCCGGACTGGACCGGCGCGGACGTGGCGGGCTCCCCTTACGCGGTCTCGGCCTACACGGTCCACCGGGACTTTGGCGGCGACGGCGCGCTGGCCGGGTTGCGTGCGCGGATGGCCGAGCGGGGGCTTGCGCTGGTGCTGGACTTCGTCCCCAACCACACCGCGCGCGACCACCATTGGGTGGGCGAACACCCGGAATTTTACGTCCGCTACAGCGACGAGGAGGCCCGCGCCAACCCCGACCGGTGGATGGAAATCGGCGACGAGGTGTTTGCCTTCGGGCGCGATCCCTACTTCCCCTCCTGGACGGACACGCTGCAGCTCGATTACAGCTTGCGCGCGTTCCGGGTCGCGATGATCGAGCAGCTTGTGGCCGTCAGCCGCCGCTGCGACGGCCTGCGCTGCGACATGGCCATGCTTGTGCTGAGCGATGTCTTCGAAGGAACCTGGGGCCGGGCCGTTCCGCCGGAAGAGGGCGAGTTTTGGGCTCATGCCATCGACGCGGTGCGCCACGTGCGGCCGGATTTCCGCTTTTACGCCGAAGCGTACTGGGGCACCGAGGGGCGGCTGCATTGGCTGGGCTTCGACGCCATTTACCACAAGACGCTTTACGACAATCTGCGCGAGCATCATCTTGACGCCGTTCGCGCGCAGCTTGGCGACGCCCTCCAACTCAAAAACTCGGTGGTCTTTTTGGAAAACCACGACGAACCCCGCGCGGCGCGGGACTTTCCCGAGGCGGCCTACCGCCACGCCGCGCTCACGCTGACGCTTGGCCTGCCCGCGGTGCGGCTGGTCCATGACGGGCAGCGCGAGGGCCGCCGTGTCCGCCACGCGATCCAGCTTGCGCGCCGCGCGCCGGAGGCCCCGGACCCCCCGGAGGAGGTCTTTTATGACCGGCTCTACGCGGCGCTGGTTTCCACGCCCGTGGGCACGGGCTCGTGCCGCGTCCTTGCGACGGAATCCGCCGGCGGGGAGGACGGCAGCTTTGCCCGCATCGCGGCGCTGCTTTGGCGGGAGGGGGAGTCTCCCATCGGCGCCGCGCTGGTGGTGGTAAATCTGGCGTTGGAGGAGAGCGTCGCCCGGCTGCCGGTGTGCGCCCGAGGCGTCGCGGGGCGTATGTGGAAGCTGGACGACCTGCTCAGCGACGAGACCTACATCCGCGCCGGCGACGAGCTCTCCGCGCCGGGGCTGTTCCTGAAAATGGCGCCCGGCCAAGCCCAGGTTTTTCGTCTCAGCCGCGCGTAACTTTTTGCCATGTCCTGGATTCTCAAGCACCGCCCGCAAGCGCTGGCCCTCATTTGCGGGAGCGTCACCGTCTTGGTGCTGCTGCTTTATCTGGTGGTCTACCCGAGCCTGGTCGCCGGATTGCTGGCCATCGCCCTGGGCACAGAGCGCGACGACCCCAACGAGCCCTCGGCGGGAGAGGAGGCGGCCGCCGCTTTTTACCAAATGGTGAATTGGACGGCCATCCGGTCGGTGAGCAACATCGAGCTGCAAACCCGCGACTACCGCATGCGGCTGGGCCCGGCTGCGCCCCGTCATCCGGACTTGATTTATCTGGCGGTGGACGAGCCCTCGATCACGCTTAGTTCGCTCTGGCCGGAGGAGATCGAGGCCAGCCGTGCGCTCCAGCTCATGAAGCAGGGCTGGCCCTACAACCGCGAGGTTTGGGCGCACGTCATCGACCGGCTGACGGACGCGGGCGCCAAGGTGGTGGCCTTCGACTTTATCTACCCCACGCCCAATCCCGGTGACGCCGCCTTTGGCGACGCGCTGGAGCGCCACCGTGATGAGGCGGTCATCGGCGTGGACATGGTGACCCCGCGGGGCGGTACCGGCGCCGCTACCACGCTGCAGTTGCCGCACCAGGATCTCCTCAAGGGAATCGATGCCTTAAGTGAGGTCTACGAGGATGATCGGCTCGGGGTCATTAACTTCGAACCCGACGACGATCAGGTGGTACGCTTTGCGCGCTACCGGTTGCCCTACGGGCGGGGCGAGTTTCGCCAGGACTTTAACCATTTTGCGACCCAGATTGCGGAGAAGGCGGGCTTTGGACAGCTCATTCCGGCCGGTGCTGGAATGACCTCGTTTCGCTACGCGGGGCCGCCGGCGACGTTCGAGCCCAACTCGCTTTTTGAAATCTTTACGCCAGTGTTCTGGAGCGGGGTGGACGAGGAAGATCCCGGCAAGTACCGCGACGGCGAGTTCTTTCGCGACAAGATTGTGGTGATCGGTCCGGAGGGCCACATCTTCAAGGACGAGCTGCTCTCGCCTTACGGCAGCATGGCGGGGCCGGAAATCCACCTCAACGCGCTCAACGCGCTGCTGACCGGGTCTTTCATCGGGCTGACTCCCTGGTGGCTGGACATGCTCTTTATTGCCTTGGCGGGCGCGTTGGCCTGGGCGTTGATGTATTTCTTCAAAACGGCCTGGCTGGCGGCGGCCGCCTTCGCCATCTGCGCTTTTGGCTACCTGGCCTTTTCCCAGTTCGCCTACAACGTCTTCGACTCCTACGTGCTGGTGTTTTTGCCGCTGGCGAATTTCCTGATTTCCGGCACGGCTGGTTTGGTGGCGGAGTTCGTGGCCGAGCGGATGGAGCGCAACCGCACCCGCAGCACGCTGGAGCGTTTCGTCGCGCGCAACATCGTCAAGGAGGTGCTGGAGAACCCGGACAGCTTCTACAACAAACTCGGCGGCACGCGCCTGCCGATCACGGTGCTCTTCAGCGACGTTCGCGGCTTTACCACCATGACGGAGGAAAGCGACCCGGAGCAGCTTGTGGCCCAGCTCAACGAGTACCTGCGCGTGATGGGCGATGCGGTCCAGGTCCACAACGGCATTCTCGATAAGTTCATCGGCGACGCGGTCATGGCCACTTGGGGCAACATCAACAGCGAGGGCTACGAGGCGGACGCGCGGTTGGCGGTGGACGCCGCGCTGGAGATGCGCAAGCGCCTGGCCGGGCTCAACGCCGCCTGGGGTGCGCTCGGCTGGCGCACCTGGCAGTTCGGCATCGGCCTGCATCAGGGCGAGGCCATCGTCGGCAGCATCGGCTCGGACAAAATCAAGCAGGACCCGACCGTGATTGGCGATACCGTCAACACCGGCGCGCGGATGGAGAGCTCGACCAAAAAGTACCAGGTGGACCTGCTGGTGAGCGACGTGATGAAGCCGCACCTGGAGGGCGCTTACGTGCTCCAGTCCATCGACAAGGTGGTCTTCAAGGGCAAGACCAAGGCGGTGGAGACCTTCACCGTGATTGCGGCGGAATCCGCCGAACTGGACGGGCCAACCCGCGCCTACCTGGCCGCCTATCACGAGGCGCTGGAGACCTTCCGCCCGCCGGTGCGCGACTTCGCCCGGGCGCGCGAGCTCTTCGCCCGGGCGCAGGAGTTCCGCCCCAACGACCATCTCTGCGGGCTCTACATGGATCGCTGCCGCGGTTTTGAACGCAACCCGCCGCCGGCCGACTGGCAGGGCGAAGAGGTGGCCACGTCGAAGTGAGCCCGCCGCCGCAGGCGACCGGCGGGTCGGGTGTCGCCGCAAAAAATCGATTGTTTCCCTCGGGGGACGCCTTACTTTGAAGTTTCGCCGCTTTTCTCCGGCGGTCCGCCCGAATCCGCCATCGACCCGCCTTATGTCCGACCCCTCGCCCTCCTATTTGGAAGACATCCGGATGGTGGAGGCTTCCCTGGCGGGCGACAACGAGGCGATGACCGACATCCGCCTGCGCTATGACAAACGCCTTTTGGGCAACCTGATCAACCGCGGAGCCTCCGAAACCGAGGCGACCGACCTGCTGGCCGACCTCTGGGGCGAGTGCGTCTCCGGCAAGCCGGGCAAGGAGCCCCTCTTTCGCAAGTACCACGGCAAGTGCGCGCTCTACACCTGGATGGTGACGGTTTCCACCCACCGGCTGGTCGATCTCAAGCGGCGGCAAAAGTTCCAGGGCGAGCTGCCCAGCAGCCGCGACGAACCCGACGCCGGGCCGGACTTTGATCGCCTGCCGGCCGAAAGCGAACGCATGCCCGAGGACGAGCTGGCCCGGCTGATGCAGGCCGCCCTAAAGAAGGCGCTCGGCGAGGTGACTTCGGAAGCGTACGTGCTGCTCCAGCTTGTTTACATCCACGGGGTGATGCAGCGCGAGGCGGCCAAGATGTTCGGCTGGCACGAAAGCAAGGTGAGCCGCACGCTCGACCAGGCGATGTCGCGCATCGCCGCGCGCACCGTGGAGGAGATCAAGGCCGTCGACCCCTGGCTTGAACTCAGCTGGCAGGACTTTGTCGAACTCTGCGCCAACAGCGACGTGCTGCGCTTCCGCTAAGGGCTAGTTTGCCACCTCGGCCTGGTACTTTTCCACCAGGACTTCGGGCAGCTTTTCGTAGGCGATTTTGCCGCCGCCTTCGGCGTGGAGAATGGTGATGCCCGAGGGTGTGATGTCGAGGACCTTGACGCCGTAGTAGGTGCGCCCGTCCTTGGTTTTGAGGAACTTGAAGCTCTTCGGCGCGGGGGCGTTTTTCTTGGCGTCGGCCTCGGCCTGGGCGTCCGCCATGGCCTGGGCCATCGCCTGCGCGCGCTGGTCGGCCAGGTCGGTCTTGAATTGCTCGAGCGATTCCTCGGCCTCCTGGCGCTGCTTTTTCTCCACCGCAATGAGCCGCGCGCTCTGGAGCTGGAGCTCGTTGATGGTGGCGCCGGCGATCTCGAGCTGCTCCTCGTAGACGGCGATCCGCTGGTCCTGCTTGCCGATCAGCGCCTTGGCTTCCTCCAGCTCCCGGCTTTTTTCGTTATAGAGGTAGGCGGTGACGCCGAGGGTTCCCACCAGCACGGTGATGACCAGCAGCAGGCCGAGCATTTTCTTGCGCATCATCCTCCATTGTCCAACTGCTCGCGGAATTTGGCCAGATCAGAAACCGGCAATTTGCAGGTGAAGTTTTCGCAGACGTGCGCGGTGACGCCTTTCTTGGGCACTTGAATGTCCTTGAGATACCCGACCCGCTCCGCCAGCCAGGCCTGGCCCTCGCCGCCGTCGGCGTAGAGAACAACTTGGTGGGGGGCAAAATTGATGAACAGTTCTGTGCGGAAGTTTTCCATGTTCTCGCTCTGGAGATCGCCCGCCAGGATAACCTGTCGCGGCGGTCGCAGGCTGAATTGGATTGCGGTCATCAAGTGAGGCAGCGCGGTGGGCTGGTCCTCGGCCGGTTGCCGGAGCGATTCAATGCAGGCTTCGCCGAGGTCCCGCCAGTCTTCCCGGTTGAGCATGGCGGCCAGACGCAAGAGGTTGTGGGCGGAGACCGAGGTGGCGCTCGGTTCGGCGCCGTCGTGGTCCTCCTTGAAGCGCAGCAGCACGCTGGGGTCGGTGCCGTCGTGGTTGTAGAAGCCGCCGCCGACCTCGTCGTAAAAGAGTTCGATTTGCTTCTCCTGCAGCCGCACCGCCAGTTGCAGCGAGCCGATCTCACCGCTGGCCTGGTAGTGCTCGATCAGCCCCCAGATGAAGAAAGCGTAATCGTCGGCAAAGCCGGGGATGCCGGACGGGCCCTCGCGGTAGCTGCGCAGCAGGCGGCCGTCCTTGGTCATCAGGTTGTCGCGGAGGAAGGCGATCGCTTTGCCCGCGTTGTCCCGGTAATGGGTTTGCTCTGTTGCCACCGAGGCCCGGGCAAAGGCCGCGATCATGAGCCCGTTCCAGGCGGTCAGGATCTTGTCGTCCAGGTGGGGCCGGGGGCGTTTGAGCCTCACCTCAAATAGCTTAGAGCCTCCGTCGCTTGTGGCTTGGAGTACGCTTTGCTCCGAAACTCCCAAGGTCTGGGCTGCTCCTTGAAAGGTCAGCTTTTCGTAGAGAGTGTTAGTTCCCTCGAGTTCACCGTGCGGGTCGCTTTCCGGCCGGGCGTTCCCCTCGGGCTTGACCCCGTAGACGGCGTTGAACAGTTCCGCCTCGTTGCCGAGGACTTCTTCGATCTCCGCTTGAGTCCAGACGTAGAAGGCGCCTTCCTTTTTCCGGGTCGCTTCCGGGGTGGGCAGGCTGTCGGCGTCCTCTGCGGAAGAAAAACCGCCATCGGGAGCTTCCAGGTCGCGTTCCACGTAGCCGAGAATTCCCCCGGCCAGATGCGAATAGCGGTCATCCTGGGTGATTTGAAAAGCCTCTAGGTAGGCCAGCGCGAGCTGCCCCTGGTCGTAGAGCATTTTCTCGTAGTGAGGGATGTGCCAGTAGCGGTCGACCGAGTAGCGGTGGAACCCACCGCCAAGGTGATCGTACATCCCGCCCCGCGCCATCGCGTCGAGGGTTTTGGTGCTCATTTCCATCGCGCGTCGGCCTTCCGCCGTGTGGGCGCCGCGGCGGGCGTATTCGCGGTGCAGAAAGAGCAGCACGGACGGGCGGGGGAACTTGGGCGCGCTGCCAAAGCCGCCGTACTTTTCGTCAAAGGCCTCCGAGAACTGCTCGTAGCCGGCGTCGAGAATTCTCTCCTTGTTCGCCTTGCCGGGTGGGTTGCTCCCGGCGGCGAAGTGCTGGCTGAGCGCCTGCGTGATCTGGTCGGCCTGGGCCAGCGCCTTTTCCGGCTGCTGGCGCCAGACTTCCGCAATCTGCTGGAGCACGCGGGGGAACCCGGCCCGCCCGTGGGCGTCGACCGGCGGAAAGTAAGTGCCGCCGACGATGGGCTTGAGCTCGGGCGTGAGCCAGACGCTCATCGGCCAGCCGCCCTGGCCGGTGGTGGCCTGGACAAAGTGCATGTAGAGCGCGTCGACGTCCGGGCGCTCCTCCCGGTCCACCTTGATGTTGACGAAGTGCTCGTTCATCAGCCCGGCGGTGGCCGGGTTCTCGAAGCTCTCGTGCTCCATCACGTGGCACCAGTGGCAGGTGGAGTAGCCCACGCTTAGGAAGATGACCTTGTTCTCGCGCCGCGCCTTGGCGAAGGCCTCCTCGCCCCACGGGTACCAGTCCACCGGGTTGTGGGCGTGCTGGAGCAGGTAGGGCGACTTTTCTTCGGCGAGGCGGTTGGTGTGGGCGGGGGAATCGGCGGGCATGGCGGGGTGAAGCCGGACGTTGCCCGGCAAGGCGCAACATACGGCCAACGCGCTCCCTGTCCATCCCCGGCGGCGGCTACCGGGCTCCGGGCAAACCGATAGTTTGGGAGGTCGGCTCACGGTGGGGGGCGCCGCCAAGCCAGACGGAGGGTCGAGCTTCCGCTCGACCACGCAAAACCGTCCGGCTTCGCGCGGCGCAGCCGGAGCTCCGCCCTCCGCTAAAAGTTCGGACATCTCCGCGGCGCCCCTCACCGTCCAAAAGAGTGACGGGGCGACATTGCATCCGCAGCCGGAGGCCTTAGGTTACGCCATGATCGCGGCCACCGAACCAGCTTCCGCCCCTCGGGAACGCCCCCGGATTGCGATCGCCGGGGCGAGCGGCTTCGTTGGCGAGGCCCTCTTGGACCGGCTCTCTTCCCGCTTCCGCATCATCGGATTGACCCGCTCGCCCGCGCGCGCGGCCGAACCCGATCACCGCGATGGGGTTGAGTGGCGCCACTGCGACCTCTTTTCGGTCAACCAGATCACGGCGGCGATCGAGGGCTGCGAGTTCGCGGTCTATCTGGTGCACTCCATGATGCCGAGCTCGCGGCTGACTCAGGCCAACTTCATCGACCTGGACTTGCTGCTGGCGGACAACTACGCGCGCTCTTGCGAGGCGGTCGGCGTCCGGCAAATCCTCTACGTGGGCGGACTCATGCCGAGCGGGGGCGGGCTGTCGGATCATCTGGCCAGTCGGTTGGAGGTCGAAAACACCCTGGCTTCGCGCGGCGTGCCCGTCACCGCGCTGCGGGCCGGCCTGATCGTTGGCCCGGGCGGCAGCTCCACTCGCATTCTGGTGAATCTGGTCAAGCGCCTGGCCGTGATGGGCCTGCCGAAGTGGTGCCATTCCAGTACTCACCCAATCGCCCTGCGCGACCTCGTTCAAGCGGTCGAGGAAACCCTCGGCCACGAGGAGGCGATCGACCAGCAATACGACGTTGGCGGGCGCGACGTGCTTACCTACCGGCAGATGCTGGAGATTACCGCGGAGGAGCTGGGCGTGCAGCGGCGGATGTTCAACCTGCCCTTCATCCCGCCCTGGTTCTCGCTTTACTGGGTGCAGTACATTTCCGGATCGCCGCAGGCGTTGGTGGCCCCGCTGGTCAAGAGCCTCAAGCACGCCATGGTGGCGCGCGACAACCCGCTGCTACGCCGCCTGCAGCCCGAGGCGCTCGGCTTCCGCGAGGCCCTGCGCGCCAGCCTGAACGAGTCGCACACCGACCTGGCGCCCAACCCCCGCCGACGCATCCGCCGCCAGGACGACCAGGAGCTGCGCCGGGCCAAACACGTGCGTTCCGTCCAGCGCATGCCGCTGCCGCCGGGCCGCGACGCCCGCTGGGTGGCCCGCGAATACATGCGCTGGCTGCCGCAGTTTGTCTGGCCGCTCATGCACTGCGAAACCGATGACGTGGTCGTGCGCTTCAAACTGAAGGCGCTCGACATCGTCCTGTTGGAAATGAAGCTGGCGCCGGACTGGAGCCGCTCGGACCGGCAGGTCTTCTTCATCACCGGAGGCTGGCTGGCCGAGACGCGCCACAACAAGCGCGGCCGCTTCGAGTTCCGCGAAGTGCTCGGCGGCACCATGCTCATCGCCGCAATCCACGATTACCAGCCGCGCCTGCCCTGGTACTTCTACATCTTTACCCAGGCGCACGTGCACATGTGGGTGATGAACGCCTTCCGCCGCCACCTCGCCCGGATGGCCCCGCCGGAGGCCGAAAGCGTGCCCAAGTTCAGCGCGGCGTAAGCGCGCGGCGCAATTTTCCCTCGCCACGCCGCCGCCCGCGAGTATGTTCCCAGTATGCAAATGACTATCCGCCACCTTGTTGCATTCATGCTGGGGGCCGCGCTGCTCCTGCCCGCCGCCGCTCGAGCCCAGGACGAAGCCGTCGTCACCAGCGAGGAGCCGCCGTTTATCATCCTCGGTCCGTACCAGATTTTCCTCAACAGCCAGACGCAGATTCCGACCCTTGACGTGTCGCTTTCCGGCGGGGACGCGCCCATCAACGCACCGGAGGGGAAGAACTTCCTCGTCCTCGACCTCACCTTCAAGAATACCGGCCAGGAGACCTTCAAGGAAATCCAACTGACGGTCGCCTTCAAGGACCCGCAGGGCGTTCAGTTGGCGATGGCACCCTACTCCGCCCAGCCCGAGGGCACCATCAAGGACAAGGCGCCCGAGCCGGGCAAAATCGCCACCGGCAAGCTGATTTTTGAAATTCCGGTGGGCTCAAGCGAAGTGGAGCTTGTGGCCGATGGCTTGAAGGCGGACAACACGCTGACCGGCGAGGTCAAGCGCCCGGTGATGGGCACCAATTACTGAACGGCCGCCGCCGGTCAGTGCATTTCGCTAATCACGTATTCTCCAGGCAGGCGCTTGAGGCGCTCCTCCTTGGTCGGGCGCAGCCGCCAAATCACCGCCAGAAGGCTGCCGATGACGGAATGCGCCACCGCCGAGAGCGCGCCCGGCACCGCCGAGAGCGGATCGACGAAGTGCGAGCGCGCCAGGACCACGCCCAGGCCGGAATTTTGCATGCCCACCTCGATCGAGATGGTGCGGCGGTTCTGGCCGGACAGCCCGAGCAGGAGGGGTATCCAGTAGCCCAGGCCGAAGCCGACCACGTGCAGCGTCACCACCGCGACGAATAGGGTCGGCGCCAGGTGGATAATCTCATCCTTGTTCGCGCCGACGATGCTGCCGACGATCATCGCCACCGCCAGCACCGCAACGAGCGGTGAAACCGGCCGCAGGCGGGCGACCGCTTTCGGCGCAAAGCGGTTGAGCAGCACGCCCAGCGCCACCGGCGCGATCACCACCTGTACGGTGGTCAGAAAGAGGCCGAAGACATCCACCGGCACCCGGGTGCCGATGTAAAGCTCGGCCAGCAGCGGGGTGGCGAGCATGGAAAGAAAGGTGGAGGCGGTGGTGAGCAAAACGGACAGCGGCAGGTTGGCCCGGGCCAGAAAGGCGACGATGTTGGACGCGGTTCCGCCGGGACAGCAGGCCACCAGGATCAGCCCGACCGCGAATGGCGTCGGCAGCTTGAGTCCGTCCGCAATCAGGAACGCTGCCAGCGGCATGACGCTGTACTGCAAAAATACGCCCAGCGCGATTTCCTTGGGCAGGGAAAAGGCCCCGCGGAAGTCCTCCCAGTTCAGATTGATCCCCATGCCCAGCATGATGATGGCCAGACCCCAGATGATCTTGGGCTTGTCGAACCAGGTAAAAAGCTCTGGCTGGAGCAAGGCCAGGCCGCCCGCTAGCACCACCCAGAAGGGAAACAAGTTGGCGCCGAAATCGAGCAACCTTCGCATCCGGCGGAAGCTAGGCAAAACGCGGTTGGAAAACAACCGCAAAGCCCTTCAGGGCCCTGGAGCAATTCAGGCGGCCGCCCCGTCTAAAGCCACTGCCGGAAGCGGTCCGCGTATTTGTTGTAAAGAAAGGCCAACAGCAGAACGACGGCGGTCAGGGCCCCGGCACTCACCACCTGGTAAAACGTCTGGAAGCCCCACAGGTCGAAGACGAGGAAGCGCAGCAGCGTGGCGGCCAGGATGCCCAGGCCCAGCCAGCGAAGGAGCCGTTCGCGCACGGCAAAGCCCCCCGCCAGTACGGCCAGCGCGGTCAGCGCCCAGGCAATGGTGAGATACTGCGCGCCCCAGAAGGTTTCGCCCAGGCGTGAGGCCTGCAGCCACAGCATGAGCACGCCCAGCAGGCGCAGCAGCCAGACGGCGGCGGCTTCCCAGTCGCGCTTCTCGCGGCGAATCGTGTCGGCCTGCTCGGGCAAAGGGTCCAGGTGCGCCCGCGCCCGGCGGGTGAAGACCGGCGCGGCCAGGATCAGCAGCAGCGCCAGCCAGTTGGCCCAGTAGAGGTGCGGCTCCGGCGACATCGGCACGAACCATTTGACCAGCGCGAGGAGGAAGTAAAGCAGCACACCCGCCGCGCGCAGGCCGTTGAGCCGCCACCCGCCCGTGGCCAGGAGCGCAAAACCCAGCAGCGCAAAGACCCAGGCCTGCTCCGGCGCTGGCACATAGGCGTTCACCAGCCGCACGGCCAGGAAGACCGTCACCATCCGGTAACCAGTGGCGACGTAGCGCACTAGCCCCAGCCATTCTTCCGGGACCGACGTTTGCTCACCCCGTTGCGAAAGAAGCCGCGTACGACAGGCCCATTCCGCCGTCATGGCGATGCCGACCAGCGTGGCCGTGGGCACCAGCGCCGCCGGCCAGGCCACCGTCGTCCCCGCGCGCCAGAAGAGCTCGCCCACCGCCACCAGCACCAGGCTTTGGCCGAAGGCGGCCAGCAGCCATTCGCGCCGCGAGACCCCGTAGGCGCTCAGCGCCAGCGTCAGCAGCGAGGCCGCCACCATCCACATTTCGGTCGAGAGCCGGGGCTCCACCCACAGGTAAAACAGCGCCACCACCGCGGCGGCGTCGATCAGGCGCATGGCCAACGAGAAATCCGTGTTGCGCAGGTCGGTGGTGCGCTGCCACCAGGCACTCAGCGCCAGGCCCACGGCGATGAGCAGCGCGGGTTGCCAGCCGGGCAGGTTGTCCGCCGCGGCCGGGACGTAGTTGTAGAGCGGCCCGAAGAGGTTGGTCACGGCAAGCAGAAAGTAGAGCTGGCTCAGGTAGGTCAGGACCGGAATGCGGTGCAAGCGGGTGCCCAGGGTGGCGATCAGGGCCAGCGTTCCCAGTACCGGCCAGAAGTAGAGCGTCGGCACCAGCTCTTTGAGCCACTGGTAGTTGAGCGCCAGGGCCAGCGCGCTGAGCCAGCCGATGTCCGCCGGCGTCCAGCGGTTGACCGCGAGCGTCTGGTGCTGCGCCCACCAGGCGGCCCAGAACAGCGCCACCACGCTTACCAGCACCGCGTAGTACACTCCGCCCAACAGCATCAGGCCTCCCCCCACCGCCAGGACAATCGTGGCCAGCACGTGACTGGCCACCCGCAGCAGATAAGAGGTGCTGCTGACGGCGAAGAGCAGCACAAAGACAAACTCCGCCGTGAGCAGCAGCAACCGCGGCATGCCGGTAAAGTGCGTGACCAGTGCGCAGGTCAGCAGGCCGATGCCGTTGGCCGTCAGCCAGTCCACCTGCTCCTGCCGCCACGAGGTGCTGGCCCGGTGGAACTTGGCCCACCAGCCCGCAAAAATCAGCGCCGCCGCCACCGTCAGCGAGGCCCAGGGCGCGATCTCTTCCAGCTTGAGGGCGAGCAGGGTGGTGCCCGTTACCAGCGGCACAATCGCCAGGGTCGCGTAGCGCAGTAGCCGGTGCCGGAAGGTGGTCGCCAGCACCAGCACAATCATGAGCTCCGCCGTCAGCAGCAAGGCTTGGACGGTGCCGCTGGCCGCCAGCATGAGCCCGATGGTGAAGACGGTCAGCCCCTGCCCAAGGTAGGCCTCCGCCACCGGCTTGGCCGATGCCCAGACCCAACGGGCCAGGCAGGAAGCCGCCAGCATCAATCCGCCTGCCATCAGCAGGAAGACGTCGATCTGGCCGGGCAGGTCGAGCCGCCCCATCAGCAGGCAGCCCCAACCCACCCAGAGGAGGTTGTTGAGCGTCAGCATCACCATGCGGAGCTGCTGGGCCATCAGCTCTTGCCGGGCAAAAAAGCTGCCGGTGGCGAAGGTCAGCCAGTAAGCGGTCAGCGAGATCAGCCCAATCCAGACGCCCTCGACCGGTGCCGCCAGCCAGGCGGCGAGCGGGTCCGCCCCGCTTACCAGGGAGACGCCGATGATCGAGTTGAGCAGGAAACTGGCGTAAACGCCGCCCAGGCTGACCATGCCCAGCACCTCCCAGCGGTGGCGCAGCACCAGCGCGACCGAGACCGCCGCCAGCAACAGGTTGCTGCCCGCGCCGAACCAGCCGACCGGGCCGATCGCGGTGGAGAAATAGGCCAATGCGATCGCGGCCACGCCCAGCTCTTGCGAGCGCCGCCACTCCGCCAAAAAGAGCGCCAGCCCCGACCACGCCAGCAGCAGCACTCCGGCTGTCACGGGACTCTCGATCACCCGCAGCGCCTCGGTAAAATGCGCGGCGAAGGAGACGTAGTAGAGCCCGCCCAGTCCGGCGGCGCCCAGAATCGTGCCCAGCCGGGGCAGGCGTCCGCTCATCGTTTCCAGCCACGCGCCCAGCCCCAGCACCACCGCGCAGACCGCGTAAAGCAGCGCCACCTTCATCCCCTTGCTGAGGTCGACGAAGAACTCGTAGTAGAGATAGTTGCCGGCAAAAACCAGCGTCAGCAGAAACAGCACCGCGCCGATGATGGGCAGCAAAAACGGCACCCAGGTGCTTTCCAGGCTTTCGCCCTTGGGGGTGGGGGTGGGCGCGGCTGCGGGGGCCGCTTCCTGGAGCGGGTCGGCTGGCGCGGGATCGGGCTCCGGCGAGGCCGTCCCGGCGGCGGGTGGTGCGTCGGCTGCTCCGGGTGCGGCCTCCGGATCCGTGGCGAGGGCCGCCTCGGTTTCCGGCTCCGGCGGCGGGTCGTTGACCGGGGCGGGTTTGGGCTCCGGGACCGGGGGTGGCGCGGCTTCGATGGCGGCGGCGTGGAGGGCCTCGTCGTCGTCCGGGCCTTTGGCCAAGCGCTTGCGGGGGCGCACTTCCCGACGGGGTGGCTGGGCCAGGGTGTCCAGCCGGGTGGAAAGGTCGCGTAACTGGCCCTGGATGGTTTCCAGCTCGTGGTGAAGGCGCTCATGCTCGGCGCGCAGGCGCTCGACCTCCCCGGGACCGGCGGCGGGCTCGCGGGATTCGTCTGGGGCGTCCGGGTTCATGGCGGGGCGGCGGCTGCCACTATCCAGCGGATAAATCCGGACGGCAATCGGGAAAATCACGCCGCGACTTGCGCGAGGCGCTGTCCTTGCGGAACTTATCGGAACCCCTCTCCCTCCCGATGCTCTCCTGCCTTCTCGCCTTCAGCCTGGCGGCGTCCGACGCCGCGCCCGAATCCGGTGCCGGCCTGCCCTTCAAGCTGGGGGTGGAAGCGCCCACGCCGGAGGGGGTCGCGGCCGTGCGGCGCTTGAGCAAGAGCCAGCCGTTTTTCCTGTTGCCGGTGGCGGATCCCGTTCTGAGCGTTTTTCAAACCACGGTCCTCGGGGCGCACACGTGGCAGGAAATCAGCTCCCGCCGCCTGGGCAAGCTGCCACCCAGCGGCGGCGATTTCTTCGCCGAGCCCGTGGTGATGGGCGTGCCGCACTTCTTCCAGCACGACGCGCGCTGGGCGGCGGACCCCCTGGGCGGCGGGCCGACCAGCCTGGGCAGCGAGGGTTGCGCGGTCGCCTGTGCCGCCATGCTGCTTAATTTCTACGGCGCCGAGACCGACCCGCAGCGGCTCAACCGGTTTCTGATTGGGCACGAGCGCGGCTACACCGGCAACGGCTGGCTCTGGTGGGAAGACGCGGCCGAGCTCGCCGGTGGCGCCATTGTTCATGCCTACGAGAGCGACCCGTCCTACCACCTCATCGACGCCAACCTGCGCGAGGGCAACCCCGTCATCGTGCGCGTGACCTTCCCGAACGGCGTTACGCATTTTGTCGTGGTCCTGGGCAAGGAGGGCTTCGAGTACCTCGTCAACGATCCGGGCACGGGCGGGCGCAAGGGCGTCTATCCGCTCAGCGAAATCGGCCTGCCCATCGACGGCCTGCGCTTTTACGTTCGCACCGGTGCGCCCGTCCGGCAGCCGGAGGAAACCCTCCTGCCGATGGAGGTTCCGCCGGAGGCCGAACCCGCCGCGGATCCCATGCCCCAGAAGCCCCTCGCGCCCGAGTCCATGCCCGAAGAGGCCGTCCTGGCGCCGCCCGGCGCGGACGCAAGTTAGGATTGCCGCCGCCCTTCCGGCGTGATGACTTGGACCATGCCGGAAGACCGTTGGCAGCTCTGGATCGACACGGGAGGCACCTTCACCGATTGCCTGGCCCTCGCGCCCGCGGGTGAAATGCGCCGGATCAAGGTGCTTTCGACCAGTTCGCTGCGCGGCACGGTGCGGCGGCAGACGGGCGCGAGAGTGTTCACAATCGAAGCCCCGCTCAATGTGCCGGACGACTTCTTTATCGGGATGACCGCCCGCGTCCTGGGCGCGGCGGAAGGCGGCGAGGTCATCGCCAGTACAGGCGATCCGCTGACCCTGACCCTGGCTTCGGTGCCGGCCGGTTGGGCGGAGGGCGCCGCGATCGAGCTTTGCAGCGCCGAGGAAGCGCCGGTATTGGCCGCGCGCCTGGCCACGCGCACACCCGGCCAGGACGCGCTGCCCCCGATGAGTCTGGACCTGGCCACGACCAAGGGCACCAACGCGCTGCTGGAGGAAAAGGGCGCGCCGGTGCTCTTCTGCGGGACGGAGGGCTTCGGCGACCTGTTGCGCATCGGCGATCAACGCCGGCCGGAGCTCTTTGCCCGCAACCCCCGCCGGCCGGAGCCGCTCCATGCCGCCGTCGCCGAGGTGCCCGGAAGACTTGACGCCGAGGGAAATGAAATCCGTGCCTTCGACGCGGAAACCTTTCGGCGGCGGGTGGCCGCGTTGCCGCCGGAGCACCGCCGCGTTGCCGTGGTGGCGCTGCTGCACAGCGATCTTGATCCTGCACACGAGCGGGCGGCGGCCCGGGTCCTGCGCGAGTTGGGCGCCGAGTACGTCGTCACCTCCGTCGAGCTGGCGGCGCGGATTAAAATCCTGCCGCGGGCGGACACGGCGCTGGTGGACGCCTACCTCGGGCCGCTGCTCAAGAGCTACCTGGACGACGTGGCGGGCAAGTTGGGCACGGGCAGCCGGCTACGGGTGATGACCAGCGCGGGCGGTCTGGTGCCGCGCTCGGACTTCCGGCCCAAGGACGGTTTGCTGAGCGGGCCGGCCGGGGGACTGGTCGGAGCGGCTCACGCCGCGCAGGCGGCCGGGCACGGCCGCGCGTTGATCTTTGACATGGGCGGAACCAGCACGGACGTGGCGCGCTGGGACGGAGCCTTCGAGCCGGCGCCCAGCCATCGCGTGGGCCGGGCGCAGCTCCTCGCCCCGGCTCTGGAGATCGAGAGCGTGGCCGCCGGTGGGGGGAGTGCTTGCCGCTTCGCGCCGGGCACGGCCTCGTTCCAAGTGGGGCCGGAGAGCGCGGGAGCGCAGCCCGGTCCGGCCTGTTACGGTGCGGGCGGGCCGCTCACGCTGACGGACGTCAACCTGCTGCTCGGGCGGCTGGAGCCGGCCGCAATGTCGATCCCGGTCGACCTGGCGGCGGCGCGCGCGCGGCTGGAGGAGATCCTCGCCGCCAGCGGGGAGACGGACCCGCGCGAGGTGCTGGCCGGGCTGGTCCGGATCGCCGACGAGCACATGGCCGACGCGGTCCGCACCATCTCGGTGCGCGAGGGCTACGACCCGGCCGAGTACGCGCTGGTCGCCTTCGGCGGTGCCGGCGGCCTGCACGCCTGCGGCGTGGCCGAGCTGCTTGGCATCAAGACGGTGCTCTACCCCCCGGACTCCGGCCTGCTCAGCGCGCGCGGACTTGCGGAGGCCGTCCCCGAGCGCGAAGCCGAGCGGCAGGTGCTGCGGCCATTGGCCGAGGCGCAGGCCGGCCTCGGCTCCCTCCTGGAAAGTTTAGACGGCGAAGCAAAGAGCGCCTTTGGGCCGGAGGAAATCCCGGCTGGCACGGAGGCCGACTTTGTCCTGACGCGGGAGGCGGAGCTGCGGCTGGCCGGGCAGGACTCGACCTTGCGGATGCGCTTCGGCTCGCGGGACGAATTGGCGGCGTCGTTCGAAACCCGCTACCGGTCCCTCTTCAATTACTACCCGGCGGACCGGGAGATCGAGCTGGTGGCGGTGCGGGTACGCGCGTCCCTTTGCTCGCCCGAGGCGGAGGAGGAACGCTTTGCCCCAGGCGCGCCGGTCGAGCCGGACCATGCCGTGGGTTGCCCGTTGGACGCCGCACGGTCCGTTCCGGTCCACCGGCGCGAGGCCCTGGCCCCGGGCAACACTCTGGCCGGACCCGCCGTCGTGCAGGATGGTTTCAGCACGCTGTACCTCGCGCCGGGCTGGACGGCAGAGGTCGGCAGCCGCGGCACCATCGTGCTGAAACGGGCCGAGAAAGCTATCGCTCGGCAGGTGGGCGCGGCCGCCGCGCCGGAGGCGGTAACTTCGGAACTGTTCCGGCACCGCTTCGCGCATTTGGTCGGGGAGATGGGCGAGATGTTGCGGCGCACGGCCCTATCCACCAACGTGAAGGAGCGGCTGGATTTTTCCTGCGCGCTGCTTTCGCCGGCCGCCGAGCTGGTGATGAACGCGCCGCACATCCCGGTGCATCTCGGCGCGATGGGCGTCTGCGCGCGGCGGGTGCTGGCCCTGCTGCCGCTGGAGCCGGGCGATGTCGCGGTGCTCAACCACCCGGCGGCGGGGGGCTCGCACCTGCCGGACGTCACGTTGTTGATGCCGGTGTTTGCCGGGAACGGAAAAACCCTGCTTGGCTACGTGGCCAACCGCGCCCATCACGCGGAGATTGGCGGTACCGTCCCGGGCTCGATGCCCGCGGGCGCCCGCACGCTGGCGGAGGAGGGCGTGGTGATTGCGCCGCGCAAGCTGGTGGCGGCAGGCGAAGCTCGCTGGGAGGAGATGCGCGAGTTGCTGTCGTCGGGGCCGCACCCGTCCCGCCGGCCGGAGGAGAACCTGGCCGATCTGCACGCGCAGTTGGCGTCGCTCAATCGCGGGGCCGAGTTGTTGCGGGCGATGGCGGCGGCCGCCGGCGCGGAGGCGGTCACGGGGCAGATGGGGCGGCTGCTGGAGGCGACCGCGCAGGCCGCGGTCGAGGCGCTCCGCGCGCACCTCGGCGACCGCCGCACGGCCACGGTGACGGAGACGCTCGATGACGGTACGCCCGTTTGCGTGGCGTTCGAGGGCCGGGGCGAGGGCCGCTGGCGGCTTGACTTTGCCGGCACCGGCGGCGGTGCGCGGGTGCATCCGGGCAACTTCAACGCGACCGAGGCGGTGGTGCGCAGCGCGGTGATGTACGCGCTGCGGCTGTTGGTCGGCGGAGGCTTTGAGTTGAACGAAGGCCTGATGCGCCCGGTCGAGGTCGCCCTGCCGGAGTGCTTCCTGCACCCGCGCTTCGATCTGGATAACCCGTCCCGCTGCCCGGCGGTGGTAGCCGGCAACGTCGAGACCAGCCAGCGGGTGGTCGACGCCCTGTTGCGGGCGCTGGGGCTGGCCGCCTGCAGTCAGGGCACGATGAACAACCTGATCTTTGGCAACGAGCGCTGCAGCTATTACGAGACCATTGGCGGCGGCGCGGGCGCGACGGCGGAGGGCCCCGGCGCCAGCGCGCTGCACACGCACATGACCAATACGGCGATCACCGATCCGGAGGTGCTCGAGCGCCGCTACCCGGTGCGGCTGGAGCGCTTTGGGCACCGGGCTGGCAGCGGCGGAGCCGGGCGGCACCGCGGCGGCGAGGGCATCGTCCGCGAGCTGGTGTTCCTGGAACCCATGGAGGTGAACCTGCTCACCCAGCACCGGGTGGAGGCGCCCTACGGCCTGGAGGGCG
>JBCDLL010000025.1:0-44454 GCA_038745425.1 Verrucomicrobiota bacterium | reverse complement strand
GGCTCGATCGACTGCGTGGCGCCGGTGATGTTGGCGATGGTCGCGGTCGGCGCAATCGCCATGGTGTTGGAGTTGCGCATGCCGTACTTCTTGATCGACTTCCGGACCGGGGTCCAGTCGAGCTTACTGCTGCGGTCGACCTCGAGGTAGCCGCCGCGCTCCTGCTCGAGCAGGTCCAGCGTGTCCAGCGGCAGCAAGCCCTGGTCCCACTTGGATCCTTCGAACGTCGAGTAGGCGCCGCGCTCGCCGGCGAGCTGGGAGGAGGAAAGGATCGCGTGATAGCTGATCGCCTCCATGCAGTAGTCGGCGAAGTCAATCGCCTCCAGGCTGGCGTAAGGCACCTTCATCTCGTAGAGCGCGTCCTGGAAGCCCATCAGGCCCAGGCCGACCGGACGGTGGCGCAGATTGGCATTGCGGGCCTCCGGGGTCGGGTAGTAGTTGATGTCGATGACGTTATCGAGCATGCGCATCGCGGTGCGCACGGTCTCGGCCAGCTTTTCCTCGTCGAGCTTGCCGTCCTTCATGTGCTCGGCCAGGTTCACACTGCCCAGGTTGCAAACGGCGATCTCGTCGACCGACGTGTTGAGCAGGATCTCCGTGCAGAGGTTGGAGCTGTGCACCACCCCGGCGTGGGACTGAGGGCTGCGGACATTGGAGGGGTCCTTGAAGGTGATCCAGGGATGCCCGGTTTCGAAGACCATGGTCAGCATCTTGCGCCAGAGCGTCACCGCTTCGACCTTCTTGGAGAGCTTCATCTGGCCCTTCTCCGCCATGGCTTCGTACTCGGCGTAGCGCTGCTCGAAGGCCTGGCCGTAAAGGTCGTGCAAATCGGGGACCTCGCTGGGGTCAAAGAGGGTCCACTCGCCGTTCTCGGCGACACGCTTCATGAACAGGTCTGGAATCCAGTTGGCCGTGTTCATGTCGTGCGTGCGGCGGCGTTCGTCGCCGGTGTTCTTGCGCAACTCCAGGAAGTTCTCGATGTCGAGGTGCCAGGTCTCCAGGTAGGCGCACATGGCGCCCTTGCGCTTGCCGCCCTGGTTGACGGCCACGGCGGTGTCGTTGGCCACCTTGAGGAAGGGGACCACGCCCTGGCTGCGGCCGTTGGTGCCCTTGATGTGGGCGCCGGTGGCGCGGACGTTGGTCCAGTCGTTGCCGAGGCCGCCGGCCCACTTGGAGAGGCGGGCGTCGTCGCTGATGACCTTGAAGATGTGCTCGAGGTCGTCCATGACGGTGCTCAGGTAGCAGCTGGAAAGCTGCGGGTGCAGCGTGCCGCTGTTGAAGAGTGTCGGCGTGGAGCTGACGAACCGGAAGGTCGAGAGCATGTCGTAGAACTCGATCGCGCGGGCGGTCTTGTCGCCCTCCTCGCCCGAGGCCAGGCCCATCGCCACGCGCATCCAGAAATACTGCGGCGTCTCCAGGCGGCGTTCCTCGTGGTGAATCAAATAACGGTCATAGATGGTCTGCAGGCCGATGTATTGGAACTTGAGGTCGCGGCTCAGGTCGAGCGCCTTGGAGATGCGGCCCAGGTCGAAGTCGAGGAGGGACTCGCTCAGGCGGTCGCAACGGATGGCGGCGTGCAGGTAGCTGACAAAATGCTGGCTGTGCACCTCGGCCAGCTTGTTCCGGGCCGGGGCCTCGGGCAGCACCTCGCGGTAGATCACATCCAGCAGGAGGTTGGCCGCCACATAAGTGTAATCCGGCTCGGCCTCGATCCGGGCTCGGGCGGCCAGGATGACCGCTTTGTCAATCTCGTCGGTGGAGACGCCATCATAGAGGTTGCGCAGGGCTTCGTCGGAAATGCCCCGGCTGTGCACGCGGCCGTCCGGGTTGATCTCCTCGGCCTGCTTGCAGGCGCGGATAACGCGTCGGCGGATGCGGGTCGGATCCAGCGGCTCCTCGCCGTCGGCGGTCTTCACGGTGAGCTGCGCGAGCGGCTTGCCGGTGCGGTCGCGCTCGCCCCGCAAGGCGCGGGCCTTGCGGCGATCTTCGCGGTAAACGATGTAGCGGCGGGCGACTGTGTGGTGGCCCTGATTCATCAGTGCGTCCTCAACCGCGTCCTGAATGGCTTCGATCTCAAGCTGGTCGCCGGCGACCGCGCGGACCAGCACGGCTTCGACCACCGCTTGGGTGACCGCTTCCACCTGGTGGTGGGTGTCGTCGTCAAGGGATTGCTCCTTCTTCAGGCCCTGCTCGGCCTTGAAGGCGCTCTCGATTGCCAGCAGGATGCGCTGGTCGTTGAATTTCTCGGTGCGTCCGTCCCGCTTGAGGACTTCGAATTCGCGGGAGGCGAGAGGATCCACGCCGTGGAGATCCATTTGCCCGGTCGGTTGGTCTGACATCATGGTCGTCTTTCCTTTCTGGAGGGGGGTCTGGGAGGTTTGGGTTGTCCTCAGTTCGGGCGCGAGGCGGCCTGATTGCCGTCGTGGGGGTGGATTGCGTCTTCTTCTGGGGCGTGCAGCCCGCTAACTCCTACCACTTATGGTGATGCCGCCTGGCCTCAAAAGCCCTCGTTTCCCTCCCTTAGAACCTACTGGAAAACGAGTGGGCCGCTAGGCCCGGCGAACTTCTTTTTATTGGTCAAGCACTACCATGAGTGGTATGAGTTGCGCGAACTATGCTATATTTAGGAAATTTTGACGGGAACGTCAACCACATTTTGCGTTATATTTTCAAATAACACATTATTTAGGGGTTATCCGGCCCTTTTTCACAGCTTTCCCTCGGATTTGTCCCCAAAACACGGGTTATCCCCGGCCGGTAGTGAATATCCCGGGGTAAGTTGGGGATTAAATTACGTTAAATTGCATAAAAACAATCGAGCCATCTAAGCTGTTGCTAAGGAATTGCTTACCGCTTGCAATGAGGGACCAAATCTGCCAATTTGCCCGGATTCATGGACGCTTCTGCTCCCTCCCGTCCCGTTGACGGCGATGCCGCCGCCGCCCAGCAGCGCGGCAGACGCCTGGAGTTCTTCACTTTGGGGTGGAATTCCTTCGAGGCCGTCATCGCGATTAGCGCGGCTGCGCTGGCCGGGAGCGCTGCCCTGCTGGGCTTTGGCCTTGATTCGCTCATCGAATCGCTCTCCGCACTGGTCTTGCTCTGGCGCCTGCAGCACGACGATGAACGCGGCCGGGCCCGCGAGAAACTGGCCCAGCGTCTGGTTGGCTGGAGCCTCCTCGCCCTGGCCGGGTTGGTCGCCTACGAGGCAATCGAGCTGCTCATCACGGGCGAGCATCCCGCGGTCAGCTACGTCGGCATCGCGCTGGCGGTGGCCTCGGTCATCGTCATGCCCTTGTTGGCGCGGGCCAAGCGCCGCGTGGCCGCCCGGATCAACAGCGACGCCCTCCACGCCGATTCCAAGCAGACGGACATCTGCGCCTACCTTTCCGCCATCCTCTTGGCCGGCCTGGGGCTGCACGCCCTCTTCGGCTGGTGGTGGGCCGATTCCGTTGCCGCCGTCGCCATGGTGCCCATCATCGTCTGGGAGGGCGTCAACGCCTTGCGCAACAAGAGCTGCGGCTGCGGATCGGGGTAGGCGCCGCGGCGCTGCGCCCGTCGTACTTGCTAGGGTTTACGCGCAGACACGACAAAATGGTAGCCGGTGGTGGTGGCAATCTGGCAGTCGGTAAAACCGGCATCGCCGAGAAAGCTCTGCAGTTGGGCCGCCGTGTACTGCTGGCCCTGCATGTTGTAAACCATGAACATGGAAAAACCGGCTGTCATCAGCGGGCCGTTGCCGGTGTCGTCGTGGAGAACTTCGTGCAGGAAAATCCGCCCACCGGAGGGGAGGGCCTCGAAGCTGCGCTTGGCCAGGAAGCGGCATTGCTCCTCCGTCCAGTCGTGGAAGACGCTGCCAAAGAAGACCCCGTCGTAGCCCCCGGGCCAGTCGCGGGAAAACATGTCGCCGAGCCGGGCGTCGACGCGGTCTGCGACGCCGCGCTTGGCGATGAATTCCCGGGTGACGTCGCAGACGGCGGGCAGATCGAGGATGGTGGCGCGGAGTTCGGGATGGTGCTGGGCCAGAGCGATGGAAAAGCAGCCGGAACCGCCGCCCACGTCCAGGAGTCGGGTGACCGGCGCCAGATCGATCGTGCGAGCCAGGTGCTGGGCGGGCCCCTGAAAAAGATTGTCCATTGCCTTGGTGAACTGGCGCGCCAGAGCCGGGTCAACCTCGCCCTTTTCCCAGGCCTCGACGAGCGAGGCGTCGTCTGGTTTGCCGGTGAACGTGTTGGTCTCGTCGAGCAGCATGGCCTTCTTCAGCGGTTCCGCGCCCATCATGATCGTGCGGTTGAGCGCCATCATGTCGCCCCAGTAGTAGGGGCTGTCCGGCAGCAGGTAAGTCTTGGCCACGTCGGAAAGGTAGTAGCGCCCGCCACGGTCACGGAGCAGGCCCAACGACGCCAGCACGCCGAGCATCGCGCTATTCGCCCGCGGCCCGATGGACAGGCGCGCGCCCACTTCGTCGCGGGTCAGGGGCTCCCCGTCCAGGAGCGCAAAGAGACCGAGCTCGTCCGCAACCAGCAGCGTTGGGAAGTGGATAAAGGACATGTTGATGTCCCAGAGCAGGTTGTCGTTGCAGGGCGGGTAGGGGGGTGTCGGGTCGACGGACATGGCGGCGAGGGGGGAGGTGGTGGCGGGATCTGCCCGCGTGAGATCGTTCTTGATTCGTTTTCAAGAACGTAGCGGTGGTCAGCGGAGGCGACAAGACCGGGCCGAGGCGCGGCTTCCGGCAAACGCGCGATGGAATCCCCTTGGCTGACCGCTCAACCGAAGACGGTGCTTGCTGGCAAGGGCAGAGCGCTCGTAGATTTTCCGGGTGAGCACGAAGACTCGGCACGTGGTGGTCCTTTCCGGGTCGGGAATCAGCGCCGAGAGCGGGCTGGCCACCTTTCGCGGCCGCGAGCACAAGCTGATGTGGGACAAGTACGACCCGATGGAAGTGGCGACGCCCGAAGCCTGGGCGCGCGATCCCGCCCGGGTTTTGGAGTTCTACAACCTGCGGCGCCAACAGGTGCGCGGCGCCGTCCCAAACGCGGCCCACGAGGCCATCGCCCGGCTGGAGGAAAAGTTCCGCGTGAGCGTGATTACGCAGAACGTGGACGATCTGCACGAGCGCGCCGGGTCGAGCGAAGTGCTCCATCTCCACGGCCAGATTCGGCAGGGCCGCAGCGAACGCGACCCAAGCGTGGTGGTGGAACTGGAGGAGCGCGACATTCACCCCGGCGACACCGCCCCCGATGGTGCGCCCCTGCGGCCGAACGTGGTCTGGTTCGGCGAGGCCGTTACCGCGATGGAGGAGGCCAGTTGGACGGTCGGCGGCGCGGACCTGCTTCTCGTGGTGGGGACGTCGCTCACGGTCTACCCGGCCGCCGGCTTGGCGACTCTCGCACCCAAGGAGATCAAGACCTATGTGGTGGACCCGGCCGCCGAAGCGCTGGCCTGGAATCTGCCCGGCGTCACCGCGGTGTCTGCGCCGGCCACTGAGGGCCTCCCGCCGTTGGTCGAAAAGTTGATGCGCGACTAACGCATCTTGTTATCCAGATGCGTTGATAAGTTGCTTGCTATCGCGAGTTGTTTTCTTTACCGTACACGGAATGCCTAGTGGACCTTCCCAATTCCTGAAACCTGAGAGCGAAGCCGCCCGCCAATTGCGCGAGTTGCTGGCGCAGCGCTTGGTCTATCTCGACGGCGCCATGGGCACGATGATCCAGCAGCACAAGCTCGGCGAGGAAGACTACCGGGGCGAGCAGTTCGCCGACGCCAAGAAGGATCTGAAGGGCAACAACGACCTGCTCAGCATCACCCGGCCGGACATCATTGCCGGGATTCACGACGGCTTTCTCGAGGCCGGCAGCGACATCATCGAAACCAACACCTTTAGCGGCACCACGGTCGCCCAAGGCGACTACGGCTTCGAGGACACCGAGGAGGTCACGCGGCTGATCAATCTGGAATCCGCCCGGCTGGCCCGCAAATGCGCGGACGCCTTCACGGCGCGGACGCCGGAGAAGCCGCGCTTCGTGGCCGGGGCGATCGGGCCGACCAACCGCACCGCCTCAATTTCCCCGGACGTGAACGATCCCTCCAAGCGCAACGTGACTTTCAACGAACTGGTGACGGCCTACCACGGCCAGATCGTCGCGCTGGTGGAAGGGGGCGTGGACATTATCCTGATCGAGACCATCTTCGACACGCTCAACGCGAAGGCGGCCGTTTTTGCGACCGAAAAATTCTTCGACGAACACCACGAGCGCCTGCCGGTGATGCTCTCCGGCACGATCACCGACGCCTCCGGACGCACGCTGAGCGGCCAGACGCCGGAGGCCTTCTGGAATTCGCTTCGCCACGCCGAGCCGCTTAGCGTCGGCTTCAACTGCGCGATGGGCGCCGACCTGATGCGGCCCTATCTGCAGGAGCTTTCCCGGGTCTCCGAATGCTACGTGAGCTGCTACCCCAACGCGGGCCTGCCCAACCCGCTCGCGCCAACTGGCTATGACGAATTGCCGGCGGACACGGCGCGCGCGCTGCGTGGCTTTGCCGAGGAAGGGTACGTCAACATTATCGGTGGGTGTTGCGGCACCACGCCCGCGCACCTCAAGGCAATCTACGAAGCCACCAACGAGTACCCGCCGCGGGAGCTGCCGTCAATCCAGGCGGGGCTGCGGCTGAGCGGACTGGAACCGCTGAATCTGGCTTCGGCGACGGAAGAAGGGATGGTGGCCTCATGAGCAGTACTTTCTCCAACTTCCTCATGGTGGGCGAGCGCACCAACGTGACCGGTTCGCCGCGCTTCCGTAAAATGATCCAGGAGGAGCGCTACGAGGACGCGCTGGCGGTTGCCCGCCAGCAGGTCGAGAACGGCGCCGGCGTGATCGACGTGAATTTCGACGAGGGGATGCTCGATGGCGTCGCCTGCATGCGCCACTTCCTGAATCTGGTCGCGGGCGAACCGGATATCTGCAAGGTGCCGATCATGATCGACAGCTCCAAGTGGGAGGTGATCGAGGCGGGGCTCCAGTGCGTCCAGGGCAAGAGCATCGTCAACTCAATCAGCCTGAAGGAAGGGGAGGAAAAGTTCCTCCAGCAGGCCAAACTCTGCCGACGCTACGGCGCCGCCATCATTGTGATGGCGTTTGACGAGAAAGGGCAGGCGGCGACCAAGGACGACAAGGTGCGCATTGCCGAACGCGCCTACCGGCTCTTGACCGAAAGGGTCGGCTTCCCGCCCGAGGACATCATTTTCGACCTCAACATCCTCACCGTCGCCACCGGGATGGAGGAGCACAACAATTACGCGGTCGACTTCATTGAGGGCGTCCGGGAAACCAAGGCGCGCTGCCCGCACGCGCTGACCAGCGGCGGCGTCAGCAACATTTCGTTCTCGTTCCGGGGCAACAACGTCGTGCGCGAAGCCATGCACTCGTGTTTTCTTTACCACGCTTGCGGGGCCGGGCTGGACATGGGCATCGTCAACGCCGGCATGCTCGAGGTCTACGACGACATCGAGCCCAAGCTCCGCGACATGGTCGAGGACGTGTTGCTTAACCGGCGCGAGGACGCCACCGAGCGGCTCATCGCTTACGCGGAAGAGGTCAAAGGCTCCGGCCAGAAGAAGGAAGCGGAGACGCTCGCCTGGCGCGAAGAGCCGGTCGAGCAGCGCCTCGAGCACGCCCTGGTCAAGGGCATCACCCAGTTTGTGGACGAGGACACCGAGGAGGTCCGCCACAAGCTTGGCCGCCCGCTTGACGTGATCGAAGGGCCGCTGATGGACGGCATGAAGGTCGTCGGCAAGCTCTTCGGGGAGGGGAAGATGTTCCTGCCGCAGGTCGTCAAAAGCGCCCGCGTGATGAAGAAGGCGGTCGCTTACCTGCTGCCCTTCATGGAGGAGGAAAAGCAGCAAAACGCCGGCCAGTCGAGCAGCGCGGGAACCTTTCTCATCGCGACGGTCAAAGGCGACGTCCACGACATCGGCAAGAACATCGTGGCCGTGGTGCTGGGCTGTAACAATTACGAGGTAATCGACCTTGGCGTGATGGTGGACTGCGAAACCATCCTGCGAAAGGCCGAAGAACATAACGCCGACATCATCGGGCTCTCCGGTCTGATCACGCCCTCGCTCGACGAAATGATCTACAACGCGCAGGAAATGGAGAAGCGTGGACTGCGGACGCCGCTGCTCATCGGAGGCGCCACGACCAGCAAGACCCACACCGCTGTGAAGATGGCGCCGCATTACGCCGGGCCGACCGTTCACGTGACGGACGCCTCGCTGGTGGTGGGGGTGTGTAACCAGCTCCTCAATCCCAAGACCGCCGCCGCCTACCGCGAGGAGGTGGACGCTGCGCACGAGAAGGCCCGCCGGGCCTTTGCCGCCGGCCAAGAGAAGACGGTGCTGGTGAGCTTGGAAGACGCTCGCGCCGAGCGCTGGGACTGCGACTGGGACAAAGCACGAATCGACACGCCCGAAAAGCTCGGGCGGCAACTTTTCCCGGAAATTCCGGTGGAAACGGTGGCTCGCTACATCGACTGGTCGCCGTTCTTCTGGACCTGGGAACTGAAGGGGAGGTATCCCGGCATTCTCGAGCACAAGAAGTATGGCGAGCAGGCGCGAGAAGTCTTCGCCGAGGCGCAAAAGGTTCTGGCGGACATCATCGCGAATGACCGGGCGCACCTGCGCGGCGTGCTCGGGCTCTGGCCGGCCAACCGGGTCGGCGACGACGTGGAGCTCTACGCCGACGCCAGCCGCAGCGAGGTGGTCGAGACCTTCCACTTTCTGCGCCAGCAAAAGGCGAAAGAGGAGGGGACCCCGTACTTTTGCCTGGCGGATTTCGTCGCGCCGAAGGAATCCGGCCGGGTCGACTACCTGGGCGGGTTCGCCGTCACCGCAGGGCCGGAGATCGAGGAATGGGCGCTCTCCTACAAGGAAAAGGGCGACGACTACACCGCCATTGTCATCCAGGCGTTGGCCGACCGCCTGGCCGAGGCCACGGCCGAGTACTGCCACAAGGTCGTCCGCGACCAGTGGGGCTACGGCCGGGAGGAGGAATTCGACGCCGAGGAGAAACTGGATGACAAGCACCTGGACTTTTTGATCAGCGAACACTACCGGGGCATTCGCCCCGCCGCGGGTTACCCGGCCTGCCCGGATCACACCGAAAAGGCGACGCTCTGGCGCCTGCTCGACGCGGAAGCCAAAACCGGGATTGGATTGACGAGCAGTTATGCGATGAATCCGCCCAGCTCGGTTTCGGGACTCTATCTGGGTCACCAAGAGGCGCGTTACTTCCACGTGGGCAAGCTGGACCGCGACCAAGTGGAGGACTATGCGGCGCGCAAGGACCTCCCGCTGGTGGAGGCGGAAAAATGGCTGGGGTCGCTGCTTGCCTACGAACCGTCGCGCGTGCAGAAGGCCGTGGCGGCCTGAGTCCTGCAAAATCCGAGACCTGATGACGGAGTCGGAAATCGCGGCTTGGGCCGAGCGAAAAAGCGGTGGCATCGTCTCCGCCCGGATGCGCTGGACCACCGCCGTCCGCAGCATGGCCGCTCAAGCATGGCCGAAAAACAGACTGACCGCCTTCATCGAGGCGGTGGAGGACCCGGATCATCTCACGGCGTTGCTGCATCTCTGGTCGCGGCAGTTTGAGGAGAATCCCGAGACCAGCGCGGATGCTCTACAGGAATGGTGGGACCGGATGGAGGACACGGGCGTGCCGCTCAGCCAATGGCTGGAAGCGGTCTATTTTGTACATGAGCACGCCGAAAAGGCCGGTCAGCAGCCGAGCTTGGCCACGGTGGTCGGCTTCGTGGCTTGTTGCGAGGAAGCGGCCGGCATGGGCTACGGTTACGGGAGTCTGCCGGACGTGACCCTCCAAATGCTGGCCCAACACGGTTTTGAAGGGTAGGGAATCTCGCGCTTGCGCGCCTTGGAAGCGCTAACACTAATTCCGCACAACATATATTGTGCGAATTTTATTAAGGTTGACTCATTCCTCCGGCTGGTTGGTGTAGATCACCCATTCGTAACCCCAAAGCTTTCGGCTGCCTCGTACGCCGTGTTCGAACCGGTCCGTTTCTGTGAAACGCTCCAGAAGTTTTTGGTAGTCCTCATTTGCCATGAGCTCGTCCAGAGTCGGCAACTCACCCCCCATGGGTGAGAACTCATAGCCGTATTCCACGAAGATCGTGCCGGGCTCAAATTCCATGTCAGCCGCTTGCGCGTAGTACGTGTCCAAAATTTCCCTCGGATGTGATGACGGGAAGAAAAAGATCTTGGCATATTCGTCATGACGCCGCAGTGCCTCTTCCCAAAATTCTCGCGGGATGATCTTTGTCTTGTTGGCCGGAAACGTGTCATAGATCTCAGCCAGTTCAGCCCGAAAATTAGGCATTCCAGCCTGATACCACTTCAATGTTCGCGAGCCCAAATGCGCGAGCGAAGCCAGGAGCAAGAGCACGGCAGCAGCCGAGACAACGAGCCTGGGCAGCATTTCGCTCTGCCAGATACGGGCAATTCCAATCCAGGTGAGCGCGATGTAAAGAGGGAGAAACACGACCGTGTGGAAAGGATTGGTCATCGCGAAGACCACACCAAAGCTGATCCCCGTCATGATGGACAGAACCGCGAGAAGATCCTCCCTTTCATTCGTATCCTCCTCGCCTTGAAAAGTTTTTGAGCAATAAGCCAGCCCTGAACGCCATTTTTGAACGACGAAGTAGATGGCAAAACCCGTTCCGGCAAAGATCACAAACGGCATCTCCAAACCGGAGCTAGGATACGTTCTCCAGGATAGGATGGGGCCGGATTCCAGCGGCCAAGGCAGATTGGTGCGGTCACGAATATGCTGAAGGTGCGCCAGGAACATTTCCCAGGCTTGCGGCTGTGAAAACCACGCCCAGAACATGAGGGCAAAGAAAATGCCGCCAGCGGCAATGGCGCCCATCTGCGGGACTGGCCTTAACCATGCCCGTTGCTTTGCCCATCCAAAGAACAGCGCCAAAAGAAGTACCGCAAAGCAGCCCGCCCAAAAGAGCACCAAGGAGGGATGCGTGAACGCTCCCGCCATGACTAAAACGCCGAGTCCTAAGCTATGCCAGATGCTCCAACGATTCCGGTAAATGGCCTCCATGATGACCAGGACGCTCAGAAGCACATAAAACGATGCCGGCATTTCGAAGCGAAAGCATGAATTGGTTCCAAAAAACCAGCGTGAGAATAGAACGGAAAGACAGGCTCCACTGGCCATGTACAGGTTGCGCGTTACCGCATACACCAACCAGGCGCAAAGAACGCCGAGCAGCAACCAAGCGGAGATTACCCAGACGAAAATAGCGGCAATGTTCTTGGTAATCAGTGTCGTAAAGAGGGAGTAAGCGACCAGACCACCCGGCCAGTGCAGCCCCCAAACGGCCTCTTCCCCGTAGAACCCAGGCACCAGCAAGGCCAAATGCAGGTCTCCCGGATACTCCGCTTCGACGGCCGGTGCCAAATAAAACCAAGAATCGTTGGTGGGGAGATTGAAGCAGTAGAAATGAATCCAAATCAAAACCGCCCAAACCAAGACTACGGCGCCGTAACCAACCCAGTACCAGCCAGGCGGTATGACGTCATTCTCGGGCTTCATGAGGCGAACATCTTGGACGCCTCATGCTCGTGACGTCAGCAAAAATAATAGAGAGCAAAAACTGCCACCCAGTGGCAGCGGCAATTCGCGATTAGCCCGGAGGCCACTGGAGCCCCCTGCCCCCGAGTACGTGCACGTGCAGGTGCGGAACGGTCTCCCCGCCATCGGCACCATTGTTGATCACCACGCGGAAGCCAGATTCCGCGATTCCTTCTTGCTCAGCCAATTTAGGCACCTGGACCAGCAAGTGTCCGAGTAAAGCTTGGTGATCGGGTCCGGTGGCGGCGATCCGCTCGACCGGCTCCTTGGGAATAATCAGAAAATGCACCGGCGCCTGAGGGCTGATGTCCCGAAACGCAAGGCAGAGATCATCCTCGTAAATGATGTCGGCCGGGACTTCCCGTTTGATAATCTTGGAGAAAATGCTCACGTAAAATCTTTCATTAGCAATTGATCATCAACGGCTAAATGTGTTTTTACGCATCCGCCAAAACGAGCTCCACGGAGCAGCGCTTGGTCTTGGAGCGCTTCAGGCACGCTTCGCTGAACGCGATGATGTTATCGCGGATACTTTCACAGGTTTTGCGCCATTTGCGGGCCGCATCCAGGATTTTGGCGCAGTCGCGCAGCCCCACCAGGCGAACCGCTTTGACTTCGAAGGCCATGGCCTGCTCCAGGCGGCTGTTGAGTTCCGGATAAAACGCCAGCTCCATCTTCTGCTGATGAGCCAACTCCGGGAGGTAAATCGAGACCCGCGGCGGCGTGATGCGGCTGTGTAGGGCGATTTCCTCGTACCCGATTCCGTGCAGCGAGCGCTTTAGCATGCTTTCGAGCGTCTCCACGCTCAGGACGGTGGCGGTGCAGTCCGCTTCGAGGTACTCCGAGATGGCGCGCGCCACGTGCGGGGCCAGTTCCCAGTGTTGGTGCCCCACTTCCCGGGCGGATTCTTCGATGGCTTCCGTCAGCCAGCCCTCGGAAAGCGGCACGAGGCGTTGGTTGACCCAGAGGACATGCGGGAGGCGGTTGGCAAAGGCGATCATTGGAGGCTCAGGTTTTGGACTTCGTTGACGAATTCTTTGATGTCGCGGAATTTGCGGTAGACGGAGGCAAACCGGACGTAAGCCACCTCGTCCAGGCGGCGAAGTTTTTCCATCACGGCTTCCCCGATCGCTTCGGCGGGAATCTCGCGTCCGTGCTTCTTGATCAGCTCGGCGATCATCTCGTTGATGGTTTTCTGGAGCAGCTCCGCGCTCACGGGCCGCTTTTCACAGGCGCGCTCGACGCCCACCATCAACTTGCGCTTGTCGAACTGCTCGTAGCGCCCGTCCCGTTTGATCACGCGAATGTCCTCGCGCTCAATTTCCTCATAAGTTGTGAACCGGTGTGAACACCGCAGGCATTCTCGTCTCCGGCGGATCACGATGCCGTCTTTGGCCATGCGAGAGTCAATGACCTTGTCTTCGAGATGTCCGCATTTAGGGCAAAGCATACAATTTGTAGGACTACCCAGTAGACTCGCCCCAAGTCGTTGGGGTGTCAAGCCTCCAATCTACCGCGCTACTATTTACGGTTTTGCAGTAACAACTGGGCTTCCGCGTCGATTTGGCGCACTTTGTCCGACGAAGCGCCGAGGATGCAATAGTGTCCCATCTTACGGCCGTGCCGCGGCTCACTCTTTCCGTAAATGTGCAGCTTGAGTCCCGGGAGCTTGAGCAGGCTGGCCCAATCCGGATTGCCGTCCAGCCAAACGTCGCCCAGCAGGTTATGCATGAGCACCGGGCTGAGGAGCCGGGTGTCGCCCAGGGGCAAGCCGCAAACGGCACGCAACTGCTGCTCGAACTGGCTGCAGAGGCAGGCGTCAAAGCTGTAGTGGCCGGAGTTGTGAGGCCGCGGCGCCAGCTCGTTGACCAGCAGCTCCCCTCCCCGAGTCAGGAACATTTCCACGGCAAGCACGCCCACCAAGTGGCTGCTGCGGGCAATTTCTTCGGCGATCTCCTGGCCCTTGGCCTCAATCTCATCCGGGAGACCACAGGGGGCTTCGCTCACGGCCAAAATGTGGTTCTCGTGCTCGTTGCGGGCCATGGGAAAAAACCGGGTCTCCCCGTCGTATCCGCGCCCGACAATGACGGAAACCTCGGCTTCGTAGTCCACCCAGGATTCCAGGACGCCGGCGGGCAGTTGGTGCTGGGCCCAGACCTCGGCGACCTGATCGGGCGAAGTGATCTTCTGTTGCCCCTTGCCGTCATAGCCGAAGTCTGCCGTTTTCAGCACGCAGGGGCAGCCGAGTTCCTCCACCGCCTGGCGCAGCTCTTCTTCGCTCTCGACCACGCGGAACGGAGGCAGCGGAAACCCGTGCTTGGCCAGAAACTCCTTCTCCCGGCGCCGGTTCTGGCAGACGTAGAGCAGCTCACGGTTGGGCCGCAGCACCACGTGATTGGAGAGCTCGTCCAGCGTCTCAATTGGGATGTTCTCGAACTCGTAGGTCACCACCTGCACGTCTCGGGCAAACTCGAGCAGGGCGTCGGTGTCGTCGTAGCGGGAGTTAAACTCGCGGTCGGAGATCTGGCCGGTAGGGCTGTCTTGGACCGGCTCGAAAGTGTGGACGCGGTAGCCCATCTTGCGCGCGGCGATCGCAAACATGCGTCCGAGTTGGCCGCCGCCGAGCAGACCGATGGTGGATCCGGGTAGAATCGGCTTCACAAGGGCGATACCCTACGGCCTAAAGCTTCTGCTGCAAGACGGTATTCGTCTGCTTCGCCCGAAAAGTCTCCAGCCGCCCGGCGAGCTCGGTGTCTTGCAGGGCCACAATCTGCGCCGCCAGCAAACCGGCGTTCTTCGCCCCCGCCGTGCCAATGGCCAGGGTGCCTACCGGGATGCCGCCGGGCATCTGCACAATGGAGAGCAGCGAATCCATGCCTTTGAGCGTCTTGCTCTCCACCGGCACGCCCAGGACGGGCAGCGTCGTATAGGCGGCCGTCATGCCCGGGAGGTGGGCGGCTCCGCCCGCGCCGGCGATGATCACCTGCAGGCCCCGGCTTTTGGCCGTGGACGCGTACTCGCTCAGCTTTTGCGGCGTGCGGTGGGCGCTGACGATTTCGCATTCGTGCGGCACGTCCAAGCTGGTCAGCATATCGGAGGCGGCCTGCAGGGTGGGCCAGTCGCTCTGGCTTCCCATGATGATGCCTACGGCGGGAGTTTGAGAGTTACTCATGGCGGTTGTTTACAGCGATCCTTGCTCGACGGGGTTGGTGCTGGGTGGATTGCCGAGAGCGCCGATGCCCGGTGGCGGCGGGTTGGAGCCCTCTCCGCTGCCGGTCGTACTGCAGCCAGCTAAAAGCAGCGTCAGCAGGAAAGCGCCGGAAATCTTGAGCACAAGGTTAAGATGGCCCGGTTCCGGGCAAAAGAAAAGGGCGAAGCGTGAAGCCTCTTCCGTGATCGTCAACGGCTTGCGTCAATCCGCGCCATCCGGTTTGGATGGGAGCCGTTCCAGGATCCGAGCGGCGATCTCGTCCACCGGCCAAAGCCGCCCGATGCCTTCGTAGCCGCAAGCCAGCAGCCCTTCAGCCGGACCGATGATTTCGACCCCACGCGCTTTGAGTGAGGCCACGTTTTCCTGCACGGCCGGGTGGCGCCACATTTTGCCGTTCATGGCCGGCGCAAAGGCCACGGGGGTTTCCGACGGTGTGGCTAACAGCGTGCAGGTTAGCTCGTCGTGGGCGAACCCGTGGGCGGCGGCGGCAATCATGTTGGCGGAGGCGGGCGCGACCAGCACCAGGTCGGCCCGGTCGGCCAGCCAGATGTGCACGGGCTGGCCCTCGCGGAGCGGATCGGCCGCCTCGGTCACCACCGGCTGGCGCGTCAGCGAGGAGAGCGTCAACGCGGTGATGAAGCGCTCCCCTCCCCGGGTGAGCACAACGTCCACGATGCACCCGGCCTTGGTCAGTTGGCTGGCCAGATCCGCCGCGCGAAACGCCGCGATGGAGCCGGTCACCCCCAGGACGATGCGGGGAGCACGGGTCGGCTCAGGCATCGGCCGCTCCGTTGAGGGTCAGGCGGTTGCTCAGAAAACGCTCGGTCGTCATCAGGTTGCTGAAGTTCTCGAAGTCCTCCTTCATCGAACCGCTGATGAGCGTGTACTTGTAGCCGGGCCAGAGCTTCATTTCATCCTTACCCAGGCTCAGCCGTCGCCGGATTTCATCCTCCTGCTCGGTGCCGCGGTTGCGCAGCCGGTTTTCCAGCTCGTCGAGCGTGGGCGGGATGATGAAGACGTCCACCAGGCTTTGCTCAATCACTTCGTCGTCGCAGCGGCGGATGCTCTCGGCGCCTTGCACGTCGATGTCCATCAGCACGTCCTGCCCCGCCAGCAGCGCCTCCTTTACGTTGGCCTTGAGCGTGCCGTAGTAGTTCTCCACCACGCGGGCGAACTCCAGCATTTCCCCCTGGTCGATCTTTTCCTTGAACGTTTCCTGAGAGATAAAGTGGTAGTCGACCCCGTCGACCTCACCGGGCCGGGGCGAGCGCGTCGTGCAACTGACCGAGTAGACGACGTCCTGGGTCAGCCGCAGGCTCTTGCAGAGGGTGGATTTGCCGGTGCCCGAAGGAGCGCTGACCACGAAAAGAATGCCCTGCCGGCGAAAGCCTGGAAACGTCATTCGATATTCTGAACCTGCTCGCGGACTTTTTCCAACTCCGTTTTTACCGCCACTACCGTCTGGGAGATTTCCAGGTCGTTGGCCTTGCTGCCAATCGTGTTCACTTCGCGGTTCATCTCCTGGATGATGAAGTCCATCGTGCGGCCGACCGGTTCGTCCTTGCTCAGCAGGCCGCTGAATTGTTCCAGATGGCTCTGCAGGCGGGTCAGCTCTTCGCTGATGTCGGAGCGGTCGGCAAAGAAGACGAGCTCCTTCAGCAGCCGCTCGTCGTGGGGGCTGATCTCGAGCCCGGCGTGCTTGATGCGGTCGAAGAGAACGCCGCGGTGGCGCTCCATCACGTGCGGGGCGCGTTTGGCGATGGCGGCCACGTCACGCTTCATCCCGCGCAGGCGGGCGCGGAGATCTTTGGCCAGCGAGGTGCCCTCGCGCTTGCGCATCTGGAGGAGCTGCTTGAGCGCCTGTTCCAGCGCGGCGTGCACCGGCGGGTAGTATTCCTCAGGTTCAATCTCCTCCGGCTCCTCCACCAGCACGCCGGGGCCGCGCAGCACCGTTTCCAGGGAAACCTCGCCACCGAGCTTGAGCCGGTGGGCCAGCTTTTGCAGGTCGCGGTGGTACTGGGCGGCGGCCGTGGCGTTGATGCCGTTGCGCGTGCCGGATTTGCTCTTGGCGCCGCTGCCGTGGATGGCCACCACCGCGGTGAGCCGACCTCGGGAAAAATTCGCGTTGATCTCGTCGCGCAGGCGGGGCTCGAGCTCGGCCAGGCCGCGCGGGAGGTTGAGCGAAATCTCGCTCTGGCGGCGGTTGACGCTGCTGACCTCGGCGGTGATGCTCTGGCCCCGGTGGCTGCTGCGCCCACGGCCGTATCCGGTCATGCTCCTCATACCGCCTTAACCTTGCGCCGCTAAGGCCACTCCCAAGTGCTTGGCCGCTTGCTCCACGTCCTTGTCCCCTCGCCCGCTCATGTTCACCAGCAGAATTTCGTCCCGGCCCATCTTTGGCGCGAGCTTGATCGCCTCCGCCACGCCGTGCGCGGTTTCCAGCGCCGGGATGATGCCCTCGGTCTCGCAGCACATCTTGAAGGCGGCCAGCGCGTCCTCGTCGGTGGCGTAGGCGTACTCGGTGCGGCCCAGGTCGCGCAGGTAGGAATGCTCCGGCCCGACGGCGGCGTAGTCCAACCCGGCGGAGACGGAGTGGGTCAGCTCAATCTGCCCGTCGTCGTCCTGCAGCACGAAGGTGCGCGCGCCCTGGAGCACGCCGAGCTTGCCGCCCTGGAAGCGCGCGGCGTGCTCGCCTTTGGCGATGCCGTGGCCGCCGGCTTCCACGCCGATGCAGCGCACGTCCTTGTCCTCCAAGAAGGCGTAGAACAGGCCGATCGCGTTGCTGCCGCCGCCAACGCAGGCGATCAGGGCCTCGGGCAGCTTTTCCTCCCGCTCGAGGATTTGCCGACGGGCTTCCTCGCCGATCACGCGGTGGAAGTCGCGTACAATCATCGGATACGGGTGCGAGCCCAGGGCCGAGCCGATGATGTAGTGCGTGCCGCGGACGTTGGTCACCCAGTCGCGCATGGCTTCGTTGACGGCCTCCTTGAGCGTGCGCTGCCCGGCCGTGACCGGCACCACCTCGGTGCCAAGAAGGCGCATGCGGGCCACGTTCAGTGCCTGGCGCTTCATGTCGACCTCGCCCATGTAGACGACGCACTCGAGCCCGAAGCGCGCCGCCACGGTGGCGGTGGCCACGCCGTGCTGACCGGCGCCGGTTTCGGCGATGATGCGCCGCTTGCCCATGCGCTTGGCCAGCAGGACCTGGCCCAGGGCGTTGTTGATTTTGTGCGCGCCGGTGTGCAGCAAATCCTCGCGCTTAAAGTAAATCTTGGCTCCGCCCAGGCGCTCGGTCATTCGCTCAGCTAAATATAGCGGGGTCGGCCGGCCCACGTACTCGGCCAGGAGCCGGTCGAGTTCGGCCTGGAAGGCCGGGTCGGCCCGGGCTTTTTCGTACTCGGTGGTCAGCTCTTGGAGCGGCGCCATCAGCGTCTCGGGCACGTACATCCCGCCGTAGGGGCCGTAGTGGCCGCCGGTGTCGGGCACCGTGCGAATGGGGGTTTCGGTCGAGGGCATGGTTAGTTTTCCTCCGGTTTGAGTGCTTCCACCTGCTCGCGCAGAATTTGGACGTCGATCTGCATGGCGGTCTTTTGCTGGGTGATTTCCTCCAGCAACCGGTCTTTGACGAGATCGAGCTCGGAAGTCAGTGCCTCCACCCGCGGATGCTCCTTCTCGACACCGCTGCTCACCAGGCCCCGAACTTCGATCTCCAGCTCGCGCCGTTTGTCGCTGAGGTCGTTGAGCTGGCCGACGTAGTTCGGCCCCATCACCTGAAGGAAGCCCGCGACGAAGTCGTTCTCGCTGAGGCCAAACAGCACCCGGTTGCGGATTTCCTTTTCTTGGAGCAGCGCCAGCGCGCGTTCGTACGGCGTCGCAGTGGCGGGATCGCCCGGCAGTAGCCCCGGCTGGAACTGCTCCTGCTGGCGGGCGCCGAGCGCCATCAGCTTGAGCTGCAAGTCGTGGGTCTGGTCGCCCAGCCTTTCGAGCCGCTTGGCGATTTCATCGACCTGGACCTCCAGCCGGGCCACGCGGTTCTGGGTCTCGGCGTCGGAACCGCAGCCGGTCAGCGTCAGCACAAAGGCGGAAGCTAACAGGAGGGTGAAGCTGGCGGCGGTTAAGCGGTGGGATGGGGGGATGGTTCGCATACGGCACCTCGGGCGGCTTGGATGAAATCGCGAATTTTGAGGGGGTCTTTGAGGCGGGATTCCGCCTCCACGCCGGTGGAGACGTCCACCCCATAAGGCTGCACCCTTTCGATCGCTTCGGCAACGTTATCCGGCGTCAATCCGCCAGAAAGGATGATCGGTTTGGACGTGGTTTGCTTGAATTTGACGGCCAAATCCCAGTCGAAGGTCCGGCCGGTGCCGCCGTAGTCATGGCTCGGGGTGTCGAGCAGGAAAGCGTCGGCGCTGGCGTAGTCCCGGGTCTCGGGTAGCGGTTTGTCTTCTTGGAGCGAGAACATTTTGAGCACCCGGCGCGGCGCGAGGGCGGCGGCCGTTTCTGGGCTCTCGTGCCCGTGCAACTGCCAAAGATCGAAGGCGGCCCCTCCCCCGGAATGATGGTCGATCGCTTCCTCCAGCCGCCGCACTTCCTCCGGGAAGAGGTTCACCGAGACGGCCACGCGCTGCACAAAGGGCGGCAGCCCGGAGAGCAACGGGCCGAGCTCTTCCGCGTTCACATAGCGCTTGCTGGACGGCCAAACCACAAAGCCAAGCGCGTCCGCGCCTTCTTCGATGGCGGTTTCCACGTCCTGGCGACGGGTCAGGCCGCAAATCTTGATTCGTGCCATATCTTCAATTAGACCACAGAATTCCAAGCCCTCAAAACCTTAGGTGCGCTAGGTGCGTTAGGTGTGCATGAAATTCTCTAATAAAGGCAAATTTTTGGCTGATTTGGGGAGAAATTCATCGATGCACACAGATTTTGGCTTGGATGCCATCATTCTATCCGAAGCGCGGCAGTGCGTTTATGGCCGCGCACACAACTAGCGCTCAGCATGGACGAGAAAACCCGGACAAAGAGAGAAGGGGCTGCTACTTACGGCGGCGCAGCGCCAACAGGCCGGCGGCGGCCAGCAGCAGCGCGGCACTGGCGGGCTCCGGAATGGGAGTCGGGCTGATGTTGATGACCAGGTTAGCTTGGTCTTCGGTCAGTCCGCTGAAGTCCGGATTTGCGGCCATGGCCTGGGTTTCGGCGATGGCCAGCGCCACTTCCTGCTCGTAGGTCAGGCTGCTCGGGTTGGCGCTGTTGGGATCGGTGGATTGCCCCTGGTAAAGGTAATGCACGGTAGCAAAGGTATCTCCAAAGGAGAGGATGTTTTGCGGGAACTGGCCCTGGACAAGTCCGAGCTGGTCCTCTCCTTGCCAGGGCAAGCCAAAGTCGCCGTAGGAGACGGCTCCGTCGAACTGCTCATTGCCGAAAACCAAGCCAACCGGACCGAGAAAGCGGTTGGCGAAAGCGTTCCCGTCGGACCCGGGATGAACCACCATCCAGGAGTCGGCCGCATCCAATGTGCTGTCCCCGCTGCTGGTGTCCTCCACCGTCAGCATGCCGTCATCCGAAGTAAACCTGCCGCCCCACATGATCTCCAGAACGGCGCTGGATACGTCACTGTTGGTGAAGGTGTCGTAAAAGCGCAGCCACTTGCCGCCTTGAATCGCATCGATCTGACGGGAGATCGTGATGCCGTCGAATACCTGCGGCACGGTGGAAACGATACGGTTCGGACCATCGTTAGCGAATTGATAGTCCGAAGTCTCAAAGTTGTTAAAGCCGGGCGAACCGCTCCTTTGAATTTGGATCAAGCCGAAGCCGTTGAAAGTGCCCGAACCCATATCGTTTACCCCGCCGCCGAAGGAGTCAAAGCTCCAGGGATTTCCGTTGGGAGAGCTCGGAAGCGTCTGGCCGAAGGCAGCTCCCAGGAAGACGAAAAGCAGGACGATCGCGCAATGGAGTGGCCGGAAAAAGGGAGTCAAAGTCATGGCAATGGAGACTTGAGCGGAGGAGCCGGTTTATACGCCCGCGACTGTGACTGAGTTTTTCGGCGATCTCAAGCCTGCAATTGGTACAAACAGTCGAAGCCGCACTTCAATGGGATTCATGAGTGCCGCACCTGCCGTTGCAGGCGCGTGACGAGCGAGGTCCAGCCGGTTTGGTGGCTGGCGCCACAGCCGCGGCCGTTTTCGCCGTGGAAGTACTCGTAAAAGAGCACCAGGTCCTTCCAGTGCGGGTCGGTGGCGTAGCGGGGTTGCCCGCCGTGACAGGGGCGATGCCCTCCTTGCCCGGGCAGGAAGAGCGAGCAAAGGCGGCGGGAAAGGTCGGAGGCCACCTCGTCGAGCGTGCGCAGCTGCCCGGAGTGGGACGGGTACTCGACCTTCAGGTCGTCTCCGTAGAAGAAATGGTAGCGCTGGAGCGCCTCGACGAGCAGGTAATTGAGCGGAAACCAGATCGGCCCCCGCCAGTTGGAGTTGCCGCCAAAGAGGTGGCTGTCGCTCTCGCCGGGCACGTAGTCCACCCGGTATTCCTGCTGGCCGACGTGGTAGACGTAAGGCGCCGAGGCGTGGATGCGCGAGAGCGAGCGGATGCCGTGCGGGGAGAGAAACTCGTTCTCGTCGAGCATGTACTGGAGGGTGCGCTGGAGGCGCTCGCGGTTGGGGATGGCCAAAAGCCGCTTGTCGCCGCATCCGCTGCAAAAAGCGGCGGACTTGGGGCCGAAGAGATCGAGCCGCCGGTTGGTGAACCAGCGCATGCGCTTGGCGAATTCCGGCAGGGCGTTAATTTTCTCCTCCTCGAGCACCTCGACCGCGATCAGCGGAATGAGCCCCACGAGCGAGCGCGTGCGCAGCGGCACTTGCGTGTCGTGCAGGCGGAGCTGGTCGTAGTAGAAGCCGTCGCCCTCGTCCCAGAGCCCGCTGCCGCCGAACTCGTTGATGGCGTCGGCGATCTCGACAAAGTGCTCGAAGAACTTGGAGGCCAGATCGCCGTAAACGGGATTCTCCTGCGCCAGCTCAAGCGAGATGGAAAGCATGGTGAGGCAGTAAAAGGCCATCCAAGCGGTGCCGTCGGCCTGCTCCAGGTGGCCGCCGGTGGGCAGCGGCTTGGAGCGGTCAAACACGCCGATGTTATCCAGCCCGAGGAAGCCGCCGGAGAAAATATTGTCGCCCTGGGGATCTTTGCGGTTGACCCACCAGGTGAAGTTGAGCAGCAGCTTCTGGAAGACGCTCTCCAAAAACGCGCGGTCGCGGTAGCCACGGGCGCCGGTGATCTTGTAGACGCGCCAGGCCGCCCAGGCGTGCACCGGCGGGTTGACGTCGTCCAGGCAGAACTCGTAGGCGGGGAGCTGGCCGTTGGCCTTCATGTACCACTCGCGCAGGAAAAGCTTGAGCTGGTTTTTGGCGAACCAGGGGTCGACCTGCGCAAAGGGCAACATGTGGAAGGCGGTGTCCCAGGCGGCAAACCAGGGGTACTCCCACTGGTCCGGCATGCTGAGGATGTCGTGGCAGTAGAGGTGCTTCCAGCTGTGGTTGCGGCCGTGCAGGCGCGAGGCCGGCGGCGGGGAGTTGCCCGCGTCGCCCTTGAGCCACTCCTCCACGATGTAGGAGTAAAACTGCTTGCTGCAAAGCAGGCCGGCGAAGGACTGGTCCGCCACGTTGCGCTCCTCCGGGGTGAGGTCGCCAGGCAACTGCGCGCGGTAGAACTCGTCCGCTTCGCTCTTGCGCTCGTCAAAGATCGCCTCGAAGTGCGCGCCGAAGAGCTTTTCCTGCTCGGGCGGTTTCACTTCATCTTCCCGATAAAGGCGGAAGCGCAGCGCCACCTCCTGACCGGGTTCGAGTTTGCAGAAGTAATGCGGCGCCATCTTGCTGCCCCGGCCTTCCGGGTTGACCGCGTCTCCGCGGCCGTGGACCACGCACTCGTGGAAGGCGTCCTTGACGTAAGGCGTCCGGTTGGGCGAGCCGAACAGGCGCTCGTGGTTGGACTCGTTTTCCGTGCAGAGAATGCGGGTAAGGCCCTCGCCCGCGCCGGGCGAGTCCGGGGCCGCCTCGCGGTTGGCGGGGTCGGCGTGGAAGCGGAATTCGCCTAGGCCCGGGCACGGCACGCGGATGGAGCCGTCTTCTTGCACGACCATTTCCAGCTTGAGCGTGCACTCCTCCAGGGTGGAGCCCCAGTCCCAGGTGTTGCGCAGCCAGAGCGTGGGCAGGACGTGCAGCGGGGCGGCCTCGGGCCCACGATTGGCCACGGTCACCTTGATGAGGATATCTTCCGCGGTGGCCTTGGCGTACTCGGTGTAGACGTCAAAGTACCGGTTCTCGTCAAAAACGCCGGTGTCCTCGAGCTCGAACTCCGGGTCGTTCAGGCCGCGCCGGGCTTCGGAATTCTCCGTGACCAGCCGGCTGTAGGGGAACTCCGCCTGCGGGTACTTGTAGAGCCCGCGCACGTAGCTGTGGGTGGGCGTGGAATTCAGGTAGTAATAGCACTCTTTCACGTCCTCGCCGTGGTTGCCCTCCGGCCCGGTCAGGCCAAAGAGCCGCTCCTTGAGGATCGGGTCGCGCTCGTTCCAGAGTGCGAGCGCAAAGCAGAGCCGGCATTGCCGGTCGGCGAAGCCGAGCAGGCCGTCCTCGCCCCAGCGGTAAGCGCGGCTGCGGGCGTGTTCGTGAGGAAAGTAGCCCCAGCTGTCGCCGTTGTCGCTGTAGTCCTCCCGCACGGTGGACCACTGCCGCTCGGAGAGATACGGGCCCCAGCGTTTCCAGTCCTCGGCACACTTGCGTTTGTACGGTTGGCGGGCCTCGTTGCGGGCCTCGGCGATCAGGCGCTCCATTTCCACCGTGGGGGCGGGAGCGTTGGCGGACGGGTCAGGCACAGCCTGTAAGATTTGCCAAGTCTGGCCAATTGCAAGCCTCGCGAGAAAGCCGCCGTCAATCCACCCGCCGATAGAGTAGCAGCGTGTCCTCCTCCAGAATGCCGTCCTTCCAGATGAGATGTCCCGGGAACTCCTCCACCAACTCGTAACCGTCCACCGGCAGTTCCGAGGGCAGGTGGATGAACTTGCGCCCGAAGAGCACGTGCTTGGGGCGTTCCCGGGCAATCGCCTCCGGCGTAAAGCGCAGGTAGGTGTCGGTCGCCCAATGGAAGTGCCCGCGGTCTTTCGGGTCCAGGTTGGAGAAAACGTTCTCCTCGAAGTACGGGTTGACCGCGACGCACATGAACATGGTCCCGGCCAGGTCTTTCCTCACTTCCGGGTGGTCCCGCAGGTACTGCGCCGCCTGGGGAGCGCTGGAGTAATGCAGCGCCCACTCCAACCGCACGGCCTGCAGGCCCCAGTACAGATGCGTCAAGAGCACCACCCCGAGCAGCGCGCAACCCAGCGCATAGTCCCACTTTCGGGGTGACTTTCCAGACGGATCGTTTCGTTCCTCCGCGCGAGGGAACGCAACCCACATACAGAAAAACCAGAAAAGAAAGAGCACGCCCTGGTGCCAGGCGGCCGCGTGCTTGAAAACGCAGACGAACAGGATGGTTGCGGTTGGGGACAGGTAGAGCCAGAACTTGCGCCGCCGCACGAACCACAGAAGCGACCCCGCAATCACGACCAGCGCCAAAGGCACGCTGCCCGAAAACGCGTAGCGCAGGTGGTTGAGGTTGCCGGGATTGAACCGCCAACCCGAGGCCGGATGCGCCGGATCCGGAAAGGCCAGGTCCGCCGGCGGCACCAGCATCCAGACGATGCCCAGCCCGTAGAGGACAAAGATGCCGAAGGGCAGCGCCGCTTCCCGCAGCTTGCTGGCGGCCGAGGCCCTCGACGACTTCCAGGCCTCCCAGCGCCCGTCCAGGAAGAGCCACCCCGCCACCAGAAACCCGTGCACGCTGGTCAGGCCCATAAAAAAAAGCACCGCCAGCCACAGCCAGGGCCGCCGCTGCCGCTCCCGGTACAGGCAGGCCGCCAGCACGAGGGCGAGCATCAGCAGGCAGTAACTGCGTGCCACCACCGCAAATTGGTAGAAAGGAAAAAAAGTGAAGGGAAACACCACCCGCAGCCAGAGCGGAAACGGGCTCTTCCAGAGCACCAACGCCACGGTTGCGATCGCCACCGCGCCGGAGATGACGTGGATCGATCCGTAGGGCAGGCCCAACTTGGCCGGGATCGCCAGAAGCAAATGCCAGAGCGGCGGGGTGCCCTCGTAGCGCGCGCTCTGGCTGATGATCTCCCACCAGCCCACGTCGCGGGCAATCAGCCAGGCCTGCGCCTCGTCAAACCAGGGTTCGTGCCGCCACTGGGTCGCCAGCATCAGCACCACGTAGAGCCCCAGCACCGCCAGCAGCACGAGGTTCTCCCACCGTGACGGAGACTCCGGAGCCGACGGCGCCTTCATCGCTAGGACAGCCACTTCAGCAGCCGAATCACGCCCATCTTGGCGGAACGCCGGTGCGCCGAAAGCGCCGGGTCGCCCGCGGCGAGCTTGGCCTGGTTGTCGTGGTAGAAGCGGTACGCCTCGTAGAGAATCTCGCCGTTGCTCTTCGTCGGCCGCCAGCCCAGCGCCTCTTTGGTCCCGCTGGTGTCGAACTCAAACTCCTCGGCGATCATCCCGTAATGATAGGGCCCCAGGGGCGAAAGGCCCAGCTGATAGGCCAGCTTCATCGCCAAGAGGGTCGGTCCTTTGGGCAGATGGTAAACTCGCGACTTGGAGCCGGATTTTTCAATCACGTATTCGTAGCTCTCCTCCAGCGAGAGCGGCTCGTCGCTGCCCACGTGGAAGACGGCCGACTCCGGGTGGCTGAGCGAAAGATGGATGGCCTGGGCGTAGTCGAGCGCGTGGACGAACTGGTAGACCTTGCGCTCGCGGCCCACGACCGGGACCTTCCGGTTCTCGTCAATAAACTCGAACAGAATGCCGAGCAGGCCCACCCGCCCCGGCGCGATGATGGTCGAGCTGCGGAAAATGATCGTGGCGAAGTCGTCGCGGTAGGACTGGATGATTTTCTCCGCCTCCAGCTTGGACTTGCCGTAGGTCTCCACCGGCGTGGGCGGCTCGTCAACCGTCACCGGCTTGCCCACCGGCTTGCCCCAGAGGCAATTGGTGGAAGTAAAGAGGAAGCGCCCGATGCCGCGCCGCTTCCCCTCCTCCAGCAAATGGCGGGTCCCGTCCACGTTGGATTCCCAGAGCATCTGCGGCGAGGACGACTCGTGAGCAAGCTGGGCCGCCACGTGCAGAACCGCGTCAAAGGGTCCGTGTCGCTCAAAGCAGGCGGCGATGTCCCCAGGGCGGCGCAGGTCGCCCGTGTGCATGCGTCCGGCGGCGGCGTCCGCCGGATCTTCAAGCAGGTCGAAATTGACGTATGGGTGGCCCTCGCCCGCCAGGTGGGTCTTGAGCACACTGCCGAAGAATCCGCTGCCGCCGGTAATGAGGAGCTTGGACATAACAAACGCCACCCCGCGGCGGCGGACGGCTTAGTCGCCGTAGCCTTCGGGGTGCTGGGAGTGCCAGTTCCAGGCGCTCTGGATGATTTCGCGCAGGTTGTCGAACTGCGGCTTCCAGCCCAGTTCCTCGCGGATCTTGCGCGAGCTGGCGACCAGGCGCGGCGGGTCGCCCTCCCGAGGCGCCTCCACGTCGGCGGGGATTTCGTGGCCGGTCACCTTGCGGGAGACGTCGATGACCTGGCGCACGGAGTAGCCCTCGCCGCTGCCGAGATTGTAAAACGCGCTTTTGTCGCGGCCCAGCGCGCGGATGTGGGCGTCGGCGAGGTCCTTGATGTGGATGTAGTCGCGGATGCAGGTGCCGTCCGGCGTGTCGTACTTGTCGCCAAAGATGGAGATCTTTTCGCGCTGGCCGAGAGCCACCTTGAGCACGTTGGGAATCAGGTGCGTTTCGATGCGGTGGTCCTCGCCGAACTGTTCGCTTGCACCGGCCGCGTTGAAGTAGCGCAGCTTGACGTTGACCAACCCGTGGACCTTTCCGTACCAGTCCAGAATCTGCTCGAACATCAGCTTGCTGTGGCCGTAGACGCTGATCGGCTTCTGCGGCAAACGCTCGTCCATCGGCACGCGCTCGGGCTCGCCGTAGGTCGCGCAGGTGGAGGAAAAGATGAATTTGCCCACGCCGGCCTCGACCATGGCGTCGAGCAGGTTGACCCCGCCGCCGATATTGTTGCGGTAGTACTTCGACGGATTCGTCATCGACTCGCCCACCAGCGAGGCGGCGGCGAAGTGCATCACGGCATCCGGCCGGTGCTCGGCCATGGCCGGGAGGATGTCCTCTCGCTGCTGGAGATCGCCCTCCACAAAGGTGGCCCGTTCGTCTACGGCCCGCCGGTGCCCCTCGCTCAGGTTGTCGAAGACCACGATCTCGTGGTCTTGGTCCAGCATGCATTCAACGCAAATGCTGCCAATGTAGCCGGCGCCGCCGGAAACCAGAATCTTCATAGCACAAATATCGGGGAAGAGCCGCGAACCTAAGCCGGGGTCAATTCCTTGGCAAGCCTATCCCCGGCGCTAGATGAGCTAGCTTCTAGCGCACCTTCATCTTGAGCAGAAACTCCACGTTGTTCTGCGTCTGCGAGAGCCGTTCCTGGAGCGTCTCCATCGCCTCGATAGCGGGCAGCGAGGTCAGCGCCTTGCGCAGGGCGTGGATGCGGGGCAGCTCCTCCTCGTGGTAGAGCAGCTCCTCCTTGCGGGTGCCGCTCTTGAGGATGTTGATGGCCGGCCAGATGCGGCGCTCGGCCAGCGCGCGGTCCAGGTGGACCTCCATGTTGCCGGCGCCCTTGAACTCCTCGAAGATGATGTCGTCCATCTTGCTGAAGGTATCCACCAGCGCGGTCGCGACGATGGTAAGGCTGCCGCCCTCTTCCAGGTTGCGGGCGGCGCCGAAGAACTTGCGCGCCTTCTGCAGCGCCTTGGGAGCGACGCCGCCGCTGCCGATTGGCCCATGGCTGGGCTCCAACTTGTTGTAGGCGCGGGTCAGCCGGGTGACGCTGTCCAGAAGCATGACCACGTCGACCCCCTGCTCGGCCAGGCGCTTGGCGCGCTCCAGCGTCATTTCCGCCACCATCAGGTGGCGCTCCGGCGGTTCGTCGAAGGTCGAACTGACGATGTCGCCGCGGACGTTGGCGCGCACGTCGGTCACCTCCTCGGGCCGCTCGTCGATGAGCAGCATGAGCAGGTGCGCGTTGGGGTTATTCTCCATCACGGCGTTCGCGATCTTCTGTAGCAGCACCGTCTTACCGGTGCGTGGAGCCGCCACGATGAGCCCGCGCTGGCCCAGGCCGATGGGCGCGACCAAATCCATCACACGCATGGACATGTCGGCGGCGACCTTTTTGCCTTCCAGGTGCAGCCGCTCTTTCGGGAACATCGGCGTAAGCTGGTCGAAGGGCTTCTTCTGCTTGCTCGCTTCCGGGTCCTTGCCCTCGATCGAGACGACCTTGGCGAGGGCAAAGTAACGCTCACGGCCGTGGGGCGCCTTGACCGGGCCTTCCAGCAAGTCGCCCTTTTGCAATTTGAAGTGGGAAATCTGCGCGGGTGAGACGTAGGGGTCTTCCGGCTGTGGCAAGTAGTTGGCCGGCAGGCTGCGGAGGAACCCGTAGCCCTCGGGCATGATGTCGAGGACCCCTTCCACCCGCGCGCTGCCGTTTTTGAGCGCGTTGCGCTTGAGGATTTCGCAGATCAGCTCGTGCTTCTTGAGCGCCTTGTTCTCAATGCCGTACTTTTCGGCGGCGAGCTTGCGCAGGCCCGGCATCTTCTGCTCCTGGAGCTCGTTCAAGGTCAGATTGGGCCCAGGCGGGGGCGGTTCCAGCTTGGGCTCGGCTTCCTCGACGGTTTCCGGCGGGGCGGACGCCGCCGGCGCCTCGGTTGCGACGGCTGCCTCGTCTCCCTCGGCGTATTCACCCGCGTGGGCCTGGGGTTCGGCGCCGTCCGCCTTCGGCTCACTGGCCGGGACATCCGCCTTCGGGTCCGGCTGGTTGCGACGCGGTTTCTCGGGCCGCTTGCGCAAGATGTCATCGGCCGGGGTTTCCTCGATTCGGCTGGAACCACCGTGGCCATTGCGGCCATTGCCGTTGGCCTGCTCGTGGTAGTCGCAAAGGACTTCCAGCGGCAGGGAGGCGTCCATCTCCACCTCGTTGGGCGGGAAAATGTCGGAGCGTTTGCCGCCCCCCTTGTTCTTGTTAAAGTGGCGGCGTCCGCGGTTTTTGTGCCGCGACCTCGACTGTCTTGATTTCATGTGGGGATGTTGGGGGTGAACGGATCAGTCCATCGGCCGCGGCCAATGCGCGGCGAACAGCCTGACTTGGGAACGAAGTTGTTCGACGGAACCCTCGTTCCAAAACACGGTGTGACTAAGTTGCATCTTCTCTGCCAGTGGCAGTTGGCTGGCCATCCGCTGCCGGATGTGCTCTTCGGGCCATTCTCGGGTCCGCAGCCTTTGCCATTGAGTATCTTCCGTGCATCCCACGCTGGCGATGTGGCCGAATTCTGCCTCGAGTCCAACCTCGAACAGCAGTGGAATGACGACAACCACGGGTTGCGTGGGTTGTCGTAAAAGGAATTCGTCGCGTTGCGAATTCCAGGCGGCGCGAATCGAAGGGTGGGTCAGCTCGTTGAGTTTGCTGCGAGCGGCAGGATCGCCAAAGACCATTTCACCGAGCACGCGCCGGTTGATCGATTGATCCTTATTTAGAATCTCCGGCCCGAAGCCGTCAACCATATTCTTCCAGTTTTCCCGGCCCGGCGCCATTAGCTCGCGGGCGATCAGGTCGGAATCCACCACCCCCCAGCCCTCCTCGGCCAGGATGCCGCCCAGCGTAGACTTGCCGCAGCCGATGCCGCCGGTGAGCCCGAGAACGCGCTCGCGGCAGGCGGTCTCGAGGTCCGTGCTCATGGGAAAGCGACCGGGCGCTTCGGCTAGAGTTGCACCACCTTCACGCAGTGGATTTTGTCGTGCTGGCGCAGCTCCTCGAGCACGGAAGCGTCCGGGCAGGTGTCGAGGTTGAGCACGCTGAGCGCCCGGCTGCCGGGCTCGCTGCGCGCCAGCGTCATGCCGGCGATGTTGATCTGGCGCTCGCCCAGGAAGGTGCCCAGCCAACCGACAATGCCCGGCGTGTCCTGGTTCTCCATGATGAAGAGCACGCCGGTCGGGTCGGCCTCGACGGCAAAGCCCTCCAGCATGACGAGGCGCGGCCGGTTGGCGAAAAGCGTCGCCGCCACGCTGTGCTCCTCCTCGCCCGAGGTCACTTTGACCGTGATGAGCTCCTTGTAGTCGGCGGCCTCGCTGGTTTTGCGTTCCTCGTAGCCGATGCCCAGGCGGCGGGCGATCTTGGGCGCGTTGACCTCGTTGACGCTCGCCCCGCCGGCCGCCTCCAGCAGGCCGCGCAGCACCGCCCGGGTGATCGGCACCGTGTTGAGTGAGGCCGCCTTGCCGTTGTAAAAGATTTCCAGCTTGTCGATGCGGCTGGGCGCCAGTTGCGAGGCGATGCGCCCCAGCTTGACGCCGAGCAGCAGGTAGGGCTGGAGTTCGGCCATGGTCCGGGCGTCCACGTTGGGCACGTTGACCGCGTTGCGGACGCTGCCCTCCTTCAGGTAGGCCATGATCTGTTCGGCGATCTCAATGCCGACATTCTCCTGTGCCTCTTCCGTGCTGGCGGCCAAGTGCGGCGTGAGCACCACGTTGGGCGCCCGGCGCAAGGGATGGTCCTCCGGCAGCGGCTCAGAGGAGAACACATCCAGGCCGGCGCCCGCGATCTGGCCGCTCTCGAGCGCGGCGAGCAAGTCGGCCTCGTTGATGAGCGCGCCGCGGGCGCAGTTGACCAGCCGCAAACCGGGCTTGCATTTGGCCAGGCTGGTGGCGTCGATGATGCCCTCGGTGTCCTTGGTCAGCGGCATGTGCAGCGTGAGGAAATCCGCCTGCGGCAGCAGCTCGTCGAGAGTGTCGACCAAATCGACCTGCAGCGCCTTGGCCCGGCTCAGCGCCAGGAACGGATCGTACACCACCACCCGCATGCCGAATGCGATGGCGCGGCGGGCCACTTCCGAGCCGATCCGGCCCATCCCGGCAATGGCCAGCGTCTTGTCGAGCAACTCCGTGCCGTTGAACTTTTTGCGCGCCCAGAGACCGTCGAGCATGGTGGCGTGAGCCGGAGGAATCTGCCGGGCCAGGGCCATCATGAGCGAGAAGGTGTGCTCGGCGGTCGAGATGGTGTTGCCGCCCGGGGTGTTCATCACGATGACGCCGCGCTCAGTGGCGGCCTCGACGTCCACGTTGTCCACGCCCACACCCGCGCGGCCGATCACCTTGAGCTGGTCGGCGGCTTCGAGGGCGGCACGGGTTACCTTGGTGGCACTGCGGACAATGAGGCCATGGACGCCTTGGATCTGTTCAATCAGTTCCGGTTCTTTAAGCCCTTCTCTAGCAACAATTGTGAACGAATCATCGGCCTCAAACACGCCCAAGCCCTTGGCGCTGATCTTGTCGGCCGCCAAAATCTGAAAATCGGTACTCATAGAGGGGCGTAACCTAGGAGGGCGCCTTGCGGCTGTCAATCACAGGGGGCCATCCGGGGCCGGGAGATTTTGCAGTTTTACTTTAAAAAGTCTTGCCGTGAGGGGTCTGGCTTACTAACGTTGGCCCGTTAAAAGTTAAGGAAAAGCGAGCAGTACCAGAGAGTTATGAAAAGCCGTTTATTGCGCAAAATCGCGAAGAGTCAGAAGTATCAAATCCTGACGGAGATCAAGCGCAGCCAGGGCCTCTCGGTTTCGGAGCTTTGCGAACGTATTAATCTTTCCTACATGGGGGTGAAGCAACACTGCGTTGCCCTGGAGAAAGACGGCTACCTGGACACCTGGCGCCGCCCGAAAGGCATGGGCCGCCCCGAGAAGGCCTATCGGCTGACCTCGCAGGCGCAGGAGTTTTTCCCGACAGAGTACACGAATTTCACACTGGAAATTCTGGAAACGATCACCCAGGTCTACGGGCCGGTCGCCCCGGAGAAAATCCTCTACCAGATTTACCAGAACCACACCGAAGACCTGCTCAAGAAGGTCACCGGCAGCAAGTTGGAAGACAAGGCCCGCATCCTGGCCAAGTGCCGCGACGAAGAGGGCTACATGAGTGAGTACTACTTCAGCCAGGAGCTACAAAAGCATCAGATTCTGGAGTACAACTCGCCGGTGCTCGCCATTGGCGACAGCTACAAGATCATCGATCAGCTCGAAACCCAGCTCTTCGAGGCCGTGCTGGAATGCAAGGTCAAGCGCGAGGTGGAGCGGGTCTCCGGCCTCTACAAGGCGGTCTTTACGCTCGACGTCGAATAGGCGCTTTCGCTTGTGGCGCGGGGCGCCGGACCGCTAGGATGCGGCGGAATTCATGTACCGGCTCATCCGCATCCTGTTCTTCGTTTTCCTGGTGGTGGTGGTGGTCGGTTTTGCCACCCGCAACTACTGGCTCAAGTGGAGCCTGCCCTACTGGGTGCACTATCAAACCGGGCTCCACGTCGCCGCCGAATCGGTGGACTTCTCGGAATTCTACCCGCCCAAACTCCTTGCCTACCAGGTCGAGGTACGAAATCCGGCCGGCTTTGCCCTGGAGAACGCCCTCGCCGCTGACAAGGTCGAGATCCTCCTGCCCGAGGAGTTGTGGTGGGGCGGCGCCGACCGGGCCCGCCGAGTGGTGCTGGAACTGGATGAGCTGGTGGTGACGCTCAACGCCGCCGGGGAGATCAACCTGCGCGAGTTGCCCATCCTGGCGCCGGCCGCGCCCACCGCGGGCAGCCCCCCGCCGCTGCTGATCGAGGAGCTGGAGCTTAGCCTCGAAAAGGTCATCCTCCACGACGAAACCGACCCCGGCTCGGCCCCGAAGGTCTACCGGCTCGATGCGGTGGGCATCAAGGCCAGCAACGTCCGGGATCGCGGCGAGTTGGAGGCGATCATCCTCGAGGAAGCCCTCGAGCGCATGCCGCCGGAGCTGTTCCCGCCCGGCCTGCGGCCCGAGATTCGCCGCGAGGAAATGCGCCTGATCGAGTGGTAACGGCCTCTGCTATGGTTCGGGCGAAAGGAACGCCACCCGCGTGATCACCTGACCGCTGTCCGGGAATGTCTTGAGGTAGACCAAGTGGACCGACTGGCTCGGCGCCACGCTGCGCACCACCTTGCGGAAGTCCGCTGGCGAAGTAATCGGATGGACCTGCTCAAAGCCCGTCCGGATTTCGGTAATGACGTCGCCCTTGGCCGGCTGGAGACGGCTCCAACCCTCGGGCACTTCGCTCACGACCACGCCCGTCTGTTCGGCGTCGAGCTTGTTCTCCTGGCGGAACTTATCGGTCAGCGGCTCCACTTCCAACCCGGTAAAGACATTCTGCGTATCGACCTCGGCTGCTTCGTCTTCCTGATCGGCAGCAGCGGTTGCGCGGTCTTCGTCCCCGTCACGATTGACTCGCGTTTGCAGCGCGATGTCGGAAGGCATCTCATCGACGCTGATCGGCAGCTTCTGCTTCTCGCCCTTGCGGTAGAATTCGACCTCGGTCTCCTCCCCCACGGGGGTGAAGGCCACCGCCAGGCGTAGCTCGCTCATGTTGCGCACGGATTCGCCGTTAAATCCGGTGATGACGTCGAAGCGCTCGAGCCGGGCACGTTCGGCCGGGGTGTCCGGGCGCACGTCGGTCACCAGGACGCCTCGTCCCGGTTGCACGCCCAGGATCTGCGCCTCGGCGCCGTCCACGTCGTCGATCGCCACGCCCAGGTAACCGCGAATGACTCGTCCGTGCTTGAGGAGGCTCTCGACCGAGAAGCGCGCCAGCTTGCTCGGGATGGCGTAGCTGATGCCCTCAAAACCGCCGGACTGGGTGGCGATGGCGGTGTTGATGCCGATCAGTTCGCCGCGGATGTTGACCAGCGCGCCGCCCGAATTGCCCGGGTTCACGCTTGCGTCGGTCTGGATGTAGTTCTCGTACCGGCCGAGCCCGTCATCGGCGTGGCGCCCGATGGCGCTGACGATGCCGGTGCTCACCGAGTTTTTGTTGGCCAGCGGGTTGCCCAGGGCCAGCACCATTTCGCCGATGCGCAGCTGTTCAGAATTGCCCCACGGCAACGGCGAGAGGTCTTCCGCCTGGATGCGCAGCACGGCGATGTCGGAGAGGATGTCCGCCCCGATGACGGTGGCGTCGAACTCGCGGTCGTCGAAGAGGGTGACCTTGATCCGGTCGGAGCCCGCCACCACATGGGCGTTGGTCACGATGTGGCCCTCGTGGCTAATGAGGACGCCCGAGCCAACCGACTGAAGCTTGTCCGGCAACGGGATTCCCGCCAGGCGCCGGTCAAGGTCGAGGTCGCGCTCGAGGTCCAGGTTGACCACGCTGGGCTGGACGGCCGCGACCACCTCGGTCATTTCGCGGTTGATTTGCTCCAGCACCTGGGTGGCGTCCGCGCTTACCGGGGCCGCCTGGGGAGGCGTAAACGAACTTTCGATGGGAGCCGGGACGGGGTCCAGGCTGCGGTAGGCTTGGGTCACCGGCCTTTCGACAATCTCGGGGCTGCGCGACTCATGGCCAAGCCAGTACATCCCCCCGCCGAAAGCAGCCAGCATGATTAGGATAAAGAAAAATCGTTTCATGAGAAAAATAGGCGCTTGGTTACTTGGACTAGAAGCGCTCTTTCTTAGACTACGCCAGCCGCTCGTGTCATCAACCGGCATTTGCCTGTTTCCGTCCTTTGACAGATATTTTACGTCATCAGGGAATAAGCCCTCCGGCCGCGACTCCCTCCTAGCAGTGTTTCAAGGAAAATGCCTATGTCCCTGACCTCCGAAGAGTTTACTGCTCTCGCCCCTGACCTCACCACCGGGTATCCCCGGAGCCCGCGGGCCCTTCTGGGTGGCTACGTGGTGGCGGCCCGAGCCTATGACAAATGCCGGGCCACGCTCGCCGGCAAAAACGGCGAGTACCATTTCGACTGCCCGCTCGACAACCTCTTCTTCGGTTTTACCGGGATTGCCTCGGCTGACTTCAAAGCGATGGCGGCCACCGGCGCGGACGATGCTGCCATGGGCGACTGGATCGCCGAGCACTCCCAGGTGAAGGAGCGCGAGAAGATCGTCCAGTGGAACAACGACCTCCGCTACAAGCGCATCAACGAAATGCCGGTCGAGCTCCAGGTCTTTCTGGAGGATTACATCGTCGAAAACGTTCCCGCGCATCGTCCGGTCTACTATTGGTTCGACGTTTACGATCTGGAAGAAAAGCGCCTGTAAGCCGTCGGCGATTCCGCTATGTTCCGAATCTAATCTTATGAGTACCAGCCCCTCTCTCCCGCCGGAAAACGCCGTTAAGGAACGCTATCGCGCCGCCTCCCAGGCGCAGGAAGCTGCCCTGTGCTGCCCTGTTGACTACGACGCCAAGTACCTGGAGGCCATCCCGCAGGAGGTGATTGAACGCGACTACGGCTGCGGCGACCCCTCCAAGCACCTACGCCCGGGCGAGACCGTGCTCGATCTCGGCAGCGGCACCGGCAAGATTTGCTTCATCGCCTCGCAGGTGGTGGGGCCGGAGGGCAAGGTCATTGGCGTGGACATGCTCGACGACATGCTGGAAGTGGCCCGCCGCAACGCGCCGCTCGTGGCGGAACGCATCGGCCACGCCAACGTGGAATTCCGCAAGGGCCGCATCCAGGATCTGGGCCTGGACATCGAAAAGCTGGATGCCGACCTCCGCCAGAATCCGATCACCTGCGCGGACACCTTTCTGGCCACCCAGGCTCGGGCCGACGATCTCCGCGTCAAGCATCCGTTGATCGAGGACGATTCCGTCGACGTGGTGGTTTCCAACTGCGTGCTCAACCTGGTCGACAACCGGGAAAAGCGCCAGCTCTTCGGCGAAATCTTCCGCGTGCTGCGTAAGGGCGGCCGCGCCGTCATCTCCGACATCGTGGCCGACGAGGAGGTGCCGACCGAGCTGCAGAATAATCCCGAGCTCTGGAGCGGCTGCATCTCCGGCGCCATGACCGAAGAGGGCTTTCTGCGGGCCTTTGCCGACGCCGGCTTTTACGGCATTTCCGTGCTTAAGTTCGACCTGAAACCCTGGCGCACGGTCGAGGGCATTGAATTCCGCTCGATGACGGTCGAGGCCTTCAAAGGCAAGCAGGGCCCCTGCTTCGAGCGCAACCAAGCGGTGATTTACCGCGGGCCCTTCAAGGAGGTGCTCGACGACGACGGCCACCGGATGCAGCGCGGCGTGCGCTACGCCGTTTGCGACAAGACCTACAACCTTTATCGCAAGGCCCCTTATCGGGATTCCTTCGAGTTCATCGACCCGTTGGAGAACACGCCCCTGGACGAGGCCAAGCCCTTCGACTGCGAGCGCACCGAGCGCCGCCACCCCCGCGAAACCAAGGGCCAGGGCTACTCCGCCACGACCGACGCGGGCACCTGCTGCGACGGCGGCTCGTGCTGCTAGCCCCCTCAGCGCATGAACCGATTCGAGCAGAGGCTGGTCCGCGAGCAGGTTCCCCTGCACCGCGACCGGCTTGAGGTGCTCCAGATCAACGTCGGCAAGCTCTGCAACCTCACGTGCGTGCACTGCCACGTCAACGCCGGCCCGCGGCGCAAGGAGATCATGACGCGCGAGACTGTCGAGCGCATCCTGGACTGGCTCCGGCAGAGCGACATCGCGACGGTGGACCTGACCGGCGGCGCGCCGGAGATGATTCCCGATTTCCGCCACCTAGTCGAACAGGTCCGCGCCCAGGGCCGCCACGTGATTGACCGCTGCAACCTGATCATCCTGCTGGAGCCGGGCTACGAGGCCCTGGCCGAGTTCCTCCGCGAGCACCGGGTCGAAATCGTGGCCTCCATGCCCTGCTACTCGCCGGACAACGTCAACGCCCAGCGCGGCCAGGGCGTCTTCGACTCCAGCATCCGCGCGCTACAGTTGCTGAACCGGCTCGGGTACGGCCGCGACGCCGACCTGCCGCTGCACCTCGTTTACAATCCGGTCGGCGCCTTCCTGCCCGGCGACCAGGCGGAGCTGGAGGCCGATTACAAGCGCGAACTGGCCGCGCATTTCGGCATCCACTTCCACCGCCTTTACACCATCACCAACATGCCGGTGGCGCGCTTTGCCTCCTACCTTCGCCGCAACGGGAAATACGAGGAGTACCTCGAGACGCTGATCGACGCGTTCAACCCCGCCTCGGTCGAAGGGCTGATGTGCCGCACCACGCTCAACGTCGGCTGGCAGGGGGAGATTTACGACTGCGACTTCAACCAACAGTTGGGACTGCAGCTCCGCAATGGCAAGCCGCTCTTTCTGTGGGATTTGGACTCTCACCGGCTGGAGGATTTCCCCATCCTGACCGGCGAGCACTGCTTCGGCTGCACGGCCGGGTCCGGCTCGAGTTGTGGCGGCGCGCTGCTGGAAAAAGAGTCCTAAGCAAGCGTGCGCGGTACAGGATTTGAACCTGTGACCCCCACCGTGTCAAGGTGATGCTCTACCACTGAGCTAACCGCGCTTGCGGGCGCCGAATCCGGCGCCATCGGAGCCCTGTATCATGCCGCAGAACGGGCGGCGGCGTCAACCCTTCTGCGGCGGCGGGCCGTCTTGGCCGTAGGATTCGACCACCCACTCGCTCAGGCGTTTTTCCGGGTCGGCGACCATGGCGGCGTCCACGGTAAACTCGGTGCGTCCGGAGTTCTTGGAGATCAGCTTGAGGCCGAACTCGAAGTCCTTAAAGACAAGCTCGCAGTGTTCGAGGATGCCCCGATTCTCGTTAATGGCGCCCGCGGTCAGCCGCTCCACCGCCTCGTCGCTGAGCCGGAGTTTCAGCTGGTGCTTGTCGTGGAAGCGCTTGGCGAACTCACGGGCCAGCTCACCCATGGCGAGGCGCTCCTCGTAGCCCTCTTCCTGCAGGATGCGCTCGAGCTCGCGATCCGGATTGGCCACGACGGCCTCGTTCACCACCAGCTGGCGGATGCCGCTGCCGGGCAGCTCGAACTTAAAGTGGCGTAGCGCGCGCTCGCAAACCGTGGCCAGGCCGCGCGCGCCGGTGCGTTCGTCGGCGGCGCGCTCGGCGATGGCGTGCAGCCCGTCGTCGGTGAACATGGCGTCGATGCCGTAGGACTTGAAGGCGCCCTCATATTGCCGGATGAGTGAGCCCTCGCTCTCCTTCATAATCGAGAAAAGGTCGTCCACCTTGAGATGGTTGCAGGCCACGCGCACCGGCAGGCGGCCGATGAACTCCGGCTCCAGCCCGTAATCGATGAAGTCGCGGGTGGCGACCTCCGAAAGGATGTCCTCGGGTTCGCGCAGCTCGCTCGGTTCCGGGCGGAAGCCGATCTCGCCGCGGTTGAGGCGGCGCTCCACCATCTCGGGCAGCTTTTCGAAGGCGCCGCTGACGATGAACAGGATGTAGCGCGTGTTGATTGCCTCCTTCTGGTACTTGCCGCGGCGCTGGAACTCCATGGCGGCTTGCAACTGGCTCTGCAGGTCGGTCTGGCTGCGAAGAGGGACGTCGGTGTCCTCCATCAGCTTAAGCAGGTTGGTCTGCACGCCCCGTCCGCTGACGTCCCGCCCGCCGGGAGCGCTGCTTGGTGCGGCCAGCTTATCGATCTCGTCGATGTAGATGATGCCGTACTGGGCCAGGCTGGCGTCGCCCTCGGCCTGGTGGACGAGGTCGCGCACGAGGTCTTCCACGTCGCCCCCCACGTAGCCGGTCTCGGTGAACTTGGTCGCGTCGGCCTTGGCCATGGGCACGCCGATGAGCTCAGCCAGATTCTTGATCAGGTAGGTTTTCCCCACCCCCGTCGGCCCCAGCATGATGATGTTCTGCTTGGTGTAGTGGGGCGCCGGTTTGCCCTCCTTTTCAAGCGTCTTGGCCTCGCGCACGGCGTGGTAATGGTCGCACACCGCGATCGAGAGCACCTTCTTGGCTTCGTCCTGCTTGATAACGAAGCGGTCCAGGTGCGCCTTGATCGACTTCGGCGTCCAGGGAAAGTCGAACTGCGTGTCCTCGGCCGGCTTGGACTCGGGCGGATCGCTCTCTTCGGGCTCGCTCGCTTCCTGCGGGCTGAATCCGCTCCCGCTGCCTTCCATCGCGCGGCGCAGAAAGTCCTGCAAGCGGCGCTGCAGTTCCTCGGGGTTAGGCTGATTGGGGTTGCTCATGGGCTGGGAGAGGGTCGGGCCGATGGTCCCGCCCGTCAAGGGACGGAACTCAGCGCTTCCGTTTGGACGTTTTACTTGCCGGAAGTTTCAGTCACCGGTTCCACGGCGGCGATTTTTGCCAGCAGGGTGGCGTTGAGTTCGGCGCCCAGTTCCAGGTGGGCGAGCGGAAAGCTCTCGTCCGGGCTGTGCATGTTGCAGCCCGGCAGGGCCAGGCCGAGCAGGAGCGTGTCGGCGCCCAGCACATCCTGGAAATCGCATACGATCGGAATGCTGCCGCCTTCGCGAATGAGGGCGGGGTCGGCGCCGTCGAAGGTTTCGCGCAGGGCCTCTTGCGCCGCCTTCCCGTAGCCGACATTGGGGTCGACAAAGTAAGCGCGCCCGCCGTGTCCCGGGGTGATCTCGACTTTGACCCCGGGCGGCGCGTTTTGCTTGAGGTGGTCGCTCAGCAGCACCGTGATCGCCTTGGGATCCTGCTCCGGCACGAGCCGGCAGGTGATCTTGGCGTGCGCGCGGCTCGGGAGGACGGTTTTGCCGCCAGGGCCCTGGTAACCGCCGTAAAAGCCGTTGAGCTCGCAGGTCGGCCGGCCCCAGACGCACTCCAGCCCGGTGTAGCCGACTTCGCCCACGATCCGGGGCGCGCCGCTTTCGGCCTTGAGCGTGGCGTCGCCGGCCGGCAGGCGGGCCCAGGCCTTGCGCTCCCACTCGGCCAGTTCTTGCACGTTGTCGTAGAAGCCCTTGACCGCGACCGACTCGTCGTCGTCGTGCAGCGAGGCAATCATCCGGGCCAACGCGGTGACCGGATTCATGACCGCGCCGCCGTAGAAGCCGGAATGCAGATCCTTGGAGGGGCCGGTCACGTCCACGTTTACGCCGCAGATGCCGCGCAACCCGTAAGTGAAGGTCGGCACGCCTTCCGCCACCATCGAGGTGTCGGAGATAACGACCACGTCGCAGGCCAGCTCGTCTTTCTTGTCCTCGATCAGCGGAAGCAGGTTGGGGCTGCCGATTTCCTCCTCTCCCTCGATCAGAACCGCCACGTTGACGGGCAGCTCCCTTCCCCCGGCCAACTGTTGCTCAAGGCCGATCAGGTGGGCAAAGATCTGGCCCTTGTTGTCCGTGGCGCCGCGGGCATAGACCAAGCCGTTTTCAATGTGCGGCTCAAAGGGCGGATGCGTCCACAGGTCCACCGGGTCGGGCGGCTGAACGTCGTAGTGGCCGTAGATGAGCACGGTCTTCTTTTCCGGATCGGGCGGCGTCCGGCCGATCAGCGCCGGCTGGCCCTTGGTCTCGTGCAGGGTGGTCTCCAGACCGATCGCCTTGAGTTTGTTGCGCAGCCACTCCGCACAGGCGCGCGTGGCTTCGGCGTGGTCCAGGTCGGTCGAGACACTCGCGAAACGGAGAAACTCCAGGTAATCCTCCCGGTGGCGGGGATCCAGGCTCACGAGCCCGCCCCTTTGGCCCCGTGCTGGTCCATGCCCCGGCGAACGATCTGCCAGAAGCGCTTGACCGCCTTGTCCCGGTTGCTGCCGGACTTGGTCAGGTTCACCACAATCACTTCAAACACCGGCGCGTCGGTGGTGGGGTAGACCGCCAAGCCCACCATCCAGTAAGTGCGGTCCCAGGACCCCGTCTTGGCGTAGGCGGTCACGCCGTCGACCTCCGACGGCCAGCTCATCACCCGCACGAGGTCCTTCTGCGCCTGGGCTTTCACCGGCAGTTCGCCGAAGGCCAGCTTGCGGAGGAACGCCGTCATTTCCAAGGGCGTGATCTTGATTTTGGAATAGAGCCGGAGGTCGCCCTTATCGGCGGGCCATTCGCCGGTGATCTCGCCAAACCCGCAGCGCTTGGCCACGTTCTGGATTTCTTCATCGCTGACCTGCTCGCGCAGCTTGGTAAAGAAGTCGTTGCTGGAGTAAAGCATGGCCTGCTGGAAGTTCAGGCGCATCGGGCGCAGGGGCAGGTGCTTGTCGTGGCAGAGCTCGCGCGTGTCGGGAGAGGCGGTCCCCTTCTCAAAGGCCGCCAGGGCAATGATCATTTTGAAAGTGGAGGCCGGGGAGTAGGGCGTGCGGGCCAGGGAAGCCGGGCCTTCGATGGCCGGGGCCGCGCCCGGCTGGAGCAACTGCGTCACCACGACATCCGCCGCGCTGGGCCGGGCCAACATCAGTCCGGCCGCCCAGCAAACGCCCAGGGATAACGCCAGTCGCTTTCGAATCGACATTAGTTTATTTTGAAGAAACATAGCCCACACGCAAGAGGACTTTGCCCCGCCCGCGCCGTGAAACAGCCCCTGCCCGACTATTTCAGTTTTCTCGACAACCTCGACGCCATCAACCGGCACGAGATCGAAGGCCGCAGCAAGAACCTCGGCCACGTCGAACCCCAGGTCATCATTTCGCAGGACGAAACCGGCGACGGCGTCTACATTATCGAAAAGGGCGTCGTTGAGGTGGTCTCCCAGAGCCCGGACGGCAAGCACGACCGCGTGCTGGCCTATCTCTGCCGGGGCGACTTCTTCGGGGAGCTCAGCGTGCTGACCGGAGAGACGCGCTCGGCCAGCATCCGCGCCTGCGAGGACGTCCACCTTATCAAAATCCCGACACCGGATTTCCTCCATCTGATCAAGCGCGTGCCCGGTCTGGGCTACTACTTTAGCGCCCACTTGGCCGCCCGCCTGTACCGGCTCACGCGCGAGACGGCTACCCGCAGCCACTGCACCGACTTCGGCGGCAACCTGCCCAATTTCGACGTCCTGCTCATTTTCCAAACCATCGCCTCGAGCGGCCAGGCGGGGGAACTGCGCCTGCTCGACGACGCCGACAACGTTTTCGGCAGCTTCTACTTCCAGGGCCCGACGATCAGCCACGGGCGTTTCGCCCACCTGAACGGAGTGGAGGCCATGTGGCAGGTTTTCCTGGAAACCGCCCTGCCCGGCAGCTTCAGCTTTCAGATTACCGGCACGCCGTCCATCGCTTACGACGACTCCTGCCAAATTGGCGGCGACGGCATGGACCTGCTCATGCAGGCGGCCAGCAAGCGCGACTACTTCCAGGCCCTGCCGCAAGAGTGGCGCGATCTCTCCGGCCGGCTTGGCCGCCACACCGAAACGTTACGCTGGGAAGACGCCGAGCACGGCCAGCTGGCACTGCAGGTTTGGGACTTCATCGCCAATCGGCCTCAGGTGCTCAACAGCGTGTGGCGGCGGCTCAACGTCTGCACCTTCCACCTCGCCAGCGTGGCCAAGCGGTTGGTGGAAACCGGCCAGGCCACCTACGAGGTGGACGAGATCACCTAGGCCAGTCGACGTTGGCGCCGGCGCAGAGCCAGAAGGGAAGCGCCCAGGAGCAGGACTCCCGCCGTGGCAGGCTCTGGCACGAGCACGGTCGAGGTGCCATTCGGTTCGAAGTTTTCGATGATCACGATCTCTTCTTCGTCATCGTCAAGGATAACCGTGTAGGCGGCAGGAATACGCAGATTGGTAATGCCGTTGCCGGCAATCCACGTCACCATGCCGAACACGTAGAAGTTGCCGCCGGAGCGCCCAACCATGTAAGTAAAGTCATCCGGGTTGAAGCGGTCGTCCACCACCACGACGTCCGACACGTTGATCGGCAGGTTGCCGGTGGCCGAAAACGTGGCGGGATCAAACTCGTACGGATCTTCGTAAAACACGTTGTGAAAGGTCCAGCCGCCCTGCCCGCGGGCCTCGTAGGTAACGCCACGAGTCCGTGTGATGAGCAGAAAGCTCGGCAAATCGGGATGATTAACCCCCGGATCAAAAGGCTCGAAGGCAACCGTGGCGGTACCGCCGTTGATGTTGGGGATGTTCTGGGTGTTGATGTTATTCTTATCTCTCAGATTGAAGATTTGCCCTTGGGCAATCCCAGTGAACAAGGCGGCGATCAGGGCCACGCTGGTAAGTAGTTTCATCTTATTGTCCTTCGTCTCTGTCTCTCCGCCGCCCGTGGGCAGCATGTTTGGCTCGAATCGGCCACCCAAGTGGCAAAGATTTTCGCGATTTCTCTAGGAATCGGTTCTGCGCTCCCCGACTTTAGGAAAAAGGTGCATTTTTCGGTCAAAACTGCCGAATAAATGAACTAAAAAATCTTATAAATTATTCGAAAGCATCGAGTTATGCGGAATAAGAAACTGCCTATAAAATCTCAATTTTAGAGTGTGCAAAGCGCCCCAAATCGACCCAAAGGCCCCTCCGGCGCCTTACAAAACCGTTTTCCTTGAACAATCGTCTCGGCCCAAACCAAGTTGCCGAGAGCCCGTCTCTACCCCAGCCGCCGCTGCCACTTGCGCACTTGGGCGCGGACCCGCTTGGGGCTCGGCGCCCCCGGGAGATCCCGCGCATCGAGGGCCCGGTCGAGGGCAAAGACCTCCCGGGCTTCTTCTGTCAGGGCTTTGGAAATGCGCTGCATTTCCGCGAGCGGCAGCCGGTCCAGGGTAAGCCCCTGCGCTTCCGCCGCCGCCACGCATTGCCCGACCACGTGATGAGCCTCCCGGAACGGCATGCCGCCTTGCACCAGCCAGTCGGCTAGGTCGGTGGCCAGCAACAGCGGATCCTCGGCCGCGGAGAAGCAGCGCTGCGGGTTGCTCTTGATCGTGCCCAGCATTTCGGCGGTGATGGTCAGGCAGGCCGCGACGGTGTCGGCGGTGTCAAAGAGGCGCTCCTTGTCCTCCTGCAGATCGCGGTTGTACGTCATCGGCAGGCTTTTGAGCGTCGTGAGCAGGGAGACTAGATTGCCGACCACTCGGCCGGTCTTGCCGCGGGTCAGTTCGGCCACGTCGGGATTCTTCTTCTGTGGCATCAGGCTCGAGCCCGTCGTGTAGGCGTCGCCGATCGTGATGAAGCCGAACTCGCTGCTGTTCCAGAGGATGAGGTCCTCCGACAGTCGCGACAGGTGCACCGCCAGCAAGGCGGAGGCGGCGCAGTATTCAACCACAAAGTCCCGGTCGCTGATCGCGTCCATCGAGTTCTCGCTGACCGCACCAAAACCGAGCAGATCTGCCACCAGCTTGCGGTCCAGGGGCAGCGTGCTGCCGGCGAGCGCCCCACTGCCTAGCGGGCAAACGTCGGCGCGCTGGGCGGCGTCGGTAAAGCGGCCCTTGTCCCGTTCCAGCATCTCGACGTAAGCAAGCAGATGGTGCCCCAGGAGAACCGGCTGGCCTCGCTGCAGGTGCGTGTAGCCGGGCAGAACGATGTCCTCCTCCCGCGCGGCCCAGTCCACCAGCGCCCGCTGGAGAGCGCTGACCGCCTCCAGGTCGCGCGCTACCTCGTGCTTGAGCCACAAGCGCAGGTCGGTGGCGATCTGGTCGTTGCGGCTGCGGCCGGTGTGGAGCTTGGCTCCGGCCGGGGTGCGCTCGGTCAGCGCCTTTTCGATGTTCATGTGAATGTCTTCCAGCTCGGTGCTAAAGACAAAGCGGCCCTGGTCGATCAGGTCGCCGATG
>JBCDLL010000024.1:0-45346 GCA_038745425.1 Verrucomicrobiota bacterium | reverse complement strand
GGCGAATCCGCTAGGGTTGCCGTCATGGCCGAGACCTCTCCCGCCGAAAACCTGAAGAACCAGCAGCCGGACCTCTGGATGCTGGTGCGCCCGGCGGCGGATACCGATCAGCTCCAGCCCGGGGACTTCATCTTCAACCAGGAGCCGGACGAGCAGCTCTCCCTTCTGGCCTGGCTGAGCAAGGACAAGGCCGGCCGGTTCTGGGAAGCCAACCAGGACACGGTGGGCGAGTTCCGCGTCGCCCTGGTCACCTTCGCCCAGTTCCAGAAATTCCTCGCCACCCTCGAGCCCGCCCAGCGCGAAGCGATTTCGCTGCGGATGGGGTGAGGTTAACGTCGTGCGCGCAAACCGGTGGAGAGCCAGCATCTTTCCTCACCTAGGACTAGAATCGGTACCAGTTTGACGACGTCGGCTGTTCCTCGAATATAGATTTGGTTTCGATCCTTGATATAAATGGCTTCGTGAAGACCGCTGGCGCCGCCGAACCGCATGCGCATCTCCTCGGTTAAATCCTGAACGGCGACGTCTTTAGTTTTTTTATTGGCCGCGGAACTCCACGCTGACTGGTTCCAATAGCTGGCTTCAACGGTGACTTGGTCGTCAGGGTAATCGACGCGGGAATCCAGATAAGGGAGTTTCCACCAATCCAAATACTGGTTGTAGTAGACGATAAAACCGGGGTGTGGCAAATAGTCGGAGCGCAGCGCGTTTTCGATGGGAGTTATATAGATTTCGTAATAACCTTGTCGTTTTGCGCTAAGTTCATAGTGCCCGGTTTCCACCGGCCAGCGAACGAGCAGAAAAAGCGGTCCGGCGCTCAGGAGATAAAGCACCGGCGAAAAAAGAAGAAACATCGCACCGGCCAGCTTCCACCAACGCCGGACGACGTACCAAAGCTTATCGCGCCAGGACATGGGTCCATCGTCGCATAGACTCGTTGGAGTAACAACGGCGTCGTCAGTCTGTTTTGGCTTTGTGTCCCGCCGTTGAGCTCAGCGGCGGCTACTCGGCCGACGGATGTCGTTGCGAGACGACCGGTCGAGGGCTATGCCAGCCAAACGGAGGGCGGAGAACTTGGCGGTTTGCAACGTGCTCCGCCGCGTTCGCTCGAATGGTTTCCGACGGCGGCAGAGGACTGCCGCCCTCCGCGTCTAGTTGCTTGCTAAAATGCCCGCAGTGCGTCTGCACTTTTCTGTCCGGCAAATGCCTTGTCCTCGCCTGGGTTGAAATTTAGGCTGATGGCATGGCAGCAAAACGTTTTGGCATCGTCTGCAGCACTTTCAACGAGCCGTATGTCGGTTCTCTGCTCGAGCACACGCTGGCGGGCCTGGGCGGCCAAGCCTGCGACGTGGTCCGCGTTCCGGGCAGCTTCGAAATTCCCCTCCAGGTCCAGCGCTTGGCGGCGAGCAAGAAGTACGGCGCGGTCATCGCGCTGGGGATCATCTGGCAGGGCAAGACGGCCCACGCTTCGGAGATTCTCCGCGCGGCGACGGACGCGCTCATGCGCATCGGGCTGGAGCACGACGTCCCGGTCATCCACCAAATCCTGAGCGTGGCCAGCGAGAAGGAGGCCAAGAAGCGCACCAGCGGCAAGAAGCTGAATCGCGGGCGCGAGGCCGCCGAAGCCGCTCTGGCCGTGCTTGCCGCGGGGCCGAAGGCCGCGCCCAGACGCGTGCGCAAGAAGGGCGTTGCCCCCAAGGTCGCGCCGACCAAGGCGAAGGCGGTCCGGAAAAAGGTGACCGCCAAAAAGGCGCGTCCTCGTCCCCGACAGATGAGCAAGAAGGCGGCTGCCAACGGGGGCGCGTAGGGCCGGCCGCCGCGGGCGCATTGCGCTTGCCTTGGGGCGGGGATTGGCGTCTTGTTAGAGCATGGCGATCCGTCGCGAAGGGCGCGAAAGCGCCGTCCAGTTTTTTTACCAGCGCGATATCCAGGGCCCGGAGGCGTTCGACCGCCAGGACCTGGCCGTCGTCATGCGTGAATTCTGGGCCACCATCCGGCGGCCGCGCAACGCGCAGGCGTTTGCGGAGAGCCTCATCCGCGGCACCCGCGAGCACTTGCCCGAGATCGACCGCCGGCTGCAGGAGGCCGCTCGCAACTGGACGCTGGACCGCATGTCGGCCGTGGACCGCAACGTGCTGCGCGTGGCCGCCTACGAGATGCTCTACTGCGAGGAAACCCCGCCGGTCGTGGCGATGAACGAGGCGATCGAGATCGCCAAGCGCCTGAGCACGCCCGAGGCGGGCAAGTTCGTCAACGGCATCCTCGACCGGCTGAAAGAGGACGTGCTGCGCCCGCTGCGCCACGCCAGCGGCTCGGCCGAGTAACCCCGTTTCCCGATGGCACGCGACGCATCTTTTCTCGTCAAGCAGGGCATCCTGAGCAAGGGCCACGTCGATTTCTGGCGCGGGTTGGTCCACAAGTTCGATACCGGCGAGGAGATCGACTGGGAGGCCCTATTGCTGGAGGCCGACCTCGGCCTGCCGCTGACCGAGCGCCTGGTCGAGCAGATTGAGGACGAGCACGCCGAGAAGAGCTTGCGCAAGGGCCTAGCCATTTTGCGGGAGGAAATCCGCGGGTTGGTGGTGGCGCCGCCGCCCATTCCGGTGCCGGCCAGGCCGGAGGTCATCCTCCTGATTGGCGTCAACGGCTCGGGCAAGACCACCACCGCGGCCAAGCTGGCCAAGCAGGCGCAGGACGCCGGCAAGCGCGTCATGTTCGGCGCGGGCGACACCTTCCGCGCGGCCGCCATTGAGCAGCTCCAGTCCTGGGGCCGGCGCCTGGAAATCCCCGTCGTTGCCCGCGAGCAGGGCAGCGACTCCGCCGCCGTCGCCTATCAGGCGATGGACGAAGCGACCGAGGCGGGCGCCGACCTGCTCATCATCGACACCGCCGGGCGCCAGGCCAACAAGTCCAACCTGATGCAGGAGCTCGCCAAGGTGAAGCGCACCATCGCCAAAAAGGACGAGGCCGCGCCCCACCACACCTGGCTGGTGGTCGACGCCAACACCGGCAACAACATTCTCAACCAGGCGCGCGAGTTCCATGCCGGGGTCGGCCTCACCGGCATGATCATGACCAAGATAGAGGGCAGCGGCAAAGGCGGGATGGTCGCCGCCGTGCGCGAGGAGGTCGGCCTGCCCACCCACTACTTGGGCTTTGGCGAGCAGCCGGAGGACCTGCGCCGTTTCGACCCCGCCGATTACGTGGAGGAGTTTTTTGGCGACGTGACTCCTGAAACCGAGGAGGTCCGATGAACGGCCCGTTGCTACGATGGAGCGCCCTTTGCTTCGTGGCGGGTCTCGCCTCCCTGGCCGCGCAGGAAGCGGAGATCGAATTGTTCGAGGCCGAGGATTTCACGCCTTTGCAGATCGACGACTCCGGCCCGCCCTCGCTGCTGGACCCCGCCGGGCGCCAGGCACCGCGCCTGCCGTCGGTGCTGCCCGGGGTCGACACCCGCCCGGCTCCCCGGCTCAGCGACCAGCAGGCGGCCCAGGCAAACTCCGCCATCGACCACGTCTGGAACGACACGACCGAGCGGACTGTCGCCGTCATCCAAATCGAGCCGGACGGCGACTTCGTTCAGCTCATCGGCATGAGCACCGGCGCCGTGCTGGACTACCCGCTGGCCACCGACCGCCAGAGGCTGCTCGCCCAAAGCATCGCCGCAACGCTGGTCAAGTATGGCTATACGCCGACCCGGCGCGACCTGGGCGAGGGGCAGCAGGCCATGCAGGTGCCGGTGGTCAGCGCCAAGGAGGACCTCCTCGACGCGGTCGCGGCCGTGCTGGTGGAGGGCTTCTCCCTGCGGCCGGAAGGTTCGCTCAAAATCATCACCGGAGAGCAGTAGGTGAGCGCCGCCCGCGACGAGCCCTGGATGCGCCGGGCGCTGGAATTGGCCCTCCGGGCCGAGGGCCGCACCGCGCCGAACCCGCTGGTGGGAGCGGTCCTGATCAAAGGCAACCGCCTGCTGGGCGAGGGCGTCCACCGCCGGGCGGGCGGGCCGCACGCGGAGGTCGCCGCCGTGCGCGATGCCAAGCGCCGCGGCCACGCCGCCGCCCTCAAGGGCGCGACCATGTTCGTGACGCTGGAGCCCTGCAGCACCCACGGGCGGACGCCGCCCTGCACGGACCTGATTCTGGAGCATCGCCTCGGCCGCGTGGTGGTCGGGGCCACGGACCCGAATCCCGCGCACGCCGGTCGCGGCCTGACGCTGCTGCGGCGCCGGGGGGTCAAGGTGGCCTCCGTGCTGGCGGCGGAGTGCGAGGCCATCAACCGCGATTGGAACCACTTCATCACCACCGGGCGCCCGTGGGTGGTGGCCAAAAGCGCCATGAGCCTGGACGGCCGCATCGCCTCGCCCGCGGCGGACAGCCCCTGGCTGACCTCGGCCCCCGCCCTCCGCCTGGCCCACGAGCTGCGCCTGCGCGCCGGGGCCATCGTGGTCGGCGCCGAAACCGTCCGCGCCGACAATCCGCGCCTGACCGTCCGCCTGCCCCAGAGACGGATGGCGGGTAAAGAACAGCCCTGGCGCGTCGTCATGACCCGCTCCGGCCGCCTGCCGAAGAAATGCCACCTGCTCACCGACGAGCACCTGGAGCGCACCATTGTCGCGCAGGGACCGTCGCTGCGGGAGGTGCTGGCTGAACTCGCCTCGCTGGACGTGGTCAACGTTTTGCTGGAGGGCGGCGGCCGCCTGCTGGGCGAGGCCTTTGCCGCCGGGCTGGTGAACGAGCTGGCCTGCTTCCACGCGCCTTGCCTGCTTGGGCAGGGTGCGTGCGGAGTCGAGCTCCCCGCCGGGCACCGCCTGCGCAAGCGCCTGCCGGTGGAAATCCTCGAGCGCCGCGCCGTGGGGCCGGACCTCTTTACCCGCGCCCTCCTGTAGTCGCCGATTCTTCCTTGCAGGCCCGGCCGGCTCGGGCAAGTTGGGGAAAAGCCCCTCATGGCCGCGTCCTCCTCACCCGAACTCATTCTGACCGCCGCGGAGTGGACCTTTTCCGGCTACCCGACGCCCGAAGCGCCCTGGACGCGGGACCAGAAGTTGGCCGCGGTCAAGCAAGCCGGCTTTGACGCCATCACCTGCCCGGCGGACGGCGCGGAGTTGAAAGAGCTGCTCGCCAAACACGGCTTGCGCCACACGGGCGGCTACTTCTTCGCGGAGGCGAGCGAGGCCCCGGCCCACCTGGCCGCCTGCCGGGAGTTGGGCGACGGACCGGTCAACGTGCAGCTAGGCCATCACGACACCCCGGTGGAGGAGGCCGTCCCGATGATCGAGGAATTGATGCGCGAAGGCGAGCGCCTGGGCGTGGACGTGCACATCGAGACCCACCGCGCCCGCTGCACCGAGACGCCGGAGAAGATCGCCGCCATCCTGAAGCAGTACCGCGAGCGCAACGGCAAGTACCCGCGGCTGAATTTCGACTTCTCCCACCCCGCCGTGGTCAAGCACCTCAGCTCCCCCTTTTTCGAAGAACGGCTCTTCGACTTTCCCGAAGTCTTCCAGGCTTCGAGCGTCTGGCATATGCGCCCGTTCAACGGCCATCATTGCCAGATTCCGATCACCGACGGGCGGGGCAACTTCTCCCCTGAGTACGAGCAGTGCCGCCCCTTCGTCCGCGCGGCCATGGCGCTTTGGCTGGCGGGGCCGCCGCCGCGGGGCCGGCTCTGGGTGGTGCCGGAGCTCGGGCCGGTTGATTCCGGTTACGGGTTGAGCTGCTTCCCCGACGTTTGGGAGGACGCCGTCGTGCTGGGCCGCGACCTGCGCGCCATCTGGGCCGAAGAGCTGGGCAAACTCTAACACCTTCACAACGATGAAAGACCAACGGATCGGATTTGTCGGCCTCGGCCGCATGGGCGGCAACATGGCGCGCTGCCTCAAGGACAAGGGCTACCAACTCACGGCGCTCTACGACATCCAGAACATCGTGGCGGACCAACTCGCCAACGAGCTCGACACGCACGCCTTCACTTCCCTGCCGGAGGTGACCGCCCACGCCGACGTCGTCTTCACCGTCGTGACCAACGACCAGGCGATGGACGCCATCTTCTTTGGTAAGGAGAATCTCTTCCAAGGCGCCAAAGGACGGGTCTTTATCAACTGCGCGACGCTGACCCCGGACGTGCACCGCAAGCTGGAAAAAGCCGCGGCCAAGGCGGGCGCCAAGTGCCTGGAAGCCTGCATGGCTTCGAGCATTCCGCAGGCGCGCAGCGGCGAGCTCTACCTGATGATCGGCGGCGACGAGGCTGTCTTCAACGAGGTCAAGCCGGTGCTGGAGGACCTGAGCAAGGCGCTGCGCTTTGTGGGCCCGGCGGGTAACGCGGCGGAGGTCAAGGCGCTGGTCAACATGGTCATGAACATCAACACCGCCGGCCTGGCCGAGGGCCTGGGCCTGGGCGAGGCGCTCGGCCTCGACCCCAAGATGCTGGTCGAAGTTTTCAGCCAGACCGGCGCGAATTCCCGCGTGCTCGAGACTGACGCCTTCGACATGATCGACCGCGACCACGAGTGCTACTTCTCCGCCAACCACGCGGCCAAGGATTCCGGCATCGCGCTGGCCCTGGCGAAGAGCGCCGGGATCAAGGTCCCGCTGGCCAAGGCCACCTTCAAGCAATTCGAGCGGCTGGTGAAGGCGGGCAAGGGCGAGCTCGACAAGTCCGGTGTGGCGGAGCTGACTTTCCTCGGGCGCCGGCGTGACCATGGCGACGAGGACGAGGATTAGATGGCCCCTCCGCTGGCCAACGCCGAAGGCGAGCGCCTGGACGGCGCCTTCGGCCTCGGGCGCGAGCCGCTCCGCCGCGAGGACTGGATTGTGCTGCTTGGCCACGGCGTGACCGGCAACAAGGACCGCCCCGTGCTGGTGGAGGCGGCGCTCGCGTTGAATGCGGCCGGGTTCGACACGCTGCGCTTTTCCTTTTCCGGCAACGGGGATTCCGAGGGCGACTTCCGCGCGTCGACCATCACCAAAGAGGTGGCGGATTTGGGCGGCGTCATCGACGCGGTGGCCGGGTCTTACGAGAAGATCGCCTACCTGGGTCACAGCATGGGGGCGGCGGCGGGCGTGCTTCGGGCAGCTGCGGACGAACGCATCCGCGCGCTGGTTTCGGTCGCGGGGATGGTGGAGACCCGCGCCTTTGCCGAGCGGGAGTTTGACGGCGTCACTCCCGACGAGGGCACGATGTGGGAGGAGCCGGCCTGCCCGCTGTCTTCCGCTTTTTGGCGGGACCTTCGCGAAACGGTGGTGAGCACCGCGCCGAGCGCAGCCGGGATCAACATCCCCTGGCTCCTGGTCCACGGCACCGCCGACGACATCATTCCGCCGGGCGACAGCGAGCTGATCCAGCGGTCGGCCGGCGGCAACGCCGAGCTGGTGCGGGTGGAGGGCGCAGACCACAGCTTTGAGCAACCCCGGCACATGCTGGCGATGACGGGAGCGGTCGTCACCTGGCTGCGCCAAGTGGCCGAGGCTGGCTAGGTGATGCTTCACAACCGGTAGCCGCCGGACCTTGCAGTCGGCAGCTCGTCCTCCGTTGGTTTGGCCTGCCCTTGTGCCGGTAGCCGCCGCTGACCCGAGCGGCGGAATGGATCGGCAGGCCGATGCGCAAGGACCACCGTCGATGGGACATCGACGGCTACCCGGCTTGGGGTAAAGCTTTACAGATAACGGGATGGAGACGGTCGCGTGACTAGCGGGAAAGACTGGCGCCGGGCAAGGTAGGGCGGGCAGTCCCTTGCCCGCCTCGCGATGCCGGACGGGGAATCGCGGCGGAGCAGGAGCTCCGCCCTCCGCTGGCTTGGCGTTGCTCTTGGTGGGTCCGCTCCGTAGCAGAACCATCATGGTCCTGCTACGACCCGTTCCGCCCTCCGTCTTCTCAAAGCCGGCCGGCGTCGCCGGTGACGCCGGCGGGGAGGTGGGAGGCCTGGGCGTGGGCCATGGCCACGGCGAGGGCGTCGGCGGCGTCGGGAGCGGGCGTTTCCGTCAAGCCCAGTTGGGCTCGGACCATAAAGGCGACCTGCTGCTTTTGGGCGCCGCCGCGTCCGGTGGCGGCGGCTTTGACCCGCTTGGGCGCGTATTCGACGATCTCGAGACCGGCTTGCGCGGCGGCCAGCAGGGCGGCGCCGCGGGCCGCGCCGAGCGTGATCGCCGTCCGGAAGTTTTGCGCGTAGATGACGCCCTCGACCGCCATGACGGTGGGTCGGTGCCGGGCGATCAGGGCGCTGAGTTCGGCGTGGATCTGCGCCAGCGCCTCGCTTTGCCGCTGTTTGGCGGGGACCTTGATGGTACCGAAGTCCAGCGTTTGGGTGGCGGTGGCGTGGTGGGCGATCACGCCGAAGCCGGTACCGCGCAGGGAGGGATCCACGCCAAGAATGACGGTGGGATCGGGGGGAGCGCCGGCCATCGCGACATCATAAGCGCGTGGCGCGGGGTCGCCATGCTTTTTCTAAGCCAACCCCGCCGCTCGGCCCGCTCCGGCCATCATCCGCTCCAGCTTTTCCTGTTGTTTCCGCGCGGCGGCGTAGGCGGCGGCGGCCTTTTTGCGCGGGCGGTAGACGGTGCCCTTGGCCAGGGGCTGCGCCTTGCCGCCAATTTTTTCCAGCGCGAAGATGGCGGCCCCGCGCAGGCTGGCCTCCGGTTCGGCGGATGCCTCGACCGGTGCGTTGAGGACGTCCGCCAGCCGCTGCAGGGACGACGGGGATTGCTGGATGCCGCCGGAAACGAGGAAGCGCAGCGGGCGGCGCTGGGCGGTTTCCAGTTGCCGGGCGATCGCGGCCAGGCGCAGGTAGCTGGCTTCGGTGATGGCTTGCAGAAGGTCGAGCGAGGTGGTCGCGCCGGAGAGGCCGAGCACCGCGCCGCGCAGGTCCTCGTTCCAGGTCGGGGCGCGCTCGCTCACCCAGAAGGGCAGCACGGTCAGGCCGTGGCGGGGATGATCGCGCCCGGCCAGCGCCCGCTCGATCGCGGCTTCGTCATCGGGCAGGTTGAGCTCGCGCAGGCACCAGGCGCGGAGGTTGCCCGCGTTACTGACGGCGCCGCCCAGCAGCCCGCGGCGCTCGTCTACCCGGTAGGCGAAGAGCCCCAGCGGCGCGGATTGGCGGGGGTGTTGGCGGGTGTCGACCACCACGCGGACGGCGGCGCTGGTGCCAACGTTGATTGCGGCCAGGCCCGGCCGGACGGCGCCGGAGCCGAGGTTGCTGGCGGCGCCATCGCCAATGGCGGGAAACCAGAGGGTGTCGGACAGTTCGGGGGCGTTGAAATTACCTGACAGCTTGCAGCGCCCGGGCTCGTCGCCGATGGCGGGGAGCTGGCCGCGGCCGATGCCAGCGAGTTTGAGCGCCTCGGTGTCCCAGCGGCAGGTGCGGTAGTTCATCAGCCCGGTGCCGCTGGCCATGGAGACGCTGACCTGGTCGCTGTCGGTCAGGTAGCGGGCGGCGAGCTCGGCGGGCGAAATCCACGTCTCCACGTTCTTAAACAGTCGGGGCTGGGTCCGCCGGAGCCAACGCAGTTTGGGCGCCCAGAAGGAGGCGCGCAGCATGGCGCCAGTGCGGCGGTGGGCGCGGGCTTCGACGCCGGCGGGCGCGCGCAGGCGGGCGGCGTCGGCCGCGCCGCGGGAGTCCGCCCAAGTGTAGACGGTGGTGAGGGCGTCCCCGGACGGGCCGATTCCGACCAGGCTGTGCCAGAAGCAGGAGGTGCCCGCCGCCACGATGGGCCGCCCGCGCAGAGTTTGGTCCCGCCGGTAGCGCCGCAGCGTTTGGGCGAGGCAACCGTGGAGTTGAACCGAGGCAAGCGCGACCGCGTCCATTTCGGCTTTGCCGTCGACGTCGCGAAGGAGGCGGCATTCGGTCTGGCCGGTGGTTCCGGGCAGGCGGCGGCCGGCGGCGTCGAAGAGCGCGCTGCGCACCGAGGAGGTGCCGATGTCGACGGCCAAAACCAACGCGCGCGGGTCGGGTCGGGGCATCTAAATGGTCTGGCTAAGGAAGCCGCCGTCCACCCGCAGGTCCGTGCCGGTGACGAAGCCGCTGGCGCGGTCGCTGGCCAAGTAGACGGCCGCGCCAATGAGCTCGTCCGGGTTGCCGAAGCGCTTCATGGGCGTGTGGCTGAGGATGGCCTGCGTGCGCGGCGTGGGGGTGCCGTCCTCGTGGTAGAGTAGGCGGCGGTTTTGGTTGGCGGGGAAGAAGCCGGGGGTGATCGAGTTGACCCGCACGCCCATGGGCGCCCATTCCCGCGAGAGCCACATGGTGAGGCTGAGCACGGCCGCCTTGCTCGCGCTGTAGGCGACCACGCGCGAGAGCGGGATGTGCGAGCTGACGCTGGCGATGTTGATGATGCTGCCGCGCCCGGCCTTGAGCATGGCGGGGCCAAAGACCTGGCAGGGCAGCAGAAAACCGCCAACCACGTTGAGGTCGAAGGCGGCGCGCCAGTCTTCCAGGTTAAGCTCCTTGAACTTGAGCTGGTCGGTGACGGTAACCTTGGGGTCGTTGCCGCCGGCGGAGTTCACCAGGATGGTCGGCGTGCCGAAGTCCTCGGTCACGGCTTGGGCGGAGGCCTCCAGGCTCTCGGCGGAGAGGGCGTTGGTGGGGTAAAACTTGGCCGTGGCGCCGGCGTCGGTGATCGCCTTCACGCGCTCGTTGCCGCGGCTTTCACTGCGGCCGCAGACGGCCACGCGGGCGCCGGCCTCGGCCAGGCCCTGGGCGATGGCACCGCCCAGGCCGCCGGTGCCGCCGACGACAACGGCGATGTCATCCTTGAGGGAAAAGAGCGTGGACATGAGAAAAGCGGGATTGAGCCGCCGCCCAATACAACGCCCGCGGATGCGCTTGGCAACTCCTTTTGTCCCGCGAGCAACCTGTTGCCGGTTCCGGGGTCATTTTTACTTGCCTGCGGCCGAATCTGGGTCATTGGTGGTAGCTGCTATGCTAAAACTTGGCATTATTGGGCTGGGGTCGATGGGGACCAATCACGCCCGCACCATCCTGGACGAAAAGGTCGAAGGCGTTGAACTGAGCGCGGTTTGCGACTCCCACGAACACCTCCTGGCCCAGTACCCGGAAGCCCATCCCTTCACCGACAGCGACGCCCTGCTGGAAAGCGATAAGGTCGACGCGGTGCTGATCGCCACGCCGCACTACAGCCACACCACTATCGGCATCAAGGCGCTGGAGTGCGGCAAGCACGTGCTGGTGGAGAAGCCGATCAGCGTGCACAAGGCCGACGCCGAGCGCCTCATCGCTGCCTACCGGGGCGGGGACCAGGTCTTCGCCGCCATGTTCAACCAGCGCACCGATCCCTACTACCGCAAGCTGCGCGAGCTGATCGTGGGCGGCGAGCTGGGCGAGGTGCGCCGCGTCAACTGGATCGTGACGGACTGGTTCCGCACGGAAACCTACTACAAGTCCGGCGGCTGGCGCGCGACCTGGGCGGGCGAGGGCGGCGGCGTCTTGCTCAACCAGTGTCCGCACAACCTGGACCTCTACCAGTGGCTCTTTGGCCTGCCGCAGCGGGTGCGCGCCTTTGGGCAGATCGGCCGCTACCACGACATCGAGGTGGAGGATGATGTTACCGCCTATTTTGAATACGACAACGGCAAGCACGGGGTCTTCATCACCTCCACGGGCGAAGCGCCCGGCACCAACCGGTTGGAGGTCGCGGCCGAGCGCGGCAAGGTCGTGATCGAGCGTAACCGCTTTACCTACACCCGCAACGAGACGCCGATGAGCGAGTTCTGTCAGAGCGCAGCCGGGCGTTTTGCCAGCCCCGGCACCTGGAACGTGGAAATCCCCCTGCCTGGCCACGGCGGCCAGCACGCCGAGGTCATCCAGAATTTTGTCGACGCCGCGACCAAGGGCGCGGAGCTGATCGCCCCGGCGACGGAGGGCATCCACTCCGTCGAGTTGGGCAACGCGATTCTCCAGTCCTTGCTCGAGGAACGAACCGTGACGTTACCGCTAGACGCCGGTGCCTACGAGGCACTGCTAAAAAAAAAGATCGCCAGCTCCACGCATAAAAAAGAAACGGTGGAGGTCGCCACCGAAGACATGGCCGGCTCGTTCTAAAGCCGGCGCCCTTCTCCCCGCCTTATGAAAATTGATCAAGTTGCCGCCATTCTCTACACCCTGCGGGACCACTGCAAAACTCCCGCCGACGTCGCCGCCACGCTGAAAAAGGTGCGCGAAATCGGCTACCAGGCCGTCCAGGTCAGCGGGATCTGCCCGATGCCGGAGGCGGACCTCAATGCGATGCTGGCCGACAACGGGCTGACCTGCTGCGCCACCCACGAGCCCGCGCTGGAAATCGTGGACGACACGCCCAAAGTGATTGAGCGGCTCCAAACACTCAACTGCACCCACACAGCATACCCGCACCCGGCCGGGGTGGACCCCGCCAAGGAGGCGGACTGGGACGAGCTCATCGCCAAGCTGGCCAAGGCGGGCGAGGCCATGGCGGGCGCGGGCATCACCCTGTGCTACCACAATCACGGCACCGAGTTTGTGCAGTTTGGCGGGCAGACCATCCTGGAGCGCATCTACGAGCGCGTGCCGGCCAACTTCCTCCAGGGCGAGCCCGACACTTACTGGATCCAGTACGGCGGCGGCAACCCGGTGGACTGGATGCGCAAGCTGAAGGGGCGCCTGCCCCTGCTGCACCTCAAGGACTACTGCTTTACCCCCGAGGGCAAGCCGCTCTTCTGCGAGATCGGCAACGGCACGCTGGACTTCCCCGCCATCATCCGCGAAGCCGAAGCCGGCGGTTGCCGGTGGTTTATCGTCGAGCAGGATGTCTGCCCCGGCGACCCGTTCGACTCGCTCCAAACCAGCTTCGATTACATCGCCGCCAACTTGGTGGAGGCGTAGAGCTGCCTTGTGCCTGGTAGGGCGGGCAGTCCCTTGCCCGCCTCGAAAGCCGGACGGGAATCGCGGCGGAACGCATTGCTTAACCTGACCGCAAGGAACTCCGTCGATGGGGACATCGACGGCTACCCCGGCTTGGCGTTGCCTTCATCCGGTAGCCGCCGCTGACCCCAGCGGCGGAGCAAAAAAAACCGTCACCCCTCCTCCAGCGGCAGCTCGTTTTCCTGTGGCTTCCACTTGGGCAGGGGGCGCACGGGGCGGCCCTCCAGCGGGCGTTTGCGCTCGAAGATACCGGCGGCGACCTCGGGGTTTTCCGCGTAGGCGCCGCGCAGGATTTCGTGCTTGGCGTCGATGTTGTCGATGTAGTGGAGCATCCAGGCCTCGGGCGAGCGCGGGGTCACCGGGCTGCCGTACTCACGCAGGCCGTGGTGGCTGGCGATGAGGTGGAGCAGATGCAGCCGCACTTGCTCCTTGGTCGGGACGCCCTCGGCGGCGAAGGCGGGATCGCCCTCCGCGTCGAGCTGGCGCCAAAGCTGGTTGACCAACTCAATGCCGATGGGGATGTGCCCGAGCATTTCTCCGATCTGTAGCAGCGGGCTGACGAAGCCGAATTCCTCGTAACCGTTCTCCCAGAGCTTGCCGCTGTCGTGAAAGAGCACGCCCGTTTTGACCAGGTCCCAGTTCACGTCCGGGTAGGCGGTGGCGAGCGCGTTAGCGGTGCGCAGCATTTGCGCGGTGTGCTCCAGCAGGCCGCCGCGCCGGGCGTGATGGTAGTCCCGCGCCGCCGCCGCCCGGCGGAAGCGCTCGCCGTGTTGCTCCAGAAAGGCGAGGCCCAGGCGCCGCAGGCGGGGGTCGTCCAGGCCCTCGACGCAGGCGCGCACCCAGGCTTCCTCGCGCTCGAGCTGTTCGCGGCGCTCGGGCGGGCCGGCAAAGAGCTCCTCCTTGGCGCCGGGGTCCAGCGCGGCCAGGTCCAGCTCGTCCACGTTCAGCCCGTAGCTGTTGCGGTAGAAGCGCCCGGAGGCGGCCACGCAGTCGCCGCCCTGCAGTTCCCGGCACTGGGCAAAGGCGGGGCTGTCCTGCCAGACCTTGAATTTCTCGCTCGCGGTGGCGTCGGCGATTTCGACCTCGTAGTAGGGCTTGCCGGTCTTGGTGGTGGCCTCGCGCACAGTGCTGATCTGGCACGGCACGGTGGCCTCCAGCCCGGTGTCGGTGGTCAGCGTTTGCGCCATGAGGTCGGCCAGGGTCATGGGGCAGATTCCTTGTTCCGCAGGGCGGCGTCGAGCTTTTCCAGGATTTCGGGCGAGGGCAGGTCTTTCTGGTCTAGGATCAGGAGCGCGAAGTTGTCGGCCAGGACCTCTTCCGGGTGGATCACGTAGTCCGTGTTGCGGCCGATCTTCTGCCAAAAGCCGTGGACCTGGTCGAGCACGGCAAAGGCCTCCCGTCGCTGGTGCATTTCCCGGTCCATGTCCCAGCTCCCCAGCTCGTCCGGCGCCACGATGAGCAGGCGCAGGCCCATGATGTTCTCCAGCCCCATCTCGGCGGCGGCCACGGGATCGTCCTCCCGCGAAAACAGGACCGGTACGGCAAAGACCTCGCGTACGCCAATCGTCACTGGGATAACGTGCTGGCGGTGGAAGGCGTCCGGGTTCACAATGGCCGAGTCCACGATCGGGTAGGGCAGCGGGATGTCGCGGCGCCGGTCCAGGCGCGGCCATTCTTCGGGCTCCAAGTTGGCAACGAACGGCTCCAGCAGGGGCGGCGACCAGGTGGTCGGCTGGAAACCAATGACGGCATAGAGATCGTCGCGGCGCGCGGGCGTAGCGTGCCGGCTGTAGATGTGGAAAAGCTCGTGCAGAACAAAGGCGGCCACCGCGCCGTCGTCCAGGCGCAGCACCGCCTCCGGCAGGATGATGGCGTTGCCCCGGGTGTAGGCGGCTTCGAATTCCTCCGCCCCGGTCGTCTTGATCAGCCGGACTTCCTCCGGCCATTCCAGCCCGTAACTCGCCAGCTTGTCCTCGTAGCGCGCCAGGATGCGGGTCAGGCGCTCTTGTTCGGCGGGCGCCCACTCCCGCGCCTGCTCCCCGGCAAAGGCGGCGAACTCTTCCGGCGAGACGATTTCGTCCGTGCCCAGGCGCAACTGCATGTTGAAGAGATTGAGGCGCTCCAGGTAGTCGTCCGGCGTAGACAGGAATTCCCCGGCCGCGTCGGCGTCCAAGAAAACGACCGGCGTGGTGCCATCGACCGTGGGCGGCGCCGGCGCCGGGGGTGGTGCTTGCGGCGCGCGGCCGCAGCCGACAAGCAGGCCAAGCAGAGCCGTGGTGATTGCCAGAGAGACGCCGCGCCGCATACCTCCTCAGGCTTGCCTAAGGGGCCACCTTCGTCAACCGCTCGTCGTCGCGCAGATAAAGGGCGCCGCCCGCCACCGCTGGGGTGGCCAGCGTGCCGGGCCGTTTGGTCTGGAAACTGGCGACCTGCTTCGGCTCGCGCGCGGCCGCGAAGACCGTCGCGACGCCGTCCTCGCTCACGCAGTAGACCATCCCACCCGCGCCAACCGGCGAGGCCCGCAGCGGGCCGGAGAGCGGCAGCTTCTCCTCCCAGAGCTTGGTGCCTTCCTTGGGATCAAAGCAATAGAGCACGCGGTCGCGGCCGTTGAGGATAAAGAGCAGGCCCTCGTAGAGCAGCGGGCAGGGCACGTCGCCGTACTTGCCCTTGTGGCTCCACGTTTCGTTGAGCTTGCCGTCCGCCAATTCGTAGCGCGTGACCCGACCGCCGCGCGGATCCTGGAAGTAAACGATGTCGCCGTCCACGGTGGGCGTCGCCACCAGGCGCCAGTGCTTTTGCTTCTTCTTGCCGGCGTAGTCCTGCCGCAGCAGTTCGTTGCCGTCGGCCAGATCGTGGATGGTGATGACGTCCCCGCCGGCGACCAGCGCGGCTGGCTTGCCGTCAAATTCGATCGGCACCACCGACGCATAAGTGGCCCCGCTTTCCTTCTCCGCGTCGGTCGGCCGCTCTACTTTCCAGAGCTCTTGGCCGGTGGCGGGATCGTAGGCCACGACGAAGGACTTGCCGTGGGGAACGCGCACCAGGTTGGCCATGACCAGCTTGCCGTCGATGAAGACCGGCGTCGCCCCGTAGCCGAAGTTCTGCTTGAACGGGCCGAGCGACTTGGTCACCTCTTCCTTCCACAGCTCCTTGCCGTCCAGGTCAAAGGCCGCCAGCCAGCCGGTGCCGGTCAGGAACACCACCCGCTCGCCGTCCGAGGCGGGGGAGGGTTGCGCCGAGTTGCCTTTGCGCGGGAAGCCCTTGTTCGGCCCCACCGTTTGTTTCCAGAGCTGCTTTCCGGTTGTGGCGTCGAGGCAGATGGCGGTCACTTCCTCGCCATCGACCGAAGGCAGGAAGACGCGCTCGCCAAGGACCAACGGCGTGCCCGCGCCCGGGCCGGGGAGGTCGGCTGTCCAGGCCACGTTTTTGCCGTCCGCCCAAGTCTCGGGGAGAGTTTTCTCCGGCGAGCTGCCGTTCTCGGCCGGGCCGCGCCAAGTGGGCCAATCCGCCGCGGCGGCCAGCAGGAAACCGGTGGAAAAGAACAGGAGGAAGAGTCGCGCCAGCATGAGTCAAGCTATCGCCTCCTCCGCGTTGCGCAAGCGGCTCACTCCACCTTCACGTCGGTAAACCACACCCGGAAACCGTCTTGCCCCTTGTGGTCCAGCGCAATCCTCCAGCCGTCATAGTCTCGGTAGCCCTCCCAAGTCGTGGTCAGATCCGCCTTCTGGCTGTTGCGGTCCTTGCGGTAGATCCATTCACGAATCAGGCCCGATTCGTCGAAAAACAGGTCGTAGGCGTCACCGGGCGCTTTTTTGCCTTTCGCCGGATAAAAAACCGTCAGCTTCGACATCGGCTGACCGGACAGCGGCGCCTTCACGCCCTCCTTGACCGGCTCAATCGTGGCCGACTTGTCCCAGACCAGTTGAAACGGAAACGTCAGCCAATACACATCGTTGATGAACTTGGCGTGGATGGCCTTGACCTCGTTGGTCACCTCCAGCAAGGCAAAGTCCAGCCTCTGGTCCAGACTGCGCACGCGCTTCTCCTGGGGCCACCAGGCCCAGACGCGCTGGATGTGGCGCTCGCCCACCTGGGCGTTGAAGGTGAACTCGACCTTGCGAATCTTCCCGAAGGCCTTCAGCCCGGCCGCCTGGGCAAGCGTCTTCGCGGTCGCTTCGGGGCCGCCGTCGACCGCCGCTGCCGGAAGCATGCCCAGGGCCCATAGCGCCGTGATCTTCAACATCCATCCAATCTACCTGGCAGGCTGCCGGCGGCAAGCCCGTCACGGCGCGAGTGCGCTCACGGCGTCGCCGGCCTCGATCGTGCGCAGCGTGCCGTCCTCGCCGCGCAGGAGCAGCGCCCCGCGCTCGTCGATGTCCACGGCCTCGCCCGCCGCCTCGACCGGCGAGTCCGCGTTCTCCGCGTTGGAGCGGATTTCCACCCGCTGGCCCAGCGTCACGCAGCGCGCCTTCCACAACTCGCGCACCGCCGCAAAGGGCATGCGGTAGTAGCGTTCCATTTGGAGCAGCGCCGCCACCAATAGTTCCGCGCGCCGGGGCGCCCGACCCGCCTCGATCCGCAGGCTGGTCGCTTGCCCGCGCAACCCGGGCGGGAAGTCCTCCCGCTGCCGGTCCACGTTGAGCCCGAAGCCGACCACCGCAAACTGGACGCCGCCGGGCTCGACCTGCGCCTCGGTCAAAATGCCGCCCAGCTTGCGTCCGCCCACCAGCAGGTCGTTTGGCCACTTGATGCCCACCTTGAGCCCGGGCGTGACCGCTTCCAGCGCCTCGGCCAGAGCGACGGCCGCCACCAGCGTGAGCCGGGTGACCGTGGCGGGCGGGCCCTCCGGCCGCAGCAGGAGCGAGCACCACAGCCCCGTCCCGGGCGGGCTGCTCCAGGCCCGGGCCGCGCGCCCGCGCCCGGAGCTCTGGCTCTCGGCCAGCGCGACAAAGCCCTCGGCCGCGCCGGCCTGGCCCTCGCGCAGGGCGAGGTCGTTGGTGCTTGCGGTTTCGCGGAAGATGACCGGGCGCCAGTCCACCGGCCGCGCACGCGGGGTCCGGGCCAGCCGGGCGCTGATCTCCTCCGCGCACCACACGTCCGGGAGCTGCCCGTCCGGCAGGCGGTAGCCCTGGCGCGGCGCCGCCGCGATGGGATAGCCGACCGCCGTGAGGTGATCGACGTGCTTCTTGATCGCCGCCCGGCTCACCCCCGCGCGCCGGGCCAGCCGCTCGCCGGAGACATGCCCGCCGCCCGCCTCGAGCAGGGCCTCGAAGATCGCCCGGTCGATGCTCACGAGGTCTTGCGGTAGAGCCGCACCAGCTCGCGGTCTTCGCGGTCGGGGAAGGAGCGCTCCGGCGTAAACTGCTCGAGCAGCTTGAAGTGCGGGTCGAAGAGCGCGTCGATTTCCGGCACCGTGATCGGCCAGGGCGGGCCCTCGTAGCCAGGCACCTCCGAGCCCTTGGGATTGCGGAAGAAGATGCCCAGGTAGAGCCCGTTTGGCTTCAGCGAGCGCCGGACGGCGGCCAGGTAGTCGGGGCGCTTATCCGGGTCCAGCGCGCAGAGCAGCGTGTGCTCCACCACCCAGTAGAAGTCGTGCTCGAAGCCTTCCGGCGGGTCCAAAAAGTCCGCCACGGCGAAGTCGATCTCGAAGTTTGGATAGAGGCGCCGGGCCTTTTCGATCGCGAGCGGCGCGATGTCCACCGCCACAATCTGGGCGTAACCCTGGGCCGCCCGCGCGATCGCCACCGCGTCGTGGCCCGCGCCGCAGCCGGGCACCAGCACGCGTCCGCGGATGCGATGGGTGTCGAGCGCCTCCAGCAAGGGCGGCGCCGCTCCGTCTTGGTCCCACGGCGTGTCGTGGTCCCGGTAGCGCTGGTTCCAAGTAAGCGAATCGCCCGGCATAAAGCCAACCTAGCCCGTTCCGCACCGCGCGCACCCGAAAATCCGGCGTGAGGCAGATTGGGAGTAGGCGGTGACTTCAGCCAGTGCGGCCGGGACTTACGATTCGGCTTCGGCCTATAGAGCTTGTTACAAAAGTCCCACGCGGCCCGCGTTGCGAGGAGTTTTCCGTCGTGGCTAGAAGAGAGGAAGGAGCAGGTATCAAATATACCTGTGACAGACGAACGACAACGCCACGGCGGAAAAGAACCGCAACCTTTTCAAGGCCAGTGTCTTTTGACCGCTGGGCGGTGTTGCTCCTCGGTCACTTATCAATTTTGATAAGCTCCCTCGTTGCGCCTATCCCAGCGGCCAAAACCCAACTGGCGCGGGTACGCGGGACTTTTTTAACAAGCTCCAAGAAGTACGCGTGGTCTTCGTCCGGGAGTCTCCCGATGAGTAGTTTTCTTGTCCGTTCAAGCACGGCTCCCTCGAGAATGTAGACGTAATAGCGGAGCGGGTCGTCTTCGCTGGGCGGTAACCATTCTGCTATTGTTTCAAATTCTTGCGCGCTAATGGTGATATCACCGATGAAGTCCTCTCCCTCTTTTTCAAAAAAGGTAATGCAACGTCGAATCTTTTGGCTCATGGGCGGATAACCCTTACCGAAGAAGCGGTCTCCGTGCAATCGCGCCGTGAGTGGGTGATTCCGCTAACCGACCGGCGCCGCTGCGGTCTGGTCAACCGGGGCGGGCGCGGGCGCCGGGAGCCGCCGTTCCCACCACTGCAGGCGGGCGGCCATGACCGCCAGCATCACGCCGGTCACCAAAATCAGCGCGCCGATGAGGGTGTGCACGGTGGCGATGTCCGCGGCCTTGTTGCTCCAGACGACCCAGGCGCCGAGGAGAATCTGCACGCCCACCAGCAACAGCCACGACCAGGCCCCGCGTTGCAGGGCGGCGGGCACCGTCTGGCGCCGGCGCAGAAGGCGATCCACCGCCACCACGATCCCGACGAAAACCAGCACGGCTCCCAGCCGGTGCGCCAGGTGGATCGTGATCTGCGTGCGGGTGGTCGCGCTTTCGCCCTTCAGGAAGCGCCCGTCGTTGATTTCCTCCATCGCGGCGTCGTCCATGGCGGGGATGATCTGCCCGTACGCGGTCGGGAAGTCCGGCACCGCCAGGCCCATGTGCGCGTGCCGCATCGACGCGCCCAGAATGAGCTGCCCGTAAATGAGCGCGACCGCGATCACCGCCAGCTTGACCCAGCCCGCCGGGATGCGCGCACCCTCGGCGGTCGCCTCGCGGGAGGTCTCCAGCCACCAGCGGGAGGTCGCCAGCGTCAGAAACGCCACCAGGCAGAGGAAGGCCTGCGCCAGGCAGCCGTGGAAGATGCCGATCCAGTTGGCCGCCTCCGTCACCCGCAGACCGCCGAGCACGCCCTGGAAGATGACCAGCGCCACCGCGCCCAGGCCCAGCCAGCGCATCCACCGGCGGGAGTCGCTCCAGGCGATGCCGACCGCCAGCAGCATGGTGAGCAAGCCCACGCCCGAGGCCCAGAGCCGGTGCGTGTGCTCGTAGAAAATCCCGCTGACCCAGCCGCTAACCGGAAAGAGAAACATGTTGTAGCCGAAGGTGTTCGGCCAGTCCGGCACCGCCATGCCCGCGCCGTGGCTGGTGACGAGCCCGCCAATGCAGAGCAGCCCCAGCGTCGCCCCGGTGGTGAAAATCCCCAGCCCGTGCACCCAGCCGCGCCAGCCCGGCCGCCTCCAGGCAAAGCGCTGCGGCAGCGCCACCAGGTTGGCGATGAGCAGGACGAGGAAAACGATTCCCAGGATGGTGTTGATTGCGCTCATAGGGCGGGGAGGTCGGGGGTGCGGCCGGCGGCGTCTTCGGCCCGGGCGTGGTCCAGGCGCTTCTGGTAGCGCCGCACAGCCAGCATCAGCGAGGCGGGCGCCATCAGGCTGAGCCCGCCAAAAGCGCAGGCCATGCCGTAGAAATATTGCACGCTGCCGCTCTCGCTGTCGACCGGCATGTGAAAGTGGTAGGAAGCCATCACCCAAACCCCGACGGCGGTCAGCAGCGCCCCCGCCAGCAGGCACACCAGCGGGAAGCGCACCCACACGGGCAGCCCCAGGAACATGATGATGGCCGCCAGGCTGGCGAGGTAGACAAACTCCATCCCGTGTTCATAACACAACCTTGGGCCGGAAAAAAGCCGGGCGGGCCATTTTCAGCCCAACTTTAGGCTCCGGGAGGCCTCCTAATACTTTTCCGCGCAAAGCGCTTTGGCCTCGCGGTTTGCAGCCGGGCAGGGCATATTTGGGGCGATTCTCCTCTCACCATGTCGACCTGCTGCTCCAGCCAAGCGCCGCCGGCCGCGCCCCCGTCGTGTTGCCACGGCCCGGACGTGACGGCGGAGGAACGCGCCCGCAGCCTGCAGTGGCTGCGCCTGGGCCTGGCCGCGGTCGTTTCCGCGCAGTCGATGATTTTTGGTCTGGCAGTGAACCTCTCACCGCCCGATCTCTCCACCCGCTTGCTTCTGCACGGGCTGCTCGCGCTGGCCGCGGTGGTGGTCTATGTCCTGGTGGGCCTGCCGCTCACGGCGGAGGCGATCGCCGCCGCGCGCCGGGGCCGGTTGGTGGTGGAGCAGCTTTTCCTGGCCGGGATCTTCGGCGCTTTCTTCGCCTCGGTCGTGTGCACGTTCACCGGCGCGGGCCACGTTTACTACGAGGTCGTCGCCATCCTGCTGGCCATCTACACCTTCGGCCGGGTGCTGGGCGAGAACCGGCGCCAGGCCGCCTGGAGCGCCGCCACCGCGCTGGAGCGCGAATTCGGCGAGGCCCGCCGCCCGGACGGCGCCACCGTCCCGGTGGCGGAGATCCGCCCCGGCGACCGCGTCGTGGTTCTGCCCGGCGAGGGCGTCGCGCTGGACGGCACCGTCGCCACCGGCACGGCGCTGGTCCGCGAGGCCGCGCTGACCGGCGAGTCCGTGCCCGTGGTGCGGCGGCCGGGCGACCCCATCCTGGCCGGCGGCGTCGTCCTGGACGAGCGGCTGGAAATCACCGCCACCCAGCCGGGCACCGAGCGCCAGCTCGACCGCCTGCTGGCCGCCGTGGCTGAGGCCCGCGCCCAGCCAAGCGCCTGGCAGCGCGAAGCCGACCGCATCGTCGCCTGGTTTCTGCCGACGGTGAGCGTGCTCGCGATCGGCACCTTTGTTTTCTGGAGTGCCGCCCTGGGCTGGGCCAACGGGCTCTTCTTTGCGCTGGCCGTGCTGGTGGTGGCCTGCCCCTGCGCGCTCGGCCTGGCCACGCCCATTGCCGTCTGGAGCGCGCTCAACGCCCTAGCCAAGCGCGGCGTCGTCGCCCGCGGCGGGGACTTTGTCGAGCGCCTCGCCCGGACCGACACGGTCGTCTTCGACAAGACCGGCACCCTGAGCGAGGACGCGCTCGCCCTGCTCGACTTTGTCGCGGTGGAGGAAACCGGCCGGGCCGGGCTGCTCGCGCGCATCGCGGCGGTCGAAGCCCACAGCGCGCATCCGCTGGCCAAGGCCTTTCACCGCGAACGGGTGGAGGAGGGGATCGAGGTGCTTTCCCATCGCGTGCTGCCCGGCTGCGGGGTGGAGGCGGAAGTCCGCGCCGGGGGCGGCGTCCGCACCCTCCAAATCGGCAACGCCCGCCTGCTCGAGGGCCGGTCCTTTGGCCGCGAAATCGACGAGCTTACCCGGCGCCTGAAGGTGGCCGGAGAGGAAGCCCATCGCGTTTACGTGCTGGAGAACGGCCGCCTGGCCGGGCTGGCCGTGCTCCGCGAAACCCTTCGCCCGAGCGCCGCCCGCGCGCTGGAAATGCTGGCCACGCTGGGCATCCGCACCGAGGTGATGACCGGCGACCAGCCCGGCCGGGCCGAGCAGCTTGCCCTGCCGACGCTACCGGCCACCCGCAGCGGCTTGAGCGCGGAGGAGAAGGCCGGGCTCGTGGACGGGCTCCGGCGCGACGCCGCCGCCCGCGGCGGCTGCGTGCTCTTCGTCGGCGACGGCATCAACGACTCTCCCGCCATGGCGCGCGCCGACGCCGCGCTCGCGCTGGCCGGGGGCTCGCAGCTCGCGCGCGAAACCGCCGGGGCGCAGCTTTACGGCCACGACCTCACCGCGGTGCCGGCCGCGTTGGTGGTGGCGCGCAAGGTCCGCCGCGGGCTGGCGCGCAACCTCGGCTTTGCCGCCGTCTACAACTTTGCCGGCATTGCCCTGGCGGTGACCGGCATCCTCCACCCGATCGCGGCCGCGCTGCTCATGATGGCCTCCAGCATCACGGTGACCTGGCGGGCGCTGCGCCTGGAGCGCGCCCTGAGCGACGGCTGGCAGGAGGACGCCGAGCTGGCCGCCGCCGCGCGCGCCAATCCGGCTTGGACGGCCCGGCTCGACCTGGCCGCGCACTGGGCGGCTCGAGGCCCGGTGCCGGCGCTCTTTGCCCTGGCCATGCTGGTGCAGGGGCCGCTGGTGGCCTACCTGGCGGCGCTCGGGGCGACGGGCACGCTGTTGGCAACGCTCTTTGGTGCGGGCGCGGGCGCGTTTGTCTGGTTTCTGTGGCCGCAGTGGCGGCAGTCGCTCAACCTGCAGATGCTCTGGAGCATGCTGGCGGTCGGCAATCTGGGCATGCTCTTTGGCTGGAGCGCGGACCTCGGCTTCCGCTCGGTGGTGGCGGGCGACACCGTGCACTGCGCCTGCTGCCTGGGAGGCCATCTGGGTTTCCTCAACTGGATGTACGGCGGGATGGTGCTGGCGGGCCTTCCCGCCATGGCGCTGGTCACGACCGACCGCCTGCGCGCGGCCGGGCGGGGTGCCCGCTGGCGCCACGCGGCCTGGGGGCTGGTCGGCATGGTGGGCGGGATGGTCGCGGGCATGGAGGCGGCGGCCACGTTCAGCCTGGCTCATCCGCAGGCCCAATTTTTTCTGATCCTGGGTGCGATGGTGGGCGGGATGCTCATCGGCATGTTTCTGGCCTGCTGGGCCTGGCAGTGGTGGGAGCTTTCCCGCCGCCGCTCAGTTGCGCCCGGGCCGGACCAGCCGCAACCGCCGCGCGGGCAGGATGAATCTTCGCCTTCCCGCCGGCCGGAGATGGTGTAATTTTTCACGTTCTCCCTATGGCTACGACCACACCCCAGAAGCCGGTGAATCCGCCGGTGCCGAAGACCCCGCTCGACCCGGTGGAGCGCAAGGAGCTCATCTTCCGCCGCCGGCGGGAGTCGCTCTTTTGGGCGGCCGTCGCGATCTTCGGCTCGGTCAAGTTTGCCGTGGTGCTGCTGGTGACGATCGCGGTGGTGGTCGGCGCGGCCACGATCGTGGAGTCCGTCTACGACACGCCAGTAGCGCTTTACTACATCTACAACGCCACTTTCTTTATCCTCTTTCTGGCGCTGCTCTGCGTGAACCTGGCCGCCGCCGCGCTCAGCCGCTGGCCCTGGCAGCGCAAGCACACCGGGTTTGTGGTCACGCACATGGGCATCATCACGCTGCTGATCGGCTCGATGATCGGGATGATCTGGGGCTTTGAGGGTTACGTGACGCTCCACACCGACGGCCCCGCCCGCGACCAGCTCTTTGCCGGCAAAACCCTGCTCAAGGTGCAGAGCGCGGCCGACGGCGGCATCGACCAGATGGACTTTCCCGTCGACGCCTACGGCCCCACGCCGGAGGCGCCGCTCAACATGGAGTTGCCGGGCACGGATCTGCAGCTGGTGGTTTCGGGCTACTCCGAGCAGCTCCAGCGCCAGCCGGTGGTGGAGCCCTCCATCGCCCCGCTCGCGCCGGTCGGGCTGGACCTGGCCATGAGCAGCGGGATGATGAACCAGGAACTGGAGCTGCCCTTCCTGGTCGATCTGGGCGAGGTGCTGACCCAGCCGCTCTTCACGATGGCGAAGATCGAAATCCACCCCAGCTTCGGCCCGGAGGAGGAAATCGGCCGGCCCGCGCCGGTGGACTTCCCCAACCTGCCGCCGGAGGCCCTCTTCCGCGAGATGCACGTGGTGCTCGCCCAGCACGCCGACCAGCCGGTCATTACCACCGACCTGGGCCGCGCCTCCGGCTACCGCTTTACCTTTGAGGAGAACCGGAACGACCCGCGTGGCTTTGATTTGATCATGACCGGGCCCGGCGGTGCGGCCGAGCGCTGGCCGCTGAGCGACCTGCTCGGCAAGGCGACGCTTGCCGCCAACGGCAGCCTGCAGGTGGTGGTGCCGGAATACTGGCCGGATTTTGACATCAGTTCCGGTCGCCCCGTGAGCAAAAGCGACGAGCCGAACAACCCCGGCGTGCGGATCGAGCTCTTCGGCGCGCGCGCCTCGATGGAGCCGCCCAAGCCGACCCTGCAGTTGACCCCGACCGAAGACCGCGCCGCCATCGCTTACCGCCTCCTCCGCGAGAACCAAGTAGTGGGCTCAGGCGAACTGCGCGAGGGCGAAACCCTGCCGCTGGGCTGGGCGGACTGGCAGTTGACCCTGCGGCGCCTGCTGCCCCAGGCGCAGATGGGCAGCGTGACGGAGGAGTCCGCCGGGGCGCTTAATCTGGACCCGGCCGCGGGCGGCGGCCAGCCGATGATGCGCGGCATCCGCGCCCACTTGGCCGCGCCGGACGGCCGCGCGACCGAGCCCGCCTGGCTGCTGGGCGGCATCACCCATCCGCTCTACCTGGACGGACGGCCGGTGCAGGTCTGGTTCGGGCCGGAGATCATCCCGCTGCACTTCGACGTCAAGCTGGAGAGCTTCAGCGTGCCGCGCGATCCGGGCACCGACACGCCGGCCGACTTCATCAGCCAACTTGTCTTCACCGACCGGGAAGCCGGCACCACCGCCCGCGGCGAAGCCCACATGAACACGCCCGCGCTTTACCCGGACAGCTTCTGGCGCGCGGTGACCGGGCAGACCTACAAGTTCTCGCAGGCGGGCTGGAACCGGCACGACTTGACCGAGTCGCGCCTGCAGGTGCTTTACGACCCGGGCTGGCTGCTGAAGTGGGTCGGTTCGCTCGGCATTTGCGTCGGCATTTTCATGCTCTTTTATATGAAGGGCTACGGCCGCGAAGCCCGGGCGGTGGACCGCGAGGCCCAGACCGCCGCGATGGAGAACAAGCAATGAGACTCTTCCCGATTTTATGCGCGGCGCTCTTGGCCGCCCCGGCGCTGCAGGCGATGCCGCCCGTAACCGAAAGCGCGCCACAGGCAACCGCGCCGATCCCGGACGTGGGAATCGACACCGAGGCGCTCGGGCGGCTGGCGGTGCAGAACCAGGGCCGGACCAAGCCGATGACCACACTGACCGGCGAGGCGCTGCTGACCATCCACGGCAGCTCCGTCTACTACCCCAACGGCAAGCCCACCTTCGTCCAGCGGATGACGCGCAGCGTGCCGGCGGAGAACCGCGGCATCGACGCCGACCGGGTGATGCTCGACGTCTGGCTGCGGCCGGAGGCCTGGCAGACCCGCCCCATCATCTACCTGGGCCACCGTCCGCTCAAGGAGGCGCTGGGGGTGGACCCGGACCGTCAGTACTTTTCGCTGAGCGAATTCGCGGTGAATCCGGCGCTCCAGCAGCTGCTGCAACGGGCGCGGATGAAGCGCGCCGCCAACGAGCGCGCGGAGCTGGAGCCGCTCGAGGAGCAGGCGCTTTCCCTCGACACCAAGCGAATCACCCTGATGAAGTGGCTCGGCGGCACCGCGGTGGCCATCGTGCCGCACCCGAGCGAGCCGACCGGGCAATGGTCGCCGCTGGCCGGGCTTCGCGACAGCTACCCGCCCGCGCAGGCCCAGCCCGTCTTCGCCAACGCCATGGCCATGCGCGACGCTTACCTGGCCGGGGACGGCGGGGCCTTCAACGCCAAGCTGGGCGAGCTGGCGTCGCAGTTGCGGGGGCTCTCGCCGTCGGTCTACCCGTCCTCGTCCTTGCTCGCGGCGGAAAAGTATTACCAGGACTTCCACCCCTTCCGCTGGGCTTGGATTTGCTACCTGCTGGCGCTCATCGTGCTGGCGGTGACCGGCCGCTGGATGGCTCGCCCGGGTTACCTGGCGGGCTGGGGGCTGGTGCTGACCGGCTTTGTGCTGCAGGTGGTGGGCTTCTACTACCGCATCCTCATTTCCGGCCGCCCGCCGGTGACGAACATGTACGAGACGGTCATCTGGGTGGCCTTTGGGGTGGTGCTCTTTGCCGTGGTGCTGGAGGCGATCTACCGCAGCCGGTGGTTCCTGCTGGCGGCCTGCCCGGCGGCGGTGCTCTCGCTCATCCTGGCCGACATGCAGCCGACTGTGCTCGACCCGTCCATCCACCCGCTGGTGCCGGTGCTGCGGCACAACACCTGGCTGATCATCCACGTGCTGACCATCGTCTCGAGCTACGCGGCCTTCCTGCTGGCGCTGGCGCTGGCGCACATTTATCTGGTCAAGGACGGCTGGTTTGCCCGGACCCGGGAGGACCAGCGCGGGCTGCAGGAGCTGCACACCTTCATCTACCGCTCGCTCCAGATCGGCGTGCTGCTGCTGGCGGCGGGCACCATCCTGGGCGGCGTCTGGGCCAACTACTCGTGGGGGCGCTTCTGGGGCTGGGACCCGAAGGAAACCTGGGCGCTGGCCGCGCTGCTTTGCTACCTGGCGCTGATTCACTCGCGGCTGGTGGGCTGGGTGCGCGGCTACGGCATGGCGGTTGGCTCGGTGCTGTGCTTCCTGGCCATTCTGATGAGCTGGTACGGGGTCAACTTTATCCTCGGCAAGGGGCTGCACAGCTACGGCTTTGGCACCGGCGGCCAGGAGTACGTGGCCGGCTTCGTCGCGCTGGAACTAGGCTTCCTTGGCCTCTGCGAGCTCAACCGTCGCCGCAAGGGCGGCGGTGCAAAAGGCGGCGGCGCGCGTGGGGCCAAACGCCCGGTCTCCACCGCGGCCGGGGCTTCCGGGGAGCAGGCTGAGGTAAGCACGGCCAAGCCGACCTCCCCCGCCGGCGAGACGGAGAAGGTTGGGGCGTAAACGCGATTCGGCGGATCGCCTCACCTGCCGGACGAGCTGATCGAGCAACGCGAAGCCAGCGGAAGGCGGAGATTACTAAGTCTCCGCTCTTCCAATCAATCAACGCGAAGCCAGCGGAGGGCGGAGCTCCTGCTCCGCCGCTGGATAATCCAATGGCTAATCTACCCGATCGATCCCGGCCCACTCGGGTGGAATCGCACGGCGATCGCGATGGCCGCGGCGCCATCGTTTTTATTACCGTATGCACGCGGCAACGCCGGGCGATTCTGGCGCAGGAATTGGTTCATAGTCTGCTTGTGGAGGCATGGGAGCATGCCAATGAATGGGCGGTGGGTCGCTACGTTATCATGCCGGACCATGTCCATCTTTTCTGCCGCCCAAAGGATGACGCTTCGCTGGCCTTGAAAAAATGGGTGAGCTATTGGAAAAGCCAAACCAGTAAAGGCTGGCCGAAGCCGCGACAAAAACCCGTTTGGCAGGCAAGTTTCTGGGATCGCGATTTGAGAAGTGTCGAAGCATACGAATCCCAATGGCGGTACGTGGTGGAAAACCCGGTGCGGCACGGGTTGGTGAAGGATTCGCGGGAATGGCCGCTTCAGGGCGAGTTGCGCGACCTAGAGTGGTGAGACGCGGCGGAGCAGGAGCTCCGCCCTCCGCTTTGGGGCGACGTTTCAATGATTCCTGCGCCCTCCGTTTGGGGCGGAGTCGGAAGGATGAGGAGGGCCTCATCGGGCTTCGCCAGGCCGTGTGCCGGTAGCCGCCGACGTCCCGGCGGCGGGGTGCGTGGCGTTGCTCCGCGTACAAACAATTAACGCGAAGCCAGACGGAGGGTCGAGCTTCTGCTCGACCAGGCCAGGGCGACCAGGCGGCGGAGCAGGAGCTCCGCCCTCCGCTTTGGGGCGACACTTCAATGATTCCTGCGCCCTCCGTTTGGGGGCGACGTTTCAATGATTCCTGCACCCTCCGTTGGGGGGCGCGCGGCGCGTTGGTTTGTCGCCTACGCCGCGCCGGCGGCTTGTTTTTCCGGGTAGGTGGGGAAGTCGACGTAGCCCTTGGCGGGGTCGGTGCTGTACCAGGTGTCCATGGGCGCGTCGGGGGCCAACGGCCACTGATTGGCGAAGCGCTCGACCAAGTCCGGGTTGGAGATGTAGGGCCGGCCGAAGGCGACCAGATCGGCGTCGCCGCGGGCGAGCGCCTCTTCGGCGCTTTGCTGGGTGTAGCCGCAGTTGGCCAGGAGCGGGCCTTTGAAAACGGCGCGGAATTCGGCCAGCATCATCGGCTCGCCCAGCTCGTGAAAGCCGAAGGCGAGGCCGTCGAGCAGGTGCAGGTAGGCGAGCTCGAAGCCGTCCAGCATCGCGGCCGCGGCGGTGAACTGCTCGCGGTAGTCCGGGCTGCCCATGTCGTTGAAGGCGCCGTTCGGGCTCAGGCGCACGCCAACCCGGCCCGGGCCCCAGACGCCGATCACCGTCTCGGTGATTTCGCGCAGCAGCCGGCAGCGGTTTTCCACGCTGCCGCCGTAGGCGTCGGTGCGGTGGTTGGTCTTGCTTTGCAGGAAGGTGTCGAGCAGGTAGCCGTTGGCAGAGTGCACCTCCACGCCGTCGAAGCCGGCCGCCTGGGCGCGTTCGGCCGCGCGGCGGTAGTCGGCGATCAGGCCGGGGATTTCCTCGGTCTCGAGGGCGCGCGGGGTTTCGTAGGGCTTTTTGCCTTCCGGGGTGTGGGTGTGATCGTTGGCGATGCCGATGGCCGAGGCCGCCACCGGCAGATCGCCGCCGAGGAAGTCGGGGTGCGAGGCCCGCCCGCAGTGCCAGAGCTGCAGGAAGATCCGGCTGCCCTTGGCGTGGACGGCGTCCACCACTTGCTTCCAGGCCGCGGCCATTTCGTCGGTGTAGATGCCCGGGGTGTTCACCCAGCCGTTGGCGCCCTCGCTGATCACGGTCGCCTCGGTGATGAGGAGGCCGGCCGCGGCGCGCTGGGCGTAGTATTCGGCCATGGTGGCGTTGGCCAGGCGCTCCTCGCCGGCGCGGGCGCGGGTCATCGGCGCCAGCACCACGCGGTTGGCCAGCGGCAGGCCGTGGAGGTTAAAGGAGGAGAGTAGGTTGGGGGAGTCGACGGGGGCGTTTTCGGTTTCGGGCATGGGGAATCCTTGGTGAGTTGCAAAAAACAAGAGAGCAGCCTTTCTTGCGGTGTCAAACGCCACGGTATGGCGTCCCTCGCGCAAATTCGTCGGCAAAATAACCGGAATTACTCCGCTCGCCGGAGCCGGCTAATCGCCTCGCGGAGGCTGTCGTAGACGCCGTTGTAGTTGACGTCCTCGTGCAGAATCCGGCCGTCGCGCCCAACCACGGTGTAGGAGGCAATGTCGGCCCCGTACTCCATTCGCGGCTGGTTGCGGATTTTCTCGCCGTCAAAATAGTAGGGCCAGCGCATGTTGAATTTTTCCCGGTAAGCCTGGACCGCTTCCAAGCTGTAGTCGTTGAAAACGGTGATGATGGCCAGGTCGTCCGGCGAGAACCGCTGGTGCGCACGGTGGATTTGGGGCAGGCCCATGCGGCAGGAGTAACACCGGGTGGAGGTGAAGTGCACCAGCACCACCTTGCCGCGCAGGGAGGAAAGCGCGACCACCTCGCCTTCGTCGGTGTGGGCGAGGAAGTCCGGCGCCGGGTCGCCCACGTCCAACTCGGTCAGCAAAAGGTCCTTTCTCTTCAACATGGGCAGGAGGTGGCCTTTGGGGTGGACGTAGTTCCGGCGCTGCTTTTCCACCGTCAGCGAGACGGGCGCGCCGCGGGCGTTCAGGCATTCAAAGAGGTTGCTCCGGTGGGTGTGCATTTGCGCGAGATCGGAGCGGCTGGTCACCGGCTCGCCGTTCACCGATGTGATCCGGTAGCCCGGACGGATGCCCGCAAAATCGGCCGGGCTTTCCTTCAGAACGGCGGTTACCCAGAGGCCGGATTTGGACTCGCGCAGGAAGAGGCCGAAGTCGTCCCGGATGTCGGTCTTTATGTCGGAGCCGGCCCAGGCGGCTGGGACAGGAGCCAGCAGAATCAGGAGGGCGAGGGACGTCGCTTTCATCGCTTGGGCGGTTTCGATATCTTGAGGGTAAACCACCTCAAGGGCCGAAACGAGTGCTATTCTGGGTCATATTTTTAAAAAATTAGAAATAATTTGTTGAATTTATGGCTTTCACGCGTCATACTCTATGAACCTAAGGCATCCTTAGGTGGAAAAGCCCGCTCCGGGCGGAAAGCGGTTGAAGCGATCAACAGCGGCCACGGAGTGACCCGCGCTTTTCCCGAAAACCACCTTTCCGGTTGCGCACCGCCGTCGCGCGCGTGCCGAGGCCCTTGCCCGCCGGAGCCGCCCACCCGCTTGCGGGCGGGTTCCACCCATGAAACCAGGGGAAAAGGCGACGCCGGCGCAAGCTTCGACGTTGCATTCCCCGCAAAAGGGCGGATAAATGCCCCTCACCCCAAATGCCGGAACGCTTCTTCCTCACCACCGCGATCGACTACGTCAACGGCCCGCCGCACCTCGGCCACGCCTATGAGAAAGTCGTGGCCGACATCCAGGCGCGCTACCAGCGCAGCCTGGGCAAGGACGTGCACTTTCTGACCGGCGTGGACCAGCACGGGCAGAAGATGAAGCAAACCGCCGACCAGCAGGGCACCACCCCGCGCAAGCTGGCCGAGCGCATGACGCCGCATTTCCTGCACTTGCTGGAGCTGCTGGAAGTCAGCAACGACCGCTTTGCCGTTACCACCGACGCCGGCCACATTGCCGCCGTGCAGGCGCTGCAGCAGCGGCTCTTCGACGCCGGCGACATCTACTTTGCCGAGTACGAGGGCTATTACAGCACCCGCGCCGAGCAGTACGTGACCGAGAAGGACAAGGTCGACGGCGAGTGGCCGGAGCTCTTCGGCGAGGTCGTCGAGCTGACCGAGGCCAACTACTTCTTCCGCACCAGCAAGTACCAGGCGTGGCTGGTGGAGCATCTGCAAGCCAACCCGGGCTTCATCTTCCCCGAGTTCCGCGCCAACGAGGTGCTGGCCGCGCTGAAGGAGCCGCTCAACGACATGTGCATCAGCCGTCCCAAAAGCCGGCTGGACTGGGGCATCGAGCTGCCCTTCGACCGCGACTACGTGACCTACGTCTGGTTCGACGCCCTGCTCAACTACTACACTTTCAGCGGCAAGGAAGGCCCGGACGGCGAGAAGCGTTGGCCGGCGGACGAGCACCACATCGGCAAGGACATCATGGTGCCGGCCCACGCCGTCTACTGGCCGACCATGCTCAAGGCGATGGACCTGCCGCTGCCCGGGCGCCTCTGCGTGCACGGGTTTTGGTCGGTCAACGGCGCCAAGATGAGCAAGACCACCGGCAACTTTATCGAGCCGGGCGAGTACGTGGCCAAGTACGGGGCCGACGCACTGCGCTACTTTTTGGCGCGGGAATGCGTCTTTGGCCAGGACGCGGACTTCTCCGAGGAGAAGTTCCGCCAGCGCTACAGCAGCGACCTGGCCAAGGGGCTCGGCAACCTGGTCCAGCGCTCGCTTTCCATGCTGCACCGCTACCGCGACGGCGTCGTGCCCGCCTACGCGGCGGACGCCGTCACCGAGGCTGAGGCGGAACTGCGCCACGACGCCGTCCTGGACGCCTACCGCGCGGCGATGGACGCGCTCAACCACCGGGGCGCGCTGGAAACGGTCTGGGCCTTCATCCAAAGCGCCGACCAGTACATCGAACAGACGCAGCCCTTCAAGCTGGCCAAGGACGCCGCCCAGGCCGGGCGCCTGGATGTCATCCTGGCCCACCTAGTGGAGACGGTCCGCCGCCTGGCCGTGCTGGTGGAGCCGGTGCTGCCGGCCACCGCCGGTAAGATCCGGCGCACGCTTAACCTGCCGGCAACAACCGGCGGCGCCTCGCTGACCGAGGCCGCCTTCGGCACCACGCTGGCCGGGCAGGCGACGCTCAAGCCAACGCCCCTTTTCCCCGGCTTGGAACAACTCGAAACCCAACCTCCAACCCCCAACTAGACCTCCCCATGTCTGACCAACCCATGAAAATCGGCATCATCGGATGCGGCAACATCTTCCGGCAATACGCCGAGCACAGTAAACCCTACGCCGGCCTGCTCACCGTCGCGGCCTGCGCCGACCTCGATGCCGACCGCGCCCGGTCCATGGCCGAAGAGTACGGCGTGCCCCGCGGCGGCAGCGTGGACGAGCTCCTTGGCGATCCCGAAATCGGCCTGGTGATCAACCTGACCGTCCCGGCCGTGCACGCCAAGGTGAACCGGCAAATCCTGGAAGCGGGCAAGCACGCCTACACGGAAAAGCCTTTTGCCCTGGACGTGGCCGAAGGCAAGCGGGTGCTCGATCTGGCCAAGGAAAAGGGCCTGCAGGTGGGCTGCGCGCCGGACACCTTCCTGGGCGGCGGGGCGCAGACCGTCCTGGGGGCGCTGCGGGCAGGCAAGATCGGGCGTCCGCGCCACGTGGAAATCCTACGGACCTCCTCCGGCCCCTACCACTGGCACCCGAACCCGGCCTTCTTCGCCGCCGTCGGCGGCGGGCCGCTTTACGACGTGGGGCCCTACGACCTCACCGGCCTGGTCACCTTCTTCGGGCCCATCCAGAGCGTCGCCGCCATGGCCGACAAGTGCGGCGAGACGCTGACCGTGCCGGCCGGCCCGGCCGAGGGCCAGACCTTCCCGGTGGAGGTCTTCACTCACGTCAACAGCCTGCTGCGCACTGAAAGCGGCGTGGACGTCAGCATGGTGCACAGCTTCGACGCACCCTGGGGCGCGGAGAGCTTTATCGTCCACGGTGAGGAAGGCACCATGCGCGTGCCCGACCTCAATCACTTCAAGGGCGAAATCAAGGTGCGCGCCAAGTACAGCAAGGACGACTGGGAGGTCATCCCGCACACGCACAATACCGAGGTGGGCCGCGGCATCGGCGTGGCCGACATGGTCAAGGGCATCCGCGCGGGCCGGCCTTACCGCGCCACCGGCGCACAGGGCCTGCACGTGCTCGACGTCATGGAGACCATCATCCGGGCGGCCGAAGCCGGCCGCACCCTGGAAGTGGCCAACCGCTGCGAGCAACCCGCCCCGCTCCAGCCCGGCCTTAAGCTGGGAGAAATGGATTAACTTCCGACATCAGAATCCGCAGATGACGTAGCTGGCTTCAGCAATCCCAAAAATCGGCGAAATCTGCGGATAGATAAGATCACAATGAAAAAAGCGCTCATACTCCAAGGTGGCTGGGAAGGCCATCAGCCGGCGGCGTTCGCCGGGCTTTACGCGGCGATGCTCGGGGAGCTCGGCGTGGAGGCGGAGGCCTTTGACGCGCTGGAGCCGCTGCACGACCCGGACCTGCTGGCGCGGCACGACCTCATTGTCCCGTGCTGGTCCTTCGGCGACTTGGACGAAAAGGCCTCCGAGAACCTGGAAGCGGTCGTGCGCGGCGGCACCGGCCTGGCCGGCGCCCACGGTGGCATGGCCGACGCCTTCCGCGGGGACAAGCGCTACCAGTTTATCGTGGGCGGTCAGTTTATCGCGCACCAACCCAAGGCGTGGGAGTACACCGTCCGCATCGCCCGGCCGGACGACCCCATCGTGGCGGGCTTCGACGACTTCCCTTACACCAGCGAGCAATACTACATGCACGTCGACCCGGCCAACGAGGTGCTCGCCGACTGCGTCTTCCAAACCGCCGGCCAGGACTGGGCGCCGTGGACCGACGGCGTCGTCATGCCGGTGGTCTGGAAAAGGAACTACGGCCAGGGCCGCGTCTTTTACAGCGCCCTGGGCCACGCCCCGGAGGAATACCACCGGCATCCGTCCGCGCGCGAGCTGCTCAAGCGTGGCTTCGCCTGGGCGTTGGGGGATTGAGTCATGTTTGGCCTGGGCAAAAAACCGCAAGACGACGACGCACCCGCCCCACCGCAGGTGGTGACCGTTTCGGCCGGGGGCGGCAGCTACGAGGTCCGCATCGGCGAGGGCGTCCTCGGCGGGCTGGGGCCGGCGCTCAAGGCGATGGGCCTCACCCCGCGCGCGGCCGTCATCGCGGACGAAGCCATCGCCAAAGTCTACGGTCCGCACGTCACCCAGAGCCTGCAGGAAGCGGGCTTCCACGGCGGCGTCGCGGCGATGCCGAGCGGCGAGGCGAGCAAGGACCTCGGCCAGGTCGGCGCGCTGCTTTCCTTCTGCGCGCAGCAGGGGCTGGACCGCCGCTCGCCCGTAATCGCGCTGGGCGGTGGCGTGGTCGGCGACCTGACCGGCTACGTCGCGGCCAGCTACATGCGGGGCGTGCCGCTGGTGCAGATTCCCACCACCCTGCTGGCGATGGTCGACAGCTCGGTCGGCGGCAAGACGGGCGTGAACCTGCCGGAGGGCAAAAACCTGGCGGGCGCCTTCCATCAACCCGTGCTGGTGCTGGCCGACCTCGACACGCTGCTGACGCTGCCGGTGCGGGAGCGCGCCGCCGGCATCGCGGAAATCATCAAGGCCGGGATCATCGCCGACGAGAAGCTCTTTGCCACGGTCGAGAACGGCTGCCCGGCGGACATCGCGCCGATTATCCGCCGCAGCGTGGAGATCAAAGCCGAGGTGGTCGCGGCGGACGAGAAGGAGACCAGCGGGCGTCGCGCGCTGCTCAACTTCGGCCACACCCTGGGCCACGCGATCGAGAACGCCGCCGGCTACGGCCAGTTGCTCCACGGCGAGGCCATCTCCATCGGCATGCGGGCGGCGGCGCACCTCTCGGCCAAGCGGGCCGGGCTGGACGCGGCCGCCGTACGGCGGATCGAGGCGGCGCTCGCCGCCAACCAGCTCCCGCTGGCGCTGCCGGAGCCGGACGCGATCAGCAACGAAGACCTTTGGGAGGCCTTGCGCCGCGACAAGAAGCATAGCTCCGGCCGGATGAAGTGGGTGCTCTGCCCGAGGATCGGCGAGGCGCACGTCTCCGCCGATGTGACCGAGCACGACGTCAACGAGCTGATGGAGCTGGTGCGCTCGGAACCAGGTTGAGCCAACGGACAAGCGGCAGGCCGACAAAAAGCCAAAGAGGAGCGAAGGAACCAGCTTAACCAAACACGATGCGGGGGACTGGCGATAGCTGATTTTCCAGCCTGTTAATCTTGTTAATCCTGTCGAAAAGCATGACGGAAGCCGAAGCCTATTTTGCCCTCAACCTGGTGCCCGACGTGGGGCCGATTCGCTGCCGCCGGCTGGTGGAGCGTTTCGGCTCGGCCGAGCGGGCGTTGCGGGCCTCGGTCGGCGAGCTGCGCGGCGTGGAGGGCATCGGCGCGGAACTGGCCGCCAACGTGGCGGACTGGGAGCGCGTCGGCCAGCCGGAGGAAGAGCGCCGCCGCGCGGCGGAGATGGGCCTGACCCTCCTGACCCTGGCCGACGAGACCTACCCGCCGCTCTTGCGCGAGATCTACGACGCGCCCCTGGTGCTCTACGTCAAGGGCGAGGTCCCGGCCCGCTGGCGGCGGGGGCTGGCCGTGGTCGGCTCGCGGCTGACGACCCGTTACGGAGTCGAGATGACCCACAAGCTCAGCTACCAGATCGCCTACGCCGGGGTGCCGGTGGTCTCCGGCCTGGCCCGCGGCATCGACACCGCCGCGCACAAGGGCGCGCTCGCGGCCAAGGGCGTCACCTGGGCGGTGATCGGCTGCGGCCTGGGGCACCTCTATCCGCCGGAGAACGAGGAGCTGGCCGACAAGATCGTGGCGGGAGGCGGGCTGCTGATGAGCGAGTTCCCGCTGGACGTGCGGCCGGACCGCCGCACCTTCCCTCGGCGCAACCGCATCGTCTCCGGCCTGAGCTTTGGCGTGCTGGTAACGGAGGCGGGTTCGGGCAGCGGGGCGCTGATTACGGCGCGGCAGGCGCTGGAGCAGGGGCGCTCCGTCTTTGCCATGCCCGGGCGCATCGACAACCCCAGCTGCAAGGGCTGTCACGAGCTGATCAAAGAAGGTGCCGCGCTGGCCGAGGGGGCGGAAGACATCCTGGCGGAACTGGAATTTTTGCTCCCTCCGGCCGAGGTGGTGGAGGCCCGCCCGCTGCCGCCCGATCTCTCTGACGCGGAAAAACTTGTCTTTGAGAGCATCGGCAGCGAGGAGGCGCCGCTGGATTTACTGATCCAAAAAACCGGTTTGCCAAGCGCCAAGGTGTCTTCTACTTTGCTGCGCCTTGAGATGAAAAAGCTCGTACGGCAACTCCCGGGCAAGCATTTCGTCAAAACCGCTTAGCCGTTCCGTCATCAGAATTCTCATGGGCAAGGGCCTCATCATTGCGGAGAAACCGAGCGTCGCGACCGACATTTCGCGCGCCATCGGTGGTTTCTCCAAGCAGCAGACCAGCAAAAGCGCCGGCCGCGACGGCGAGTACCTGGAAAGCGACGACTTCGTGCTTTCCTCTGCCGTCGGCCACTTGGTGGAGTTGTCCGCGCCCGAGCAACTGGAGAAGCGCAAGGGCAAGTGGACCTTTGGCGCACTGCCGGTCATCCCGGAGCATTTTGACCTCAGGCCCATCGCCAAGACGGAGCCCCGGCTCAAGCTGCTGCTGCGCCTGATCAAGCGCAAGGACGTCGACTACCTGGTCAACGCCTGCGACGCCGGGCGCGAGGGCGAGCTGATCTTCCGCTACATCGTGCGCCTGAGCGGCACGGACAAGGCAATCAAGCGCCTCTGGCTGCAGTCGATGACCCCGGACGCCATCCGCGACGGCTTCGAGAATCTGGGCGAGGGCCGGGAGTTCGAGCCCCTGGCGGCGGCGGCGGTCTGCCGGTCGGAGAGCGACTGGCTGGTAGGCATCAACGGGACGCGCGCGCTCACGGCATTCAACTCCAAGGGCGGGGGTTTTCAGAAGACCACCGTCGGGCGGGTGCAAACGCCGACGCTGGCCATGGTGGTCGAGCGCGACGGGGCGATCAAGGCCCACGTGCCGCGCGACTACTGGGAAGTGCACGGGACCTTTGGCGTGGCCGAGGGCACCTATGAGGGCCGCTGGCTGGCCCCGGACTTTGATCCGGCAGAGCGCGAGAAAGATCCGCACCTGCGCGCCGAGCGCCTGTGGGATCGCGAGCGCGCCGAGGCGATCGTGGCCGCCTGCGAAGGCCAGACCGCCGAGGTGAGCCAGGAGACGAAGCCCTCCAGCCAGGCGCCGCCGCTGCTCTATGATCTGACCTCCCTCCAGCGCGAGGCCAACGGGCGCTACGGCTTCCCCGCGCGGCGGACGCTGCAGCTCGCGCAAGCCCTTTACGAGCGGCACAAGGTGCTGACCTACCCGCGCACCGACTCCCGGGCGCTGCCGCAGGACTACCTGGGGACGGTTAAAGCGGTCATGGGCACGCTCAAGGCGGGCAACCTGGAAACCGTGGCGGGCAAGGTCCTGGCCAATGACTGGATTCAGCCCAACAAGCGCATCTTTAATAACGCTAAGGTCAGCGACCATCACGCGATCATCCCCACCCAGCAGGCGCCCAATAAACTGGACGAGGCGGAGGCTAAAATCTACGACCTGGTTGCGCGGCGCTTTGTGGCCATCTTCTTTCCCAGTGCGCGCTACGAGATCACCACCCGTCTGAGCAAGGTTGCCGCGGCGGAGGAGACGCACACCTTCCAGACCAACGGCAAGGTGTTGAAGGAGCCGGGCTGGCTGGAGGTTTACGGCAAGGGCGGCGCCCAGGACGACGACACCCTGGTGGCGGTGGCGGAGGGCGAAAGCGCCGAGGTGCGGGAGCTGGAAATCCGCGACGAGGCCACGCGCCCACCCGCCCGCTACAACGAGGCGACGCTGCTTTCGGCCATGGAGGGCGCGGGCAAGCTGGTCGACCATGACGAGCTGCGCGACGCCATGGCAGCCAAGGGCCTCGGAACGCCGGCCACGCGCGCGGCCATCATCGAGGGCCTGCTCCGCGAAGAGTACCTGCGTCGCGAGGGCCGCGAGATTCTCTCCACCCCCAAGGCGACCGCGTTGCTGGACCTGCTCGGCGCGTTGGAGGTGCCGGCCCTGCGTTCGGCCGAGATGACGGGCGAGTGGGAGTACAAGCTCAAGCAGATGGAGCAGGGCGAGTACACGCGGCAGGACTTCATGAACGAGATCGAGGACGTGACCCGCAAGATCGTGGAGCGGGCGCGCAACTTCGAGGAGGAGGAAGCCCCGGCCAAGGACCTTGGTGTGAAGACCCCTGAAGGCCAGCCGGTGATCGAGACCCTGCGCGAGTACCGGACGGCGGACGGTGGCTTCGCCATCCGCAAGGTGATGGGCAACCGCCTGCTTGAGCCGGAGGAACTCGACGAGCTGCTGCAGAAGCGCTTCATCGGGCCGTTGCAGGGCTTCCGCAGCCGGGCGGGCTGGCCGTTTGCCGCCGCGCTCAAGCTGACCGACGAAGGCAAGGTGGAGTTCGTCTTCGACAACGCGCCGGTCGACAAGGACGGCAACCCGCTGGACCTGAGCAAGGAGGAGCCGGTCGGCATTTGCCCGATTGACGGCGGCAAGGTCTATGAGCTGATGATGAGCTACTCCTGCGAGAACGCGCTCGGCGACGAGCCGACCTGCAAGTTCAAGATCGGTAAAAAAATTCTGGAGCAGCCCATCTCGCGCGAGCAGGCGGGCAAGATCCTGCGCGAAGGCCGCAGCGACATGCTCGGCAACTTCCGCAGCAACAAGCGCGGGCGCAAGCAGTTTGCCGCCACGCTGGTGCTCGACCGCGAGACCGGCAAGCTCAACTTCGAGTTCCCCGAGCGCGAGAAGAAGCCGCGCGGCAATAAGACCGCGGCCAAGTCCTGATGACGTCGACGCTTTCCGACGGGTTCCTGTTTCTGCACGTTCCCAAAACCGGTGGTTGCTGGGTCTGGGAGACGCTGCATAAACAGGGCCTCCTGGGCCAAGCCGCCCGCCACGAACACGTCGATCTGGCCTACTTTGGTGACGCCGACGCGGCGATTGGAGGCGTCGGGACGCCGTGCCACTGGGCGCTGCGGCGGATTGTGCCGGCGGAGGAAAGCCGCTAGGCTCGCCGTGATGTCGGCCGCGCCGGAAGCCCCTCCGCCCGAGTTGCCGCCCGCGGTCCGCCACCCGCTGGAGGGCTTTCTGGCCCACGCGCGCGACGTCCAGGGACGCTCCCCGCTGACGCTGCGCAACTACCGCCAGGCGCTGACCGAGTTTGCGCGCGAGGCCGCCATCGACGACTGGTGGAGTTTGTCCCCGGACCGTTTCAAGGCCTACCTGTATCGCTTGAGTACCCGCCACCGGATGGGCCCGAGCACGATTCGCCTTCGCTTTGCCGCGCTGCGTTCGTTTTACGAATTTGCCCTCCGCCAGGGGCAGGTCGCGAGCAACCCGGTTAAGGACGTGCCGCTGCCCAAGCTGCCGCGGCGCCTGCCGAAGTTCCTGGGCGAGGCGCAGATCCTGGACCTGCTGGTCGCGCCGGCCACGTTGCAGCAACAACGGCGCGAGCAGGCGGCCAAGCGCCCGTCCAAGGGGGCTCGGACCCGCCGGATGCCGGACTGGCAGCGGTGGCGCGACACCGCCTGGCTGGAAGTGCTTTACGGCTCGGGCCTGCGCGTGAGCGAGCTGGTCGGCCTGGACCGCGCGCAACTTGATCTTGCCGGCAACGCGGTACGCGTGATGGGCAAGGGCGGCAAGGAACGGCTGGTCCCGCTCGGGGCGCCCGCCCAGGCCGCGCTGGATAGCTACCTAGCCTTTTGCCCCTTTACGGCGGAGGCGCTTTTTGTCTCCAACCGCGGCACCCGGCTGACCGCGCGGCAGGTGCAGCTTTTGCTCAAGCAGTACCTGGCGGTGGCCGGGCTGGATGCGGGCATTACGCCGCACAAGTTGCGGCACACCTTTGCCACCCACTTGCTCGATCACGGCGCCGACCTGCGCAGCGTGCAGGAACTCCTTGGGCACGCCCACCTTACCACCACGCAAATCTACACGGCGGTCACGGCTGAGCGGCTCAAGCGCGCCTATCAGGCGGCGCATCCGCGGGCCTAGGCTCCGCCCAGCCAGCGTAGGGCTTCGCCAAGCGAGGGTAGGGCGGGCAGTCCCTTGCTCGCCTCAGAAAGCGAGACGGGAAGCGCTTTCCGCCGCTAGGGTCAGCGGTGGCTACCGGGCATCGGGAAAAGGGATTCCGCTACTCGGGAAACCGCCCTGCGCTGGCACTGGCGATGCAAGGACGAGTGTCACGTTTTATAGCCGCTAAGCGGGGTAGCCGTCGATGTCCCCATCGACGGTGCTCGACGCGTTCACAGTTCGAGTCTTGTTCTGCCGCTGTGGAAACTGCCGTGCGCTAGCACCGGCGGCTACCGCGGTACCATTAGGCGGACTCGCGGCCCATGTACTTTTTGTCGGAGGTGTTGACCTTGACCAGGTCGCCTTCCTTGATGAAGAGCGGCACCTGGATGGTAATGCCGCTTTCCAGCGTGGCCGGCTTGAGGGTGTGGGAGGCGCTGTCGCCTTTGACGCCCTCGGGGGAATCCGTCACCTTCATCACCATGCTAGGCGGCAGGTCGATGCTGGCGGGGATGTCGTCGGTGTAGAGGACCTCGTATTCGCCGTTCTCGACCAGCCAATCCTTGATTGGCCCCACCAGGTCGTCCTGAAAGGTGACGGTCTCGTAGGTCTCCGGGTCGATGAAGTTGAAGCCGGTCTGGTCGGCGTAGCTGAACTCGAACTTCTTGCGGTAGAGCGGGACGATTTCCACGCTCTCGGTCGAGCTGAGCTTGTTGACCGAGGAGTTGCCGGTACGGATGTTGCGCAGGGTGGCCTGAACGAAGGCGCGCAGGTTACCCGGCGTGCGGTGCTCGACGTTGAGCACGACGCAAACGTCGTTCTTGTACTTGATGGCTTGGCCGGGGCGGATGTCGTTAGCGGTGGGCATGGCGGGGTCTTTTGGGGTGGGAGAGTTGGCGGGAAAGGGGGCGACAATTGAGCCTGCCCGGCCGCGTTTTGTCAACGCGTTGGTGGACTTCCGCCGGGCCGCGCCTATGCTCGGGGGGATGAAGCCGCTGACCAAGAGGGAGGTGCGCGCCGTGATCACCGCGTTCTGGGAGCTCAACGCCAGCCGCGCGCCGATCAAGGCCTTTGAGGAAATCGTCGACACCGAGAACCTTTCCATCACCATGCGCGGCACTGATATCGCCTTTCACGGAATCGCGGGTTTCGCCGATCACCAGATTGGCAAGCTGATCTTCTTCGACCAGAAATTCGTGCTGCGAAAGCTCGAGTCGACGATCAATGGCGGGGAAGCCACCGCCCGGACGGAAGCCCGCTGGCACGCCCGGACCTGGACCAGCCCCGCTCCCTACAGCCACGAGCTCATCGCCGACCTGCGGCACACCTGGACGCTGCGGCGCTGCCCGCGCACCGGCCGCGCGCTGATGCGGGGGCACGTCTGCGAGCGGCTCAAGTACCGGCCTGGCCATGGACCCGAGGATACGCCGAAGGACTTTCACCTGACGGTGGGCAAGTAAGCCGCTAGTGCGCGTCGAGCCAGTTGGCGCCGGTGCCGGTTTCGACGACGATGGGCACCTTGAGCTCGGGCAGCGCGTGCTTCATCGCCTCGGTCACGAGCTCTTCGACTTCTTTCTGCTCGGGCTTGGGCACCTCGAAGACGAGTTCGTCGTGGACCTGGAGGATCATCCGGCTGGCGAGTCCGCGCTTCTCCAGTTCGGCGGCGATCTTGATCATGGCGATCTTGATCATGTCGGCCGAGCTGCCCTGGATGGGTGTATTGATGGCGGTGCGTTCGGCGGCGGCGCGCACGCTTTGGTTGCGGCTGGCGATGTCGCGCAGCTTGCGGCGGCGGCCGGAGACCGTCTCGACCTGGCCGGTTTGGCGGGCCTCCTCGATGGTGGTCTGCATATAGCGGGCCACGCCCGGGTACTGGTGCAGGTAGGCGTTGATGATGTCGCCGGCTTCCTGCCGGGGGATGCCCAGGCGCTGCGCCAGCCCAAAGGCGGAGATGCCGTAGATGATGCCGAAGTTGACCATCTTGGCCTTGCGCCGCATCTCAGAGGTGACCTCGCCAAGCGCGACGCCGTAGACCTTGGAGGCGGTGGTGGCGTGGATGTCGGTGCCGTTCTCGAAGGCCTCCAGCATGCCGGGGTCGCCGGAGAGCGCCGCGATCACGCGCAGCTCGATCTGGGAGTAGTCCGCGCTGAGCAGAACGTGTTGTTCGTCCGGTGAGACGAAGGCCTTGCGGATTTCGCGGCCCAGCGCGGTGCGGATGGGGATGTTCTGCAGGTTGGGGTCGGTTGAGTTGAGCCGGCCCGTCGCGGTGACGACCTGGTGGAAGGTGGTGTGGATGCGCCCGGTCGCTTCGTGGATGACGGACGGCAGCGCGTCCACGTAGGTGCTCTTGAGCTTGCTCACCTCGCGGTAGTCCAGGATGTGCTGGACGATTTCCGCGTGCGGGGCCAGCGCGGTGAGCGTCTGCTCGTTGGTGGAATACTGGCCGGTCTTGGTCTTCTTCGGCTTGGCCCCGCCAATGGAGATTTGCAGCTTGTCGAAGAGGATTTCGCCGAGCTGCTTCGGGCTGTTCAGGTTGAATTCCGTGCCCGCGATTCCGTAGATTTCCTTTTCCAGCCGGGCGATTTCCTTTTCCAGCTTTTTGGAAAACTCGGCCAGCACGTCCGGGTCCACCCGCACGCCTTCGTGCTCCATCTCCACCAGCACGGGCAGCAACGGGCACTCGATGTCGTGGAAAACGCCGGTGAGCTTCTGCTCTTCCAGCAGCGGCTCCAGCACCTGCCGCAGCCGCAGGGTCACGTCGGCGTCCTCGCAGGCGTAGTCGGTCAGTTGGTCCAGCGGCACCTCGCGCATGGAGAGTTGCTCGCTTTTCTTCTCGCCGATGAGATCGCTGATGGGGACGGGCCGGTAGCCGAGCAGGCTCTGGGCGAGGAAGTCCATCTGGTGGCGCTGGTCCGGCTCCTGGAGCGCGTGGGCAATCATGGTATCAAAGAGCCGCCCGGCGGTGCGCACGCCGTGCCAGCGCAGCACGGCCACGTCGTACTTCAGGTTGTGGCCGGTCTTCTCGATCTTGGCGTCTTCAAAAACGGGGCGGAATTCCTCCAGCACGGCGGCGGCTTCCTTCTCCGCCTCCGGCCAGACGACAAACCAGGCCTCGCCCGGTTTCAGGGCGACGGCCAGGCCGACGATCTCGGCCGTCTTGGCGTCCAGGCTGGTCGTTTCCAGGTCGAAGCAGAGGTGCTTTTCCTTTTTGATCGCGGCGATGAGCTTTTGGCGCCCGGCGGCGTCGGTGACCGCCTGGTAGTTGGGCTTAAGCGTCGCGATGGTCTCCAGCTCGGCTTCGATCATCGGTTCCGCGGCGGGTTCGGCCGCGCCGAAGTCGAGCTCTCCGGCGGGCGCTTTTTTGGCCGGCGCCTGCCCCCGCCCGGCCTGAAAGCCCTCGCCAAAGAGGCGCTTGCCGATGGTGTTGAACTCAAACTCCACGCAGAATTTCTGCATTGCCGCGGAGTCCATTTCCTGGCGCTTGAGTTTGGTCAGCGGCACGTCCAGGGGCACGTCGAGCTCGATCGTGGCCAGCTTGCGCGAGAGGCGGGCCAGGTCGGCGTTGTCCTCCATCCGCTCCTTCAGCTTGCCCTTGAGCTCACCAACGTGGTCGAGGATGCCGTCGATGCTGTCGTAATCGTTGAGCAGCTTGGCGGCGGTTTTTTGCCCGATGCCGGGCACGCCCGGGATGCTGTCGGAGGTGTCGCCCATCAGCCCGAGCACGTCGATGACCTGCTCCGGCCGGGCGATGTCCCATTTTTTGCAGATGGCCTCGGCGTCGAGAATGTCGACCCCGTCGCCCATCCGGCTGGGCTTGTAGATGAGGACGCCGTCGCCCACCACCTGGCCAAAGTCCTTGTCCTGCGTGACCATGTAGACGGCGGCGCCGTCCGCGGCGTAGCGCTTGGCCAGCGTGCCGATGATGTCGTCGGCCTCGTAGCCGTCGAGCTCCAGCGCGGGGATGCGGAAGGCCTCGACCAGCCGCCGCAGGTGGGGCAGGGCCTCGGCCAGGTCCTCCGGCATCTCCTCGCGGTCGGCCTTGTAGTCGGCGTACTCCTCGTGGCGCAGGGTGGGCTCGGCCGTATCGTAAACCATCGCCAGGTGGGTGGGCTGGCGCTTCTCCAGTAGGTCCAGCAGGGTGTTGGTCATCACGTAGAGCGCGGTGCTGTTGAACCCGCTGCTGGTGGTGATCATGTTTTTGCCCAGCGCGTAATGGGCGCGGAAGATCAGCCCCATCGCATCGAGCAGATAAACCTGGGGAGCGTTTTTTGCGGAGGAGTCAGCCATGGCAGGGCCTAATCTCCCATCATTTGCCGGGATGTGAAGCGCGGAGCTTTTCATGGCCCCTAATTTACCCCGGATTCGGCACCCCCCGTTAGTCTTAGGTGTGCTAGGTGTGCTAGGTGCGTTCTTTTTTTTCGAAAAATGGCCGATTTGGGCGAAATCGGCCGGTTCAGGCGGTTTCATCCACAGATTTCGCCGATTTTCGCAGATTTTGGTTTTTGATCACGTGCCAACCGGCGGTTGTCATGAGGGGGTTTCTCACGAAGGCCCAAAGAGCACAAAG
>JBCDLL010000023.1:0-46584 GCA_038745425.1 Verrucomicrobiota bacterium | reverse complement strand
GACGACGCCGCGCACGCCTCCGACCTCTTCGAGCTCAAGCAGTACGGCAACATCTACACGCGCCTGAGCAACCCGACCACCTCCGTGCTGGAGGAGCGCGTGGCCAGCCTGGAGGGCGCCACCGGCGCGGTGGCGGCGGCCAGCGGCATGGCGGCGCAGTTCGCCGCCCTGCTCACGCTGCTCGAGCCGAGCGACGAGGTCGTCAGCTCGCGCCATCTCTACGGCGGCACCTACGCGCAGCTCTCGCACACCCTGCAGAAGCTCTCGGTCAAGACCACCTTCGTCCCGCCGGGCGACTTCTACGCCTGGGAAGCCGCGATCACGCCCAAGACAAAACTCCTGTACGGCGAAACCATCGGCAACCCGCGCGGCTCCATTCTGGACATCGAGAAGCTGGCCGCCCTGGCCGACAGCAAGGGCGTGCCCCTGATGGTGGACAACACCTTCGCCTCCCCCTACCTCTGCCGGCCGATCGAGCACGGGGCCAGCCTGGTCGTCCACAGCGCAACCAAGTTCCTCGGCGGCCACGGCACCTCCATCGCGGGCGTGCTCTGCGATTCCGGGGACTTCGACTTCAGCCGCTACCCGAGCGTGGCGGCGCCCTCGCCCCTCTACCACGGCCTGCGCTTTTACGACACCTTCGGCCACTACGGCTTCCTCATGAAGGTGCGCGCAGAGACGCTTCGCGACGCCGGGGCCTGCCTCTCGCCGACCAATGCGTTTCTGATTCTGCAGGGCATCGAGACCCTGAGCCTGCGGATGGAGCGCCACGTGGCCAACGCCCAGCGCCTGGCCGAGTACCTCAGCGGCTGCGAGCAGGTCGGCTGGGTGGCCTACGCCGGCCTGCCGGATCACCCCGACCACGATCTAGCTAAGAAATACTGCCCGAAGGGCCCGGGCGCGGTCTTCAGCTTTGGGCTCAAGCCCAAGATCGGCACCGCGCGCGAGGCGGGCGAAAAGTTCATCGCCAGCCTGCAGCTCTTCAGCCACCTGGCCAACGTGGGCGACGTGCGCAGCCTCATCATCCACCCCGCCAGCACTACTCACGCCCAGCTCGGCGACGAGGAACTGGAAGCCAGCGGCATCGGCGCCGACATGATTCGCCTCTCCGTGGGGCTCGAAAACCTGGAGGACTTGATATGGGACCTGGAGAAGGCCTTTCATGCGATATCACGCTGAACACCAAGCTGACCCTGGAGCAGCGCAAGCTCTATCAGGACCCGCTGTTGATCCGCCGCCTGCTGCGCGACGCGAAGACCGTCGCCATCGTCGGGCTTTCCAGCAACTCGCAAAAGGCGAGCTACTTTGTCGCCAACTACCTCCAGCACGAGGGCTACCGCATCATCCCGGTCAACCCGCGCGCCGAGGGCGAAATCCTGAGCGAGCCGGTTTACCCGGACTTACTCGCCGCCGGGCAGGCGCTCAAAGAGCAGGGTGTGAGCCTCGACGTGGTGGAAATCTTCCGCCCACCCAAGGAGATTCCCGCCGTCGTCGACCAGGCGATCGAGGCCGGAGCCAAGGCGGTCTGGATGCAGCTCAAGCTGGTGGATCTGGACGCCGCCGCCAAGGCCCGCCGGGCCGGACTGGAGGTCGTCGCCGACCGCTGCCTGAAAATCGAACACGGCCGCTACGCGGGCACCCTTGCGTGGGGCGGCATGAACACCGAGATTATCTCAGCCCGCAAGGCCCCCTACCCCAAGAAATAACATGAGCGCAAACACCATCCTCCTCACCGGCTTTGGCCCCTACGCCAACGTCTCCGTCAACCCCGCCCAAACCGTCACCGAAGCACTCGACGGCGAAACCATCGCCGGTGCCAAGTTGCACGGGCACATTCTCCCCGGCGGCTTCTTCAAATGCATCGAAGCCATCACGGCCCTGATCGACGAGATGAAGCCGGACCTCGTCGTGATGATGGGCGAGTATAGTGGCCGGTCCATGCTCACAGTGGAACGCATCGCGCAGAACTTTGACGATGCCACCCGCTACGGACTGGAGGACAACTTTGGCTACTCGCCGACCAACGAGAAGATCGTCGAGGACGGCCCGGTGGCCTACTGGTCCAATGCGCCGATCCGCGCCATGGTCAAGGCGATGCGGGCGGCCAACGTCCCGGCGGACATCTCCGACGCCGCGGGCACGCTCTGCTGTAACCACCTGATGTACGGCGCTTTGCACCACATTAACTCCAATGGGCTGCCCATCCGTGCGGCCTGGATTCACCTGCCCACCCTGCCGGAGGTCGCTGCCCACGTGGACCACTTGAACATGCCGAGCATGTCGACGGAGACCTCGGTCACCGGCGTCCGGGCCGGCATCCAAGCCATGGTGGAAAACGAAAAGGACATCCAGGAGGTTTCGCCCTCGCGCTTCCAGATCTAAGCGGGCGCCCTTCCGGCCCTCTTCGGCAGGCGACCAGACGACCCTCAGCCTTTCAGCCGGGTGAGCGCTTCGCGGTACTTCTCCATCGTTTTGGCGACGATGTCGTCGGGCAGGCGCGGGGCCGGCGGGGTCTTGTCCCAGTCCAGCGAGTCGAGGTAATCGCGCACGAATTGCTTGTCGAAGCTGGGCTGCCCCCGCCCGGGCTCGTAGGCATCGGCGGGCCAAAAGCGGGAGCTGTCCGGCGTCAGGATTTCGTCGGCCAGAATCACGTTGCCCTCCGCGTCGGTGCCGAACTCAAATTTGGTGTCGGCGATGAGGATGCCGCGCTCGGCCGCGTAGTCGCGGGCGTATTCGTAGAGCGATATGCTCAGCGCCTTGAGCAACACGTAAAGGTCCCGGCCCACCAGCTCCTCCGCCTCGGTCGGCGTCAGGTTGACGTCGTGGCCCTCGGTCGCTTTGGTCGCGGGCGTGAAGAGCGTCTCCGGGAGGCGATCGGATTCCCGCAAACCCGCGGGCTGCGCGATACCGCCCACGGTGCACTCATCGCGATACTCCCGCCAGCCGGACCCGGAGAGGTAGCCACGCACGACGCATTCCATCGGGATGATCTCCAGCCGCCGCGCCCGGGTGACGCGCCCCGCCCAGGCGGGCAGGTCCACCTCCGGCGGCAAGTCGAAGGAGACCACGTGGTTCTCGGTCAGCCGGGCGGTCTGCTCAAACCAAAAGCGGCTGAGCTCGGTCAGGACTTGCCCCTTGCCCGGCAACTCGGGTTCGAGGATGCAGTCGTACGCGGAGATGCGGTCGCTGGCCACCAGCCAGATTTCATCGCGCCAGGCGCAAAGGTCGCGGACCTTGCCGCTGGCCAGGTGCCGCAGGCCGAGCGCCTCAAGTTGTGAGTTGTCCATCGCCCTCATCATGCAAGGATTGATTCCAACGCGCAAAGCAAACGTCATAGAAGCGGGCGCCCCGATCGATCTTTCCCCCCTACCCATGTCCGTCGAACTGCCACGCCTGGAAGCCCGCGCCAAGTTCTTCTTTGAAGGCGAGCGCAAGTTCCACGTGCAAGGGGTCACCTACGGCCCGTTCCGACCCCCGCAAGAGAGCGAGCCGCCCTACCCCGCGCCTGAGCGCGCCCGCGAGGACCTGCGGCTGATGCGGGAGCTGGGCGTGAACGTGGTGCGCGTTTACGCCACGCCGCCGGGCTGGTTCTGCGACCTCTGCGCGGAGCACGGCGTGCGCATCTTGATGACGATTCCCTGGCACAAGCGCATCCTCTTCCTCGACGACCGCGAGACCCTGGAGACCACCTACCGGCAGGTCCGCGAAACCGTGGCCGCCAACGCGGGACACCCGGCCATCATGGGCTACCTGGTGGACAACGAGATTCCGCCCGACCTGGTGCGCTGGTACGGGCCGCGGCAGATTGAGGTTTACCTCAACACCCTCGCCCGGCTGGTCAAGGAGGCCGATCCCGGGGCCCTGGTCTCCTACGCCAACTTCCCGTCCACGGAGTATCTCACGCCGCAAGAACTGGACTTTTACAGCTTTAACGTCTACCTCCACGAGCCCAAGAAACTGGCCGCTTACCTGGCGAGGTTGCAGAACCTGGCCGGCAACAAGCCGCTGATGCTAAGCGAGTTCGGCATGGACACGCTGCGCCACACCGAGGACGAGCAGGCCACCCTGCTGGCCGGGCATTTCGAGACCGTCTTCGGGCACGGGCTCGCCGGCAGCATCATTTTTTCTTGGACCGACGAGTGGTTTACCGACGGCGTCGAGATCGAAGACTGGGCCTTTGGCATTGTGACCAAAGAGCGCGCCCCCAAGGCCGCCTACCACCACCTGCAGCCGGTACTGGCCAGCCCGGAGCGCCCGCTCGACGAGCGCTTCCCCCTTCCAGGCGGGCGGCCCTGGCCCAAAGTCTCCGTCATCGTCTGCTCTTACAACGGCGCGCGCACGCTGGACGACTGCCTCCTCTCTCTCAGCCGGCTCAACTATCCCGACTATGAAGTCATCCTGGTCGATGACGGCTCCACCGACGAGACCCAGGAGATCGCCGCGCGCTTTCCGCGGGTGCGCAACCTTCAGCAGGATAACAAGGGCCTGAGCGTGGCCCGCAACGTCGGGATCGCCGCCGCCGGGGGTGAGGTCATCGCTTTCACCGATTCCGACTGCATGGCCGACGCCGACTGGCTCTACTACCTCGTGCGCACGCTCGAAAGCGGTGACTACGCGGCAGTCGGCGGGCCCAACGTCTCCCCGCCCGCCACCAACTGGGTGCAGGCCACCGTCGAGGCCGCGCCGGGCTCTCCCAGCCACATCCTGCTCACCGATACCACCGCCGAACACGTCCCCGGCTGCAACATGGCTTTTCACCAATGGGCGCTGGCGGAAATTGACGGCTTTGACCCCGAATACCGCCGGGCGGGCGACGACGTGGACGTGTGCTGGCGGCTGCTGCAGAACGGTCACCAGATTGCCTTCAGCCCGGCGGCGGTGGTCTGGCATTACCGGCGCTTCACCGTTGGCGCCTACATCGGCCAGCAGACCGGCTACGGCGAGGCGGAGAGCCTGCTCCGCTTCAAGCACCTGCAGTACTTCGGCCCCACCGGCTCAGCCATTTGGAAGGGCCGGGTCTATGAGCAAGCCACGCAAATTCCCCTGCTGTCGCGCCCGGTCATCTACCATGGCGTCTTCGGCACCGGGCTCTTCCAAACGCTCTACCCGCGTCCCGTGTCGCCCTGGGCGGGCCTCATCAGCAGCGTGGAGTGGCTGGCGGCAGCCCTACTTATTCTGGCGCTTTCCATCCCGTTTGAGATGCTGCGGCTGATTCCGCTCCTGATGCTGGGGCTGACCATGCTCGTGGGGCTCAACTACGTGGCCCGCGCCTATCTGGAGCCGCGCTACGACACGCTCGGCACCCGCCTTCTGCTTTTCTATCTGGCGACGGTCCAGCCCTGGCGGAGAGGGCTTGCCCGCTACTTCACGTGGCTGCGCGGGCGCCGCATCCCGACCGCGCCGGACCGCCCGCCAACCGAGGACCCCAAGCAAGTGCCGGGCGTTTTCCGGGCCGGCTCCCTCGCCTTCTGGAGCGAGGACGGCGTCGAGCGCACCGCCCTGCTAAATGCCCTCCGCGAGGAACTCGACGCCGAAGGCTGGCGCTACGCCGTCGACACAGGCTGGAAGAACTGGGACCTCCACGTCTTCGGCAGCCGTTGGTGGAGCCTGCGCCTGCGCACCATGACGGAAATCTACCCGCACAACCGCCGCCTGACCCGCGTCGGCAACCATCTCTGCGTCAGCACGCTGATGTTCCTGGTACTGGCGGCGCTGGTACTGCTGCTGGCGGGCGGAACCGCGCTGGACCCGCTCGTCGGCAGCATCATTGCGGGGGTGGGCTGCCTGGCCACCGTGTTCTGGATTTACCGCGGGCTGCGAATGCGCCGCCGCTTGGCCACCTCCATCGCCGCCGCCGCGCAGAAGGTCGGGCTCATCCTGGTGACGGGCAAGCGGGAAAAAACCGTCCGCCAGGACGCCGGGGTCAAGAGCGCAGCTTCCGCAGAAACGCGCTGACCGGTCCGGCGGCGTCATCGGTGTGGATAAGAAAGCCGTCGTGGCCCTTGCTCGAGTCCACCTCCGCGAACTCTGCCGGGACGCCCGCCGCGCGCGCCTCCTCGTAGAGTTCGCGGTTCTGGCGGACCGGGTAGAGCCAGTCGGAGCTGTAGGCGATAAAGAGGAAGCGGGCCTGCGTGCAGGCAAACGCCTCGCGGTCGGAGCCGTCCCACCGCGCAAAGTCGAAGTAATCGAGCGCGCGCGTGATGTAGAGGTAGGAGTTGGCGTCGAAGCGCTGGTTGAACTTGTCCGCCTGATAGCTGAGGTAGCTCTCTACCGCGTACTCGGGTTCGAAGGTGTAGGCCGGTCCGTCTTCCGCCTGCCAGCGGCGGCCGAACTTTTCCTCCATGCTGTGTTCGCTGAGATAAGTGACGTGGCCGACCATGCGCGCGATGGCCAGCCCGGCCTCCGGCTGGGGCACGCCCTCGCCGTAATAGTCGCCACCGTTCCAGTTCGGGTCGCCGGTGATGGCCCGGCGGCCGATCTCATTCCAGGCGATGCTCTGGGCGGAGTGGCGGGCGGCGGTGGCGATTGGGATGGCGCCCGCCACCGCGTCCGGGAAAAGCCGGGCCCAGGCCAAGGCTTGCATGCCGCCCATGCTGCCTCCGGAGACGGCCAGGAGCCGTTCAATGCCGAGCGCGTTAACGAGATGCTTCTGCGCGCGCACCATGTCGGCGATGGTCACCTGCGGGAAGCGGAGGGCGTAGGGCCTGCCGTCCGACGGGTGGGGCGAGGCCGGACCGGTGCTGCCCATGCAGCCGCCGAGGACGTTGGAGCAAATGACGAAGTACCGGCTGGTGTCAAAGGCCTTGCCCGGGCCGACCATGGTGTCCCACCAGCCCAGCCGCTGGTCTTCCGCGTGGTGGCCGGCGACGTGCGCGTCGCCGCTCAGAGCGTGGCAAAGCAGAATGGCGTTGTCGGCCGCGGCGTTGAGTTGCCCGTACGTCTGGTAGGCCAGGGTAAACTCGGGCAAGGAGCGGGCGTTTTCCAGCTCGAGCTCGGGACCCTGCCAGCGGAAAAACTCGGTCTTGTGCAGAGAATCCTGGGGCGGGCTCGTCATGGGCGCGGTGACGGCGCTTCCTCCGTCATGATGGTATCCTCGTGCTCGTAACAAGGCGCGCAGCAGCAGAGGAACACCAGGGGCTCGTCCCCCTCGTTCCAAATTTTATGCTTTTGGCCGGGCGGGATGGCGATGGCGTCCCGTGGACCCACCGGGCGCTCCTCGGCCTCGAGGCGCATGCGGCCCCGACCCCGCAGGATGTAGTAAATCTCCTCCGCCTTGGGATGGTAGTGCTCCTGGGTGGCACCGCCCGGTGGCAGGGTGGCCTCGGCCAAGCTCTGATTCTTGATGCCGCTGTTGCGGTAGGCGAGCAGCTCACGGATTTCCGAACCGTCGGCCGTGATGAACGGCGGCGCCCCATCGCGGTTGATCACATCCATCCCGCAAGCTTGCCCCTCCCCGCCAGGATTGCAAAGCGGAACTACTCGCTCACGGTCTGCTCAATGGCCGGAGCGGGTTCCTCTGCCGGCGCCTGACTGTGGCCGCCGTCCCCGGCGAAAAAGATCGGGATGATGAGAATGGCCACGACGTTGACGACCTTGATCATCGGGTTGACCGCCGGGCCCGCCGTGTCCTTGTAGGGATCGCCGACGGTGTCGCCGGTAACGGCGGCGGCGTGGGCCTCGCTGCCCTTACCGCCGTGGTGGCCCTCTTCGATGTACTTCTTGGCGTTGTCCCAGGCGCCCCCGCTGGAGGTCATGGCAATGGCGATGAAAAGGCCGGTGACAATGGTGCCAACCAGCACGCCGCCCAGCACCACTTGTTGCAAGCCGGGGATGGCTGCCACGCCCACGACCACGATGACGGGCAGCAGCGCCGGCCAGATCATTTCCTGCAGGGCGGCCTTGGTCACGATGTCAACGCAGTTGGCGTACTCGGGCTTGTCGGTGCCGTTGATGATGCCGGGCCGGGCCTTGAGCTGCCGACGCACTTCGCGCACCACGGCGCCGGCGGCCTTGCCCACGGCATCCATGCTGTAGGCGGTGAAGAGGAACGGGAGCAGGCCGCCAATGAAGAGGCCGATGATGACCTCCGGCTTCTGGAGCGAGAACTCCAGGCTGTGCGTGGCGGTTTCCGCCACTTGGTAGATCTTGAGTTCCTCCACGTAGGAGCCAAAGAGAACCAGCGCCGCCAAGCCGGCCGAAGCGATGGCGTAGCCCTTGGTCACGGCCTTCATCGTGTTGCCGACCGCGTCGAGCTCGTCGGTGACTTTGCGCACCTCGGGATCGAGCTCGGACATCACGGCGATGCCGCCGGCGTTGTCGGTGATGGGCCCGAAGGCGTCGAGCGAAATGATGATGCCCGCCAGGCTGAGCATGCTCATCACGGCGATGGCCACGCCATAGAGCCCGGAGAAGCTGTAGGAAAAGAGAATCGCAATGCCGATGAGGCCCACCGGAAACGCCGTGGCGTGCTGCCCCACTGCCAGCCCGGCGATGATGTTGGTGGCATGACCGGTCTCGGAGGCCTTGGCGATCTTGCGCACCGGAGAAAACTCGGTGCTGGTGTAGTAATTGGTGATGGCGACCACCAAGGCCGTCATAACCAGTCCGACGATGCAAGACATGTAGAGATCGGTCCAGCCGTTGCCGAAGAGGATCTGCGTGACCGGCCAAAGGAGCCCGGCCGTCACCACCGCCGCCACGACCACGCCGCCCATCAGGCTGGAGCTCGGGGACAACTTGGCGACGTTGATGAACCAGATGCCCAGCAGGGAGCCGATGACCGCCACGCCGCCGATCAGGAAGGGATAGGCAATGTAGGCGTCCAGGTTGCCGTTGGTGCCGCTGACGTTTGCCACCACGGCGATGAGCACCGCGCCAATGAGGCTGACCGCGTAGGTCTCAAAGACGTCGGCGGCCATTCCCGCGCAATCGCCCACGTTGTCGCCCACGTTGTCGGCGATGGTCGCGGGGTTGCGGGGGTCGTCCTCGTCCAGATTTTGCTCAATCTTGCCAACCAGGTCGGCGCCGACGTCGGCCGCTTTGGTGTAAATGCCGCCGCCGAGTCGCGCAAACACGCTGATAAGGCTGCTGCCCAGCGCCAACCCGACCAGCGATGCCACGGCGGCGTTGAGTTCAACGAACTGCCGGACCACGAGAAAGAAGACACCGACCGAGATGAGGGCGAGGCCCACCACCAGCAAACCGGTGACCGCGCCGCCGTTGAAGGCCACCTTGAGTGCCGGTTGCCGCCCCTGCCGGGCCGCGTTGGCGGTGCGGACGTTGGCCAGCACGGCGATGCGCATACCCAGGTAGCCCGCCACCAGAGAGCAGGCCGCGCCGACCAAAAAGCCTAACGCGGTTTCAATATCGCGCGCCGCGGCCAGCACCACAAAGAGCAAGACCGCGATAAAGGAAATGGTGACAATCTGCCGGTTCAGGTAGGCCTTGGCGCCGTCCTGAATGGCCAACGCCACTTCGCGCATGGCTTCGTTGCCGGGGTCGGCGCTGCGCACGCGCAGGGCCAGCCAGATGGCCACGGCGACCGAGAGGAGGCCGAAGAGGAGCGAAACCTCCATTCCATAATGGATGAGTAAATCTTGCATGAGGGGATGCGGACGGGAGCGGGGATTGGCCAGCGTAAGGACTGCCTTGGCAATATCAATTACTTTTTTACCGCCGTGGCGACAGCGCCCATAAACGTTGCTTGTCTGTCCACCCGCCGGTATCTTGGAGGTTATGACCCCGACCCGAGTGGCGATCTTCGCGGCCGTTATCATCGTGATTGGCGCCGGCGCCAGTTTTTGGCTGGAAGAAGAAACCAAGACGCGAACGCTGGAAGGTGAGAAGGTTCCGGCTCGAGTCGAGCCCGCCGCGCAACCTCCCGCTTCGGAACCACGCCTGGTCGTGGGTCAAGGCCGGGTGCGGAGCATCAGTGACCAGAAATATCAGTTGACCTACTCGGTTACCAATGAGGGCAGAGCGGCCACTCTGCTGCCAACCCGGGTTTTCATTTTTCCCTACCGTTACGGCGAGACGGGCGAAGCACCCATCTCGGAGGGTCAGTATGGGTGGGACATTTCTGTGGCCGATCAGCTCGACATTCTCGAACCCGGGGAAAAGGTCACGCGGAAGGTAGAGTTTTTCCTAGATCCGCAAGTCGAACCGGTTAACCACCTGATTCCGCGAACGCATTTTAGCGTCGCCGGACATCCACAGCAATAGGTAGCCACTACTTCTTGATCGTCGCTTGGATGATGTCCGCGAGTTTTTGAAAGGCTTCTTCAAGATCTGCTTGGTCATCCGTTGGCAGATACTTTCCTTGCGGTTGGCTAGGATCGAACGAACCTGAATCCGGGGTGTTGGCCATCTGTTTCAAAAGTCCTTCGTTGCCCTTCTTGAATGCGACCGTGAAGACGGTAACGTCTTCGTCTCGAATTGCATCGCAATACCGCTTCGCTTTCCAGTCGCCCGTCTGTGTCATGAGGTCGTCATTGTCCCAGTCGATAATGCGCTCCCAGCGACCATCCTTAAAGTCAAAGAAGTAGGTCGGGCGGCTGTTGAAGGACATGGAGTTCATCATCAACTTGCGCTCGTCGGTGTTGGGATCGAAGACATACATCCAGCCTGCCGTGGTGTTAGTCAGGCTGTTGGCACCCGACCCCAAAACCCTCAACGGTGGCGTTAGCGGGTTATTCACCGGGTCATATGGGTCGGTGTTAGTCATGAGGTTAACCTGGTTGGCAATGGTGAGGGAGAGCGTGGTGTCAACCAAGTCGCCGTTGTAGGTTCGCGGTCGCCAGACCGGGTAGTCCGTCCAGGCGGGCTGGTTGGGATCGGGGTTGCGCTGCACACTCATGACGGAGCCAAAGGTCGGCTCCAGCCAGTTGGGGGCACCGACTTTCCAGTCGCTCTCGTTGTCCATCACCCCGGTCGTGGTGTAGAAGGTGTTGCCGGCAAACCTCGGCTCGGTCATCACGAGGTTGGTTGAAAGCCGGTGAATCCCGGCGTAGCTATCCCCGCCTTTCTGCGAGGCATAGTTGTTGTGTGACCAGAAGAACATCCCGCCCGGGTAGAAAAAACCGGCCTCGGGTGGCGGGTAAGTGTAGGGCTCGAATCCATCCCAGCGGCCGTCTTCCGGTTTGAAAAGCACAAAGTCCCAGAGCAGGTTGGCGCGATTCCGCATCATCCAATCTCGGTAGAGACTGTCGGAGTTTCCGTTGCCACTGAGATCCGAGAGCTGAAAGTAATTATTGGAGTCAACGACATCCTCGCCGTCGGGATGGTCCGGCCAATAGCTCTTATTGTTGTCGAAGTTATTGTGCCTGCCGTTTTGCTTCAAGGTCATGTAGCCACTGCTAACGGCGTCAACCACGTAACCAGGCAAGACGAGATCGATGTACTCGCCCGGTCTGAGCGGGATATTGACAGCCGAGTTGGTGTAGTAGCTGAAGTAGTTCCGCACCATGATGTCGTTGTCTGGCGTGTTGGTGTCGCTGTCAGGAATGCCGTCGACCGAATTACGGTGGATGGCCACGCTGCCCGGCGGCAACCAGACGTTGACGGTACCCTTCACCAAGCCATTATCCTCGGAGCCGGTCACCTCCATACTGCTAACGTTATCTCGCAGAATCTCGGGCTCAAAAATACTTGGCACGGCCGCCTTATCTTTGGTTGCCACCTGCTGGTTACCACTGTGTTCACCGTTGTCAGTCAGGTTTGGGAGCAGGTAATAATAATCGTTTACCGTGGTCGACTGTCCCGACTTGTAGCGACTAAGATAGGGAGAAAAGTTGGTTCCGTAATGGGAGAACTCGCCCGCAGCCAGAGAGTTCGTCATCATGATCCGGTTGGTGTAAGTGGGCGAAGCGTAGAGCGAGCGGACCGAATTGAAATCACCATCCGTCATAAAGATGATGTACTTATCGTACTGGACGTTGCGGAAAGCCTCGTTAGTTCGCATCGTCTCCACCGCCAGGCGCATCCCCTCGTCGGCCGCCGTCACCCCTCCAAATTTCATCCCACTGGGGTTATCAATCGACTGTGTACCACTGCCATCATCGCCGTCCGCTTTATGCTGATTGGTCATACCTTCAGTAATAAAGTTGGTGGTGTGAGCCATTTCTAAACGGGCAAAAGCCGAGTAAGAGACGATTGAAATTTGGTCTGCCTCTTCGTCAAAGTCGCTGTTGAGGAAGAGACGAACCGCCGCTGGTAGTGCCTGCGCTCCGTCTGTCAACATGGAACCCGACCGGTCGAGAACAAGCGTAATGAGGCGGGGGCGGCGCTCTGCTTCGGAGACCGTGGCCAAATCCAGATCAAGGATGGCCGGAGCTCCGGTCACCCATATGAAGTTCGAGAAAAATGGGGCGGTTGCAGCCGTGCGCGCCAACGTGATGTGTCCCTCGCTACCGGTGGCTAAGGTGTTGGTAATTCCCCACTTGCCGTTTGGAGTGAGGTAGGCGTAGGAGTAATCCGTACCGCCGAGCCGATTGGGGCTGCTTGATTCAATGGCGTTTTCGGAAACCTTGGACAGATCCGGAAAGTTCGCCACGGCGATATTCCTCATGATTCGAGCCGCTTCATCCCTGCCTTTGGCAAAATTCTGAACGCCCGTAATCACGGCGGAATCCGTGGCACGAGAGAGCCGCGACAACTGTAAATAATACATGCCCGAGTCCAACCCAAGACCGCAGAGCAGGAAAACCGTCATAAACGCAACCAGGAAAAAGACAAAAGTCTGACCGTCGCGCGGGCGAGGTGGGGGGAATTTCATCATAATAATTTACGGTGCATATCGCGGGCCAAATCGGTTGGAGTGGTCAAAAAAACGCGATGTCGTAGAGGCGAGGAGGTGTCACCATGCCGATAATGGTGCCGATCGGTGTCACAAACTGATTCGTGTAAAAAACTTCGGCGCAGGACATCACCTGCCCGGAGCCGAGATTATCGGCGGCAAAAGGTAGCTGCCTCAGATCGCTGGCATCCCACGAGTTCCCCGAAAAGAGCAACCGGCTTCTGTTTTTGAGTGCATTGCCACCGCCGTAGATAAGCCCGGTGCTTTGGCAGTTAACCGCAAGTGGATCCTCGACAAAAACAAAGTTTGCGTTGACATCGGGATCAAAGACCACCCGGGTGATGACCGCTCCACCGTCTGCAGAAGTTAAGTCAAGCCGTGGACGCGACGCGTCGACCGCAGCTGCCAACCCGCGTTGCACCGCATCATTCTTCTGTCGAGAGGTTGCATTTGCGGCCTCGCGCGCAGCCAAGGCGATGGTGTTTGAGTTTCCAATCATCCATCCGTAGTCAAAAACCCCGCACATGAGGGTCAGAAAAATGGGCAGGACGAAGGCAAACTCCGTCAGTGCTTGGCTACGGTTGGCGGGTCGGCGTGACCTCCATGCGGGATGAACTTTGGCTCCAGCGACAGTCTTCATGGTTCGTTTGGATATTTGTTTGTGAAATCCTGGAAGAAATCGGATGGTTCGTTGCGGAAAATCGCCTCAACGGTAATGGTATACTGACCTTGGTCGTTGAGCAACGGGGCCACCGGGGTAATCAAGCCCAAGGGCCACGAAACCCGAATTCGGACACGATCCTCCTCCAGCCCGGGGCCCACATTTGGGCTTGCTTCGGTGGCGTCGTTGGTGCCGGGCCAACTCACAATGTCGATATCGGCGTCCTTGAGGGTCTTGATTCGGCATACGTTGCGGAAAACTCTTCTGATCGACTCGTTGCGGGACATGTTTAACGGCGGGTTATAAACGCTGGTCTCAAGTATCGGATTGCCGTCGACATCAAACACCTGCTGCCCGTCGATTGTGAAGGGCTTTGCTTGGCCGGTAGAAGCAAACCGGCCCGCCGCGCGAAGGGCATGACGCAAACTAGAATCGTAAAAATAGATCTGCGCGTAGTCGCAAGTGGCCAGAAGCAGCAGCAAAAACGGCCATAAAATGAGCGAAAACTCCACCGTGCTCTGCCCGCGGCGGGGGCGAGCCTTGCCTCTCACCGAGGAGCCTGTGCGGGGGGAGGAGGCTGGACGGCAGAAACGGGGGAGTGAGAGTACCTTCACCGCGCTATTCCTTAATCAGTATGCTGCAAGTCCTATACCGGAGCCTTGGCGGAATTCTCCATGAGCTGGATAAAGGCCGGCCCCAGAATCACGATAAACATCGATGGAAAAATGAATAACACCAGCGGAATCATGATTTTTACCGGCGTTTTCATGGCCTTTTCTTCGGCCCGCTGGCGGCGCTTGATGCGCATGGCCTGGGCTTGAATTCGAATCACGTCCACCAGGCTGCCGCCCAGCTTGGAGATGTAGTTGACCGCCGTCAGGAACTGCTTGAGATCGTCCACACGGGTGCGCTCGCCCAGGTCGGCCAGGGCCTCCGCCCGGCTCTTGCCCAGGCGGATTTCACGCAGCGTCTGGTTCAGCTCGTCGGTCAGCGGGCCCCGCGTCTTTTCGGCCACGATCGCAATCGCGCCGTCCAGCGCCATGCCCGCCTCCACGCTGATGGAGACGAGGTCGAGAGTAAAGGGCAGCGCCTTCTGGATCTCGTATGCCCGGCGCTTGGCCTTGCCCTGCACGATGCCAAACGGTAGCCGATAGCCCAAGACCATGGTAATAAACACAATCAACCATTCCTTGTTAGTGACGGGCGGCGTCATGGAGGCCATCAAGAAGAAGAAGGTCGGCAGCACGATTAGCAAGAACCAGGAGAGACTGGTAATCTGCAGTGGCGAGACCTTGCCCGCCCAGCCCGCGGCGATGATGTCCTTGCGGCACTTTTCCAGACTACCTTGCGGCGTGATGCCCTTGAAGAGCCCCGACATTTTTTCCGCCATCGGCAACACCACGCGTACGATGAAGCTCTTGTTCATCTCCTCCTCGTCGCGCAGCGACCGGGTACCACTCTGTTCCTGCTGGCGAAGACCCTCAAGGCGCTTGCCGATGGACGGCGCCTCCTTCGGCTTGCTGCCGATAATGAACAGGGCCGCCGCGCCAACGACCAGCAGGCAAAAAATAATGAAGATGGGGTCCATGACGGAGGATTGGTGTAACTTATTAAGACGCTATTCTGTATCTTTTCTTACACTTCAATGTCGCAAATCTTGTAAATCACAAAGCAGCCCAGAAGCTGCATAAAGATGCCAACGGCCAGGAGGATCGGTCCAGTCATGCCGATATTCGGGATCGGACTGATCGTCCAGAGCCGCGACATGTAACCATAATTAATCATGGCAATAATCGTACCGAGACCAAATGGCAGCAGGCCCACAATCGCGCCGGAGAGCTTCCCCTGGGTAGTGAGCACCTTGATCTGGCCCTGAATCTGGATCCGCTGGCGAATCATCGCGGCAACTTGCTCCATGATGTCGGCCAGGTTGCCGCCAACCTGCCGCTGGATGGAAAAGGCGCTCATGACGATTTTCAGGTCTTCGTTCGGAACCCGCTGGAGCATGTTGTCGAAGGCCTCTTCCACCGGGATGCCCAGGTTGGTCTCCTTGAGCAGTTGGCGAAACTCTATGCCGATGGGGTTGGGCGACTCCTTGGAAGCCACGTCCACCCCTTGGAGAAAGGTCTGGCCAGCGCGCAGCGAATTCGTGATCAGCACCAGGAACTCCGCTAACTGGTTGACGAATTTGGTGATGCGCAGCGAGCGCATGATCTTCATGACCGGGATGTGAATGAAAAGCGCCAGCAAGCCCGCGCCCAGCCCGTAAAAGATGTTGCCGAAATACCAAAACGTGATGGCGAAGGCGAGGATCACCACCACCACACGCAGCAGCAAAAATTCACCGGTCTTGAGCGGGATGTCGCACTGGACCAACTCACGGTCCAGATTCTCGAGGTAGGACTTGCCGGTGAACTTTTGGAAGAAGTTGCGTGACTGCTGGTCCACCTTGTTTTTGCGCTTCTCCTCAATGCCGAGCTCAATTTCCCGGGTCGCGCCGTCGGGATTGTTCGTCAACGTCTTGAGCTTCTCGCGCAAGTCCACCGAAGCGGCCGACTTTTGCGCGGAAATACCAACAACGGCCAGCACCGCAGCGCCAATGACCAGGGCCGCAAAGATGATGAAGATCGGATCCATTTTCGCGATTTTACGTTATTGGGAGTAATTTGTCCCGCGGTTTCTGCTATTCCATTTCCGGATTATTGTGGTGGAGCACGCTCTGGTAGATTTCGATCGGGATGTTCAGTTCGCTCGCCTCGAATTTACCGTGAATCGCGGGCACGATCCCCATCCCCTTAGTGATGCCGATCAGCTTGCCGTCGCTGCGCACGCCCGTCTGCTCGTACTTGAAGATGTCCTGCAACGTTACGATGGAACCCTCCATGCCTTGCATCTCCGTGATGAAGGTGACCTTGCGCGAGCCGTCGTGCAGACGGCTGGCCTGGACGATCAAGTCCACCGCACCGGCGATCTGTTGGCGGATGGCCATCTGCGGCAGCTCCATGCCGGCCATCATCACCAGCGTCTCCAGGCGCGCGATGCAGGCCCGAGGGTCGTTGGCGTGAATGGTCGTGAGCGAGCCGTCGTGGCCCGTGTTCATCGCCTGGATCATGTCCAGCGCCTCGCCGGAGCGGCACTCGCCCACCACGATGCGGTCGGGCCGCATCCGCAGGCAATTTTTCACCAGGTCGCGGATGGTAACCTCGCCCTTGCCCTCGATGTTGGGCGGCTTGCTCTCGAGACGTACCACGTGCTCCTGGATGAGGCTGAGCTCGGCGGCATCCTCACAGGTAATGATGCGTTCATTCTCGCCGATGAAGCCCGAAAGCGCGTTGAGCAGCGTCGTCTTACCCGAGCCGGTGCCGCCGGAGATGATGATATTGGAAGTCACCTCCACCGCCGCCTTCAGAAACATGGCCATGCTCTGACTCAGCGAGCCGAACTCGATCAGCTTTTCCACCGTCAGCTTGTTTTTGCTGAATTTTCGGATCGTGATGGTGGGCCCGTCCAGTGCCAGGGGCGGGATGATCACGTTCACGCGGCTACCGTCCGGAAGGCGGGCGTCGCAGAGCGGACTGGACTCGTCCACGCGACGACCCAGCGGGGAGAGAATCTTGTCGATGACGCGGCGGCAGGACTGCACATCCACGAATTTGACCGGCGAAAGCGCAATCTGCCCCTTCTGCTCGATGTAGATTTGGTCGTGGCCGTTGACCATGACCTCCGTCACCGTGTCATCTTTCAGCAGCTGTTCGAGCGGCCCGAAGCCGACCATCTCGTCGATGATGTCCGAGAGCAGCTTGACGCGGAGCTGGCGGCCGATGGGCACCTTGTCCGCGGTCAGGCGCTCGTCCACCAGTTGCTCGATGCGGGCCTTGAGCGCATTCTGATTGCCGTCTTCGAGCAGCTTGGGGTCGAGGGACTGCACCAGGAAGGGCAGCAGCTGCTTCTTAAACTGCATGACAAACTCTTGGGCCGCGTCCGTCTGCTGGCCCGACTTGGACGGGGTCTGCGGCGGAGGCAGGCCGACGGCGCCTCCCGGGGGCGCCGGAATGGACGCCCCCATCCCGCCGGCGGATCCACCCGGAGGCGGCGGTACCGCGCTGCCCGGACGCGCGCCCGGCGTGAAGCTGGACGGGCCGGGCGGGCGGGGCGGGATGCCCGCGCCCGGGCGGGGAGGAATCCCGCCGGGTTGCCGGTTAAAGCTGGGAGGAGGAGGAGGGATGTTTGCCATAACTGCCTGAAGAGGGATGCGCAGGATTCAAGCCAGCAGGTGCCGCCCGCTAATATAACTAACTAAAGCTGAGTTTTTGAGAAATTTTCGAGCCCAAGCTTTGGGAAGCGCTCTTGGTTCCGCCGCCTTCGCTGGCCTGTTCCTGCCAGCGGTTATAAGCCAGCTCCGCCAGTTTGCTCATCACGACGGAGAAGGGCTGGTGCCCCTCGGCCACCACAATGGGCGAGCCGGCGTTGATTGAGTGGGTGACCGGCTCCGGGTTGGACGGCAGGTAGGCGGTGACCTGGTGCTCCAGCAGCGACTCGATCTCGTCCTCGGAGATTTCCGCGCCCACCTCCGCTTCGTTGACCAGGACCTTGAGCTTGGTGCTGGGCACTCCACGGTCCGTTTGCAGGAATTTGATGTAGCGCTGGGCGGCCAGCAGACGCACCACGTCCCGGTTGGTCACGAAAAAGATCAGGTCGCTGCTGTCCACCGCCGCAATGGTGGGGCCGTTCATGGCCGCGCCGGTGTCCACCACCACGTACTGGGTCAGCTTGCGCATGTGCTGGAGGATGGCCAAGGCGACGTTGTAGTCGAAGGCGGCCGGGTCAAAGTCCTGGTTGGGACAGGCCAGGTAGCGCAGGCCAAGCCGGGGATGGACCGCCAGCAAATTCTGCAGCAGCTCCGAGTCGAGGCCGCCCCCCGCTTCGACCGCGTCCATGATGTTGTGGCGCGGCACGTCGTCGAGCATCACCGCAAAGTCGCCGGCGTTGAGGCTGTAGTCCAGCAGCGCCAGGCTGTCGGTGTGGCGTGCCATGCCCGCCGAGAGGTTGATGGCGATGGCGGATTTGCCCAGGCCCTCCCGGGCGGAAATGATGGCCACCTGGAAACAGTCGCCTTCGACGGCGCTGGAAGGCTTGTTGGCATCGAAGGTCGCCTGGGTACGCTGGGCGGCCGAAACCAGCACCTTGCTGACCTCCGGCTGCGGGATTGGCCCCATGATGACGTCGCGCAGTTCGAGCTGGAGCAGATTCTGCCAAACCTGACCGCCCTCGTTGCCCTCAAGCGCCGGCACCAGGTAGACGTCCGGCGAGCGCTGGCGCACCTGGTTGATAAAGTCGAACCCGTTCATGTCCCCCAGGTTCAGGCGCACGATGCACATGCGGGGGTGGCCCTGCTGAATGGTGGCCAGGGCGAAGCCGGCTTCGCGGCCCGTTTGGGTCTCGCTGACCAGATTCAGCTCGGGGTCCGTTTCCACGGCCGCCCGGATGACGGCGGCACGCTCCACGTCGTCATGAACGAGGAAGACATCGATCATTGCTCACGGCAGGGTGGCATCGCCGCCACCCGTATCAGAAGTATTCTCTTCCGATTCGGACGTGTCAACCGTGGAGCTGCTCACCGGGCGCAGAGTCGTGGTGGAGGTGCCGCTGCTGCTGTCGTCCGTAGCGCGGAAACTGGGCGTGAAGTCACTGTCCCCGGCGTCGGCCGCGACGCTTCCACTGTCGCTGCGCAGGATGCTCTTTTCGTCCGCATCAAGGTCGGTCACGACTTTGCTCATGTCCTTGGGTTCGGACTGGGGCAGGTCAATCTGCTTGGAGGCGTCAACATTCTTGGAAACTGGGGCCGGGGCGATGTTCTTGGGCTCTTCGTAGGGCGGGCGGTCCAGTTCCGGCCGCAGGTCCACCTCTCCGGCGTCGTAGCGCACCCGCTTGAGGATCGGCACGTCGCCCTGGCGGGTCAGGTAGTCCGTCATCTCCGGCATACCCGGATGCGGCGCGCGGGTCTTGTCGTCGTCGGCCATGCGCACCAGCTCGGGACTAAACACAACCAGGAGTTCGCTGTTTTCCTCCGAGTTGTCCTGCGCGGTGAAGAGCTTGCCCAGAATCGGAAGGTCTGACAGGTACGGAACCTTGCTTAGGGTGCGGCCGGTACGTTCCGTCAACAGCCCGCTCACCACCACCGACTGACCCTCGCGCAGGTAAGCCCGGGCGCTGCTGGAACTGTCGATGAGCTGAGGCGCGGAAAAACCCTCTCCCACTTCGATAAACCCATCATCCCCGGCCTCCAGGTCCAAGGCCGAAACACTGGCGAAACACTCCACGCCGATCAGGCCGTTTTCGTCCACATACTTTACCGACTCGTCGATAAAAGGGATCTTTTCCTGATCGCCCACTTCATCGTTGAGCTGCATAAAGCTAGCGTTGGCTTGGATAAGACGGGTTCCATCTCCGCTCACCAAATCCTGAACTTCTCCCGTAAGCTGGCTCGCGCGACGGTTGCGTAGCGGAAGGATTGTGAGGTTAAGGCCCACGTTAATAAACGTGATGCTCGGAATCACGACCCCTTCGTCGGTGACCGCGAACTCAGACACAAAGGGAATCTCCGTGCCGCTGAAAAACTGGCCGGGCTGGCCGTTGATCATCAAGATGTGCATTTCATCCAGGGTCTCGCCCCAGTTTTCCTGCTCCATGAGCTGCAGCGTAGCGGTGGCATTCACCCGTAAATCCGCATTAAAAGCGCGCTGCACGGTCGTTTCCGAAATGTTGCTGTTGGAATTGAATAGCTCCTGCAGACTAAACAGAGTGGGGAATGGCAGACCGTCCCCACCACCAAACACGTCTAATGCGACCAAGGGTCCGCCTTCGGGACTGCCAGTCCATAAGACACCGGTGTCCTTCATCTTGCTGTAGTTAATGTCGACAAAGCGCACGCGCATCCGCAATTGGATCGGGTCCTTGATGGTGACCATGGACACCACCAGCGGGCAAAACGTCCGGGCCACCCGGATGGCGCGCGCCTCTTCGATGTCGTTTTCAAGCTGGCCGAAGAGGAAAATCTTTTCCGGCACGGAAAGATCCTCGACCCGGCTGATTTCCTCGATGGTACCCTCCTGCGCCCGGCGTTGCAGGCCGCCGGCGCCTTCGTCGGCGGGCGGCAGGTCGATCGTCTCGGTCGTCAGGCGGGTTTCGTTGTCCGTCACGCTCGTGCGCAGCGTGGGCTCGCCCACCACACGCGTGAACGTGCTACGGCGGATTTCTTCGGGCTGCTGGAATTTTACCTTCACGATTAGGTTCGGCAGATCGGCGATCCGCTTAATGTTGTTGATGATCACGCGCTCTTCTTCGCTGTCGGCGTAATCCAGGCCCACCGCACCGACCACCGCCCGCACCTCGACGTAAGGAGTGTACTGCTTGACGATGCGAACCGCGTCGTCGAGCTCCTCCTGCGTCGGCACCGTGCCGGTGATGATGGCCTGGTCGCGCTCAAACTGGATCTGCAGCAGGTTGTAGCCCTTCTGAGTGAAGGCGTTCTGGATTTCCAGCCGGTCGGCACCCCGGTTGCTGAAGGTGGAGACAAAGTAACGGTAAATCTCCCCGCCGCTGGTCACGTTGAGCGCGGTGCGGCCCTCGCTCACCGCCTCAATCACGAGGATGTTGTCGTCGAGCTGGCGCACGTTGATAATGTTGCGCAGCGAGACCGTGAAGCCCTCGATGTCGCCGGTGAAGGTCAGGCGGCGGTTCTCCGGCACGTTGATGTAAATGCGCTGGGGCTGCGGGCTGACCGCCACGTTGTAGACGATTGAACCCGTGCCGGAACGCACCGTCACCGTCGCCTTGCCGATGGAAATGCCGGTGAGGGAAATTTGGGTCTCGCTGCCCGGCACTTTCTCCACCCGCACGATGTTGGAGTCCGAGCTGGTCACATCCTCCACAAAGCGGTCCAGCTGGACCACCTTGCTCGCGCCCAGGAAAACGTCGTACTGTTGCTGGCCGAGATTGTTGGGCCGAGTCTGGGCGAAGAGTTCACCTCCGGCCAGGCAGGTCAGCGCCAGGAGGACAAGGAAGCGGCCCAGCAGGCCGGCCTTAGGGTTGGAGAATCGTTTCATTGCTTGGGAGGGCGGGGTTGTTGTTGGAAGGGGCGGTGCCGGACGCGTTGTTGTTCTGCTCAATCTCTTCCTGCACGTTTTCCAGCTGGCGGTAGGAGCGGTTAATGCGGCGCTGGATGCTGTCGGGGTCGGCCGCCATGTCGATGGTGTTGACGCCCTCCGAGCGGATGATCACATCGTCGTCCCGGTGACGCAGTACCATGTAGATGTTGGCGTATTGGGAAAGCATGACCATGGCTTCGGCCTGCATCGGCGTCACCTCAAAGGTCGTTGTCACCTGGATGTCCGGCGTCGAGACCGGCCGCACGCCCTGGGTCTGCTCCGTCCGGCTCTGCTCGGCCGGTGGCATGTAGAGAATCCGCACGTTCTGCATCACCGTCTTGGTGATCTGCTCCTTCGGGTTCTTGGTGCCCTTGATGTCGGCCACCGCGATGAGGTCCACGTAGTCACCGTCGGTGGCAAAACCGCCGGTGGCGTCACCGCGGGCGATCACCTGGAGCGCGACCGCGCGCATGCCCGGAGTCAGGCGGTGGGACATCTTCTGGAACTCACCGGAAAGATTGTCCGGGGTCAGCGGCTCGTTCGCCTTGATGTTGCGCTTGGCAAACTTGCCCTCGACTTCCGCGAAAGTGGTGTAGGCGTTGGGCAGAAGATCCGTCGGCACCTGCTTGCGGGTCAGCAGCACCCGCTCAATGCGGTTGTTGGCCCCGATGTCCTGCTGGGCGAAGACCACCTCGCGGGTATCGGTCACGCTCTCAATCTGGACGTCGGCGCCTTTGCTTTGGGCGGCGGCCAGCTTCGCCTCCATCTGTTGCTGCATCTTGGCCAGCTCGCTCGCGCGCTGCCGCTTCTGCTCCTCCAACATGTACCATCCGAGCGCGAGCGCTCCGACGGCGAGAAGCACCGCCCCAATGATCATTGGATTAATACCTTTTTTCTTCATGAGTACTCCGAGCCTGGGGACACAGACGCAATTTCACGTGTTCTTCTATAAAAAGCGCACGGGTCCGTCAACTGTTTTTTACGGAAACATAAAAACCCCGCTCTCTCGATTTGTTCCCACTCCATCCCCAACCTATTCACAACGGTTCGCACGGTTTCTTTTACCGCAATACTCAAGCCATTCTAAAATTGCCCGGCAAATGTGAAGCCGATGATGTCAACGAAGCCTGTTATAGCGACATAACATCGTTCCAAGGGCCAAAGCTGTCGCTAAAACAGGCAAAATCGCATGTGTATGCATAAATGACATGATCACGTCGAACGTCGTATTTTAATACACATCGCAACCAAGAAGCAAAAACCTAGAACAGATAAAATTGGAATCCCCATCCAGGCCAACAAATCGCTCAAATAAAACGCCAGGACGACCAGCAACATCAGGCTCGCGGGCGCCTGGCCCTGACAGCGGCCGCTGGCCCACCAGCCCATCAGGAGCGGGAAGAACACGAGCAAGTCATATTGGTAGGTGCGGGGGCCGGCGACGGCGAAGGCCGTGACCAGAGCGGCCAGGCTCACCGCCGCCGGCCCGTCCAGGCGCTCCAGAGGCCACGGGCGCTCAACGCCCATCCGCCGCGCCACCCCGAGCACGGTCCAAGCAACCCCGGCCCACACGACCAGCAGGAGCCCGATCCCCAGCAGGCCCACGGGACTGGCCCAACCGGCTTCGCCCATCCAAGGGGCCAGCACGTGGGGCAGGTCGTGCATGCGGGCCTCGCTGCCGGGCGCATCCTGGTGCCCGCCCAGGCTCAACCACCACTGCCCCCACAGCGTCCACCCCATAAAACTGCCCAGCGCCGCCAGCACCCCGCCACCCAAGGCGAGGCCGCCCCGCGCGCGCCACCCACCGGCCAGCGCCATCCAGACGAAGAGTCCCAGAAACACCTGAGGCTTGCAGAAGCCAAAGGCCAGCACCAACCCGGCGGCAAACCAACGCTCCCGACGCGCCAAGAGGAAGGCCGCCCAGGCAACCAGCAGCCAAATAAGACCGTTCTGCCCGAAGAGCACGCAACGCCAAAAGGGCACGCTGGCCACGAAGAGCCAGCAGGCGTTGACCGCCTCCCCGTGCCAGTGCTCGCCCCCCCCCGCCTCCCGCAGAAGCGTGGACGCGATCCACCAGCCCAGGCCCAAACCCAACGCCAGGCTTAGCCCCAGGTAGGTCCAGGCCGTGACCGCGTAAGGCAGCATCGCCAGCGGCACGCAGAGCGGCGCGACATAGGGCGGGTAGAAAAAGGCGGTGCCGGTCCCGTCGTCCACGCCCAGCGTGGCGTTGATCCGCTCCCAGACGTAGGCGCGGTCGTAGAGCCGTGCAGCCTGGCCTTCCAGCACCAACTCCCCTGCCACGTAAAACTGAGCCAAGTCCGGTGCCAGCGGATTGTCGTTGGGGTCCAGCCCGTCTTCCGCCAGCCAGCGGGTGGCCAAAAAAAGCACCAGGAAGACCGCCGCAGCCGACCGCGCAAAGAGCTGGACGCCGCGCTCGGAGAGCAAGCCGCTGCGGCGGGGCGCGCGGGAACTTGGCCCGCGACTTGCGCTGTCTGAGTCCCTACACATTCAGAACTCAGACTGTCAAAAACAACGATCCAGTGCTAGCTTATGGTTTTCGGAGCCGACCACGTGATATCCCGCCGGGGAACATCTAAACGACGCCAACCCCAACCCCGGGAGGTGCCCGCGGGCGAAATTCCGGCGCCCGGCCTTGAGCCAAGCCTGGAGACTCCCGAAGCGCCCTCCCCCAGCGGGAAAAACGTCATCGGCGTCATCGACGACGAGCGCAACATCCAAATTACCCTGCAGTCAATCCTGGCGCGGCACGGTTACGAGTCGGTGCCCGCCTTCACCGCCAAACAGGGCCTGGCCATGATCCGCAGCGCCGCGCCCGGCGCCATCCTGCTGGACCTGGGCCTGCCCGACGCCGAAGGGCTTGAGCTGCTCCGGCAGGTCCGCAGCGAGCATCCCGGCCTGCCCGTCATCGTCGTCACCGCGCACGATTCCCTCAACAACGCCATTGAGTCGATCAAGATGGGCGCCTTCCACTTCCTGAGCAAACCCTACGTGCCGGAGGAACTCCTTAATCTGGTGGGGCGAGCCTGCGCCCAAGCCGACCTGCGCGAGGAAACCGCCCAGCTCCGGGAGGAAACCACCCGGCTCAAGCGGCGCATCCACAAGGCCGAGCAAGGCACCGCGCCGGTCTTTCGCAACCAGCGAATGGTGGAGCTGGCCGAGCTGGTCGACCAGGTCGCGCCCTCCGACGCCAACGTGCTGCTGGTCGGCGAGAGCGGCGTCGGCAAAGAGGTCTTCGCCAACCTGCTCCACGAGCACAGCCAGCGCGCCAACGGCCCGCTGATCAAGCTCAACTGCGCCGCCTTCCCGCAGAACATGATCGAGGGCGAACTCTTCGGCTACAAAAAGGGCGCCTTTACCGGCGCGCTGCAAGACTTCCCCGGCATGCTCAGCGCGGCGGGCGGCGGCACCCTCTTTCTGGACGAAATCTCCGAAATGCCGAGCGAACTGCAGACGCGCTTTCTGCGGGTGCTCCAGGAACGCGAGTACCGCCCCCTGGGCACCACCAAGACGGAAAAAGCGGACTTCCGCCTCATCGCCGCCAGCAACCGCCGACCGGACCAGGCCATCCAGGAGGGTCTCCTGCGCGAGGATCTCTTCTACCGTCTTAACACCTTTACCTTCTACATCCCGCCGCTGCGGGAGCGCACCGACGACATTCCCGAGCTGGCCGAACAGTTCCTACGCCGCTTCGGCGAACGCCTCGGCAAAAAGAACCTGCGCATCCAGCCCGAGACCTACGAGCTGCTCTTCCGCTACCCCTGGCCGGGCAACGTCCGCGAACTGCAGAATGCAATCGAGCGGGCCGTGGTCCTCGCCCGCAAGGGGGAGATTTCGCCCGACACGCTGCCGCCGGAAATCATCGATCCGTCCCGCGCCGCGGGCGCGCCTCCTGGCGCGCCGCCCCTCCCCGCCGAGCCCGCCGCCGGAACCGCGGTGGCCGGCGCACCCGCGGCCGCGCCTGAACCGACCGGCTTCAACCTGGCCGAACGTGAAAAGGCCACGCTGCTGGCCGCGCTCGCCCAGTGCAACGGCAACAAAAAGAAAGCCGCCGAACTGCTCGGCATCCACCGGCCGACGCTTTACACCAAGCTGAAAAAGTTCGGCCTCAAGGCTTAGCTAAGTTGGGAGCTTAGCGGCGCTCAGAAGAGCGACTTTTCGTTCGGCCCCGCCAGTTCCTCCTGCCAGGGCTGGGCCAGCCGCTGCATCAGCGATTTCGCCTCGAGCGGCTCCAGGCCCGGGCGCTCGCTCAGCAGGCGGGCCAGCAGCCCGGCAATCTGCGGCGTGGCGTAGCTTGAGCCGGTCACCTGCTTCATCGCGCCGGCCAGCCAGGGCACCTCGATGTCCTCGCCGGGCGCGGCGAATTCCACCAGATTGCCTCCGCGATAGTAAAAGCTGCTCTCGTGCTGCGAGCGGCAGAAGTTTGCCGTGAGCACGGTGGGGAAATAGCCGGGCCACTCCGGCCGGGCAAAGTCCACGTTGTTGCAGGCGGCGATGATGTGCACCCCCCGGAGGTAAGCCTGGTCGATCCAGGACTTGTAGCGCAGGATGTGCTCCTCGATGCCGCAGCCGAAGCTGCAGTTGAGGATGTGGTAGCCGCGGTCGAGCGCCTGGCAAGCCCCCTCCTGGATGATGGCCGTGCGGGAGTTGAGCCGCTCGCCCAGCACCCGGATGCTGCCGATCTCGGCCTCCGGCGCCATCGAGCGGATCAGATAGGCGATGGCCGTCCCGTGGCCGTACAGGTCGATGCCGTGACTCTCCACCACCTCCAGGCGGGGGCCTTTTTCCACCACGGCAAGGTCGTCGACCAGCGTAAGGCCCTCCAGCTTGGGATGGCTGAGGTCAATGCCGGAATCCAGCACGGCGATTTTCACGCCCTTGCCGGTGCCCCGGCGCAGGCAGTCAAAAGCCTCCGCCACGCTCAGAAACGTGGAAGGAGCCGCTTCGGGGGACGGGGCGGCTTCCGGGGCCGGAACGGGCGTGGCCATCATCGATTCCGGCTTACCACTGGATCGTCTGCTTGAGCAGGCGGTAGTCGATGAGTTCGGTGATGACGGCCGAAGCCCGCATCATCGTCTTGAGGTCTTCCGGCTTGAAAGTGGGCGGCTGGGACGAGGCGTCGTCCGAGTGCTTGACGTGCACGCAGGAGATCACCCCGCGGCACTGGCGCAAAAAGTAGAATGGCACCACGATCATCGCGTCGGTCTGCTGGCCCAGCTTTTGGTCCACCATTTTGGAGTGCTTGGCGTTTTTGTAGACCTCGTTTTCCAGGAAAGGCTGCTCCGTCATGGTCACCATGCTCACGATGCCCTCGCGCAGCGGCTGCTCGTAATCGCTCGCCACCAAGCGTTCGCTGTGCGGCCCAATGCCAAAGCTGGGGCTAAGCGCGTCCTTGCGCGCGTTGAGCAGCCAAACCACCCCCTCGCGCACCCCCACCTGCTCAAAGCTCTGGGTGAGGATGTAATGGATCATGCCCTCGCAGATGTCGGCAAAATTCTCGGACGAAACGCTGTCGCCGACCGCCAAAAGGCGTTCGTTGAGCGCGCCGCGCAGGGGGACGAAACGTTCGTCGGGCAGAATGTTAAGGCGCGTTGCCATAGCCGACACTGTATGGAATCCCGCCGCGTATGGCGAGACAATGCTGCTGGCGGCCTCTCCGCGGACCGGGCTTCAAACCAGAGTTAGGAGGCCTCGCGCAGCTTTTTAACGACTTCCGCCAAGTAGGCCACGTAGTGAGGATGGGCCTTCATTTCTTCGCACATTGCCTGGCGCTCGGATTCGTCGACGCCGCCGCGGGCAAAGGCCTGGAGCCGTTCCTGCAAATCGTCGGGCGGGGGAGCCAGATCGCGGCCGGTTACCTCATCGCCGTCTTGCTGCGATAGGAATTGGGTGATGATTTCAAAATCGTTCGGCATGGGGTCTTTCGCTTGGTGGTTGGGCTTGGCTCTCCAGTAAGACTGCCGGAAGCGCTTTAATTGCAAAGTTTTTTGTGCCCCTTTCTCACTATCGGTAAAACCATTACTCATTACCGTTGAGCCGGTTGCAGCTTTCCTGCTCCCAAACAAGGCGTTTTCTTCGAACAAAATGCTTCAAAATCAAATTTGTTTTGGCTTCTAACGTCCAATCGCGTCCTCTTTTTCGTAGGCCCTCGCTTACGAAAACTCTTGAGAGCTTTGGTGGCTACTAAGCGGATCGAATGGCCGGTGCCAACGAGGGCCGGGACGCCGTCTCTAGTCTAGCCAAACCGATCGCTCCCTTCGCGCGCCGTGATCCCGTGAGCGGCCGCCACCTGCGGGCAGCAAACCCGCCCGCCGCGCACGTTCACGCCCGCGGCCAGCTCCGGCTTGAGGGCGAGCGCGGCCTCCAGGCCGTGGTCGGCCAGCGCCTGCACGTAGGGCTGGGTGACGTTGGTCAGCGCCTGGGTGGCGGTGCGGGCGTAGGCGCCAGGCATGTTGGCCACGCAGTAATGGAGCACGCCCTCTTCGACAAAGGTGGGATCCTGGTGGGTGGTCGGCCGGGAGGTCTCCGCGCAGCCGCCCTGGTCGATGGCGATATCCACCAGCACGCTGCCCGGTTTGAGGTGACGCAGCATCTCGCGGCGGATGAGCTTGGGCGCGCGCGCGCCGGGCAGCAGGACCGCGCCGATGAGCAGATCGCAGGTCGGCAGAAGGCCGTCCAGGTGGTCCTCGTTGGAGAAGAGCGTGTGCGTGCCCGGCATGGTGATGTCGAGAAAACGCATCCGCTCCAGGTCCACCTCCAGGATAGTCACGTCCGCGCCCAGACCCTCGGCCATGCGCGCGGCGTTGATCCCGGCCGTGCCGCCGCCGACCACCACCACCCGGCCCGGCAACACACCCGGCACACCGCCCAGCAGGACGCCCTTGCCGCCGGTGTGCTTGCTCAAAAAATGCCCGCCCATGATGACCGACATCCGCCCCGCGATCTCGCTCATCGGCTCCAGCAGCGGCCGCCGTCCGTCGACCGTAACCGTCTCGTAGGCGATGGCCGTCGCGCCGCTGGCAACGAGCGCATCGGTCAGCTCCTGGTTGGCGGCCAAATGCAGGTAAGTGAAGAGGACCTGCCCCGCGCGCAGGCGGGCGACTTCGTCGAGCCCGGGCTCCTTCACTTTGACGATCAGCTCGGCTTGCTCCCAGATGGCACCGGCCTCAGGGACGATCTCCGCCCCGGCCGCGGCGTAGTCGGCATCCGGATAACCGCTACCCTGCCCGGCCCCGGCCTGCACCAGCACACGGTGCCCGGCAGTCGCCAGCGGCTTGACTCCACCCGGCAACAGGGAGACCCGGTGCTCCTCCACCTTCACTTCCCTGGGCACCCCGACGATCACTCTACAAATTATTCCCGGGCCGCCGAAAAGCAACGCCCCCGAGAGCTTGCGCCGGTTCCGCCCAAAGCGTATCAATTGGCTCCATGCCAGTTTTCCGCTGCTGGAGGGCCGTAGGCTACTTTTTAGCTCTGATTGGAACGTTCCTGCAAATCGGTGTCCGGGCGGCGGAGACCGCGGGTGAACCCTCAGCGGACCCTTTTCGTTACAAGCTCAAGCCGGGTATGGTGCTCGAATTTGAGAGTTCTCTCGATCGTAAGGGCACCGACAACAACCCCGAGATGGACTTCCGCACTAAAAACGCCACCACGGTTTGGGTGACGGAAAAGACCGGCCCACGCCAGTGGGAAATTCTCACGCTAGTCACGGACACCAGTTTTTACTCCTTGCCTGGCCGGGTTGAAAATGGCGAGCACAGCCTCTACCACGCTCACCGCCTGACCCTGACGGACAAGGGCGGGATACCGGGAACACCCGACCCTCGATCCCGGCCTTCGCTGCTCCTGCCCCTTCCCACCGACCTCGCATCCGTCAAAGCAGGATGGGAATCCGGCAACCCCGATGACGTCATCTTGAAAAGCGGTCTAAGCCCGCAGAGCAAGCCCGAAGAGGGCCTCTACGTCATCGAGTCTCGCACCGCAGGCGGCTTGCTGGCGGAGGTTTACGAAATGAACGGCGCCAGCACGGCTACCTTCGACGCGAAGCGCGGGCTAATGACGAATTTCCGCAGCGAGAACAGCATGGGTGGTGAAACCAAAAGCCTGCTCCAAGCAGAACTCCTCGGGGTCAAGACCGTGAGCCCGGAAGAACTCCCTTCCATCCGCTCGAACCACGCGCGCTTTGAGCAGCTCACTCGGCAATTCCAAGAGACGATCTACCAACAGCCAAAAGAGCATGCCGAACTGCTCAAAGCGCACCGCGAGCTCGCCACCGCCCTCCAGTCGGCCGCAGAAGAACTCCCCCCGCCGTTCCAGGCCGCGACGGAAGCGATGCTGGAACGCGCCGAGCAGGCGTGCGACTTTCTGGAAAAGAATCCGGACCGCTTCTCCCGGCCTGATCGCCGGCAGCTCCAAGCGGGAGACGCCAGTCCCGACTGGCGCGGCGTGGGCATGGACGGCCGCGAGTACTCCAAGCAAAGCGTCCTGGGCAAAGTGGTGGTGATGGACTTCTGGTTTAAGAATTGCGGCTGGTGCATCAAGGCCATGCCGCAAATCAAGGAAGTGGCCGACCACTACCGAGGCCAGGATGTCCTGGTTCTGGGCATGTGCACCGACCGGAAGAAAGAGAACGCCCAGTTCATCATCGACAAGCTCAAGCTCAACTACCCGACGGTGATAGCTCCTGAGGATCCCCGCTTCCCTAGCGGCCGCGGCCAACTTGCCGAACCCTTTGGCATCAGCGGATTTCCCACTGTCATCATCCTGGACCAGGAGGGCGTCATCCGCTGGCGGCACGCCGGCTACGCCAAGGACCTCAAAGAGCAGATTCAGGCCGAGGTCGACCAACTCCTGCCCGGGCCCTCCTAACCGGCGGCGGGGGCCGCCGCTTGCCGCCGAAGCTCGGCCATGGCACGGGCGTCGCGCGGGCTCAGCCAGTCGCCGTCGCCGTCCTCGTCGCGGACGGCGTCCTCGGCGTACTTCCAGCTTCGGGCGCAGCGCTCGCCCCGCGCCTTGCCGACCGTGATTCCGGGTTGGTCGGCGACGCCCTCTGTGATCTCGACCTGCGAAACAATGAAGAGCTCCTCCAGCGTGGCCCGGTCCTCCGGGGTGATGAAATCAAAGCCGCTCAGCTCGACGCGCGCCTCCAGGCTTTTGCCGATCGTCTTATCGCGGCGCAGGCCCTCGAGCTTCTCGTTCACCTGGCCGCGCAGCTTGAGGAGCTTCTCCCAGCGTTCCAGCACGGCCGGCTCCGGGCTCAGCCCTTGTTTCTCAAAGTAGGCGCCCCAAACCTTGAGCGGGAAATCCTGCAAGTGGACGGAATCCTCCAGCGGCACGTCCGGCTCGTCGATCAGCCGTCCGCTGCGCAGCACCTGCCAGGCCTCCTCGGCGGTAAAGGGAATCAGCGGGGCGAGCAGGCCGCAGAGGGCTTCGGCGGTTTCGTGCATCACCGTCTGGACGGCGCGGCTGCTGGGCCAATCGGCGCCGTCGCAGTAGAGCCGGTCCTTGGTCACATCAACGTAGAGCGCGCTCAGGTCGTTGGCGCAGAACTGGTTGATGTCGTGGAAAACGCGGTGGAATTCGTACTTCTCGTAGGCGTCGCCGCAGCGTTGGATCAGGTCCCAGGTCCGCCAAACCATATACTGATCCAGCGGCTGGAGCTCGCGGTAGGGCAGGCCGTCGGCCTTGCGGTCGAAGCCGTCGACGTTGCCGAGGAGAATGCGCAGGGTGTTGCGGATCGCGCGGTAGGTGTCGCTTACGCCGACGATCTCGCGGCCGTGCTTGGCCGGGCGGATCTGGAACGGCAGGTCGCCGCGGTACTCCACGCTGGCCACCCACAGCCGGGTGACGTCGGCGCCGAACTCGTCCACCAGCGTATGCAGGTCCACCGCGCCGTCGCTCTTGCTGTACTTCTTGCCCTGGTCGTTGACCACAAAGCCGTGGGTGAGCACCGCCTTGTAGGGCGCGCGCCGGTCGGCGTTGCCGGCCACGGCCAGGGAGAGGCTGGAGTTGAACCAGCCGCGATGCTGGTCGCTGCCTTCCAGGTAGAGGTCGGCCTGGACCGGGTTCTGGCCGTCGCGCCAGGGCGCGTACTCGGGCCGCTTGGCCACAACCGCACGGTGGCTGGAGCCGGAATCGATCCAGACGTCCAGGGTGTCGCGCCCCTTGCGGAGCCCGCCGGGCAAGCCCAGGCGCTGCGTCATCTCGGCGTCGCCGGTGGCGAACCAGACGTCGGTGCCCTCCTTTTCGACCAGGTCGGCAAAGGCGCGTACCGTCTTGGCGTTGAGCAGGCTCTGCCCGCCCTCCCCGTAAAAGACGGGAATCGGGATGCCCCAACTGCGCTGGCGGCTGATGCACCAGTCCGGGCGGTTTTCGATCGCCCCGTAGATGCGGTTGCGGCCCCAGGACGGAATCCACTCCACCGTGTCGATCGCGGCCAGCGCGTCGGCCCGGAAGGCGTCCATCTTGATGAACCACTGCTTGACCGCGCGATAGACAATCGGCGTCTTGCTTCGCCAGCAGTAGGGGTAGTCGTGGAGGTAGTCTTCCCGGGCGAGGAGGAGCTTCTTCTCCTCGAGCAGTTGGATGACGTCCTCATTGGCGTCGAAGACCTTCTTGCCCTTGACCGCGAGCGGCCCGAAGTCCTCGGTGTACTTGCCGGCCTCGTCGACCGGGCTGTAGACGCCGTGGCCGAAGAAGTCGTGCTTGAGGCCGAGCTGGTAGTCGTCCGCGCCGTGTCCGGGGGCGATGTGGACCAGCCCCGTACCGGCCTCGGCGGTGACGAAATCGGCCGTGTAGATCTTGCCCGTGCGCTCGAGGAAGGGATGCGTGTAGGCGATCCCGGCGAGATCCTCCCCGCTCAGGAACTGGCTCAGGCCGCCTTCCTTCGCCTGGGTGGCGCCATCGCTTTTGGCGTGGAGGGTGGCGGTCAGGTCGACAGCGTGAAGCACGACGCCGGCCCGTTCCGTCTCCACCAGGTGGTAATTGAGGTTGCCGGCTACGGCCACGGCCAGGTTGGCGGGGAGCGTCCAGGGCGTCGTCGTCCAGATGAGGAGGGCCGTTCCCTCGGGCGCGCCGAGTTGGGCGCAGCTCGCCGGCGTAAGCGGAAACTTCACGTAGATGGCGGGATCGTTCTTCTGGTGGTATTCGACCTCGGCTTCGGCCAGGGCGGTGCGGCAGCCGGTGGACCACAGCACCGGGCGCAGGCCCTCGTAGACCATGTCTTGCTCGACGAGATCAGCGAAGAGCCGCAGCACCTCGGCCTCGTACTCCGGGCGCATGGTGACGTAGGGGCGGTCCCACTGGCCGAGCACTCCCAGGCGCTGGAACTGCGCGCACTGGATGCCGATGAACTTCTCGGCCGTCTCGGCGCAGCGCCGGCGGATTTCCACCGGGTCGGTCACTTTGCCGCCCAGCTCCTTCATCACCTTGTACTCGATCGGCAGGCCGTGGCAGTCCCAGCCGGGAACGTAAGGCGCGTAATGGCCGGTCATGTTCTTGTACTTCAGCACGATGTCCTTGAGCGCCTTGTTCAGCAGGTGGCCGATGTGGGCGTCGCCGTTGGCGAAGGGCGGGCCGTCGTGCAGCAGAAAGGGGACGCCCTCGCGCCGGGCCGCCAGCACGCGGCCGTAAAGGTCCGCCGTCTGCCATTTGGCGAGCAGAAGCGGCTCGCGCTTGGGCAGGCTGGCCCGCATGGGAAAGGCGGTGGCCGGCAGATTCAGGGTGTCCTTGTAGTTCATCGTCGAAAGGGGCTCATTCTCGGCATCGAGGCCGGAGGGTCAAGCGGTTTGGCGTAGGGGGTTCATTTCGTTCTTCAAGCTAGGTTATGCGTTGATTTGTTGAGTTCTATTCGGTTAGACGCCTCAATCCGGCGTTTTCTTCCCCAAAATATCGCCTATTTTCCTTATTATTCAACATATCCCTCTCTCGATTTTTCATAATCCAATGCCAGGCAAGCGATTTTGTTCGATTTTACGGGCGTGGCGGCACGATTTGGGTTATCTTATCTTTCCCAAGAATGCCTGCCAAACCACGCCCTGAGCTAAGCTGGAGGGGCGAACCCGATACCTTCTGGCGGATCTACGGCTGCCTGCAGCTCAGGTTGCTTTCTAATCTGCCCAAAGCTTTCGGCGATCGAGTATTTCTCGGTTTGATCGCTCTGATTCAATCTGGCGTGCTCTTGGTCAACTGGTACGCGTTTCACTTCGCGCCCGAGGAATACGACCGACATGCCTGGCTGCTTCTTCCCCTGGCGCTGATCATGTTTTTCCTTGGCTCGTCGATTGTGATGCCTCCCCTGCTCGCGGTGTTCATTCGGGCTAGCGCTCATGAAGCCAGCCTCGGACCCGACAAGCTCATCCTCGAGCAGCGCTTTTCCACGCCCATCGAGATGCCTTTTGATCTGGTGGAGCGTTACGCACTGCACAGCTGCGGTCGAGCGCTTGCTCTGCGCGTCCGGCTTCGGAAAATGAAAACGGACCACGAGATTATGCTGCCGATGGCCGCCGTGGCGCGGTCCAAAATCCTCCGCGAGCTGGAGGCCCGCCTGGGCCCACCCACCCAGTCTGCGTATGCTCAGAGCTGAGGCCGGCGGCCAACGAACCGCGGGCGACGCCACGGCGAAGAGACGGGAAACGCTTTCCGCCGCTGGGGTCAGCGGCGGCTACCGGGCCTCGGGCTTTGCCGAGCGAAGGTAGGGCGGGCAGTCCCTTGCCCGCCTCAGAGAGCCGAACGGGGAAACGCTTTCCGCCGCCGGGACGTCGGCGGCCAACGCCACGGGCAACGCCAAGCCGACGGAGGGCGGAGCTCCTGCGCCGCCGCCACGCACAACCACGGGCAAAACTCCCCGCCGCTGGGTGGCTGCCGACTGCTAGGTCCGGCGGCTACCGGCCACTGTTATCGGACTCGCCAGGGATGACCAATCCCCGGACGATGTTGCGAATCTTGTTTTTGTAGCAATGCAGTTTCTGCCGGTTTTTGGCTATTTTTCTTGCCGATCATCACAGTTTCTCTAATAGAAGGGATTCATGATTCTTCTCAAAGCCATCATGGTTGCCCCGGTTGCCCGCCATCTGCGGACGGCGCTGTGTGGCCTGGCGATGGCTGGAATTTTCGCGGCCCCCGCCGCCCAGGGTGCCATCCTGGTGATCGAGAACTTCAACGATCCGGGTGCCCAAAACTTCACCACCGTCGGCGAGGGCACGACGGGCCCGGCACCGTCCGACGCCTTTTGGGACTACGGTGCCGACCAGGTCACCGGTTTGACCGGCTTCGAGGGGGATGACTTCTGGGGCGGCCGTGATCTGGACGCCACCTTTGGCTCGCCCAGCGGCGTCCCGCGTATTCTGACCACCGACCCGGTGGACATCTCGCTCTTACTCAGCCCCACCCTGGAAATTTCACTCGCGGCCACGGAGGGGGTTTGGGAGAGCGGTGACGATGACTTTCTCAGCATTTACGTGTTCGACGCGGCAACCCCGGGTGACCGAATTTTGCTCGAACAATTCCTGCCCGATGCCGCCAGCAGCGGCGATCTCGTCGCCACCATCAACGGGAGCCAGGCGCTTGGGTCCAGCTTCGCCACCTTTGTTTTCACGGTGCCGGAAACCATCAGCAATCTTCAGATCGAAATTGAGGCCAGTTCGACCGGCGCGCTGGAGAATCTCGGAATCGATAACATTCAGGTCGAGTTCATCCCCGAGCCCCAGACGGCTGCCCTCCTCGCCGCCGGTTTCGGCCTGCTCCTGTTCCGCCGCCGTCGCTAGGCTCGTCGACTCCTCCGCCGCGCTAATTCCGCTTCCAGCCCCGGTAAGGCTTGGCAGGCCAGACGACGGCCCCTAGCGTGGTGGCCATGAAACACCGTCTGGCTAAGCTCAATGCGCTGCACTGCGGCCTGTTCGTCGGCGTGCTCTACGCGATGTTCATGCTCCTGTACTCGGTGATGTTTGCGCTTATGATCCCGGTCGCGGCCATGGCGCCCACCACCTCGCCCAGCGCGACGGGTGGCGCCGCCGGCACCGGCTTAAGCGTGGCGCTGCTCACGGGCATCACGGTGCTCTTTCCGCTCCTGGGGTTTGTTTTCGGCTTTATCTTCGGCGGGATTTTGGCCCTGATGTACAACCTCACCGCCCATCTCATTGGCGGCATCGAGATCACCCTGGTGCCGGAAAGCGCCTACCAGAAAGCTGCCAGCGGCCACCAAGCTGCCCAGCCCGCCCCCCTGCTCTCGCCGGCGCCGACCGCTCCCTCCACCTTCCAGCAGGCGTCGAGCTCCGCCCCCACGCCCTCGCAATCGCTGCCCACATCCGGTGCCGCCAGCATGGAGCAATCCTTGCAGCAATTCCCCGCTCCCGGCGCGCCAGCCCCAACCCCGCCGGTGGTCCCCCCTTTTCCCGGCACCTCGGACGAGCAGCGCTACGGACCCAAGGCAGACTAATCCCAGCATTAGGAGGATTCAGCGCCCACGGGCAAAAAAGCCTGCGCAGGCCACGCGGGATGCGCTAGCTTGCAGGAGCCATGAAATTTCGCACCCTGCCCGACACGGACATCGCCTGCTCGGAAATCGGCTTCGGCCTCTGGACCATCTCCACCGGCTGGTGGGGCAACTACACCGAGGGCGAGGCCGTCGCCCTGATGCACCGCGCGCTGGACCTTGGCATCAACTTCTACGACGCCGCCGACACCTACGGCAACGGCTACAGCGAGGAGCTCATCGCCAAGGCCTTCCCCACCCGGCGGGACGACATCGTCGTCTCCACCAAGGTCGGCTACGACTTTTACCAGCACGGCGAGGGCCGGCGCGGCCAGCGCGAAATCCCGCACGATTTTTCCGTGCCCTTCATCCGCGAGGCGGTGGAAAAGGCGCTGCGCCGCCTGCAGACCGACCGCATCGACGTGCTCCACCTGCACAACATCCGGCTGGAGCAGGTGCACGACGACGCCCTCTGGAAGCTGATGGACGACCTGGTGACCGAGGGCAAGGTGCGCAGCTACGGGCCCGCGCTCGGCCCCGCCATCGGCTGGCTCTACGAGGGCGTCGAGGCGGTCCAGCGACGCAACCCGCACATCCTCCAGCACATCTACAACCTGCTCGAGCCCCACCCCGGCCGCGCGCTCATGGACGAGGCGCTTGAGCAGGGCGAGCACCGCACGCGCTACCTCATCCGCGTCACCCACAGCAGTGGCATGCTCGAGGGGCACTACACCGAGGACACCGTCTTCGGCGAAAACGACCACCGCCGCCACCGCCCGCGCTCCTGGCTGCTCAATGGCATCAAAAAGGTCGACCAGCTCAAGGAGTTCCTCGTCACGCCCGAGCGCACGCTGGGCCAGGCCGCACTCCAATGGCTGCTCGCCGACGAACGCATCGCCGTCTGCCTGCCCAACATCTACGAAGAGGGCCACATGAAGGAGTTCGCCGAGGCGCCGGACTGCCCGCCGCTCGACGCCGAGCAAATGGCGCGCATCGCCGAGTTGCAGCACGTCAACTTTGGCGTCGAGGAAGAACCGCCGCCCTTCAAAGGCACCATGACCCGCGCCGAACTGGCCGAAGCGTGAGGATGTGAGCGCGGAAGCAAAGACGGCTCCAGAAACCTACGCTTTGTGGGAGCATCATCTCTCAGTTGCAGCGAAAACCGGATGGCGCCGCCCTCCCCAACCCTTGGATTACTAGCAAAAACGAAGCCCGGTAGCCGCCGACGTCCCGGCGGCGGAATCCGCCCGCAACCGAAACCCGTAGATGCAACCAATTAGCCGGCCGCCGAGGAAGAGACTCCATCACCAAATCCCATTTAAGATCCACCCCGATCATCGGGTTTTCTTTGTGACGATCTGCGGGGAGCCAAGATATCGCAACCAATTTGCCCAAGAGGAAAAATTCCTGTCCATAACCAAAGCGACCGAGCATTACCACCATACCGGCAAATGGTGGACACATTTGCTCCTCGCAATGCCGGATCACATCCATTTTATCACCCACATTCTAGAAGGGGAGTCGCTTGACCGGGCGGTGGGAGCTTGGAAAGCCTACTTAGCCCGCAACCAACAATTCAAATGGCAGCGCAACTTCTTCGATCACCGTTTGCGCAACGAAGAATCATTTCATCAGAAATGCGACTACATTCTCAACAACCCGGTTCGGAGTGGATTGATAAAAGATCCCGCCGACTGGCCTTACACCTGGCAACCTCACGGGTAAACAATTCCGCCGCCGGGACGTCGGCGGCTACCGGCAAAACACACAACACTTTAACCAACCTCTGGTACGCCAGCCCATCCATGCTGACTTAACGACCGCCCACTCTTCCTGGAGGCAGTCGGCAAGCGAATCAACCGCTGGTTCGACCTCGGTCAAATTCCCAAAATGGAGTTTCATCCTATGAACATCGTCATTCTCGACGGCTACACCGCCAATCCCGGCGACCTGGACTGGGCGCCGCTGGAGGCGCTCGGCACGCTCACCGTGCACGACCGCACCGAGCCGGAGGAGGTCGTGGCCCGTTGCGCCGACGCGGAGGTCGTTTTGACCAACAAATGCGTGCTGACCGGCGACGCCCTGGCCGCCCTGCCCAAGCTGCGGCTCGTCAGCGTGCTGGCCACCGGCACCAACATCGTCGACCTCAAAGCCGCCCGCGCCCGCGGCATCCCCGTCTGCAACGTGCCGGGCTACAGCACGCCGTCGGTGGCGCAGACCGTCTTTGCCCTTTTGCTCGAGCTGACCCACGCCGTCGGCGCGCACGCCCGCGAGGTGGCCGCCGGCGCCTGGAGCCGGGGCCCGGACTTCTCCTTCTACCGGCACAGCCTGGTGGAGCTGCACGGGCTGACCCTGGGCATCATCGGCTTTGGGGAGACGGGGCGGGCGACGGCGGCGGCCGGCCGCGCCTTTGGCATGCGGGTGCTGGCGCAGAGCCGCACGCCCAAGCTGGCCGAGGGCGTCACCTTTACCGACCGCGACACGCTCCTGCGCGAGAGCGACGTCGTCAGCCTGCACTGCCCGCTCAAGTCGGAGACCTTGCACCTGATCAACGCGGAAACCCTCGCCCTGATGAAACCGAGCGCCTATCTGCTCAACGTGGCGCGCGGCCCGCTGGTGGATGAGCCCGCCCTGGCCGAGGCGCTCAATGGCGGCCGGCTGGCCGGCGCCGGGCTGGACGTGCTCTCCGCCGAGCCGCCCCCGGCCAACAATCCCCTGCTGAGCGCGCGCAATTGCCTCATCACGCCGCACTACGCGTGGGCCTCCCTGGCTGCCCGCCGCCGCCTCATCCAAATGAGCGCCGAGAATCTCCGCGCCTTCCAGCAAGCCAATCCCGTCCACGTGGTCAACTGAAGCGCCGCTGGGACACCTCACTCCAACGGATCGTCGCGGCTGCTCCCAGTCTCTGAATTCATTCAACACCGAAGCCCGGTAGCCGCAACTGCACCCAGCCTCTGAATCCACTCAAAACAGAAGCCCGGTAGCCGCCGACGTCCCGGCGGCGGAACCTTCTTCCGCATGAATCCACACCCCAAGCGAACCAGGATTGGCCGGGACGAAACGCCCTCCCCACACGACTGGACCGTGTTCCCAAAAGAACTGGATTGACCACCTTCCAAAGAATGGAATTGCGGTTTGAGCCCGTTTGGTCAAGGGTCACCCCGGTGACGTTTCGATTCCTTAAGCACGGCCTGCTCGCCATGATCCTTCTGGCCGTGGCAACGTTTTCCGCGCGGGCGGAGATAATCATCACCCTCGACCCCAACACGGAAACCTTCACGCTCTCAGGTTCGGTCATGGGAACACCGCAGTTTACCGGCTTGTTGGGCGAATTACAGTTTGGCGCTTCCAACGATGGCTTCGGCGTCTTGAGTACCTTCTTTGATCTCTCGCCCGCAATCACCGGGTCGCCGAATGTCCCGAACTTAGGAGCCTTCCTCGGGGTCGACAATGGCGGGAGCGACGGCGCCGTGTTCCTGGAATTCAGCTACTTTCCCGATCCAGGAACGCAGCAAACCATCACGGCCATTGAGCCGGCGACTGTTTTCAACTACGGCAGCATGTCCCCGCTCTTGCTCCCCATCTTCGAGGATTTCGCCGCCAACGATACCGTGCTCCCCGTCACGGTGGGAACCTCCACGGACCAGGCGTTCATCACCCTGATTCCCGAACCGACCGCCGCCGCCCTCATTCTAGCGGCCACGGCGGGCCTTCTGCTGCGCCGCCGACGCCGGTAGCCGGAATCGACCTGCGCAACGTCAGCATCGGCGCAGGGAAAACAGCGGCCCACACCGCGCTGGCGTCTTGCGCTCGGCGGCGCTTTCGGTAGGTTCGCCCGGAGATGACGGACGACGCCTCCCCCGCCGCCAAGCTGCTTGAGTGGGCGCAATTGACGCGCCTCAACGACCTGACCGCCCGCCTGCGCGAGAGCAATCCGTTCTACCAGGCCAAGTTCCGGGCCGCCGGGATCGACGGGCCTTTTGCCTCGATGGCGGACTTCGCCGCGCGGATGCCGTTCACCACCAAGGAGGAACTGGTGGCCGACCAGGCGGCGCACCCGCCCTTCGGCTCCAACCGGACCGACCCGGCCGAGAAATACACCCGCTTCTGCGCGACCAGCGGCACCACCGGCGACCCGGTCCTGATCACCGACACGCCGGGCTCGTGGAACTGGATGCTGGCCAACTGGAAGCGCTGCCTGGAGGAGGCCGGCGTGACGGCCGCCGACCGGCTCTACTTCGCGTTTTCCTTCGGTCCGTTCCTGGGCTTTTGGACGGCCTTCGAGGCGGCCACCGGCGGCCCGGGCCTGTGCATTCCCGGCGGCGGGCTGAGCAGCTACGCCCGCCTCCAGGCGATGGAACGCACCGGCGCCACCGTCCTGCTCTGCACGCCCACCTACGCGCTCCGCCTGGCGGAGGTGGCGGGCGAGAAGGGGCTCAACCTGGAGCGGCTGGCCGTGCGCACGATTATGGTGGCGGGCGAGCCCGGCGGCTGCCTGCCGGCGGTGCGCGGGATGATCCGCACGCTCTGGCACGGCGCCGAGGTCATCGACCATCACGGCATGACCGAGGTGGGCCCGGTCACCTTCCAGCGCCCCGGCGAGCCTCGCTGGCTGCGCGTGATGCAGGAGCGTTACTTTGCGGAAATCCTTGATCCCGAGACCGGCCAGCCGGTTGCCGACGGCCAGGTGGGCGAGCTGGTGCTGACGCCGCTGGGCCGCACCGCCTGGCCGCTGCTGCGCTATCGCACCCGCGACCTGGTGCGCAAGCGGCTCGACCCGGAGGCGCCGGAGTCCGCCGTTGGGCTCATTCTGGACGGCGGCATCCTGGGCCGCAGCGACGACATGATCATCGTGCGCGGGGTCAACATCTACCCGAGCGCACTGGAGGAAGTCGTGCGCGGCGTGCCCGGCGTGGCGGAATTCCTGGTTCACCTGCGCCGCGACGGCACCCTCGACGACCTCAGCCTGGAGGTCGAGCCCAAACCGGGCATCGACGGCGCCGGCACCGTCCGCACCCTGCAGGAACGCCTGGAAAGCGCCTTCAGCCTCCGCATCAACGTACGGCTGGCCTCAGAGGCCCTCCCCCGCTACGAGATGAAGGCCAAACGCTGGCTGCAGAACGGATAGAGATGCGGCTACTGGGTTGGTGAAGCCAAACCGACGGAAGGCGGAGCGCCCGCTCCGCCACGCAAAAGCACGGGCAGCGCTTTCCGCCGCGGCGGTTTTTTATCCGCAGATTCCGCAGATTCCGCAGATTTTTAAGATTAGTATTTTAAGGAAGAAGAGAATTGCCGGGCGAGCGAGCTCCGCCAAGCCTTCCGGTAATTTCGCAACCTAGGCCCGGTAGCCGCCGCTGACCCAGCGGCGGAAATCCAATCTCCAAGTGATTTCTCATGTCACCTTTCAACCACCCTCATCGCAATCAGCTCCATCACGAAATTCCCTTCAAAATCCATCCGGATCACAAGGTTTTCTTTCTCACCATTTGCGGGGAGCCGCGGGGACAAAACCAGCTTGCCACCGAAGATGTGTTCTCCGACCTGAAGCAAACAACGGACCTTTATAATCATAAAGGAAAATGGTGGTGCCATCTTCTCTTGGCCATGCCGGATCACGTTCACCTCATTGCGCGCATACCAGATACCCAACGGCTATCGAAGGTGGTCGGGGACTGGAAAAAATTCTTCGTGAGAAGTCATGCGATCCGGTGGCAAAGAAACTACTTCGATCATCGATTGAGAAGTAGCGAATCCTACCGCCAAAAATCTGAATACATCCTTGAAAACCCGGTCCGGGCGGGGTTAGTCGATCATTTCGAGGACTGGCCCTATCGGTGGGTGCCGGAAGGATAGTCATCCGCCGCTGGGTCAGCGGCGGCTACCGGGCCACGGGCAAAGACCGATTCTCATCGCTCCGGAAAACCAACGCGGCTACTGGGTTGGTGAAGCCAAACCGACGGAAGGCGGAGCGCCCGCTTCGCCACGCAAAAGCACGGGCAGCGCTTTCCGCCGCGGCGGTTTTTTATCCGCAGATTCCGCAGATTCCGCAGATTTTTAAGATTAGTATTTTAAGGAAGAAGAGAATTGCCGGGCGAGTCACGCGAAACCACGGGCAACTCTTGCCGCCGCTGGGCGACTACCGGGCCGCGGAAATCGCCGGCCAGGTTAAGCATCGAACCCTTGGGAAACCAATCGGTGAAAATCTGCGAAATCGGTGGTTTGAAAAGTTTCTCGATCAAGCCAACTGGCCAACTTCCTCGACCAGTCGGGTGGCCATGGTTTCGGCGGTGAAGTGATCGAAAGCGGCGCGGCGGCCGTTGGCGCCGAGCTGGCGGGCCTGGTCGGGATCGGTCAGGACGGCCTCCAGCTCGTCGGCGAGCGAGGCGGCGTCGTTGGGTGCGCAGAGTCGACCGGCGTCGTGGTGCTCGATCAGCTCCGGGAAGCTGGCGTGGCGCGGCTGGACGACCGGCACGCCCGCCGCCATGGCCTCGACCACGTAGAGGCCGAAGGCTTCGCCGTAGGTGGCGGGCACGCTGAAGACGCTCAGGCCCTCGAAGAACTCGCGCTTTTCCTCCAGCGTGATGTTTCCCTTGAGCTCAAAGTGTTCCGCCAGCCCGGCCTCGGTCACCTTGGCCTTAATGCCGTTGACGAAGGGCTCGTCCGGCGGGGTGAGCGCCCCGGCCACGCGCAGCTTGAGGCCGGGCACGGAGCCCCGGCGGTGCAGCAGCAGGAAGGCATCCACGAGGGTGCCGAGGCCCTTGCCCGGCATCATCCGCGCCAGATAGCCGATGGTCGGCGCGCCGGTGTGCGGTACGATGTTCTCGAAGACCTCGAGCTTCATGCCGTTGGGCACCACGGCCACCTTGCCGGGCGGGAGCTTCAGGCGCCCGGCCATGAGGTCGCCGAAGTACCGGGTGGGCGCAACGAGCCGGTCCATCTCGCCGCAGCGCACGCCGAGCTCGTCCCAGCAGCGCTCGCTCCAGGGCGCGGCCAGCGTGTCGAGGAAGCTGTCCTCGCCCTGAAGGAAGCCGACAACCGGAACGCCGGTGGCGCGGCGCAGCTCGCGCGCCACGCCGGCCTGCAGGATGGTGGAGAGAAAGATGACGTCGGGGCGCTCGTGATCGCGGATGTGGGCGACCAGCTTGCGCACCTCCTTGCGCAGATGGCCGGCCTCGCCACGGAGCATGTCAAAGGTCATCCGGCCGAGCTCGGGGCCCTGCGTCATGCCACTTTGCTGAGCGGCGCGTTCCAGCAGCCAGCGCGCGTCAAACATGGCGTCGAGCCAGTGCGGGGTGTGGCGGAAGAAGGCGAACTTGTGCTGGAGGTAGACGTTGATGCCGCCGAAGAAGATGGGCTGGTTGGCGCTGACGCTTTCCGGGTCGTCCACCGCGATGGGCAGGTACATCGGCAGCATGTCGGCCCGGTGGCCCAGCCGCCGCAGCTCCTGCACCAGCGCGTTGTCGCGCAGGCACACGCCGCAGAAAAAGCTGCCCGTGCCGGGGGTGATGACCAGGATCCGCATGGAACTTGAAGCTTACCCGGCTTTTTGCGTTTTGCACATCGCGGGCTTAGTTAGGGGCGTGCACCTCCGTTTCCGCATTATACTGATGGGAGGACTCTGCCTAGGGCTGGCCGCGTGCACCGGCCCGGCGGAGAACGAGGCCAAGCCGGTGCCCGAGCCCGCCGCCGAAACGCCGGAAAGCGCCGCCCAAACCGCGGACTGGGCGCAATTCCGGGGTGGCCCGCGGCAACAGGGCGTGGCGCCGGTTCGGATCGAGCCGCCTCTGGCGGCCGCCTGGGAGCACGACGCCGGCGCGGCGATCAAGGGTGGCGCCGCCATCGCGGGCGACCGCGTCTACGTGGCGACCGAATTGGGCGAGGTCATTTGCCTGGACCTGGGAAACGGCGAGCCGGTTTGGAACTTTGCCACGGACGGGCCGGTCGAGGCCACCCCGCTGGTGATCGACGGCGGCGTCTACCTGGGCAGCGGCGATTTCCATTTCTACAAGCTGGACGCCGCCACCGGCGAGGAGGTTTGGAAGATCAAGACGGAGAACAAGATCCTGGGCAGCGCCAACTGGTGGCGGCAGGACGGCCGGCTGCGCATTTACGTCGGCAGCTACGATCATCACCTCTACGAGATTGCGGCGTCCAGCGGCGAGGTCCTGGCCAGATTCAAAACGGAGAACTACGTGCACGGCACGCCCGCGGTCGGGCCGGAAGGCACGCTCGCCTTCGGCGGCTGCGACGGCAGCCTGTACATTCTGGAAGCCGGTGGCTTGGCGCCGCGCCAGGAAATCCCAGATCTGACCTACATGGGCGCGAGCGTGTGCCTGGCGGGCGAGACCGGCTTTATCGGCACCTACGGCAAGGAGGTGCTGGCCTTTGATCTCCGCTCGGGCGAGGTCCTCTGGCGCTTTGAGAAGAGCAACTTCCCCTTCTTTTCCTCCGCCGCCCACGACGCGGAACGAAACCGGATTTACGTTGGCGGAAGGGACAAGAAGCTCCATGCGCTGGACGCCGCTACCGGCGAGGAGCGCTGGGCCTTCACCGCCCGCGGACGGATTGACAGCAGCCCGGTGATCTCCGGGGCGCATGTGTTTGTGGGCTCGGACGACGGGCGGCTTTACGCGATTGAGGCCGCAACCGGCGAGGAGGCCTGGAGCTACGATCTGGGCGGACGCGTATCGGCGGAACCGGCCATCGGCGGCGGTTATCTGGTGATCGGTTCAGCGGGAGGAAAGGTGTTCGCCTTCCAGCCTGCCGCATCCAATTGAATTGACAGTGCCTTTCCAACCAGCCATAAAATTTTTTGTTCTAAACCCCTCTCCTAACCTCAGGTTTGAAGAAGTGCAAACCTGAGGTTAGGAATTTAAGTGAAATGCGAGAGTGAAGCGCGATGCCGTGCTCTGCGGTCGGGGAAGTTTTTTGCGCGCCGCGGTGAGAGAGGTTTTGCGTACTGCGGTAGGTGAGGTTTCGCGGGCTGTTGTGGGAGAGGTTTTGCGTACTGCCTTCCACCATCTGGACCTTATCAGCAGCTTTGAGGCGGATTGCGCCTGGCCACAAAACCATCCCTATTCGCCGTTGGCAGCAAAGTTGTGTTAAGCTAGCGGGATGACAGCCACCCCCGAGCTGCCGGAGATCCTTGCCGCGACCGACGACGACACCAAGGCCGGCAACTACTTCATCTCCAACTACCCGCCCTTCTCTTTCTGGAGCGAGCAGCAGGTGCCGGCGGTGGACGACCTGCTGGACCGGCCCGCGCCGGCCGACGTGCCGCTGGGCGTGTACTTCCACGTGCCCTTTTGCCGCAAGCGCTGCCACTTCTGCTACTTCCGCGTCTACACGGACAAAAACGCCGACGAAATCTCGCGCTACCTGGAAGCAGGGTTGGCCGAGATGGAGCGCACCGCGCGGCGCCCGTACCTAGCCGGGCGGCGGCCCGCCTTTGTCTACTTTGGCGGCGGTACGCCCAGCTACCTCTCGCCCAAACAGCTCCGGCTGGTCACCGACCGGATGAAAGAGCTGTTGCCCTGGGACGACGTCGAGGAAGTCGCCTTTGAGGCCGAGCCCGGCACCCTCAACGAGCGCAAGCTCGACACCTTGCGCGAGATCGGCATCACCCGCCTCTCCATGGGCTTCGAGAACTTTGACGACCACGTGCTTGAAATCAACGGCCGGGCCCACCGCAGCCGGGAAATCGACCGCGCCTGGCGCTACGCCCGCGGCCTCGGCTTCCGCCACATCAACATCGACCTGATTGCCGGCATGGTGGAGGAAACGCCCGAAAACTGGCGCGAAAACGTGAAGCGCACGATCGCGATGGAGCCGGACTCCGTCACCATCTACCAGATGGAGGTGCCCTACAACACCGGCATTTACAAGGAGATGAAGGAAGCCGGCCGGCTGGTGGCGCCGGTGGCGGGCTGGAAGACCAAGCGCGACTGGGTGGCCGAGGCCTTTGCCGAGCTGGAAGCCGCCGGCTACACCGTCACCAGCGGCTACACGGCGGTGCGCGATCCCTCCCGGCACAAGTTCGTCTACCGCGACCTGCTCTGGACGGGCTCCGATCTCCTCGGGCTGGGCGTGGCCAGCTTCGGGCACCTCGGGGGCGTGCATTACCAGAACCTCACCCACATCGAGGGCTACATCGACGCGGTCAACCAGGGGCGCCTGCCCCTCAACCGCGCCTACGTCACCGACCCGGAGGAGCGCCTCATCCGCGAATTCGTGCTCCAGCTCAAGCTCGGCCGCCTGCGGCCGTCGTATTTTACGGAGAAGTTCGGAGCCGATGTGCGCATGCGGTTTGCCGAACAGCTCGAGCCGATGTTTGCCAGCGGCATTCTCTACGAGGACGGGGACGAATGGCGGCTGACGCGCGCCGCCCTGCTGCGCATCGACGCCCTGCTCCAGGGCTTCTTCCTCCCCCGCCACCGGACCGACCGCATCGTTTAGCGCGAGCCGGGCCGCCGCGGCGAGCGGCAAATTCGCAGCG
>JBCDLL010000022.1:0-46756 GCA_038745425.1 Verrucomicrobiota bacterium | reverse complement strand
GCGCGGCGAGTACAGCAAGTGGGTCAGTGCAAGTTGCTGGTGGTTTTCCGCTTTCTATAACGCCGGAGCACTTTTGCTTCTGGGTATTTTCCTCTGGCCACTTGGGCTTCCCGGAGGCGGTCTGGAATCATGGATACTGCTTGTCCTTTGCGCGATCTGTCCAACGCTGGCGGTGACTGTTTCGGCTCTCGCTCTTTACACTCTTTACGTCCCGCCGGGTCAGCGTCAATTGTAGTCGCGGGCGGTGGAGTGGGTAGCTATAACGAGCTTCCATGCTCCGGAGTGCCCCGCTCTTTCCGGCCGCGCTCATCGTGGGCGCGGGTTGCGGCTTGGGCTTGTGGAGCGGCGCTCCGGCTGCGTTCTGGTGGTGGGTCTTGCTGGTCTTGGCCGTCACGGCGGGTCTCGTCCTCTGGCGCTGGCGGGGGGCGCGGCATCCAATCCGCCTGGCCTTGCTCTACACCGGGCTCTGGTTCTTGGCGGCGGGCTGGGCGGCCACTTGCGCCCAGTGGGTTGCGACCGACGACGCGCGCCGCCTCGGCCCGGCCAAGCGCGATCCCGGGACCACGTGGCGCGGCGTCATCGTCTCCAACCCCGTGGTCCGCGCCAGCGGGCGGGTCGACTTCCGCCTTCGCGTGGACGCCTGGCGCCCGCTCTCGCTGGAAAATCTCCTCGATCCGGACCCGCCTTGGGAGCCCGCCAGCGGCACGCTCTATATCGAGATCGCGGCCCGCTCATCTCCCCACGAGGATCCCGAGGATGCGGGCGAAGCCGGTCCTTTCCGCTACGGTCAGAAGATCGAGATCACCGGCGGGCTGGACGTCCCCGGCGGCGCGCGCAATCCCGGCGGGTTCGATTGGCGCGGCTACCTGGCGCAGAACCAAATCCATTACACGTTGCGGGCGCGGCCGGAGGCCGTTTCCATCCTGAGCGAAGCCGCGGGCCGCCCCTGGATGCGCGCGGCCGCCTGGGCGCAGCGCTGGACGCTCGAGCGCCTGCGCCTCGGGCTGGAGGGCGATCCCGTCGTCGCCGGGCTCATCGGCGGCATGCTGCTCGGCTACACCCACGAAATCCCCGATGACCTCAAGACCGCGTTCTACCACACCGAGACCTACCACATTTTTGCCGTCAGCGGACAGAACGTGGGCGTGTTGCTGGTGCTTGGGCTGCTGCTGCTGCGCGCGGCCGGGCTCACCTGGTGGCGCTGGGCCTTGTTGGTCGCACCGCTGCTGATTTTCTACGTCCTGGTCACGGGGAACCAGCCCAGCGCGGTCCGGGCGCTCTGCATGGCTCTGTTCGTCATGCTCGCGTGGCGGCTGGAGCGCCCGGTTAATGTGCTCAACCTTTGGGCGATGGCGGTGCTGGCGGTCCTCGGTTACGATCCCCGCCTTCTGGGCGACCTCGGCTTCCAGCTTTCCTTTGCGGTGGTGCTGGCGCTCATCCTCCTCTCCCCGCCGGTCTTCCGGTTTCTCTTCCGCCCCTGGCAGGTGGACAACTACATCCCGCGCGTGCTGGTGCCGCCTTGGCGACGCTGGCGCGAGGCCGCGGCCGTCTGGGTTTGCGGTTTGCTCGCGGGCAGCGTGGCCGCGTGGGTGGGCGCCTCGCTCTTGGTCGTGTTCATCTTCCAGCGGGTGGCACCGATCGGACTGCTGGCGAACCTGTGGGTGGTGCCGCTGGCGAGTCTGGTGGTGGTCATCGGGACGGTTTCGGTCCTGGTTTCCATGATCGCGGCGCCGCTGGCGGTGGCGGTCAACCAACTCAACTGGGTGGTGGTCAAACTCATGGTCCTGGGGGTGACGTGGCTGCACACTTGGCCGGGCGCTTACTTTTACGTGCCGAGTCCGGAAGTGACCTGGCGGCCGCCCCAACCGGAGCTCATCTGCGCCGACGCCGGTGGCAGCACCCTGGGCCTTTTGCGCCACGGCGAGCGGGCCTGGATTCTCAACCCCGGCAACCGCTACCAGTGGAACCGCGTGATGGACCCGATGCGCCAGTTCTACGGCATCAACCGGGCGGATGGCGTCTGGATCACCGAGCCCAGCGCGCGCTTTGGCGGCGCGGTCGTGGCAGTGGCGAACGAGCGCCTCACCCGCCGTTGGTACCTCAGCGCCGACCCGCCGACCGCTTCGTTCCGGCGCGATTGGGAGGAGGTGCGCGAGGCCGAATCCCCGGAGGTGCTGGAGTTGCGGGCCGGACAGGACTACGACCTTGGCGGCGGCCTGCGCGTGCGGGTGCTGGCACCGCTGCCGGGGATCGAGCCCACGCGGGTGGCCGACCGGGCCGCCGTCTTGTTGATCGAGTACGACGGGCGCCGCGTGCTTTGGGCGACGCGAGTGGGCTTTGGCCTGGAGCTGGCGCTGATGGAGGCCTACCCGGACTTGCGTGCCGACGTGCTGGTGCAGGGGCCGCACGGCAGCGAGGACAACCGCACCGGCCTGTGGCTGGCCCACCTCCGGCCGGGCGCCATCATCGTGCCGGCCCCGCCCCCGCGCCGGGGGCGGGAAGCGCGGCTGGACCTCTCCGGCTTCGCGGCGGGGGAAGCGCCCACCGTCTGGCACCAGCGCGACACCGGCGCCGTCACCCTGCGTTGGACGGAAGCCGGCATTGTGGCGCAACCCTTCCTCCCGCCCAAACGAAAGACTCCCACCTTGCCCGCTTACTCGAGCAACGAGTAGTGCACCCACTCACCCAAGTAATGGGTGATCGCTACCACGACCGCAGCGATGAAGAGGTGCTCCAGGATGACCCAGAGCGGCCGCGCCCGCTGCGAACGGGCGACAAAGTAGCTCATGACCGCCAGCACCAGCGCGCCCCAGGCGATGCTCGCCCAGACGGCCGTCTTGAGTTCAAGGAGCAGAACGGGCACCAGGAAGGTTGCCGCGGTCAGAAATTTGCTGGCGAAAGTGGTCAGGGTGGCGGTCCAGATTTCCCGCTCGGAGTGGACGCCTTCGGCCTCCTCGGAAACGTGGATGCCGAGCGCGTCGCTCATGGCGTCGGCCACCGCGATGGTGAGCACGCCGCCGATGACGGCCAGGCGGCTTTCCGTGCCCGCGGCCAGACCGGTCACCAAGCCCAGCGTGGTGATGATGCCGGAAGTGGTGCCGAAAAGCAGGCCCACCTGCAGGGAATGCGCGTCGTCGGAGGGCTCCGCCATGGACCCGCCATCTTAGTCCTACCGCCGGTTTCGTCAACGCGCGGGTTCGGGCCGCCGGCTCTTCTAAGTTAGCGGCACGAAGCGCTTGAGTTTGTTGGTTTCGGGGTGGCGGGGTAGTTCGGTGACTTTTTCGAGGGTGACCTCGGGGTCGGGCAGGCCGGCGGCGCGGAGCGCGTCCTCCTGCCGGCGGGCGACGGCGGCGGAGTCGAGCGCGTGGTGGGTGATGACGAGGATGCGGGCGCCGCGGTCGGTTTGCTGCACCTGGTATTCGCTGATGGCGGGCACCTGGCCGAGCACGCTGCGGAAGACCATCGGGTGGATCCGCACTTCGCCGTAAAGCAGCTTGGTGTCGGCGCGGCCTTTGACTTCACTGATGCGGCGGTAGGCGGGGAAATCCGGGTTGGGCTCGCGGTCGAAGACGAGGCTGTCTGTCATCTCGTAGCGGAGGATGGGCAGGGTCCAGCCGAACAGCTTCGTCATGATCACGCGGTCGGCGGCCTCGCCGTCGGGCACCGGCTTCCCGTCCGGGCCGATCGGTTCGGCAATCAGGTAGTCCTCGGAAACGGTGATGCCGGCGCCGGGATGGGCCTCCATCCCGCCGAGGCCAACTTCGACCGAGCCCCAGCTGTTGTGGATGTCCGCGCCCCAGGCTTCGCGCGCGGCGTGGCGGGCCTCGCCCTCCAGGGGCTCGGAGTTGGTCATGATCCAGTTGGGCCGGATGGTGCACTCGCCTTCCAGGGTCCGGTCGGCCAGCTCGTGGACGAGCGTGGCGTAGCCGACGAGGCGGTCGGGCTGGAACTGGTTGATCTCCGCGACGATGCGATCCATCGGCTCGTCGGCGCCCCACACGCGCACCTCCCGCTCCGGGTCGAGGGTGACGGGGAAGACCAGCCGGCTGGCGTGCACCAGCGAGCCCGCGCAAACGACCGCCAGGCGCCGCGGGGCCGGCGGCGGGTACTGCCGATCCTGCCGGTGTCGAATGCGGTAAGCCAGGTTGGAGGTGACGGTGAAGGTCTCCCAGTCCCAGATGTAGAGGCCGCGCCGCCCGGAGGTGCCGCCGGAGGCGCAGGGGTAGAACTCATCCAGGTAGTAGGGGTTGGTCTTTTCTCCCGCGACCATGGCGTGCAGGTGCGCGTTCATGTCGGCGAGCTTGAGCCGCGGGTCGGTGACGAGCTGGTCCCAGTTGTCCATCACGTCGGCCTTGGTCAGGACGGGGATTTTGGCGAGGTCGCTGAGCTCAAGGGTGGCGGCCTCCAGGTGCCCGATCCGCGAGGCCAGGTAGGGCGATTTTTCCTGAACGTAAGCCACCATCCGGCGCAGCATGCGGGTTTGCTCCGCTTCCACTTGCTCGCGGTTCCACTCCAGCCGGGCGACCGCCCGCGGCGTAAAGGCCCGGACGTCGGCCAGGTGGCGGGCGTGGAGCTCTTCGAAACTGGGCATAGACTACACCTAGCCCGCTCCCACAGGGCCGCAACCCGCCTTTTACTTCACGTCTTCACGGACCAGAATTTGGTTTTGCTTTGTCCACCCCAAAAGCACTTGCCATTCCTCTGTTGACGGGGAGCGGTTCTTTTTGCCCTTCGCCTGGCAGAGCTCGTAGCGGAAAGCGCCGCTCCGTCGCGGCACCAGTTCGATGGTCACGCGGTGCCATCCAGTGGGGTGTTCCGGTGAAAGGTAGACCAGCGTGAAAATGCGCGATTTGTGCTCCAAGCACCGGTTCAGGTAAGTGAAGACGCAGTGCTTCATGCGATAGCCTTCCTTCGAGAGATCCTTTTGGGATAGAATTTCGAAGATTTGCCAGCCATATCTGAGTTTATCTAAAGGCAGCTGCGACATCCATGAGGTCGGCTCCCAGGTCCGGTTGACGGTCGTTTCCGACCCGCGGGATCTCTCCTGCCAGCGAAGGGCCTGCTCAAGAAGATTGGCTAGTGTGCGGTGCCGAAAACGGAAGGTGCGCGGCGGTCCATCCGCGCGCTCCGGGGGGAGCGTGCGATGGGCGTGCAGATACTCAAGGAGGTAATTAGGAAGCCGGCGCTCCGATGCCTCTTGCCGGCCAAGGAAAGCCATGAATGCCGACCAGAACGGAAACGGCCCTCTCTGGATAAGAGGGTGGCGCATCATCCACTGGGCGTGGGCCATGGGGACGCCGTGGCTCAGCGCCATCGCCAGCAACGCTCCCTCGAGCAGAGTCAGATCGGGGTTGGAATGCCGATGGAAAAGATGGGCCTGCGCCTTGGTGAGCAAGGGTTGAAAGTGGTTTAACGTCCGGATGTTGTCGCCCTTAGCAACGTGAAAAAAGACGCGCCGGTCTTGCTCCGTCCCTTCGTAGGCCCGCAGCAGGTACGGTGGCAGTGGATACCGAACGAAGAGATGCTGGACCAACGCCTCGAGCTGGGCTTTGGGCTGGTGGTGACTCTGCGGAAAGTCACGCGGATCGCGGACCCAATGCCGCCGGTACCGAAAAAGCTTGATGAGATGGTCGGGATGAATTGCGTCGCGCCGTTTGCTATTGTGATTCACCCGGCCGAGGAGAGTCGTGTGGCGTTCGAGCGCGATGAGCAAGGAGAGGAGTTGCTTGCGACTGCTGCGATCCAGATCGGCAGCCTCCTCGCTCTGTTCGAGGGCACGGCAAAGCGTCCGCGCTCCGTCGAAATTGACGGCGCACACGTGCTTCAGCAGTTTCCACGGAAACAGAGCTTTGCGAGTAGAGATGTCGTCGGAAATGGGGGCACTCATGGAGATGCCTGGATGTGGGCGTGGAGATGGGATGGCGGCACCCGGGCACGCCATGCCAGAGCGCAACGGGTGCGAAAAAATGCGAGCCCGAAAAGGGCGGTCGCGGGCAGAGCCTGGAACGGTGGGCAGCCACCTTCCCGGCGGCTCAATCAAGGAGACAAACCGAGAACGGCCCGACTACGACGCGTAGGCGCTGCGACGGCCCGCAAAGGGGCAATGGCAATGGGAATCTCGGTTCCTGAACATGATCTTTATATAATGGATGGAGGCGGCGAAGGCAAGCCCAGGGCGTGATTTCCAGATTGCGGCGCGGCGGATATCCTGAGAGGCTTAGGGTTCCCTACTCTGTCATGACTCCAACGACCAACACCCGCATCGAAGGCCTCGCCCCGCTGATCGCGCCCAGTGCGCTCAAGGCGGAGTTGCCCGTGAGCGCCCACGCCCAGGCCACCGTGCTGGCCGGCCGCAAAACGGTGCAGAACATCCTGACCGGCGCTGACGAACGCATGCTGGTGGTGGTGGGCCCTTGCTCCATCCATGATGTGCGCGGCGCGATGGACTACGCCGAAAAGTTGGCCGCGCTTCGCCACGAGCTCAGTGACGTTTACTCCATCGTGATGCGCACTTACTTCGAGAAGCCGCGCACCACCGTGGGCTGGAAGGGGCTGATTAACGATCCCAGCTTGGACGGCAGCACCGACATGGACCGCGGCCTGCACCTCGCCCGCCAGCTCCTGAGGGACGTGGCCGAACTGGGCCTGCCCACCGCGACGGAGTTCCTGGATCCCTTTACCCCGCAGTACCTCGACGACCTGGTGAGCTGGGCGGCGATCGGCGCCCGCACGACCGAGAGCCAGACCCATCGCACCATGGCCAGCGGCCTGTCCATGCCGGTCGGTTTTAAGAACGGCACCGACGGCGGCCTGCAGGTGGCGGTGGACGCGATGACCAGCGCCCGCAGCGCACACACGTTTCTGGGCATCGACCCGGAAGGGCGCGTCTGCATGGTCAAGACCCAGGGCAATCCCTACGGCCACATGGTGCTGCGGGGCGGCCATCTGCGCACCAACTACGACGCCGAGAGCATCGCCGAGGCCGCCGCCCGTTTGGAGAAGGTGGGCCTGCCCACCGGGCTCATGGTCGACTGCTCCCACGCCAACAGCGGCAAGGTGCCCGCCAAGCAGGAAATGGTTTGGCGCAGCGCGATCGAACAGCGCGCCGCCGGCAGCCCCGCGCTCATGGCCGTGATGCTGGAAAGCAACCTCCACGAGGGCGCCCAGAAAATCCCCGCCGACAAGAGCGAGCTGGACTACGGCGTCTCGATTACTGACGCTTGCATCAGCTTTGAGACCACCGAGCGCCTCCTGCGCGAGGGCGCCGAGGTGCTGCGCGCTCAGGTACGCAACCAAGTCGTCGGCGCCGGGGTTTGAGCGTAGGCCAATGGCGGCAATCAGGCGCGGCTTTGGAGCCTGTTGTGCATGGTAGGGTGGGCGATGCCGACGGCTAGGCCTCCCTTGCCTGCCTCAGAGTGCCACACGGGAAACGGATTCTGCCGCTGAATTCCACGGCGTAACTCTTGACCCTTGGCGGTTTCTGGTTTCGCGCCAAGGTCGCGGAGGGGTTGGATTGGTTTTCAGACAAGGGCACCAAGGGCGAAAGGACCTTGTGCATGGTAGGGCGGGCAGTCCCTTGCCCGCCTCAGAGAGCCGGACGGGAAACAGATTCCGCCGCTGGGGAGCTACTGGCTGCTTAGTCTGCTGGCTAACTGCTGCTGCGCTTGGTGTGGCCGGCTTCGACCACGCAGCAGAGGCCCGCGTTGATCAGCACCAGCGAGAGCGTGCCCATCCAGAACCAGTCCTGCCAGACGGCGCCGGGAGCGCCTTTGCGGAGAACGGCCTCGCCAAACACGGACAGCCCGGTGCCAGTGAGCAGCAGGCCGCCCACGGCCAGGAGGATCCATTTTGCTTTCACGTCTTTCTCCTTAGCGGAAAAGGCGGCGGAACTCCAGGCCCGGAAATGAGGAAGCTGCGAAGGCCAGTCGGGAAACGCTTCCGCCGCTGGGGAACTGCCGACTGCTAAGTCCGGCGGCTACCGGAATGCAGAAACAGAACGTGGCCGGAAGGGATGGCGGCTACCGGGCCATGGTGGCGCGCTTGCTCGCGCTACTTGCGGAAGTTGACGTAAGCGATCATGGCGACGCCCAGGGTTTGGAAGAGGATGTTGGGCAGCCAGATGATGACTTCCGGATAAAAGGCGGCCTCTTTTTTGAGCGCCTCAGCCGTGCTGGTGAGGAAGTAGTAGCCGATGACGATGAGCAGGCTGAGCGCGACGCCAACGGAGGTCTCGCGCCGTTGCGTCTGGATGGCCAGCGGGATGCCCACCAGCACAAAGGTGAAGCAGGCGACGGAAAGCGAGATTCGTTTTTGCAGTTCTGTCAGCGAAACGGTTGGGTTGTTGTCCCGCAGGATCGTCAATGGATTGCTGATAAAACTCTGGAGTTCGCCCAGGGTCATCTGCGAGGGCCTGACGTTCTCGTCGCGGTTAAAGAAGCCGCGCAGGCTGATTTCCAGCGGCAGCTCCTCCGCCATGGCGCCGGGGCGGGTCAGGTTGGCGGCGGCCGGGTTGGCGGTGTCGCGCTCCTCCTGTTTGGCGTTGTAGAGGTGGAGCACGATGCGCTGCTCGTCGAAGCGCGGCTCGATGCGGCCGTGGTCGGCGCGCAGCACGCGGCGGGGGGTGCCGTCGTTGTCCAACTGCCAGATGTGCACGTCCACCACGCGGTTGCCCTCTTTCTCGGCAAACCAGAGGCGCATGTTGGGGAAGCGGTCGATCGGCGTCTTTTCGGTAAAGAGGGCCATCGGGTTACTGGTGGCAATTTCGTGGAAGAGGTTCTTGAACTGCGTGCGGGCCTGCGGCGCCACCCAGCCGTTGTTGACAAAGGCCACGCCGCTGAAGAGCGCGCCCATCAGGATGGCCGGCGCAATGATCGGCAGCAGGCCGATGCCGCTGGCCTTGAGCGCGAGCAGCTCCTGGTCGCCGGAGAAACGCCCGAAGACGATCAGCACCGCCATCAGCACGCCCCAGGGCAGGGTAAAGACGAGCGTAAACGGGATCAAAAGCAGAACCATTTGGCAGATGAGCCAGATGTTGACGTCGAGCAGCAGCAGGTCGAAGACGTCCTTGAAGACGTTGGCCAGCACGAGCAGAAAGGTGAGCGTGCCGACCGTGCCCACCGCCACCAGCAGCAGCTCTTTGATCAGGTAAAGGTAGATCGTCTTCATCTCGGCGGGCGCCCGGTAGGGAACCGGGGTGGAGGCAAAATCATGCGCGGCGCGGGGGCGTTTGGCAAGAATCGGACGCCGCCGCGCGGGGGTGTCTTCACTTCGCGGCGGGCACTTTTGAATTCCAAGGGCGGGGAAAACGTCATAGACCTAAGCGGGTGAGCGTTGAAGAACCCAGCTTGGCCAGCCTGCGTGCCGGCGACCAGGACGCCTGGGCCCAACTCCACCGCCTGCATTACCCGCGCGTCTGGAACAGTGTGAACCGCATGCTCAACAACCCCAGCCTGACCGACGACGTCGTTCAGGAGGCGTTCTTGAAGGCCTACCGAACGATCGGTCGCTTCAAGGGCAACAGCAAGATTGGCACCTGGCTTTACCGCATTGCGATCAACCAGGGCTTGGACGTGGTGCGCAAAAAGAAGCGCCGGGAGAAATGGGTCTCCTTCCTCAATCCGCTCAACGACCGCGAGGACGAGCCCTCCGTGCCCGACCAGCCGGTGGAATCCGAGGTCTCGCTCAACCTGGAAAACGCCGACCTGCGCAAGATGATCGTCGAGGCGATGGACGAGCTCAGCGAGGACCACCGCACCGTTGTCCAGCTCCGCCTGGTGGACGAAATGAGCCTGGCCGACACCGCCAAGGCCCTCGGCATCAAGCAGGGGACGGTCAATTCGCGCCTGCATTACGCTTGCGAGCACCTGCGCCGGAAACTTAAAACGAAATTGAAAGATTCCTAAATCCGCATCGTCTGCTAACAGAAGAAGAGAAAGAGAGAAAACCCGCCATGGAATACCAGGACATTCGAACCGCGCTCCAGGAAGCCGACGCCATCGAGATCGAGCGTTTGCGCTTGCGCCAGCCGCACGCCTGGTCCCAGTTGCAGGAGCGCCTGGAAGGGGCCGGCCCCGCCCTCGGCTGGCTGGACTACGCGAGCTGGAAATGGGCCGGCGCGGGCCTGCTGAGCGCGGCGGCCGCCATGGTGCTGGTGCTGGCCGTGTTCTCCAATCCCGCGACGCGGGTGGACCTGCAGTCGGTCAACCAGCCCAAGGTATGGGCCACGCCTTTTTATTCCTCCGAAGCCGACGCCGACGTCATTTGGCTCTCGGGCCTGCCCATGGCCCAGGAGGTCTCCGCCCGCTAACGCGACCGTGCCGTGCTCTTCTCTCTCTTTCGTTCCCTGCTCGCGCTGGCTCCTTCGCGTCTAGCCAGCGGCGCCTTTTGCCTGTGCCTGCTGCCCGGTCTGCTCCAGGCCGGTGAGGAGAAGGACGTGATCTGGATCGGGCTGATCAAGGCCAACGCTTCGCCGCCCACCAGTAACCCCATTCTCAAGCAGATGGAGCCCCGGCTCAAAGCCGTCTTCGGTTACCAGGCCTACCACTTGATGCAGGAAGACACCGTGCCGATCGGGCAGAACTGGAACAACTGGATCATGCCCAGCCATGAGTACTACATGAAGATTATCCCCATGGAGAACGACGGCGAAGGCAACACCCGCATCCACTTCGAGCTCTACCAAAAAGACACCGAACTGTGCATGGGCACCATCGTGCTCAACCGCCAGCGGCCCACCTTTATCGCGGGGCCGCACACCAACACGGGCAAGCTCATCTTTGTGCTGCGGCGCTGCGCGAGCTCGGCGCCGATCGCAGGGCGGGATTGACATTTTTACGCATTTGCGCTTAAAAAGTCCGCATGTCCAAGGATTTGATTCCGGTGCTGGAGGGATGGGAGTTCCTGCCCAGCAAGGTTACCGCGCGGCTCATCGATGGCCTGGAGGGCAAATCCAAGCTCCAGCTGCGGATCGATTTGGGGGTTTTGCAGATGGAACTCGACGGCCGGCCCGACGGCCGCACCCCCATGGGCATGGAATCCTACTACGCCCACTTTTTGGAACTGGCCAGCGCCGTGGCCGACGACGCCGACTTTGCCGAGGGCCTGGGCCTGGGCGAGGACGACGGGCTCAAGCTCCAGCAAGAGGCCGTGCAGTACTACCACCGTTACCTCGCGCTCTTCCAGTTGGAGGACTGGCCGCGCGTGATCCGTGACACCCAGCGCAACCTGGACCTCTTCGATTTTGTCGGCCATCACGCCGAGGACGCCGCCCTGGGCGAGCTTTTCCACCCCTTCCGGCCCTACGCGCAGATGATGAACGCCCGCGCCTGGGCCCATCTCTGGATCGAACACGGCGAACTCAAGCGCGCGCTGGAGGTCATCGAGCAGGGCATTGAAAGCATCAAGGCCTTCTGCCTCGGCATCGGCAAGCCCGAGATGCTCCACGGCAGCGAGGAGCTGCGCTTTCTGGAGACCTGGCAACTGGAGCTGCAAGCCAGCCCCGAGGGCGCGCCCGAGAAGCGGCTGGAGCAAGCGCTGGAGCACGCTGTCGAGCGCGAGGATTACGAATCCGCCGCCGAGTTGCGCGACAAGATCAAGCAGGTGCTGCAGGACAAGGCCGAGCGCGCCGAACGCGAAGCCGAAGCCACCGTTGCGAAGCCTTCCTCCCGGGGCCACGAACTCAAGCGGAAGAAGAGCGGGAAGAAGTCACCCAAGTCCGCTTAGGCGTTTGCCTCTTGCTGATGGCCGGCGCCGGGTTTTCGGGTTGTTCCCAGCACCGACTTGAGACCATGGCGGAGCAGAAGCTCCGCCCTCCGCTCGCCGGGCGATGATCAACGTCCGCTTGTTGCCGGCCTACCTGAACAGGTTGCTTTTCCCCAGCCCGGTAGCCGCCTACGGGAGGTGCTTTCCGTCCGGGGACCGAGGCGGGCAAGGGACTGCCCGCCCTACCCTCACTTGGCAACGTCTGCTGGCCGATCGCGATCGTTCCGGGTGAGACGTCTCTTTTCTGCGCATTCCGGTAGCCGCCGTGCCTTGCGGACAAGTCTCTTTTCCCCAAGCCCGGTAGCCGCCGACGTCCCGGCGGCGGGAGGTGTTGCCCGTCCGGTGACCGAGGCGGGCAAGGGACTGCCCGCCCTACCCTCGCTTGGCAACGTCTGCTGGCCGATCGCGATCGTTCCGGGTGAGACGTCTCTTTTCCCCCAGCCCGGTAGCCGCCGTGCCTCGCAGACGCCCCCCTTTTCCCCAAGCCCGGTAGCCGCCGCTGAGCTCAGCGGCGGGCCTCCTTGCTCCGGCAAGCACGGGTCTATCCCTTCGCCTTGGGTCGTTTGGCCTTCTTGGCGGTGTGCGCCAGGGCGGGCAGCTCCGGGTGGAGCGCCTTCAGGTCCGGGTCGCTGCCGGCGAATTCCTCGAATCCGTCGTAGAGGCTGATGGCCTTGGCCAGGCGGCGGCGCGCCGCGTCCAGGTTGCCCAGCGTGCACTCGTAACAGGCTAGGTTGTAGTGAAAGGTGGGGACCTTCTCCAGCTCGTGGGGGGCCTCCAGCAGCTTTTCGCGCGCCTCGAGCGTGCGGCCGAGGCAGTGCAGGCAAAAGCTGCGGCTGATGTAGGCGCCGGGCTCGGAGGTGGCCACCCGGCAAAGCGCCTCGGCCAGGCCGACGGCGTCCTCCCAGCGGGCTTGGCGCATGCGCACGTCCACGCGGCCCAGCATGATAATCGGGTGGGCGTGGTAGTCGTGGTCGATCCCCTCCAACTCCACCCAGGCTTCCTCCGGCAGATCCAGCTCCAGGTAGCCGACGGCCGACTCGAGCCGGCGCATCACGTGAGGCGGAAGGGTTTCGTGCTCGCTCAGGTCCATGTCGTCTCCTCTCCGGCGGTGGCGATACCGACCGGGCCGGGGCGCGAGCGGAAAGACCGAAACATCCTGCCGGCACCTGCCGACCGCGACCTCAAACTCAACAAAGCCATTCCCATGCCGATCGGTCAAGCCCGGAACGTTTTCCGTCCAACCTCAACCTGTGGGGACAAGTTCTTCACAATCCCATTCCCTTGGGCTAATTTAAATTCACCCCACATTTCCGTTGCGAGGATCATGGCGACGGATCAACTTTTGCTCATGCCTGAAGTCCGCCCCGCCAGCCTGCTGCAGCGCGAGCGCGCCCCGGATCCGGAGATCCGTGGCCAGCACTTGTTGGAAGGTAACGCCGCGCTGGCCTTGCCCATGCAGTGCCGCCTGCTGCTGGTGGAGTACGCCTCCGCCCTGGCCGCCCTAGACGGCGTGCCGACGCTGCGCCTGCGCCTAGCCCCGGTGCCCGAGCCCTCCCTGCGGGTCGAGTGTTTCTTTCGCGGCGTCAAGGAACTGCGCCTGCCGCGCCTGCCTGCGGAAGGCGTCAACTGCGCCCGCTTCACCATCCAGGACGCCCGCGGCCAGGGGTGGGCCGGCGTCAACTGGCTGGCGGGCGACGAAAGCTCGGAGGACTTCGCTTTCTACGCCAAGGAGGCGGAAATCACCGCGGTGACCCGCGAAGGCTGAATTTGACGAATCTTCCGCCAGCGACGTCCAAATTGCCCGCCGTCATGAACAAACTTCGCCAGCTTATTTTCGGTTTTATGGAGCCGAAGCCGCTGCGCCGCTCGCCGGGGCTGGAATGCCTGGAGCTGCCGGTGGGCCGCGTGCCGCTGCGCTTTCGCCGCAACCGCCGTGCGCGCCGCTACATCCTGCGGCTGGACCGCGACGGCGCCGTGCTTGTGACCGTGCCGGGCGGCGGCAACCGGCGCGACGCGCGCAGCTTTGCCCACAGCCGGCGCGACTGGATCCTGGAGCAGCGCCAGCACTTTGCCCAGCGCGACAAGGCCCGGCGCCGCGAGGCCGTGCAGCGCCTCGTTTGGTTCCGGGGCAAGCGCGAGCGGGTGGCCGCCGATTGGGAAAAGAGCGAACCGGTCTGGCGGATCGGGGAATGGCTGATTCCGCGCACTTATGCCGGGATCACCCTGGACAACTTCCGCGCCTTGGTTGAGACGGATTTGCGCGCCGTGGCCGCCGACGAGCTGCGCGCCCGGACCCACGCGCTGGCCGAAACCCACGGCGTCTCCGTCCGCCGGGTGACCGTGCGCAGCCAGCGATCGCGCTGGGGGTCATGCTCGGCCACGGGGACCATCTCGCTCAACTGGCGGCTGATTCAGACCCCCGCCCACGTGCGCGATTACATCATTCTCCACGAGCTGGTTCACCGCCGGGAGATGAATCACTCGGCGCGGTTTTGGCGCGAGGTCGCCCGGGTTTGCCCGCAGTGGAAGCGGGCCGAAAGCTGGCTGAAGAAGCACGGCCACGAGCTGATTGATTAGGCATAGCGTTTGACGACGACGCCCATGCATTGGGGTTGCCTTTCGCCCGGACGGTTTGTAGCTTTTGCCCCATGAGCGGCGCGACCCACGAAGATCACGGGATGGACGGCTTTGACACCTTTACAGGCACCATGGCGGTCGTGGCGTGTTTGATGGCGTTTCTGGTGGCCTTTTTGCTCATTTTCCAGAAGCCGGTGCTGCACTACGGCGACGTCATCTGGGTTTGGCTCGATTACGTGGTCACGATCCTCTAGGGCGAGTCCCTGTAGTCCAGTTCAGAAGCCGCTGGGTGTCGGCGTCAGCCGCAGGTGCGGCATTTCCCGGCTGACCTCGGTGGCGCAATGCTCCTGCCACAAAAGCGGAAGCTCGGCTTCACTTGGCGGGAATTCCCGTTCGATGCCCGCGGTGTGCATCAGGCGATGATCGATCCAGTGGGCGCAGCCATCGCGGCTCAGGAGGCTCCATTCACGGTCACCCAGCCGGCGGACCAGTTTGGGCGCGGCGAGTGGCAGGGTGTAGTGCTCGGGCTCGGCCCAGGCCAGGAGCAGGCCGTGCTCGGAGCCGTCGTCATGCCAAAGGGTCCGGGTGAGCAGCCGCCGCAAGTCGGCCTCGACCGCGCGGACCATTTCGTGCAGCTCGTGGACGTCGTGGTCCAGCTTGCGTTCCAGGAGCCGGGATTCTCCGTGGGTCAGCCGCCAGAGCACGTGGTAAAGCGCAGACCAGCGGTGTGGGTTGCGATGAGCCGCGGCTTTGACGCCAAGCTCTCGGAAGGCGAGCGGGATTTCGTAGTGCGCGTTGAGCGGCTGGCGCGCGGGTGTGGTGGTGTAATCCAGGGCTAGCTCGTCGTGGGAGCGGGCCGCCTGGTCCTCGGGGGCGAGGTAGAAAAACTGCTCGGGCGGGAGCCCCGCGTGCAAGTGGGCCTGGGCCACTTCCAGCCAGTTTTGCCACGAATCGCCGGGCGGCGATGACGGGCGGTGGGTGTTGGGATCGAGGGAAAGGGTCATGAGTTTGGCCATAGCCAATTGGTTATACGGAAAGATAAATAAGTTTGGCGGGCGCGCAAGTGGTTTTGGCAGAAAAGTGCGTTTCCGCCCATTTTTGCCGTAACTCTGGGGGCGCCCGGCACGTCCTAGAGAGGTATGAAGATTCCCCGATTGTTTTCTCCCCTCCGGCACCTTGTGCTGTCCCTGGCGATGTTCTCCACCGCGCTCACCCTGGCCCATGCCCAGCCGTCCGGCGACGGGGAACGCGAAGCCAAGCGCGATAAGATGAGGGCAAAGGTCCAGGCCCGGATCGACGCGGTCGCCAAAGAGTTAAACCTCACCAACGCGCAAAAGGCTCAGGCCGAGCCGATCAAGAAAAAGTACCGCCAGGAGTTTGAAGACCTGCGCAACGACCAAACCCTTTCGCGCGAGGAGAAGTTCGCGGAGGGCTACGAGCTCTGGCAAAGCGCGCTGACCGAATTTCGCACCATCCTGACGGCGGACCAGAACGCCAAGCTCGACGAGATCATGGAAAGCAATCGCGAAAAGCGCCAGGCCCGGCTTGAGAAGTGGAAGCAACGGCGCCAGCAACAGGACGCCAGCGATTCGGTGGACGGTCCGTAGCGTTTTCTTCTCCCCCTCCCCGAACCTCCGTCCCTCTTAGGCGGAGGTTTTTGCGTGCCAAGATGGTCCCGGGCGCCGCAAGTTGGGGGCATGAAGCAGCGGCTGGACCTGGCACTGGTGGCGCGCGGCTTGGCGGAGAGCCGGGAGCGTGCGCGGCGGCTGATCATGGCGGGCGAGGTGCGCGTCAACGGCCAGCGGCAGGACAAGGCCAGTGCCGGCGTCGGCGAGCAGGACGAGGTGACGGTGGACCAGCCCGAGCGCTACGTCAGCCGGGCCGGGCACAAGTTGGAGGGGGCGCTGCGCCTCTTTGGCCTCGACGTGACCGGCCGGCGGGCGATCGACATCGGGTCCAGCACCGGCGGGTTTACCGACTGCCTGTTGCAACACGGCGCGGCCCATGTCACGGCGGTGGACGTCGGGACCAACCAACTCGTGTACAAGTTGCGGAGCGATCCCCGCGTGGCGGTCTTTGAAGGGCTGAACGCGCGGCATCTCAAAGCGGAATCATTGCAGGATCCCGACGGCGCGGCCCTGGCGCCCTTCGACCTGCTGGTTACCGACGTGTCCTTCATTTCGCTGCGGTTGATTTTGCCCCCCGGGCTGGCGCTGCTGCGGCCGGGCGGGTTGGCTGTGGCGCTGATCAAGCCGCAGTTTGAAGCCGGCCGCGACCAAGTGGGCAAAGGCGGCATCGTTCGGGATGAGGCGGTGCGCGAGCGCGTGGTGGCGGACCTGCGCGCCTGGCTGGCCGAGCGTGCTCTGGAAGCCGGCTTGATCGACGGCGGGGTGGCGCCCTCCCCGCTGGCGGGCCGGGACGGTAACCGGGAATTTCTCTGGCTGATTCGCAAAAGCTAAATCATACTTCGGCGCTTGTTCTCCCGTATGGCCATGCGACCGGTCCGCGCTCCCCTCCCCTGCCCGTTCGCCGTGGCTCTCCTGGCGGCGCTGTTGCTGCTGGCGGGCTGCGACCAAGGCGACGGCCCCCAGACCATTCCGGTTCCGGAGTACAAGCCTTCCGCGCGAGTTGGAGAAGAGGTGCCGCCGCCCGATCTGCCGCCTCCGTCAGCCCCCGCTTCGGAAGCCAGCGCCCCGGTCAGGCTGGCCGAAGCGGAGCCGGGTGAGGCTAACCTCCCGGCGCCCGTGGAGGAGCAATTGGCCCTTCGTGAACCGCCTCCCGAGCCCGAGCCTCCGCCGGAGCCGCCACCCCCTCCCCCGCCGCCGCCCCCGCCCCCGCCCAAGCCGAAGGTGCACGTGTTGGCTCCGGCCGGCTTCGTCTCTCCGCAGGAGGCGCTGCTCTGGGCCCGGGATCTGGACGCCGAGCTGCACCTGTATCTTTTTGAAAGCGTGCCGGAGGCGCTCGAGATTCTGAACCGCGAGGGGGATCGGTTTCACCTGGCGCTGGTCAGTTACCGCCACCTACTGGAGTTGATCCAGGCCGGCCGGCTGGCGGCCCTCCCCGACCTGCCCTACAACCACCTGCCCGAGGCGAAGTTCACCGGCTTCTACTTCGACAAGTACAATACCTTCAGCCAGCCGCTGGCCTTCAGCCTGGCGGGGATCGCCTACCGGGAAGACGAGGTCAAGCCCGCCCCACGCACCTGGGCCCAGTTGTGCCAAAACGATCAGCTGCGGCGGGCGTGGTTCCCGCCGGACGAGCTCCTTCTGGAGAACCTGTTGAGGCGAGGGGAGCGCCAGCCGTTGGCGTCCGAGGTCAGCGAGATCATGCGCCAGAGCGAGGCCTCCACCCGGGCGGTGCTTGGAGGCGCGCGGCGCGAGGCGGTGCAAGTGTACGGGCCCGACGGCGTCATGGCGCCCACGCTGCGGGAGGAAGCTTCGGACGGGCCAGGGTTGGAGGAAGTGGCTTCGCCGCGGGAGCTGGAGATTAGTACCGCGGCCACCCCGCCCTCGCCGGAGCAAGACGCGGAGGCGCGGGTCACCGGGCCAATGCCTCCCCCGATCCTGGGCAACGTGCCGGCTGCTGCGCCGCTACCGCCGGTGGAGCCGCTCTTGGAAGAGTCGGCTGGCGACCAGGACCCTGAGCCGACCCTGCCGACCACGGTGGAAACGGCGCAGGCCGAGGAAGCTGATTCCCTTGATGGCAAGGAAATAACGAGGGAGGAACCCGAGGCGCCCGAGTGGAAGGGCTTGCCCATTCAGGTTGACGGCGTGTTTTCGCTGACTCGGTTCCCCGAAGACGGGGGCTGGAAGCGGGTCATTCCGAAAGAGGGCTCGGCCATCTTCCTCCTGCACGCGGTCATCCCCAAGTCCTCGCCGGATGGGAAGGTCAGCGAAATGCTTTATCGCAACGTGATGACCCCGGCGGTGGCGGCGCGGTTGATGGAAAACAATTCCTGGGGTGCCACGCAAAAGGAGACCGTTGGGCTCCTGCCGGAGGAGTTGCAGAAGAACGAGCTGATCTATCCCGACCGGGAGCTGATGAATCTGGGCACCTTTGTCTATCCTTAGAAGCTGTCTCAAAATCTCCACGCGGTCCGCGTTGCGAGGAGTTTTCCGCCGTGGCTAGAAGAGAGGAAGGAGCAGCGGCTAGCGCCGGGCAGCTCTTCCCGTGGAAATGGCTGCCGTGCGCCAGCACCGGAAATGAACCGCAACCTTTTCAAGGCCAGTGTCTTTTGGCCGCTGGCCGCTGTTAGCGCAGCGCAGTTCTTAACCGTTTGAAAAAAGCTGCCCTCCGCCAGGAATCCTCGGGCCTAGCCCAGCGGCCAAAATCCGACTGGCGCGAGCACGCGGAGATTTTGAGATAGCTTCTAGTTTTGCAAGGTCCGGCGTCTTGAGCGCTCCTGCGCAGCACGCTTTTCTTTTTGGCCCGTTCGCTTAACCTTTCGGCAAATGGCGAAGTTTGCGGAACGGCTCGAGGAGTTTGCGGTGGACGTGATTCTGGAGCGGCGCTACGGGAAGCGCGCCGCTTTGCTGCGGCTGCTTCTGTACGGCTTGAGCGGTGTGTACCGGCGGCTGGTGCAGCTGCGGGTGCGCGCTTACGAGGAACGCCTGGGCGACGTGCGCACGCTCGGCTGCCAGGTGATCAGCGTCGGCAACCTCACCGTGGGCGGCACCGGCAAAACGCCGGTCGTGGAAAAATTTGCGCGCGCCCTGACCGCCGGCGGACGCAAGGTGGCCATTCTGAGCCGCGGATACAAAAGCCAACCCCGGCCGCTCCACGAGCGCTGGGCTGACCGCTTCAAGCCCCTGGAGGAGCGCACTCCGCCGCGGGTGGTGTCCGACGGGCGCTCGCTGCTACTGGATTCCACCCTGGCCGGGGATGAGCCCTACATGCTGGCCAAGAACCTGGAGGACGTGGTGGTGCTGGTGGACAAGGACCGCGTGAAAAGCGGATTGTACGCGATCAAGGAATTTGGCTGCGACACGCTTCTGCTGGACGACGGCCTGCAGTATTTGCGGCTGAAGGAACGGCTGGACATTGTGCTGGTCGACCGGGAGGCGCCCTGGGGCAACCGGTACCTGCTGCCGCGCGGCACATTGCGCGAGCCCCGTGAGCACCTGAAGCGGGCGCACTACATCTTCATCACCAAATGCGATGGCAGCGACCTGAGTGGGCTCAAGGCCGACCTTCGGCAGTACAACCAGCACGCCGAGTTCATCGAGTGTCGGCACGCCCCCCTGCGGCTGGAGAACCTCTATACGCGTGAGATCATGGATCTCGAGTTCCTGAAGGAACTGCGCATCGGCGCCATTTCGGGGATCGCGCGGCCGGAGAGTTTTGAGGACGGCTTGAAGCGGCTCGGCGCCGACATTGCCTACACGCGGCGATTCGCCGACCACCACCGTTTTTCGAGCGACGAGTTATCTAACATGTTCCAGCGCACCAAGATGCGGGGAGGGAAATGCATCGTCACAACCGAAAAGGACGCGGTGCGTTTTCCGGCAATGGAAAGCCCTCCCCTGCCCGTTTACTTCCTGCGGGTGGAGATCAAGATTCTGAGCGGCGATGAAACCTTTGCCGAATGCGTGCAGCGGCTGTGTAACATCCACGCGACGGAGCAGGAGATTCGTCAGTTGGCCACGACCTGGTAAACCCGATGCGTATTGGATTGATTCGAAAGCGGTTTTCCCCGACCGGTGGGGCGGAGCGTTACCTGGAGCGGCTGGCGGGAGAGTTGCAGGAGCGGGGACACGAGGTGCTGCTGATCTGCGAGGAGTGGCAGGGAACCGGCTCTAACGTGCCGGCAGCGGTGCATGTGCGGCCCTGGACAACCGCCAAAGTGGCTGATTTGTTGCTAAAAGGCCGTATTAAGCCCAAGGTTGACGTAACTTTATCCTTAGAGAGGATCCCAGGATGCGATTTGTACCGCGCTGGAGACGGGGTGCATGCGGAGTGGCTTCGGCAGCGGTCGCGTTATTCTCCCCTCCTTGGCCGGTGGCGCAATTGGATCAAGCGGAAGAACCGGGAGATTCTTGAAGCAGAGCGCGGGGTGTTCGGTTCAAGCGGGGCCAAGCTGGTCATCGCCAACTCTGAGATGGTCAAACGGGACATCATCGCGCACTTCGACTATCCCGAGCATCGCATTCGGGTCGTCCGTAACGGCATCCCGGTGGAGAGATTTGCCAGCGGCAACCGGACGGAGGGCCGGCGCGCCCTGGGACTTGCGCAAGACGCCTACGTGGTCTTGCTGGTGGGAGCTGGCGCCGAGCGCAAGGGCGTCGCCTACGCGCGTCGGGCGGTCAGTGGGATGAAGAACACGCATTTGGTGGTGATTGATTCACCGCAAACGATCCCAATGCCGGATATTTACGCGGCGGCGGATGTATTCCTCCTGCCGACGCTTTATGATCCGTTCGCGAACGTGACGCTCGAAGCGCTAGCCTCAGGATTGCCGGTGGTCACGACGACTCATAACGGTGGTCACGAAATCCTGACCGAAGGCCAGAATGGTTTTATCCTCCAGAGAGCGGATGCGGTAGAGGAAATGCGGGGTTACCTGGAGCGGTTGAAGGACCACGAGATGCGGGAGACGATGGCGGCCCAGGCGCAAGAGCTAGGGCGCCGGTTTGATCTCTCCCGCAACGTCGATGCGACCCTCCAGGTTTGTGAGGAGGTCGCCACCAAAAAGGCCCTCTGTTAGCTTCGTTCCACGTGGAACAGTCGAGTTCAGGGTAGTTGGTTGGTCTCGGGTCGTCCGCGCTTGACGTGGATGTGGAGGAGGGCTACGTCGCTGGGGCTGACCCCAGAAATGCGCCCGGCCTGGCCGAAGGTTTCCGGCTGCACCCGAGCCAACTTCTCCCGCGCTTCGGTTTTGAGACCCCGGATTTCGGCGTAGTCCACCCAAGCGGGAATCGGCTTGTGGGCGTTGGCCTTACTGCGCTCGATGTGGGCGATTTCGCGGTCCAGGTAGCCGGCGTATTTGATGCGGGTGGCAACTTCGAAGGCCGCGTGGGCCGGCGCGTTTTGGAACTCCTCCGGCAGGTCGGTCCATTCGACGTTTGGCTTTTTGAGGTGGTGGCTGAGTGGCTGGCCCTCAATCTTGGCGGAAGCGAGGCGGGCTTCGAGCTCGGTGACGGCGCGTTCCTTTTCCTCCATGCGGTGGAAGCGGAAGTCATCGGCGAGGCCGATTTCGTGGCCGCGACGGGTTAGGCGGAGATCGGCGTTGTCCTGGCGGAGAAGAAGGCGGTATTCCGCGCGGGAGGTAAACATCCGGTAAGGTTCCTGGGTGCCTTTGGTCACCAGATCGTCGATGAGCACGCCGATGTAGGCCTCGTCGCGGCCCAGGACCACTTCCCGCTCTTGCCGCACCTTCCGGGCGGCGTTGATGCCGGCCATGAGTCCCTGGGCGGCGGCCTCCTCATAGCCGGACGTGCCGTTGATCTGCCCGGCAAAGAAGAGATGGCCGACCTGCTTGGTTTCCAGCGTTGGCCGGATTTGGGTGGGCGGCACGAAATCGTACTCAACGGCGTAGCCGGGTCGGATAATTTCGGCGTGCTCGAGACCCGCAATCGAGCGGATAAAACCAAGCTGAACTTCGTAAGGCAGGCTGGTGGAGCAACCATTGACGTAAAATTCGTCGGTGTGGCGGCCTTCGGGTTCGAGGAATATCTGGTGCCGCTCTTTGTCCGCAAAGCGCACCACCTTGTCTTCGATGGAAGGGCAGTAGCGCGGGCCGACGCCTTCAATGACCCCACAGTACATCGGGGATTGGTCCAGATTGGCTCGGATCAGCTCGTGGGTGGCGGCGCCGGTGAAGGTGATCCAGCAGGGCAGTTGTTCCACGTGGAACATGCCGTCGCGCCACTCGTTGAGGGTGAAGAGGTCGTCTGTTTTTTTCTCGATCTGGTCCGAGACGAAGCTGAAGGGGGGAGGGGGTTCGTCTCCGGGCTGGAGCTGGCAGGCGTCGAAGTTGAGGCTGCGGCGGAGCAGGCGAGGGGGGGTGCCCGTTTTGAGGCGCTCGAGTTCGAAGCCGAGGTCCCGCAGGTTTTGGCTCAGGCCGCTGGCGCTTTCACCCATCCGCCCACCGGTGACGTTTTTGAGGCCGACGTGCATCAGCCCTTGGAGAAAGGTGCCGGTGGTAATGATGACGGTTTTAGCTGCGTAGGTGACGCCCAATGTGGTGGTGACGCCGGCGGCGCGCCCCTCTTTGACGACCAAGGCGGCAATACTGCCTTGCTGAAGGTCCAGGTTGTTCTGGCGTTCACAGGTCGCCTTCATTCGGAACTGGTAGGCTTTTTTATCGCATTGAGCCCGGGGAGCACGAACGCTGGGGCCCTTGCCGGCGTTGAGCATCCGGAACTGGATGCCGGTGGCGTCGGTGTTTAGTCCCATCTCGCCGCCCAAGGCGTCGATTTCGCGGACGAGGTGCCCCTTGCCGAGCCCGCCAATAGCCGGATTGCACGACATCTGGCCGATGGTGTCCAGATTCATGGTTAGCAGGAGCGTTTTGCAACCCAGCCGGGCCGAGGCGAGAGCGGCTTCAATGCCCGCATGGCCGGCGCCGACTACGGCGACGTCATAGCTCTGGGGGTAGAGGTAGTTCATGAGGTCGAGCGGGGAGCATAGCTTGGGGATCGGTAGCTGGCAAGGCGGCGGATGTAAGTGGAATACGCGTAATACAAATTGCGGGCATCGTTCTGCACCAGTACCTTGCGCTAATTAGCAGCCGCGCCCTTTTTACACGGTCCAACGAATTAACTCTGGCTGTACTGGCATGTTCCGTGCTACAGCCATGAGCATGCCCGTCCTATCCCAATCTTTCTACAGATTCCTTATCCTGGTGGCACTGATGGTGTTGCAGCCGCTCACGGCGAGCTGGTCGCAGGAAGAACCGACCTTGCCGATGGCGCCGACCGCTGAGCGTACCGCCATCATTGAAGAGCTTCAGCAGACCGTGAGCAATTCCGCTCCCATGCAGCTCGTGCAGGAGCAGGACGAACGCATCAAGCTCCTCGAGGCGGAAATCCTTCGCATGACCAAGGCGGAACTCGCGGCGGCCGATCTCTCCGCTGAAGCCGAGCTCAAAACCATGGCTGACGTGGAGGCCAAGTTCGCGGAGATCGGTTTTAGCATCAATTTGGTCTGGGTGCTCCTGGCGGGTTTCCTGGTCATGTTCATGCAGGCCGGTTTTGCCATGGTCGAGGCCGGCTTTACCCGGGCGAAGAACTGCGCGCACACCGTCGGCATGAATTTGATGGACTATGCCATCTGCGCTCTGGTTTGGTGGGCCTTCGGCTTCGCCTTTATGTTTGGCGGCAGCGAGGGCGTGGACGCGCTGGGGCCGGGCGGAGAGAATCTCAACGTGCTGCTGGGCTTCACCACCGGTTCGGGCGAGGACGCCATCACCTGGGGCATGATCGGCGGCACCGGCTTCTTCATGGCCGACCCCGCCCTCTTTACCGGGGCGGTCTTCACGCTGTTTCTCTTCCAACTCGTGTTCCTGGACACGGCGGCGACCATTCCCACCGGCACGCTGGCCGAGCGCTGGAAGTTCGGCCCCTTCTGCGTCATGGCGATTTTCATCGCGGGCTTTATTTACCCAATTTTCGGCAACTGGGTCTGGGGCGGCGGCTGGCTCTCCCAGCTCGGTGACGTCGGTTGGGGCGTTGGCTACGTCGACTTCGCCGGCTCCTCGGTGGTGCACTTGACTGGTGCCATGATCGGCCTGGCGGGTGCGGTGGTCATCGGCCCGCGCTACGGCAAGTTCAACCAGAACGGCACCTCCAACCCCATTCCCGGCCACAACATTCCGATGGCGTTCCTGGGCACCTTCATCCTGGCCTTCGGTTGGTTCGGCTTCAACGCCGGTTCCACCCTCAGCGGCATGGACGCCCACATCGGTATTGTGGCGGCCAACACGGCCATCGCCTCCTGCGCTGGCGCGCTCGTGGCGGCGTTGGTCACCTGGGTAAAATTCGACAAACCGGATCCCTCCTTCATGGCCAACGGCATGCTCTCCGGCTTGGTGGCGATCACCGCTTCCTGCGCCTTTGTCGACATGTGGGCGGCGGTCGTGATTGGTGCGGTCGCGGGCATCCTGGTGGTCTTTAGCGCGCTCTTCATTGAAGAGACTCTGAAGATCGACGATCCGGTTGGCGCGATTTCAGTGCACGGCACCTGCGGCATCTGGGGCGTGCTTTCGGTCGGTCTGCTGGCCAACGGTAAGTACAGCGATGTGACGGGTGTGTTTTACGACTCCTCGGTTGGCGTGGGCCAGCTTGGGGCGCAAGTCATCGGCATTCTGGCCTGCATCGTCTGGGTCTTTGTCACCTCCTGGCTGGTCTTCATGTTCCTGGAAAAGACCTGGGGCAACCGCACCGAGGTGGCCGACGAAATCGCCGGCCTCGACATTCCGGAACTGGGCGCTCTGGGTTACCAGGCCGACATGAGCCCGGAGTCCCGCTAGGGCGCCGGGCCCCCTCGGCGGGCACACTTTTTGCGCAAGATTCGGCTCCTGCACGTCAGAAGATTGTCAGACCGGCGATTGCCATTGACGCGTCCCCGGGCTCAACCTACTAATGAGCTCCTCTCTTCAGAGGGGAAACCACGTTCATGATCGACTTTTTCCGCTCCTTTTTTACCAACGATATCGGGATCGACCTGGGCACGGCCAATACCCTGGTCTACATCCGGGACCGCGGCATCGTGCTGCGCGAGCCCTCCGTGGTGGCGGTGGCCGCAGGTAGCAAGCGTCCGCTGGCGGTGGGCGACGAAGCCAAACGCATGCTGGGTCGCACGCCGGGTAGCATCCAGGCCATCCGCCCGCTCAAAGACGGCGTCATCGCCGACTTTGATATTACCGAGGAAATGCTCAAGGCCTTCATCCTGAAAGTGCAGAATCGCCGCAAGATCCGCAACCCGCGCATCCTGGTGGCGGTGCCGACCGGCATCACCGAGGTGGAGAAGCGCGCGGTGGACGACTCCGCCCGCAAGGCCGGCGCGCGCGAGGTTCAGACCATTCCCGAGCCGATGGCGGCCGCGATCGGCGTGGGCCTGCCGGTGCAGGAGGCCGCCGGCAACATGATTATCGACATCGGCGGGGGCACCACCGAGGTCGCCATCATCTCGCTCTCGGGCATCGTTTTTTCGCGCAGCGTGCGGGTGGCCGGCGACGAGCTCGACGAGGCCATCGCCAATTACATGCGCCGGGCCTACAACCTGATGATCGGCGACCGCACCGCCGAGGACATCAAAATCAAACTTGGCTCCGCCTATCCCATGGAGAAGGAAACCAGCATGGAGGTGCGCGGACGCGACCTCGTTGCCGGTCTGCCCAAGACGCTGACGGTGACCTCGCAGGAAGTGCGCGAGGCCATGAGCGAGCCGCTCGCGACCGTCGTGGAAAACGTCCGCATTAGCCTGGAGCGTTGCCCGCCCGAGCTCTCCGCCGACCTGGTGGAGCGGGGCATCGTTCTCGCCGGCGGCGGCGCCCTGCTGCGCGGCCTGGACCGGCTCTTGGCGGAGGAAACGGGGCTGCCCGTCCACGTGGCGGAAGATCCCCTCAGCGCGGTGGCCGAAGGCACCGGAAAGGTTTTGCAGGAATACGACGCCCTCAAGAAAGTGGCCGAAGACGGCCGCGTGTAACCACTCAGCCCAGAGCGCCTCGCGCGGCCACCCCGCGGGCCTGACCGCCGGCGCTCCCCGAACATGGTCAAGAAGCGCTACATCGTGGCAATGGTCGTCATCCTCACCCTGGTGGTGTTGGGTCTGTGGCTTTCCGACCCCATCAAGGAAAGCCTGCAGGGCCGCGCGATGTCGGTCTCGGGCGTGGCGCTCAACGGCATGGACCGGATGCGCACCACGTTTGAGGGCATCAGCGAGGAAGTGCAGACCAACGAGCAGCTTCGCGACCGCGTGGACGCGCTGGAGGCGCTCAACGAAAAGCTCGAGATGCGCCAGCGCCTGTACCGTGACCTCAAGGGTGAAAACAGCCGCCTGCGCGCCATGCTCGCCTTTAAGGAGGAGTCGCCCTTTGACTTGCTCGCCGCGCGCGTGATTAGCCGCGACGCCTCGAGCTGGTGGAACACCGTCGATATCAACCGCGGCTCCTACGGGGAGGGCGGCCGCCAGATGGACCGCAACCTGCCGGTGGTCTCGCCGCGCGGGGTGGTGGGCAAGGTCGGGGAGGTCGGCTACTCCACTTCCAACGTGGTCCTGCTGGTGGACGAAAGCTGCAAGATTGCCGCGCGCATCAAGGAAACCAACGCCAAGGGCCTGGTGGTGGGCGAGGGGACCCTGGACGACGGACGGCCCCGCGCGCGCATGAAGTACATCGCCAAGGACGAGGACGTGGCGGTGGGCCAGCTGGTGGAGACCAGCGGCCTGGGCGGCGTCTTCCCCCCGGGGCTGATCATCGGCCGCATCGTGGAGGTGCCGCCGCTGAGCTCCAAAATTGACTTTGGCCTCCACCGCGAAGCCATCATTGAACCCAACGTGGACATGAGCGATTTGAAGGAACTCTTCATCATTCTCGATGCCCCGGAAGAAGCCGAGAAGGACGGCGCTGGTGCGAAAACGGAACCGAAAACCTAACCGACCCCCCACCGGCACGCGCGGCTGAAGCCCGCGCTTCGCCGTTGCGTCCAAGCCGCAGAGGCCGGTCCCGATCCGCCCATTTCCAGCCGCATGCTTTCCGTTCTGCTTTTCATCCTTCTGGGCATGGCCGCCATTGTGGTGCAAATGGCGTTGCCCGAGTTTTACACCGTCCTGGGCGGTGGATTTACCACCGTGCTGCCCAGCGGGGGCGAGCCTCTCCTCTACATGGTGGTGCTGGTGGCTGCGGCCATGAAACTGGGCGACTGGCGCGCCCTGGTGGTTGCGGCCGTGCTTGGCATCTGCTTTGACTTGGTCACCCCCAACCGGCTGGGCATTTCTCTGCTCGGCTTCAGCCTGATCACCGCGCTGCTGATCTCCCAGGCCAACACCCGTCTGGGCCGGCACCTCATTTATCAGGTGTTGCTGGCCTTGGTTGCGGCTTTCCTTTACCAGACCTTCTCCTATATACTGGTGTCGATTCAACTCTGGCGTTGGCGCTGGCCGCTCAACGTCTGGGCCATCATCGTGGTCAGTTCCCTGCTGACCGCGGCGCTCTACGCGGTGATTGGCCTGGGCGCGGCGCTGCTGAAAAGGCGCCGCCGACCGCACACCGCTCACGAAACTCCCCCCTCTTATGCCCACCGATAGCAAATGGCCCTGGCGGATCCGCCTCGGCGTGATCTTTGCCCTCGTCTTTTACGCCACCATGGTTCTGGTTGCGCAGCTCTACGACGTGCAGATGGTCCACCACGAGCGCTGGAGCCGCAAACTCAGCGAGCAGACCACGGTGCCGGTGCGCCTCTCGCCCGCTCGCGGGGAAATCCACGACCGCAACGGCGTGCCCCTGGCGCAAAACCGCAGCAGCTTCGACATCGACCTCTATCTGGACGAGCTCTACCGCAACTTCAAGCGCGACAACCGCGGCCACGTGCCCGAGACCACGATTGAGCGCGTCATTCGCGGCAAGCGCCACGTCATCAAGCAGCCGGACATCGTCAAGATCGTCGAGCACCACATGCGTCCGATTGCGGACAGCCTCGGTTTCGAGCTGGAAATCAACCGTTACGACCTGGAGGAACACTTCCGCACGAACAAGGAAATCCCTTACAAGTTCCGCGCGGACGTGGACTTCGAGACGGTGGCGAAGTACGGCGAGAGCAGCCTGGGCATGCCGGGGATCGACATCGTAGCGCGCCCGGTGCGCAAGTATCCCTTCGGCGCGCTGGCCCCGCACATTCTCGGCTACATCGGCCGGCCCAAGGTCTTCAAGGAGCACGTGGCGGAAGACGGCTACCCCTACGAGTTCATCGGCCACGAGGGCATTGAGAAGAAGATGGACGCGCAGCTCCAGGGTTCGCCCGGCAGCCGTATTTTGCGCGTCAACTACAAGGGCGACATCCAGAGCAAGGAAGACGTGCGTCGGCCGACCGTGGGCAACACCGTCAAGCTGACCATCGACCACCGCATTCAGTACCTGGCGGAAAAATCGCTGCGCGACAACAAGGTGGGGCGCGGCGCGGCGGTGGTGGTCGACGCCCAGAACGGCGACATCCTGGCCATGGCCTCCGTCCCAAATTTCGACCCCAACGTCTTCATTCCCAAGGTCAAGCCGGAGGACTGGAAGAGCCTCTCCAGCGACCGGACCAAGCCGTTGATGAACCGCGCGGTGAAGGGCTACCCGCCGGGCTCGACCTACAAAATCCTCATCGCCATGGCCGGGCTCAAGAGCGGCAAAATCACACCCGCCACCCGGATCAATTCGCCCGGCATCGTCTACGTGGCCGGCCATCCCTTCCGCGACTGGAGCCCGAGCGGGCAGGGCAACATTGCCGTGCATGACGCCATCCGCATGTCGAGCAACACCTATTTTTACCAGATGGGCGTGCGCACCGGCATCCGCAACATCGCCGAAATGGGCCGCGTGGTTGGCTTCGGCGAGCGCACCGGTATTGCCATCGACAGCGAGGACCCCGGCATTATGCCCGATCCCGACTGGATGCGGGAGTTCCATCCGCGCGAGCGCTGGACCTCCGCGACAACCGCCAACGTCTCCATCGGGCAGGGCTACGTGCTGGCCACCCCGCTGCAGATGGCGTTGATGACGGCGGCGGTTGCCAACGGGGGCACGGTTTACCAGGCGCGTCTGCTCGACAGCATCGTCAACGTGGACGGCGAGACGATCATCCAGGTGCCGCCGGGCCGGGTCAAAGACGAGCTGGGCCTGACGCCCGAGCACGTCGAGGCCATCCGCAAGGCCATGCGCGCGGTGGTTGATAACGGCACCGCCCGCCGCGCCCAGGGTACCGGCTTTACGGGGGTTGGCGGTAAGACCGGCACCGCTCAGTGGAAGGGCACCCTGGCCGGGCGCTTCCGGGTGGACAACAAAGCCTGGTTCATTTGCTTTGCCCCGTACGATAAGCCCAAGTACGCCATCTGCGTGATGGTGGAAGGCGGTACCGCCGGCGGGACCAACGCCGCGCCGGTCGCGCGCGAAATCCTCAAAGGCGTCAAGAAAATCGAAGACGGCGAAGATTTAGAAGTGGCCTACCTTGAGCCGACCAAGGGGCACTTCAAGGGTTCGACCAGCGTTTCCAGCGGTGTCCAGCGACCCGTTATTCAGGACAGTGGCGGCGGTAACAGCTGGTTTAATCGTGGCACCGACTCCCGGCGCGGATCAGGCATCATGATGCGACGGGGCTTCCGCAGCAACCGCAGCCGCGGCGAATGGTAACTCTTTTTTGACCATGCCTTACCTCGTCATCAAAAAGCTGCTGCGGATGGACTGGATCCTCTTCCTCTTGGTGGGGGCGATGGCGGCCGCCTCGGTCGCGCTCATTTACAGCGCCACCTACACCAGCGACGACGAGTCTTTTCTCCAAGCCTCAAAAAATCAGCTGTACTGGATTCCGATTGCGCTGGTGATCTACTTCGTGTTGGCGCTGGTGGACTACCGGCGTTGGCTGCAACTGGCTTGGCCGTTCGCGCTTATCATGCTGACGTTGCTGGTGCTGGTGCTCTTCTTCGGCCAGGAGGCCCAGGGCGCGCGCAGTTGGTTCCGCTTTGGTGGTATCGGCATCCAGCCGGCGGAGTTCGCCAAGCTCGCCTTTATCCTCATGCTGGCCAAGTTCCTGGCCGGGTTCCGCCCCAACCGCAAGGGCGGGATCGTGCGGCAAATCTTCGGGTTTGGCTTCGGCGGCTTTTGGACGGTGCTGGCCGGCGCGATCATGACAGCCCTGCCCATGGTGCTCATTTTCCAGCAACCGGACTTTGGCTCGGGCAGTGTCTTTTTTCCCATCGCGTTGCTGATGATGTTTACCGCCGGGGTGGGACTACTCTACATCGCGCTGCCGGTGGCGGCGATCTACGTCGGCGTGCTGGTGGCCTACCACGGCATTTACCTGGGCGACTGGCACGGGTCCGACTACATGAAGTACCGCTTCAACGAGGCCAAGCAGGTGCGCGTTAGCGAGCCCATCTTCCGCACCAAGGAGGAGGCGATCGCCGCGGGCGTGATCCCGGACGAGCGGCCCGAGGACGTCATCCGCGCCGAGGAGGAGGCCCGGAAGAAGGAGCGCGCCGCCGCCCGCCTGAGGGGCGAGCAGCCGGGGCTGGCGCAGAAGGATCCCGTCTTCATCCTGCCGGTGCTGAAGGAGTACCAGATCGACCGCATCAAGACGTTTTACAATCCCAACCTCGACCCGAAGGACGCGGGTTGGACGATCAACCAGTCGCTCATTGCCATTGGCTCGGGCGGCTGGGACGGGGCCGGCTACCAGCAGGGCACCCAGAACATTTTGGGCTATCTGCCCAAGAACGTAGCCTACAACGACCTCATTTTTTCCGTCATTGGCGAGGAGTGGGGCTTTGTCGGCGGCAGTACGCTGATCCTGGCGCAGGGCCTGGTGCTGGTGCTCTGCCTCCGGGTGGGTTTTTTCGCGCGAGACCGGGGCGGCATGCTGATTGCTACGGGGGTTACCGCGATGCTCTTCGCCCACATTTTCGTCAACATCGGCATGACCATCCAGGTGGTGCCGATCACCGGCATCCCGCTGCCCTTCATCAGTTACGGGGGTAGCTTTTTGGTCGTCTGCCTGGCTGGCATCGGCCTGGTGCAAAGCGTATGGATTCACCGCAAGCCCTTCGACGTCACCCCCGACCCGGAAGCGGCCAGCGAGGAACCAGCGCGCCTGCTTGAACTTGAACACAAACGCAAAGCGCTGGCGGCCCAAAAACCACCGCGGCGCATAGGAGTACCCGCATGATTTTGGAGTCCATTAAAGGCTTTTTTGGCTTTAAGAGAAAAGGAAACGAAAAAGAGATCATCATCGCCTGCGAACGGCTGGAAACCCGCGTCGCCGTCCTCGAGGGCGGCCAGCTCGAGGAGTTTTCGATCGAGCGCGACAGTGATCGCCAGCTTTCGGGCAGCATCTTCAAGGGCCGGGTGAAGAACCTGGAACCGGGCCTGAAGGCCATGTTCGTGGACATCGGCCTGGATAAGAACGCCTTCCTGCACTACTGGGACGCGATCCCGGCGGCGCTGGATTCCGGCGTGGAGACCTTCACCAAGCAGGGCCGCCAGCGCAAGCGCAAGAAGAAGATCACCGCGCAGGACATCCCGGAGCTCTACCCGCCGGGCTCGGAGATTGTCGTGCAGGTGACCAAGGGGCCGATCGGCACCAAGGGCCCGCGCATCACCACCAACATCAGCCTGGCCGGGCGCTACCTGGTGCTCATGCCCTACAACGACCAGTGCGGCATCTCCCGCAAGGTGGAGGAGCAAAAGGAGCGCCAGCGCCTGCGCAAAATCCTGGACGAGCTCGACATCCCGGACGGCATGGGCGTGATCATCCGCACCGTCGGCGAGGGGCAGAAGGCGCGCTTCTTCGTCCGTGACCTCCACATGCTGCTGGAGCAGTGGCGTAAAATTTCCGAGAAGCTCGACAAGAAAAAGGCCCCGGCGTTGCTGTTGCCCGAGCCCGACATCATCGAGCGGACGGTGCGCGATTTCCTCACCGACGAGATTGACCGCATCATCATCGACGACGCCGATCAGGCCCAGCGAATCGCCGATCTGGTCGGCATCATCTCCAAACGCTCGGCCAAGAAGATCAAGCTCTACCAGGAGGCCACGCCCATCTTTGAGCGCTTTGGCGTGGAGAAGCAGGTCGACGCCGCCTTTCGCCGGCAGGTTTGGCTGCCCTGCGGCGGCTACCTGGTGGTCGACGAGACCGAAGCGCTGGTGGCCATCGACGTCAACACCGGCCGCAACAAGGGCGGCAAAGAGCAGGACAAGACCATCCTCAACACCAACCTGGAGGCGGCCGAGGAAATCGCCCGGCAGCTCCGGCTGCGCAACATCGGCGGCCTGGTGGTGCTCGACTTCATCGACATGCGCCAGCGCCGCGACCAGAACGCCGTCTACAACCGGCTCAAGCAACACGTGCGCCGCGACAAGTCCAAGACCCACGTTCTGCAAATGAGCCAGCTCGGCCTCATCGAGATGACCCGTCAGCGCCTGACCGAGAGCATCTCTCGCGCCGTCTACAGCGAGTGCCCGACCTGCAAGGGCAAGGGCATCATCAAGAGTCCGGAGACGATGAGCGTGGAAATCCAGCGCGCCATCACCCGCGTCATGCGCCTGCACCCGGGTGTGCACGAGCTGCGCATTGTGCTCAACGCCGCCGTGCTCGAGCGCCTCAAGGAGAAGGACGAGGACATCCTCATTGAGCTGGAGCGCCGCTTCCAGGGCCGGCTCTCCTTCCGCGTCAACCGCGAGTACGAGTACGAGCGCTTCACGCTGGTTAACGCCGTGACCAACGAGGAGTTGGGGTAGGGAGTTGTTAAGGGCACTTGGCAGAAGGGAAAAGGGATAAGGGTGAAGTCATATCGCGACTTGTTGGTTTGGCAAAAATCGATCCAACTTGTGAAAGCTGTCTACACTCAGACCAAGTCATTTCCCAAGGAAGAGTTGTATGGTTTAACTTCTCAACTCAGAAGGTGTGCCGTCTCGGTTCCTAGCAATATTGCCGAGGGTTATGGGCGGGGCTCCCGCCAAGACTATATTCGTTTTTTACAGATTGCCCGCGGTTCTTTGTATGAAGTGCAGACTCAATTGGTGATTGCGGCCGAACTTGGTTTTCTTACCGAAGAGGAAAATCAATTCCTCGAAGCCGATGCACACGAGCTTGAGCGCATGCTCAACCGGCTGATTAGCAGACTTAACGAATCATCTGGCCCATGATCCCCTTATCCCTTATGCCTTTTGCCTTTTCACGCTGTTAACGATGGCAACCCTCACCCCCACCGACGCTCGCGTCTCCGTCGTCATGCCCGTCTACAACGAAGCGGGCACATTGAGGGAAATTATCGGCCGGGTGCTGGCGCAAAACTGCGTGCAGAATCTGCACATTGTAGACGACGCCTCGACCGACGGGAGCTGGGAAGTGCTGCGGGAACTGGCCGGGGACGAGCCGCGCATCGAGCTGGCCCGCCAGGATTACAATCAGGGCAAGGGCGCGGCCCTGCGCGCGGGCTTTGCGCTGGCGCTCGCGGCAGGCAACCCCATCATCCTGGTGCAGGACGCCGACCTGGAGTACGACCCGGAGGACTACGGCCACCTCATCGGCCCGATCGTGCGCGGACGCGCCGACGTGGTCTTCGGCTCGCGCTTTTTGGGCGGGGAGGGGCGCGTGCTTTACTTCTGGCACTCGGTCGGCAACCGCGCGCTCACCATGCTCAGCAACATGTGCACCGACCTCAACATGACGGACATGGAGACCTGCTTCAAAGCGTTCCGCCGCGAGCAACTCGAAGGCCTGGAGCTGGAGGAGCCGCGCTTCGGCGTCGAGCCGGAGATCACCGCCAAGCTGGCCCGCCGCCGCCCGGCCCCCCGCATCTACGAGGTGGCCATCGCTTACCACGGCCGCACCTACGAGCAGGGCAAAAAAATTACCTGGCGCGACGGCGTCCACGCCCTCGTCTGCATCCTTAAGTACAACCTCTGGCGGTAGGCGGACTGGCTACTTCTCCTCGGCGATGAGGTCGTAGTCGGCTTTGGTCATGATTTCGGCCAGGCCGGCCATTTTGGTCTGGGCCTCCCAGCCGAGTTCGGCCTTGGCCTTGGAGGCGTCGCCGATCAGGAGGTCGACCTCGGCCGGGCGCAGGAACTGGGGGTCGAACTCGACGTGCTCCTGCCAGTCCAGATCCAGGGTGGAGAAGCTGGCTTCGAGGAAGTCGCGGATGGAGTGGGTCTCGCCAGTGGCGAGCACGTAGTCGGCGGGGGCGTCCTGCTGGAGCATGCGCCACATGCCCTCGACGTACTCGGGCGCGTAGCCCCAGTCGCGCTTGGCGTCGAGGTTGCCCAGGTAGAGCTTGTTCTGCAGGCCGTGCTTGATCTTGGCCGCGCCCAGCGAAATCTTGCGGGTGACGAAGTTCTCGCCGCGCCGGGGGCTTTCGTGGTTGAAGAGGATGCCGCTGCAGGCGAAGAGCCCGTAGCTTTCGCGGTAGTTGACCGCCAGCCAGTGGGCCATGACTTTGGCGCAGGCGTAGGGCGAGCGCGGCCAGAACGGTGTGCTTTCCTTTTGCGGCACCTCCTGCACCTTGCCGAACATCTCGGAGCTGCTGGCCTGGTAGTAGCGGACCTCCTTGCCCAGGCCGGAGTCGCGGATCGCCTCCAGGATGCGCCCGGCGCCGGTGCCGGTGGTGTCCAGGGTGTATTCGGGCACGTCGAAGCTGATGCGGACGTGGCTTTGGGCGCCCAGGTTGTAAATTTCGTCCGGCTTGATTTCGAAGAGCAGCTTGATCAGCGCGACGCTGTCGGTGAGGTCGCCGTAGTGCAGGTGCAGCTTGGTCTTCTTCTCGCTGGAGTGCTCCACCAGGTGGTCGATGCGCGTTTTGATCAGCGTGGAGTTACGCCGGATGATGCCGTGGACCTCGTAGCCTTTACCCAGCAGCAGTTCGGCCAGGTAGGAGCCGTCCTGGCCGGTGATGCCGGTGATGAGCGCTTTCTTCATGGGATGACGGGAAAACGTGCAGTATTCACCGGGCGGGGAAAGTTGCAATCCTTAACCACTGGCCGGGAAACAGAGCGCCTTGGGAGGGCTTTGCCAGAACATCCGAGTTGGGGCAAGTGGCGTTGAAGTCGATGCCGTGGCGCATCGCGTCCACCGGCACCATGATCCTGAGCGCCTCGAGGCACCGTGCAGACGGCGCCAGCTGAATTGCGGCTTGGAGGAGGAACCCGGCAGCGGCAAGATCGGATGGTGAAGTTCGCCCTTGCTTGGCAACGTCAAAGGGGCGCCCCGTTCCATTCCCTAAGATGAAAATCCACCCGCTTTTCCTTTGCTTGACGCTGCTGCCCGGGCTTGGCCACGGCCAGGAAAGCGCGCCCCAGGCCGTTCCCTCCGCGGCGGAGCCTCCGGCCGAAGAAACGGTGCTTTTGGTGGGAGCGGACGCGGCGCTCAAGCCCGCCCTGCGCGAGCTGGCGCAGCATTGGGCCGACCTCCATCCCGAAATTAAGATCGAGCTGGAGCTGGCTAATGCCGCCACGCTTGAGCGGCTCATCGGCGAGGGCCGCCCCTACGACGTCGTGCTGCTTTCCGGCCTGCCGGCGGCGGACCAATTGGCCGAAGCCGGGCACCTTGCCCCCGGCCAGCGCAAGCTTGTTGCCCGCGACCGCCTGGCCGTTTTGGGTTCGGCCACTGTCGGAGAGCTGACGTCCGCAAACTGGTCATCCGCGTTGACAGGCGCCTGGAGCCGTGTCGCAATTGGTGACGCCACGCTTACGGCCAGCGGACGGCTGCTGGCGCCGGTCTGGGCGGGCTTGAGTCTGCCAGAAGAGGGTGGCCCGGAGGTTCACGCGGTTCCGATGGATGCGCAGGCGCTGGAGCTGCTCGACGGCGACCGGGTGGATGCGGTCGTAGGTTGGCGGAGCCTCCTCGGCCATCATCGGGGCGCGGGGCAGGTTTTGGTGGATCTCCCCGGGAAAGGCCATGCCGCCCATTTCTACGTCGCCGTTCAGTCGCAAAAGGCGGAGCATCCCAAAGACGCGCAAGCCTTTATGGATTTTCTGGTTACGGCAGAAGCGGGTGAAATCTGGAAGAAATGGGACTTGGCGGGCAAATAGTTCAAGGTCAAAAGTGCACACTGGCCCTTTTCTTGCGTTTCTATTGGATTGAGCTAGCCCTAAGGGCTGGACGGGGGGTAGATTTCTAGCCTCTCCTGGCTTGATTTCACCGGAAAAAGACCGATTTGGAGAGAGAGACGTCGAACGCATGAGCAGATCGGGCAAATTCATCCCTGGAGCTTCCCGTCGGAACCGGCCCAAGTCCGATTCCAAGACGGATGGTGATGGCGCCAAGTCGGAACCCATTCGGGCCGGCGACCCGCCCGATGACGGCAAAAAAGGTTTCGGCCGGCGTATGTTTGGCCGCGGCGGCAGCTCTCGCGGAGGCCGTGGGCGCGACCAGCGCAAGCCGGGCCAGCTCCTGCTCGTGGCCGGAGTGGCCTTCCTGCTCATCATCGGCCTGGGGTACTATTTTTTCGTCCTGCCCGAGCGCCAGGCGCACGACAGACTGCTGCAGAAGATGCGCCAGGAGCATAAGGAGCAGATCGCGGCCATGCAGAAACAGCAGGAGGAAAGCCTGGCTCAAATGCAGCAGAAGATGGCGGAGGTCGCCGCCGATAAGGCCAAAGGCACCCTGATTGTTTCCGCCCTGCCGGCGGACGCGGAGATCAAATTTGCGGGCGAGATTTACGCTCCGCCGGTCAAGATCCGGGAGATTGTTCCCGGCGAGTACATCATTCGTATCGCCAAGGCGGGCTACGAGCCGCGTGAGCTGGAGGTCACCTTCAAAGGCGAGGAAGTCATCGACAAGGGCACCATTCAGCTCAAACGCCAAAAGGGTAATCTGGTAGTCAACAGCGAGCAGGAGAACGTGGCTTACACCATGTCGGGCCCGGAGGATTTCGACGGCGCCGCCAGCGGATACCTGCCGCTCAAGCTCTCCGACATCCCGGTGGGGAGCTACCAGATTGTGCTCACCCACAAGAATTGGGAGGTCCCTTACCGCCTGGAGGTCAAGCCCGGCTCGGTCACGGAGAAAAAGGTCAAGTTTGGCTACGGCAACGTGGTCCTCGAGACCGATCCCCCTGGCGCCGAGGTAAACGAAGGCATGCGCAAGCTCGGCACCACGCCGCTAACGGTTGAAGAGCTGCGCCCCGGCAAACGCACCTTCGGCCTTTCCAAGTTTGGCTACAAGTTCAAGACGGTGGAGGTGGATGTGAAAGCGCACGAGGAGAACCTTCAAAAGGTCAGCCTGGAAAAGAACAACGACCTGCGCACCAGCTTCGGCTTGGAGCTGGTCTGGGTGCCGTCGCTGAACCTCTACGCCGGACGGCATGAGGTGAGCCAGGACGAGTACCAGAAGGTGATGGGCACCAACCCCAGCACCAACCGGGGCGGCAATCGCCCGGTGGAAACCGTTCTCTACGAGGACGCGGTGGAGTTTTGCAAGAAGGCGACGGCCCGCGAGCGCTCCCGTGGCACCATTCCTTCGGGCTTTCGTTTTGAGCTGCCGACGGAGTCGGAATGGGCGCGGCTGATGGCCGACAGTACGATTGACGATTCCTTTACTTCCCACGACGTGTCGCGCGACGGCTCGGCCAAGATCGGGACCTCCGCTCCCAACGAGCTCGGCCTCTACGACGTGGTTGGCAACGTCAACGAGTGGACCTCCACCGTCTGGCGCGGTAACGAGGACTTCCGGACCATCCGCGGCGGCAACTGGCTCAGCTCCCAGTCCAACTTTCCGGACCGGTCCAAAGCCTTCGGCGGCCGGGTCGACCGTGCGCGCGACAAGTTCACGGGCTTCCGCGTCGTGCTCAAGAAGTAGGGAGGGCAACAGCGCCCTAGTTATCCGTCCAGCTTTGTCGACCCTCGTCGACGGGTCCAACCGCGCCGGCCGAAACGTAACCGGTCAGGCCACCGATCGCCTCCACCTGCACCATCGCCCCCTGGCGATCGAGGATGCGCACGCGCGTCCCGCGGCGAAACGTGCCGTTGGGCGGGGTTTGCTGGTTGGGGCCGTCCAGGAGAAAGGGCGTGTCCTTGGTGATCATCGCGTTGTAGGGCCGGTCGCTGCCACCGCTGCCGGTGGCGCAGGCCGCGAGGCCCAGGATCAGGAGCAGGCAGATGCCGGTCAGTCCGCGCGAGAACATGCCCAAAGCCTAAACAGGCCGGCGCGTTTGTAAACCGAGTTCAACGCCACCCTCCGGCGGGTGGGTCAGCCCATGGTAACCGGGCTGCCCCGCAACCACTTCCCAATGTATTCTACCGTGACCGGATGCAGCAGGTAGCCGACGCCGTTGTGGGGATTGGAGGCTCGCTGGCCGTTCTCGCCGGACCGGACCGCCAGGTTGTAAACCTTCGAAAGCGGCTGGACAAAGCGTTTGCGCTCAATCAGGCCCAGCTTGATCATGCCTTCGAAGTCATTGCGCAGGTTGGTGTCGTGGCAAATGAAGTCGTCTTCGGCGGCGACGTTGTACCAGTACTTCAGGTTGTCGGGGTATTTCCAGGCGTCTTTGTTTTTGGCGCCCTTCAGGTTGCGCTTAACGGTTTCATCGCTCAAGGGGCTGCCCAGGGTGACGAGCGCGCTGATGGGTTTGGGCTTGCCGCCTCCGGGCCGGTTCACCTGGGTGGCGGTGTCGGGGTGGTTGCGGTATTCGCCGTAGCGGGAGAACTTCCAGAGCGCGTCGTAGGCGATGATGCTGCCAAGGCTGTGGGCGACGATCATGACCTCGCGGTTGTCGGCCAGAGCCTGGCGCAACGGTTCGGTCAGCCGCCAGCGCACACCGCCGCCGAACTCGGCCTCGCTCCAGTAGTGAGCCATGTCGGGGGCGTAGCCTTGAATAACTGGCTGGCCCAGATGGATGGCGTTGGCGAAGGCGCCAAAGGTGTCGGCGAGGTGATCGTACCAGGGGTTGACCCCAGGCAAGCGCCGGTACTGGGCCTTGCGAAACTGGTGGGCGCCGTACGTTTTGAGTTCTTCGAGCGACTCGCGCCGGTCCTTGATGTCATCGGGCCGGGTGCTGTTCTTGTGTTTCTCCAAAAAGGCGTTGTTGAGGTCTCCGTAGTAAACGTACTCGGGATCAGCTGCCTGAAAGGTCTTGAGGATGCTCGGGCCAAAATCCCGCTCCAAACCGAAGGTGATTGCGTCGTGCCAGAGCGCCTGCCAGTCCGCTTTTTTAGGCTTAAAGCTGCGGCCGTGGATGAAGAGAATCTTTTTTAGCGTTGGCATGTAAACCTTTACTGTCTGTTTCGTATCTCGATGGGATGCACGATAAGCTCTAATGAACGTGTGTCAAGCGCGATCCCGCTACGGCTGTGCGCGGGAGAGTGGAACGAGCGCTAGAGGAACTCGCGCGGGTCGGTGACTTTCCCGGTGAGGGCGCTGGCCGCGACGGTGTAGGGGCTGGCGAGAAAGACTTCGCTTTCCTTGTTGCCCATGCGGCCGGGGAAGTTCCGGTTGGTGGCGGAGATGCAGCGGATCTTCGGCTTGTTGATGCGCCCGAAGGTGTCCACCGGGCCGCCCAGGCAGGCGGCGCAGCTCGCGTTCTCGGTCATCTGCACGCCGGAGGAGACCAGCATGTCCCAGACGTTGATGCCGCTTTTCCACGGGGTCGTCTTAAGGTCGTGGACGACTTCGGGAGTGGCGGGCACGCCAAAGGTGTCGATCTTGACCGAGCGGCCGTTGATGACGTCGGCAAAGGCGAGGAAGTCGCTGGTTTTGCCGCCTGTGCAGGAGCCGATGTAGGCGCGGTCCATTTCCTCGCCCTCCATCTCCTTGGCCTTTTTGCGGTTGCCGGGCTCGGGGTGGCAGGCCACGGTGGGCTCCAGCTTGGAGAGATCGACTTGCAGGTGGTATTCGAAGGTCTGGTCGTCATCGAGCTCGACCGGCTCGTAGGTGCTCTTGGTCCCGTTCTCGGCGGTCTTGGCGTCGGTGTAGGCCTTGGTTTGCTCGTCGAAGGGAAAGATGCCGTTCTTGCCGCCGGCCTCGATCGCCATGTTCGCGATCGTCATGCGGTCGTCCATGTTTAGCGAGCTTACGCCTGGGCCTTGATACTGCATGGCTTTGTAGGTGGCGCCGTCGAAGCCGATTTCGCCAATGATGTGGAGGATGACGTCCTTGGCCATGATCCCCTTGGGCATTTCGCCGTCCAGATGGAAGCACATGGTCGGCGGCACCTTGAGCAGGAGCTTGCCGGTGCCCATGACAAAGCCGGCGTCGGTGTTGCCGATACCGGTGGCGAACATGTTGAAGGCCCCGCCCATGCAGGTGTGGCTGTCGGTGCCAAAGAGGACCTCGCCCGGGCGCAGGTGCCCTTTGAGCGGCAGGGCGGTGTGGCAGACGCCGGCGAAGCTGCCGCCGTACTGGCGGGCCAGTTGACCCTTTTGCTTGTCGAAGAGCCAGTTGCCTTCGGGGTCGTCGATGACGTCGTAAAAGTAGGGCAGGCCCTGCTCGCGCACAAAGTCGCGCAGGATATCCACGTTGCGGTTGGAGAGGCTGTCGGCGGTGAAGATGTAGTGGTCCGGGATGATGACGATCTTCTCGCGGTCCCAGACCTTGGCGCGTTTGCCGAATTCGCGCTTGAACACGCCAATCGTGCCCGGGCCGCAGACGTCGTGCGTTAGGAGCACGTCCGCGTTGACCCAGATGTTTTCCCCGGCGGCGGCGCTGGCCTTGCCGGCGGCGCGCGCGAGAAGCTTTTCGGTGAGAGTCATAGAACTCCTAATCTAGCGCCCGGGCCACCTTTGAGCAACAGGGATTATTTCCCCGTTTTCTCGGCGCCCTTGGGCTTGAGCAGCTTCTTCGTCAGGTCGGTGGTGAGGAGGCTGTGGAAGGCGAATTTGAGCGTGGGGTTGCGTTCGAGCGTTTTGGTTAGTTTTTCGTTGTTCCACTCCAGGTAGCGCATGGGGGCGGTCACCTTGACGTCGGCGCTGGCGGCCTCACCGGAAAGGTAGCTCATCTCGCCGACGAAGGTGCCTTCGCCGAGCTCGGCCACTTTCTGGCCGTCGATTTCGACGTCCACCCTGCCGCCGGTAATCAGTTTAACGCCGGTGCCGGGCTGGCCTTCCTCCAGCAGCACGCGTCCGGGTTCGGCGTCGTGCCATTGAGCGGTGGCCAGGAGGCGCATGAACTCCCCGGGCTGGAAATTCTGGAAGATGGTCTGGTAGAGGTCGCGCTCCTCGTCGGTAAATTTGGCCGAGCGGTTCTCGTGGATGAGCGCGCTGATCTGGTAGATGTTGATCCCCATAAAGCCCAGATGCCAGGCGAGGCCCGAAGGTGAGTAAAAACCGTGATTCACGTTCATGGCGACAATCCAGACCGCGCTGGAGAAAATGGCGAAGGTGCGCAGCCAGAGGATGTCGCGGAACGCGTACGACACCACGATGATGAGCATGGAAATGTTGAGCAAGACTTCGCCCATGAACTTGGGCGATTGGGAGATTTCGACGAGATAGTCCATGATCCCGCCATTATAGAACGCCCGACCACCCGGACGGTAGCAAATTAGCCGGGCGGGGCGGGGCCGCCGTTCTCCAAAGCGCGTCGCCGGTTCTGGCGCCGGTATTCAATGACCGCCAGCACCACGGCCAGCGCCACTTGTCCGAGCGAGAGCAATTGCCCGTGGGTGAGGCCCTCGGCGGCAAAGCCCATGTGCTCGTCCGGCGCGCGCCAGATTTCCGCGATCGCGCGCAGAATGGCGTAGCCGCCGATGAAGCCCAGGGCGACAAAGGCGTCGCGCCGCGTCAGCAGGCGCACGGCCAGCAGCAGGCCGAAGAGCACCAGCCCTTCCAGCGCCGCCTCGTAAAGCTGGGACGGGTGGCGGGGCACGTTGATCCAGTCGCCCGGCAGCACGCCGTAGTGGGCAATCAGGTCCTCGCGCACGGCGGGGGCCAGCGAATCCACCGGCACGGGCCGGGCGTCGGGGAAGATGCGCGCCCAGCTCACGGTGCTCGGCCGGCCCCAAAGCTCGCCGTTAATGAAGTTGGCGATGCGGCCCAGAAAGAGCGCGGGCGGCGTGCAGAGAGCGGTGGCGTCGGCCAAATGGTAGAAGGGCACCCGCGTCCACCGCGCGTAGAGGAAAATGGCGGCGATGGCCCCCAGGATGCCGCCGTGGCTGGCCATGCCGCCTTCCCAGAGCTTGAGGGGAAAGAGCCAGTCCGCCTGCCAGGCCTCCCAGCCGTAGTAGAAGCAGTAAAAGAGGCGCCCGCCGGCCAGCACGCCCACAATCATCGCGGTGATGAAGTTGGTCACGTCTTCCGGCTTGAGCCGCAGCCAGCCTTTCTTGATCTGCCAGTGCAGCCCCAGGTAAAGGCCCAGGAAGCCAAGCAGGTAGGCCAGCCCGTAGTAGCGCAGGCCGATACCCGGCGTGAATTCGACCAAAAACGGGCTCCAGTCGTGGACGGTAAAATGCTCGGCGAGCGGAACGCTGGCGGCGGGATCGGGCACAGCGCGGCTTACCGCGCGGCCTGTGGTTTGGCAATCCCAAAAGCGGGCGGAGGGGCCGAAAAGCCCTGGCGCGGAAAAGCGGCGTTGTCACAGAAACGTAACAAAACCGACATGCTCTCGTAACAATGCTCGCTCAAAAACGGTGCGTGCGGATGGGGGACCCGTCTCCCGCCCGCGCGACTAGGAAACAAACTAACTAAGGAGAGATATCGAATGAAAACTACCGCTTTGAAGCGTGTAGCCGGCTGGTTGGGCCGCGGCAGTCTTGCTGCCGCTGTTCTCGCCGTTGGCGCCGCTTCTTCTCACGCCCAGGACGACGCTTTGTTGAACGCCCTGGTCAAGAAAGGGGTCATCAGCTCTGCTGAGGCCAACGACATCCGCAACGAGGTGGAACTTGAACGCGCCAAGGAGGGCCGCGGCAAGATCGAGCTCAACAAGGGCGTCACCAAGCTCAAAATCTACGGCAAGGCCCGTCTGCGCTACCAGTGGAACCAACTGTCGGCTCAGCCGCCGGTCTCCCCGCCCCCGTTTGGCGGCGCTAACCCCAACCTGGGCAACAGCCCGAACGAGAGCCAGTGGGACCAGAGCCGTTTCCGCTACTACTTCAAGTTCGGCGTGCAGTACTGGTTCCAGAAGAACCTCTACGGCGGCCTGGAGTTTGCCTCCGGCGACAACAACGACAGCTACAACGCTACCTTTGGCAAAGGCTACGGTCGGCAGGCGGTTTTCCTCTCCCTGCTCTACCTCAGCTATGAGCCGACCGATTGGCTGAAGCTGACCGCCGGTAAGCAGAAGAACCCGCTCGAAACCACCTCCATGGTTTGGGACTCCGACGTCAACCCGGACGGTCTGACCGAAGAGTTTTGGTTCGAAGTCAGCGACGAGTTTGGCATCGGCCTCACCCTCGGCCAGTGGGTCTACAGCGAAGGCGACGACACCGAAGACGCCGGCAACTTTGGCGCCGGGGATTACCTGCCCGCCACCGACCAGAGCCCCGTCATGCAGTTCGTCTTCCAGGTGCCCATGGAGTACAACTTCATGGAGTACAAGGAAGTGCCCTACAGCTCCTCCGATCCGAAGGACATGAAGAGCATGGGTACCGTGACCGAGGCCAAGCCCTGGCTGACCATCGGCTTTGCCCCCGGCTTCATGACCTACCTGGGCGGCGACAGCACGGAAGTGAACACCAGCAGCCCGGGCTTCCTCCAGACCAACGGCACCAACGACCTCAACGTCGTGACCGCCCCCGGTTACCTCAAGTGGAAGATGTGGAAGCAGAAGTTCAAGTTCTACTGGGACTTTGCCTACAACATCACCGGCGACGACCGCATCCAGAACACCTACCTGGGTGACTTCCGCAACAACGGCGCCTACACGCCCGCCCAGTGGAACGCGCTTCGCAACGCGAACTTCGGGCTGGAAGACAACCTGGCTTGGTTGGTCGGCGTGAAGGTCGGCGAAAACAAGAAGGCCGGCAACTGGTCCGCTTCGGTCGACTTCCGCCAGATTGGCCTGGGAGCCGTCGATCCCAACCTGAACGATTCCGACTTCAACCTCGGTTTCCTCAACGGTCAGGGCATCCGGGCGAAGGTGGCCTACAGCTTCACCGACAACATGGTGGGCTCGATCACCTACTTCAACACCTGGAACTACAAGAACGACCTCTACCTGCCGGTTGGCCAGTCCAACTCCGTCCAGCAGCTGACGGGTGCCAACGGCACGCAGATCGTCCAGGCCGACCTGGTCTGGAAGTTCTAAGGCTAAACGCAAATCTGAACGCTTAGTTCTCCTCCCCAGCGAAGAGCCGGCAGCCGCGCGAATGGCTGCCGGCTCCATCGCGAAGAGGGGGAGAGCATTCGGCCGGACGTGGAACTTGTCACGCAACTGTCACTCGCCAATCCGGCGAATCTGGCCTAGTCTTGCGAATCAGCCGGGTTCCACGTCCCGCCGAGTGAAAAAAGCCGGCGCTACGATTTCGAAGGCCTTGCCTCGCGCCCGTAACGCCAAATCCTGATTCACCCGCCTCACCATGAACGATTCTCCGCCGACCACCGAACAGGATCCCAATCCCCAAGAGATGGATAACGCCCAGAACGGTGAGGCGGCTCGGGCAAATGCCAGCCAAGATGCGGCCAGCAACGGATTGACCGACACCACCACCATCTTCGAGTGCAAGAACCTGGAGTTTTTTTACGGCGACTTCCACGCTCTTCACGACGTTTGCATGCGCATCCCGGAGAAACGGGCCACGGCTTTCATCGGGCCCTCGGGCTGCGGCAAGTCGACCCTGCTGCGCTGCTTTAACCGCATGAACGACTTGGTGCCTTCCGCCCACGTCCGCAGCGGCAACATCGAAATCCACGGCACCGACATTTACGACGAGCAGGTGGACCCGACCGAGCTGCGCAAGCGCGTCGGCATGGTCTTCCAGCGTTACAACCCGTTCCCCAAATCCATTTACGAGAACATCGTCTACGGTTTGCGCATCCAAGGCGTGCGCGACAAAAGCCGGCTCGACGAGGCCGTGGAGACCAGCCTGAAAGGCGCCGCGCTTTGGGACGAGGTCAAGGACCGCCTGAAGGACAACGCCTTCGGTCTCTCCGGCGGGCAGCAGCAGCGCCTTTGCATCGCCCGCACCATCGCCATCAAGCCCGAGGTGATTTTGATGGACGAGCCCTGCGCCGCCCTCGACCCCATCGCCACCGCCAAGGTCGAGGAACTCATCCACAGTCTGAAGGAACAATTCACCATCGTCATCGTGACGCACAACATGCAGCAGGCCGCCCGCTGTTCGGACTTCACCGCGTTCTTTTACCTCGGCAAGCTCATCGAGCACGGCCCGACCAAGCGCATCTTTACCGCGCCGGAAAAGCAACAGACCGAGGATTACATCTCGGGCCGCTTCGGCTAAGGATTGCCAGGCGTTGGCGGAGCCGTAAGATGATGCCACAAACCCGACGCGCCCGATCGTCTTCTCTTCGGCGCACTCGCCTCCATGCCACTTTCCTCCGATCCTGATCTCGACAACATCCGCGAAAACCTGCTGATGATGTCCAGCCTGGCCGACCGCAACCTCGGCCTGGCCGTACGCGCTCTCACCGAGCGCGACAGCGCTCTCTGCGACATGGTCGAAAGCGAAGACTCCCAGATCGACGCCCTGGAAGTGGCCATCGACGAGCAGGTCATTACCTACATGGCGCTCAATTCACCCGTGGCCACGGACTGCCGCTTCATGCTTGTGGCCTGCAAGGTCTCCGGCAATTTCGAGCGCGTCGGCGACGAAGCCGTCAGCATTGCCCGCCGCGCGCGCCAGCTCAACGCGGAGCCTGCCATGGCCGTGATCGACACGCTGGCTGAAATGGCCGAGCTGGCGCTTGAGATGCTTCGCGACAGCGTGCGCGCCTTCATCGAAGGGGATATCGAACTAACCCGCGCGATCAAAAAGCGCGACAAAGAGGTCGACCGCATGGAGAAGCGGGTGGCCGATAACATGCGCGAGGTGATGGAAGCCGATCCGAGCAAGGTCGCCTCCGCGCTCAAGGTGGTCATGATTACCCGCAGCCTGGAGCGGGTGGCCGACCACGCCAAGAACGTGGCCGAGGAAATCTTCTACCTCTTCGAAGCCCGCGACATCCGCCACGTCGGCGCGGGAACCAACCAGCCACGCTCACCGGGAAGCTAGCGCAGGCGCGAAGCTTAAGCGCTGCGCTCCTGGCGGCAGCGCTCGTAGAATTCCGCGAGCTTGTTCGCTTGCTTTCCCAAGTCGTAGCGTTCCGCTGTTTTCCGGGCGGCGCGCTGCCAGTCGGCCAAGCGCTCGGGAACGGCCACCATCTCTCGGATCGCCACGGTCAGCGCTTCTGGCTCAACCGTGTAGAGCGCTCCGTTGACGCCCGGCTCCACGAGGTCGGCCACCGCACTGGGCACCGCCGGCGGGGCCGGGTTCGCCGCCAGGACGGCGCAGCCGCTGGCCATGGCCTCGAGCGTGGCGATGGAAAAGCCCTCCCGGGGCGAGGTCATCAGCAGGCAGTCCGCCCCGGCCAAAAGCTCCCGCTTGCGGGCCTCGCTCACGTAGCCGTGGAGCGTCACGTTTTCGGTCAGCTTCAGCCCTTGCGCCACCGAGCGCAGCCGCGGCAGTTCCGCGCCCGTGCCCACCACGTGAAAGTGGTAGCGCAGCCCGTCCTGGCCCAGCCCGTGCAGCGCCAGCAGGGCGGTCTCCACCTGCTTGTGGGCGGTCAGTCGGCCCACCCAGATGAACTGCAGCGGGCGGTCGCGCGGTGGGTCCTTTGCCGGTTCGGGGAATTGCTCCAGGT
>JBCDLL010000021.1:0-47539 GCA_038745425.1 Verrucomicrobiota bacterium | reverse complement strand
GCGAAATCCTGTGCCGGTAGCCGCCGCTGACCCCAGCGGCGGAACGCCTTGGGAAGCGGTTGGCGGTTTGGATTGCGCTTTCTCGGCGGAGCAGGAGCTCCGCCCTCCGTCTCTTGTCGTTTCCATTGGGAAGCGCCCTCCGTCGGAATCCGATCCTCCTCGCCTAATGATCCTCCTCGCCTAATCTGAGTTGATCGGCGGCCGGACCAGGCAGCGACTGGGCAAGGCGACGCAGTTCGTAGCAGGAGCTTCCAGCTCCTGGACAGGACCAGGATGGTCCTGCTACGGGGCGGATCTCATTTTTCCCCCAAACGGCCGCAAATCGCCGAAATCGGTGATTTTGGCGAAAAAAAGAACGCACCTAGCACACCTAGCACACCTAAGGCTAACGGGGCCCCGGATTTTCGTGCGAAAATGCGGGCATGAGATTAGAAAATTTTTCAGTTTTAGACGGCTTGGGTAAGAATTTGCGCATGGAACCGGCTTGCATTTCGGGTCCAAAAGCAGGATTCTGCCCCATGCTCGAACAGACGTCTCAAGTTCCGACGGCCAAAGCCGCCGCCCGCCCGGCGGCCAAGCTTGCTCCCACCGACGATTTCCTTCGCCGCCACCTGGGCTGCAACCAAGAGCAACAGACCGAGATGCTGGATTTCTTGGGCCTGCGGAGCCTGGAGGAACTTACCGACATCGCCGTCCCGGCCGCCATCCGCTACCGGGGTGGCTTTGCGCTGCCCGAGCCGCTCGGCGAGAGCGCTGCGGTGGAGGAGCTGCGCGCCATCATGTCGCGTAACACCATCGCCCAGAACTACATCGGCATGGGCTACGCCGGCACACACACGCCGCCGGTCATTCTGCGCAACATCCTGGAAAACCCCGGCTGGTACACTGCCTACACCCCGTATCAGGCCGAAATCGCCCAGGGCCGGCTGGAGGCACTGCTCAACTTCCAGACGATGGTGACCGAGCTCACCGGCATGGAGATCGCCAACGCCAGTCTGCTTGACGAGGGCACGGCGGTGGCCGAGGCCATGCAGCTGTGCTTCGCCAAGCGCAAGAACGAATCGGCCCGCGCCATCCACGTTGGCACTGAGTGCCATCCGCAGACGCTGGAGGTGTTGCGGACGCGGGCCGAGCCCCAGGGCATCGAGGTGCGCGTGGGAATGACCTTTGAGCCCTCCGAGGACTACTTCGCCGCCGTTTTCCAGTATCCGGGCACCTCGGGCGGGGTGGAGGACCTCTCCGGCCCCATCGCGGCGGCGCACGACTGCGGCGCGCTCGCCATCGTGGCGACGGACCTGCTTGCGCTTTGCCTGCTGCGCCCGCCGGGCGAGATGGGCGCGGACGTGGTTGTGGGCAACAGCCAGCGCTTCGGCGTTCCGCTCGGCTACGGCGGCCCGCACGCCGCCTTCATGGCCACGCGCGACGCCTTCAAGCGCTTGCTGCCGGGCCGGCTGGTCGGGGTTTCCGTCGACAGCACCGGGCAAAAGGCCTACCGGCTTTCGCTGCAGACTCGCGAGCAGCACATTCGCCGCGACCGCGCGACCAGCAACATCTGCACCGCGCAGGTCCTGCTGGCCGTCATTGCTGGCATGTACGCGGTCTACCACGGCCCGGAAGGACTCAAGCGGATCGCTGCGCGGGTCCACGCCCTGGCCACCACCTTGGCGGCCGGATTCAAGGAGCTGGGCCACGCGCCGGTGCACGAACACTTCTTCGACACCCTGCGGGTGCGGCTGATCGGGTTGGACGCGGCGGCCCTGCGCTCCCGGACGGAGGCGGCCGGCATCAACCTGCGCTACTTCGAGGACGGCTCGGTCGGCGTCTCGGTCGACGAGACGACCACGGAGGACGACATCGACACGCTGCTGGCGCTCTTCGACGCGAAGAAGGCTCCCGTGCCCGCGGCGGCTGCTTTGGTGGCCATCACCGGCCCCGCCATCCCCGGGGAACTGGCGCGCAACTCGCCGCCCGTCCGGCATCCCATCTTCAGCCTCTATCACACGGAAACGGAGATGCTCCGTTACCTGAACCGCCTGGAATCCCGGGATCTCTCGCTGACGACGTCGATGATTCCGCTGGGTTCCTGCACGATGAAGCTCAACGCGACGACCGAGATGCTGCCGGTGACCTGGCCCGAGGTTGGTCAGCTCCATCCCTTTGCCCCCGCCCGGCAGGCGCCGGGCTACGCTCTGCTCTTCAAGCAACTCGAACACTGGCTGGCCGAGCTGACCGGGTTTGCGGGCATCTCGCTCCAGCCCAACGCCGGCTCGCAGGGCGAGTACGCCGGGTTGATGGCGATCCGCCGCTACCACCAGAGCCGGGGCGAAGGGCACCGTGACGTCTGCCTCATCCCGGTTTCCGCCCACGGCACCAATCCGGCCAGCGCCGTCATGGCCGGGATGCGGGTGACCGCAGTCAATTGCACCGAAAGCGGCGACATCGACCTGGAGGACCTCGCCGCCAAGGCAGCCGCGCACGGGGACGAGCTGGCCGCGATCATGGTCACGTACCCATCCACCCACGGGGTCTTCGAGCAGGGCATCGGCGAGGTGGTCTCGATCGTGCACGAGCACGGCGGGCAGGTGTATCTGGATGGCGCCAACCTCAACGCCCAGGTCGGCCTTTGCCGCCCGGGCGACTACGGCGTCGACGTCTGCCACCTGAATCTGCACAAGACCTTCTGCATCCCGCACGGCGGGGGCGGCCCGGGCGTCGGGCCGATCGGCGTGGCCAAGCACCTGCAGCCCTATCTGCCCGGCCACCCGCTGGCCGACAACGGGGCCGGCGCCGAGGGCACGGTGGCCGCCGCGCCTTGGGGCAGCGCCAGCATCCTCGTCATCACCTGGCTCTACATTCGCATGCTCGGGGCGGAAGGACTCCGCACCGCGACGCAGGTCGCCATCCTTAACGCCAACTACGTGGCGCGGCAACTGGCGCCGCACTTCCCCGTTCTTTACAAAGGCGCGGGCGACCTGGTGGCGCACGAATGCATCATCGACGTGCGCGACTGGAAAAAGGACGCCGGCATCGAGGTGGAGGACGTGGCCAAGCGGCTGATGGACTTTGGCTACCACGCGCCGACGATGTCCTGGCCGGTGGCGGGCACGCTCATGATTGAGCCGACCGAAAGCGAGAGCAAGCCGGAGCTGGATCGCTTCTGCGACGCCATGATCGCCATCCACGGCGAGATTCAGGCGGTGGCCGGAGGCGAACTGCCGAAGGACGACAACCCGCTCAAGGGCGCTCCGCACACGGCCGAGGCGGTCACCGCCGACGATTGGAACCGCGCCTACCCGCGCCAGCAGGCCGCTTATCCCGCCCCCTGGACGCGTCAGCACAAGTTCTGGCCGGCGGTGGGCCGGATCGACAACGTGCACGGCGACCGCAACTTGTTCTGCTCCTGCCCGCCGGTCGAGGAACTGGCCGAGGAAGCCTAGGAGGAAGGTCATGAGATCCTGCCTGCTGCTCCTGGCCGCGCTGCTCGCGGCGACCTCCGCCCCGGCGCAAAACACGCCGCCACCGGGGACGCGTCCGCTCCAGGCCAGCGACCTCATCCGCGTGACCCCGCGCCGCGCGCCCAACGGCGAGGCCCCGGCCAACGCGCTCAAGCTACAGATCGACACCTTCTTCGCCGGGCTGAAGAAGGGCGAAACCCGCGGCGCTTACAACCAGTTGCTCAAAGGCTCGCGGATCGCCTCCCAGCCGGACAAGGTGGAGCTGCTCGTGGCCAAGACGGACCAGGCCTTCGGCATTTACGGCAAGATGATCAAGTACGAGCCCTACGACACTTACTCGGTCGGCTCGAGCCTGGTCTCGACCACTTACCTGACCAACCTGCCGGTGCAGCCGCTGCGTTGGCGCTTCGTCTTCTACAAGCCGGAGGATGACTGGACCATCATCGACGTGCGCGTCGACGACGTCATCGTGGATCTGCTCGAGGACTGAACCCGCCGCGCCTACCAGGTGCGCGGGATCGCCTTGATCTTCTCCAGCACCTCGGTCGGCAGTTCCATTTCCTCGGGCCAGCCGCGGGTGTAGCCCTCGCCGGGGAGCTTGGTGGTGGCGTCGAAGCCGATGTGGCTGCCGATGTTGGGCTGGGTGGGCGCGTGGTCGAGGCTGTCGCACGGGGCCTTGGTGGTGATGGAATCGCGCTCCGGGTCGGTGTTGGCGCAGAGGTAGAAGAGGACCTCGCTGGTGTTGTGGACGTCGACGTGCGCGTCCACCACCACGATGTATTTGGTGAACATCATCTGCCCCATGCCCCAAAGCCCGTGCATGATCTTGAAGGCCTGGTAGGGGTACTGCTTCTTCATGCTCACAAACACGAGGTTGTGGAAGGTGCCCTCGGCCGGAAGCGCCATGTCGACGATCTCCGGGAAGTTCATCTTGAAGACGGGCAGGAAGACGCGGACGCTGGCCGTGCCCAGGTAAAAATCCTCCATCGGCGGCTTGCCTACGATGGTGGCGGGGTAGACCGCGTCCTGCCGGTGGGTGATGCAGGTCACGTGTAGGGCGGGGTAGTCGTCGACCGGAGTGTAGAAGCCGGTGTGGTCGCCGAAGGGGCCTTCGGCGCGGAGCGGCTCGGTCGGGTCCACGTAGCCCTCGATGACAAAGTCCGAGTTGGCGGGAACCTCCAAATCCACCGTCTCGCAGGGGACGAGCGGCACGCTTTTCTTGCGCAGGAAGCCGGCCAGCAGCACTTCGTCGAGCCCGTCGGGCATGGGTGCCGTCGCGGCAAAGGTCAGGACCGGGTCGCCCCCCAGGCAAACCGCCACCGGCATGCGGGTGCCGGTCTCGTAGTAGCGCTTGCCGTGGCGCGCGGCCACCTTGTGCAGCTGCCAGTGCAGGCCGGTGGTGGCGCCGTCGTAGACCTGCATCCGGTACATGCCGATGTTCCGCTCGCCGGTGTCCGGGTCCTGGGTGTAGACGGTCGGCAGGGTGACGAACGGGCCGCCGTCCTTGGGCCAGCACTTGAGGATAGGCAGGGAGTTGAGGCTGCAGGTCGACTCCGGCCCGCTGCCCACCGGCTGCCAAATAACGTCCTTGCAGGCGCCGCTCTTGACTCGCGACGGCCGGGCGTGAACGACGTCGATGCCGTTGCGCAGGAGCTCCCAGGCCTGGCTGAGGTTCCGCGGCGGCTTGGCCTTCATCAGAAAGGCCATTTGGTTGGCCACCTCGTCGACATCATCCACCTCGAGCGAGATCGCCATCCGCCGGGCCGAGCCCATCGAGTTGATCAAAACGGGGAAGGGCGACTCGCGCCCGTCCGGCAGCACCGGGTTTTCGATCAGGAGGGCTTTGCCGCCCCCGGGTGACTTCATCTCCCGGTCCGCCAGTGCGGTGATTTCCAGTTCCGTGTTCAGCGGCTCGGTGATCCGCACCAGCTCGCCTTCGCGCTCCAGGCACTCGGCAAATTCCCGCATCGATTCGTACGCCATGGCCATAAAGTTCCGCAGCGCCCGGGATTGTCAATGGCCCGTCGCCGGGCCTCATTCGGTTTGCCGCTGCTCCGCCCGCGCGGTATGAAAGGTGCGTGGGTGAAGACCGTGCCACCAAGCCCCGGGTCCAGCTTCGGTTGGGGACCTCAAGCGCCTCGCTCTGGCGCGAGCTTGGCCTGCCTTGGCTGCGGCGCTGGAGCCAGTCCGCTTGGCGGGAATCCGCTCCGGTCGTGGTGTTGGTGCCCAACCGGGCGGCCGCCTTTTACGGCAAGTCACTCGCCGTGCGGGCGGGGCTTAACCTGCTGGCGCTTGAGTTCTGGACGCCGGCGGACGCGCGCCTGCGCTTGCGCCAGCTGCTCCCAACGGACGGAGGTGATCCGGCGTCGAACGAGACGGTTGACTTGTTGCTGCGTCTGGCAGCGCGGACGGTGGCCGAGGCCAGTCCGGCCAACCTTTCCGCCCGGTCCATTGCCGCTAACCCGTCCGCGTTCCGGCGAGTCCTCGACCGGGTGGAAGCGAGCGGCTTGGACCTGGCCGACGGTGCGCCGGCCTGGTTGCGCCCGGTCATCTGCCGCTGGAACGATCTGATGCGGGACGCCAGGCTGTGGCCGCGCGCACGGATTGATTTCGAACTGGAGGCGTTGGCTTCGCGTTCAAGGCCCAAGCTCGCCGCGTGCCTCTGCCTGGGTTTCACGGGGGAGCACTGGCCCGCCGCGCCGCTGGTGATGGCGACCCTGGCCACGAGCGAGGAAAAAACCACCGGGCTAACCGCGCCAATCTCGCCGGGCGAGGAAGCCGACCAGCTTTGGGTTTCCACCGTGGAAGAGCGATTTGGCGCCTACGAGATTCTCGACGAGGAAAGCGAGGCCGATGGCCCCGGTCCGCTCAATCTGCACCTGGCCCGGAACCTGACCGAGGAGGCCGACCTGATCGCCGCTCGCGCGGTGGAATGGCTGGCCGAGGAACCGCGGGCCCGGATTGGGCTGGTCATCCCGCCAACGAGCGAACTTGGCTTATTGGTGACCGAGCGTTTGGCGGAATGGCGCCTTCCGATTTTTAGTCAATTTGGCCAGCGGCGGCCGGGCCTGCTGGAGGACGCAGGCTGGCAGGCATGGCTCGCCTTCTTGGAGGAGCCCGGGCTGGAAAAGGTGCTCGCGCTGGCCGAAGCGCTGGACCCGGTGGTTTTAGGAGTGCTTGCCGGGGTCGGGCCTGGAGCCGACTTCGGCTACCCGCAATTGGTGGCCGTGCTGGGAGACGCCTTTGAACAGGTGATGACCAACGATCTGGACGTGCTGACCAACTGGCTGCGCCTCGGCACGCGCGCCGGTACGCGGCAGGCGCTGACTTTACTGGAACGGCTCCAGCCGTTGCCGGATGAGGGAGAGCTCGACGCGATGTGGTCGGCGCTCCAGGAACGGGCGGTCTCCTTTGGCTGGAGCGAGCGAGTCGAGCTCCTTTCGCCCCGGGCGACGGAGCTGTTGGCCGGCGGCGGCCGGCTACGAGTTGGGCGTCTGGAATTCGTGCGCTGGCTGCGGGCGCTCTCTTCCTCGCGTGAGTTTTCGCGCCTGCCGGAGACCGCTCACTATTACGCGCGGGTCAACGTCGTCGGTCCGTCCGAGGCCGCCGGGCAGGAGTGGACGCACCTGTTCCTGGCCGGCCAGACGGAAGGCGAGTGGCCGCCGCCGCGGCAGGGCGAGTCCTACCTCTCGCGTCAGGACGACGTCGCGCTCGCCGCGCGTTGGCGTGAAACCATGAAGAGCGGCGTGCGGGAGGGTTCCCAGGGGGAGGGCCAAGCCGTGTTGCCGCCCGGCATCACCTGGCTGCTGCCAGCGGATGCGGCCACCGAAAGGGCCGGACGGGACTTCCAGCGCTTGCTGGAAGCGAACGAGGAAGCGGGAACCGCCCTTGCCGTAAGCGCCCACCTGGGCACGGAAGCCGCGCCCTCGCTGCCTCTCCAGCCGGGCGAGTTTTTCCTGAAGGCCTACCGCTTGGCCGCCGAGCGAGACATCGAACTGCCGCCGGTACTCGACGGCCGCGCGATGGATCGTCTGGCGGCGCAAAGCAGGCGCTTCGTTCCGCCGGGTGACTCAGGGCGCGGCGAGCCGTCTCCACCCCTCGGCGCGACCGCTGAGGCGTACCGGCAGCGGCGATCCGGAAACCGCTACGGCGGTTACGAGTTTTGCTTGGAGGAGGGTGCCGCGCCGCCGTTTCCGCTGCGCCTTTCCTGCGGGCAATGGGAACAGGCGCTGCGGCGGCCGGCGTCCGCTTTTTTGCGGCATCTTCTAGGCGTCGAGTCTCCACGGGAGTTCACCGTCGCGGCCGCTTACGCAAGGGCGCGGGGCATCCGGACGCACGACTGGCTCCGGGCCATGCTACCACGGCCGGAGGAAAGCTCAGCGAACCTGCCGCAGCCACTCCAGGTGATCCCGTCCGCGGACCACCTGCGGCAGCGGGTGGAGGCCCGCGCGCGACAGTACCGGCGACGTGTGGAGTCGGCCTTCGAGGAGTCCGGCAGCCCGGTGCCGGTCGGGTGGCTGGCGATGTGGGAGGAGACCTGGGGCTTGGCCGATCAATTGGCCGCGGTCATCCCGGGGTTGGATGGGTTCAGCCACGCCGCCACGGAGTGGACCCTGGCGGAAACGCCTTACGCGACCGAGGGCGGGCAGTCTCTCTGGCTGCGGGGCCGATTGGACGGTCTCCTTGGTGACGGCGAAGACTGGCAGGAAGCCGGGGAGCTGCTCATCCTGGATTACAAAACCGGCGCAAGCAGCGACTGGACGCCGGGCTCGCTGGCGCGGGAGGCCAATGGGCTGCAGCTCGTGCTCTACGCCCGAACCCTCGCTTCCCTGACCGGCAAGAAGGTGGAGGTCGCCATGATCGCGCCTGCCTTCGGCTTGGGCAAGCGGCGGGGTGCCGAGGAGTTTGACTCCATGGGTGCCGCCTGGCGCGACCTGGCCGCGATCCAAGAGCACGCCCGCTTTGGTTGGCGCCTGCCGGTGCGATCGGCGCACGGTGCGGCGGAGGATTTGCCCTTGGCCACCTTGCCGCTGCCGGAGAAGCTCGGTCGCCAAAAATGGAAGCGGGAGCACCCCGGTTGGGAGAGTCTGCTGTGAGCCTGGCGGTCTCTCCCGCCGCGCTCCCGGATGCCGCCGCGCGCGAGGCGTTCTGCCGGGAAACCGAGCGGACCTTCTCCGTGGTGGCGCCGGCCGGGGTGGGCAAGACGCACGCCATCTCCGAGCGCATCCTTGCCCTCGCTCGCCGGGACGATGCCCGCACCTTGCTGCCGCGTCTCATCGTGGTGACCTACACGCGGCGCGCGGCGCAGGAGATGCAGGCGCGGGCGCGGGCGCGGGTGCTCGCCGCCCGGCTGGGAGAGGAAGTGGAGGCGGCCTTCGGGCAAGCCTTTTTCGGCACCATCCACAGCTTGTGCCTGCGCCTGCTGCAAAGGCACGGACATGCGCTTGCCTTGCCCGCACTCAACCAGATTGTGGCGGACGAGGCTCGCACGTGGGCGGCCTTTTGGCAGAGCGCGGCCGCCGACGAGGTTCTGCGCGGCGACCCCGCCTACCGTGATCTTTTGCGGGTCTCTTCGCTGCCAGAAATCCAGCATCTCGCGACTCAAGTCCGGCCGTGGCGCTCGCTTGGCAGGCCAGGTCCGATCGAGCCGATGCCAATGCTCGAAGTCGAGGAGGTTCTCGCTTATGTGCCGGAGAAGCGGTCGGCGGGAACCGTGCGCGCGGCGCAAACCAGCCTGCGGCATTTTCAGGAGGCGCTTGCCAGCGGGAATCGCCATGCCCGTTGGCCGGTCAACCGGTCCAAGACGAAGGCGTTTGCCGAGCTGTGGTCGCAAACCTTGGAGCCCGTGCGGGATTGGCAGCGTGCGGTGCTCACACAACTGGCGGGTGATTTGGCCTGGTCGGCGCGTCAGTTTCGCCTCGAGCGCGGCGAGTTGACCTACGACGATCAGGTCGCGTTGGCGGCGGAGTCGCTACGGCTGCCGGCGGTGGCCGAGCAAGTCCGCGAGGAGGAGTACTTGGTGATTCTTGACGAGGCGCAGGATACCGATCCGCTCCAGTTCGAGGTGCTCCGACGGCTGGCGGGAATGGGGGAAGGTGAGAACCCGGCCGAGCGGCGCTTGGTCATGGTTGGCGATCCGCAGCAGAGCATTTATCCCGACCGCGCGGACTTACTGGCCTATCAAGGCGAACACGCTGCCTTTGCGGACGGCGGCGGGCAGGCCGCTTTCCAGGTCACCTTCCGTTGCGACGCCCGGATCGTGGACTGGGTGAACGCGGTCATGCCGGGCCTGCTCGACGGCCGCCCGGGCCAGGCCGCGTACGTGCCGCTGTTGCCCCGGCCCGAGAGCGCCGAGGGGCAGGTCGTGCGCCTGCCGGTCGAGCCGGAGGAAGAACCCGGCTCGGGCGTCGATGAACGGGCACGCTTCGTCGCGCGGCGGGTGGCTACCTTTCTGCGGGAGACCGGGCTTGAAGGGCTGCGGGCCTCTAACTGGAGCGAGGTGGCGCTGCTTTGCCCGCGCCGCAAGCAGCTTTCGATTCTGGAGGAAGCGCTCCGCGAGTCCGGGATCGCCTGCGAGGTGCACTCCTCGCGCACGATCATGGGCGATCACCCGGTTTACGCCTGGTGGTGCGGGTTGCTTTGGTGCCTGGCGCATCCGCGGGACGGATTCGAGATCGTCGGCGTTTTGCGCGAGGTCTTTGGCTGCTCGGATCACGATTTGGCCATGCACGCCAAGGGCCACGGCGAGGGCTGGCGCGTTGATGCGCCGCCGGCGGCGGGGGGCTTGGCCACCGTCGAATCCGCGTTGTCGGTCTTTCACCAACTTTGGAGGCGGTCGGCAACCGAGAGCCTGGGCGCCTTGCCCGCGGCGATGGAAGAAATCGTGGCCCTGCGGTCGCGGTTGAATGCGATTGCGACCGAAGGCGCCGGCGATCTGGAGGACATCGAGGCGGAATGGCAGCGGCTGCGGCAGGAAGCAATCCGCTGCGAGCGGGAGGGCATCTCCCTGGCGGATTGGGCGCGGGCGTTGCGGGAGGGGTTTGGCCAGGAGCGGGAGTTTGCGGCCACAGCGACGGATGCGGTCCAGTTGCTGACGTGCCAGAAGGCCAAGGGCTTGGAGTGGGACGCCGTCATTCTGCCGTTGTTCTTCCATCCGCTGCACCCAAACCGCGGGACTTATCCGCGGGCGGTGCAACCGCCCGGGGTGACGGAACCCGAAATCCACTTCGACGCCGCCGACGTGCCGGAGGATTTTGTGCCGCGGGGGGATGCCCCCGAACACGACGAGCGGATGCTCTACGTGGCCATGACGCGTGCGCGCCATACGCTCGTGATGACCGACGATCGGTTGGTTTTTGATCCCGAGGGCAAGTGGAAGGCGCGTTGTCTGGGCCGGGCGCTGCTGGGCTTTGCCGCCAACGAGCAGGCGTGGGAGAAGCTGCCGTCGACGCCCGAACCGGAGCTGCGTTTGATTGGTGAAAAGGACGCCGCCAAACAGGTGGGAGTAAGACCTGCGAAGTCGGGCGATCTGCCGCTGGCGCTGGCCCGCGACCACGCTGCCCAGTTTGCCCGCCGGGTGACACCGCACGCGCTCGCCCGCTTGCCCGACCCGGGCGACCCCGAGACGCGTCTGGAGTCGGCGCCGGACGACGATCGCCCCGAATTGCCCGCTCAGACACCGGCCACCCTCTACGGCACCTGGTGGCACGAGCTCATGGAGGCGATGCCCTGGCAGCGGCCGGAAGCGGAGCGGGATGCTTGTTACCACGCCCATTTGACGAGCTCGCCGGATCCCGTCCGGTCGGACAAGGAGTGGAGCCTGCTGACGGCTTCGGAAATTTGGAGGCAACTGCACCGGCCGGAATTGCAGGTCCGGGCGGAAGTGCCTTTTCTCTGGAATCAAAGCGAAGACCGCGTGGTCGAGGGCGTCGTGGACCTCGTGATTTGGGACGAAGCGGCGCAGTCCTGGTTGATCCTGGACTGGAAGACGAATCGTTTACCCGGCGGGGAGCGGGAAGGGCTCGCCGCGTTGCGGGAGGAGTATGCGCCGCAGTTGGAGGCTTACCTGGAAGCGTGGCGGTCGCTTTTCCCGGCCGCCGCGAGTGTTCGCGGGATGCTCTACTCCACCCAGTTCGGTCAGGGCGTGATGCTGGGCGGCGGCGGCTTGGGCGCCACGCGGTAGAGCTTCATCAGCGGCTGCACGCCGACGAGCTGGTACCGGCTCGGCACCGCTCGCGCGGCCTCCGGTACGTAGAGCCGAAAGCCCACGGGCAAATCCGCCAGGCCGCGTACTTTTTCCCGGTCCGTTTTTTCACCCAGGATGATTTCCGACATCATGTGCTGGTAGCTGGGTACAAAGCAGAGAATCCAGCCGGCCTCGCGCTCCTGCGCAATCCGATTGGCTTCGATCCAGGACGAGGTGGTGAAGAAGCGCGAGGTGTCGACGATGCCTTCGATGGTCAAGTGGCTGCTGCTGGCCACCATCGGGCGGCCGCTGAAGTAGCTGAAGGCGGGCGAAAGCCAATAGACGCCCATCACGCTGCCGCTGTTTTCCTGGTCGGCGAGCCGGGCGAGCTGTTTGACCTGCGGAAAGACGGGCGGCTGTTTCTTTTCGGGATCGTTTTGCTCTCCGAACATCGCCGCCCAGCAGACGATCCAACTCAGGCCGACGATGGTCACGGCGCCGTAGCGCAGCACGGCCAGCTTTTCGCGGTGAATCCAGAGGGCCGTCAGCAGAAGCAGTCCGAGCGTGGCGTAGTAGAACCAGCGGACCTGAAAGATGGCGAACAGCGTTAGCAGCACCGTCATGCCGGTGAGGAGGTGATGCTCCAGCCGCAAACCGGATTGGCGGTAGAGGCAGGCAATCGTGACCGGCAGCAGCCAAACCAGCGCCGTCAGATTCACCGACAGGTGCCAGAGGGAAAGGTACATCGGCTTGAGCTCGTTGACCGTTTCCGACCAGCGGCCCAACGCGCTGCGGATTTGGTCATCGCTGACGGTGCTGAAGGCCTGGCCGACGATTTCCCGCAGGTGGGCGCCTTCGACCAGGATGGCCACGGCAGCCACCACGCCGAAGGAAATGAGGAAAGGGTGCTGTTCGCGGCGGCGGGCGATGAGGTTGGTGACCAGGATCAGCGCGAAGAGGATGAGGGGCTCAAAGAGCGAGGTCCAAAGCGCGAACGCCCAGCAGGCCCCACCCAGCGCGGCCCAGAAGACGGTGTCGGGCCGGTCCGGCCGCCAGCGAATCAGTTCGGCCGCCAGCCCGCCGCTGAGCATGAGCAGCACCAGCGCTTGGTGGTCGGGCCGGGCAAAGGGCGTTGCCCACATGATGCCGGGCGTGACGGTGATGCCGACGAGCAGTAGGCCGCGCGCCTCCCAGCGCCAGCCGAGCCGACCGCTCCAAAAGTAGAGCAGAACAAAGATGATGGGAAAACAGACGTAAGCGGCAAAGGCCCCCGCCCAGTCCAGCGGTTCCGCCGACCAGAGGGACATGATCGGGTGGAGCGAAAGGATGACGAGGTCGAAGGGCAGGGTGGTGGAAGGCGTGATGCCCTCGGGATAGTTCTCGTGCGGGTGGAAGCTTTGCACCAATCCCTGGCCGTCGAGAATGTTGCGTACGCGGATCAGCCGCGTGTAGGCGTCGGCCTCCACCATGTAGGGCGAGTAGGCGGGCTCGTCTGGGCCGGTGTTCGGCTGGAGCCAGTCGCGAGGGTACTCCCACCGCAGCCAAGTGCCCAGCAGCAGGCAGCCCACAAAAAGCGCCGGGCCGATCCAAAATTTCGGATGGCTCATGAAGGGGCGGGCTTAACCGTACTTTTTAACGTAGCGCTTCTTGTTTTCCTCCGGCTCGTCCGGCTCGGGATCGGCCTTGGGGGACTCGCTGGCGGGCGCGGGCGCGGCCGGGGGCGGCTCCGGCGCTGGTGCAGGCTTGGGCTCGGGGGCTTCGGCCGGAGGCTCTGGGGCACCCATGTCGGTGGGCATCTCGGGCGCGGGGCGCTCGGGCATCATGCTGGCGGGGGTGCCGCCGCTGGACTGCACAAAGGCAAGCTGCACCCGGGAGAGCGCTTCCTTTAGGATGTGTTCCTCCTGCTCGCTCAGGTTGCCTTTAGTTTTGTCCTGTAGCATTTCCATCTGGTCGATCAGCATCTTGGCCGCCTCGAGGTTGGGGGCGCCTTCGCCCTCCTGGGCGGGCGTGCCAAGCACGTAAAGGATCTGCTGGGCTTGCATGATCACAAACTGGACAAACTTCTGCTCGGATTCGGTTAAGGGCGGCGGCTGGTCTTCAGGCATCTCGGGTGGGGCGTTTTAGTTGGGACTGACAAGGGCGACGGCCTGGCGCGGTTGGCCCAGATACCGGGCGGCCACGGCGTTGACCTCAGCCAAGGAGAGTTGCGCAAGGCGTTCGGCTTGGCGATCCGAAAAAACGTAACCCAGCCCGAAGAGTTCATCAAGCGAGGCGGCGAAGGCCAGGGCGGCCGCGTTCTGGGTGCGAAACTTGAGGGCGCTCAGCATTTTGGCGCGGGCGCGATCGAGCTCCGGCTGGGTCAGGCCGTCCTTGACCAATCGCGCAATTTCCTCGCGGAGGGCGGCTTCGACCGCTTCGCGCTGGCCGGGATCGGTGCCCAGGTAAAAGCAAAAGTAGCCGGCGCCACGGCCCAGGAACTGCGTGGTGCCGACAAAATAGGCCAGACCCATTTCCTCCCGGATGCGGACGAAGAGCCGCGAGCCGAGATCGGAGAGGGCCTGGTCGAGCAGGTCAAGGCAGAGCCGGTCGGGGTCGCGGACCGGGACAGTCGGGTAGGCGATGGCGAGTACGGCCTGCTCCTTGTCCATCCGCTTTTCGACGCGCATTTCGCCGTCCAGCGCGGTTTCGATGACGCGGGCGGCGGCGTCTTCGACCGGTGGGGGCGGCAATTGGGTCAGGGCGCCTTCCAGAGCGGGCCGCCAGCGATGCTCCGGGGCCAGGTCGCCGGCGGCGGTCAGCACGAGACCTTGGTGAAAGGCGTGCTCGCACAGGTGGCGGTGGATGTCGTCGAGGCTGATCCTCTCAATCGAAGCGGCGGTGCCGAGGGCGCTGTGCGCGTAGGCCGTGCCGGTGTAGAGGGCTTCGCGCAGGGCGGCACCGGCCACCTGCAGCGGGCGGTCCAACTCGGCTTCCAGCGCGGCGAGCTGCTTGCGTTTCTCTGTCGCGAGTTCGTTTTCGGTCGGCTCGAATTCTAGGAGGATTTCCGCCAATAGCTCGGCGCCGACCGCCGCGTCGCTAGCGAGCAGCTCGACTCCAAGGGTGGCGCTGTTATTGCCGGAATCGCACTGGAGCCGCCCGCCCAGTTGCTCGACGCTCCGGGCAATTTGGGCGGCATTGCGGCGCTTGGTGCCTTTGCGCAAAAGCTGGCTGGCCAGGCGGTTGATCCCGGCCAGTTCCGGCGGCTCGTGGAGCAGGCTGGAGGGTAGCGTCAGCCGGAGTGTGAGAAGAGGGAGCTCTGCGGCGGCCACTTTGAGCGCGGTCACGTGGGGAAAGGTCAGCGGTTCGGCTTTGCGGTAGGCGGAAGGGGCGGCGGCGTCCGGTGCCGGGACGGCTGCCATTTCTTCAGGCTCGGCGGCGAGGACCACCGTGCTGCGGCGCGACTCGATCAGGTAGCGGTGCGCCACGGCTTGGATCTGCGCGGGCGTGACCATCTCCAAGCGCTGCAGGTAGGCGTGGGAGAGCAGCGGGTTGCGGTCCGTCAACCAGCCGCGGCCGAAGCTGGCGGCGAGCCCCCGCATGGACTGCTGCGAGCGCAGTTCCGCCATCAGGCCGGTGCGGATGGCGCGTTCGATTTCCTCCTCGGTGGGCTCGCTCTGGCGGGCGCGGTGGATTTCCTCCCCTATGGCGGCCAGGACGGTTTCCTCCCGCTCCGGACGCAGGCGCGCGTCGATGCCCCAGACGCCGACCGAGGAGGGCGCGTAGACGTAGGCGTCGATGAATTCGGCCAAGCCTTCTATCTCGACGATGCGCTGGTAAAGGCGCGAGCTGCGGCCGTCGCCCAGAATGGCGGCGAGTACGTCCAGCGCGGGCACGTCGTGGTGAGCGACGCCGGGCACCGGGTAGACCTGGGAGAGGCGCGTGAGCTTGGTCGGGAATTCCTTGCGGCGGAAGCGCGGCGCCTGGCAGGGGGGCTCGGTCGGCAGGACGTGATCGGGAAGGGGGCGGCGCTCGATCCCGCCAAAGAGACGTTGGGCGTGCCCGCGCGCTTCCTCAAAATCGACTGGCCCGACGACGATGAGCGTTTGGTTTTCGATGCTGTAGCGCTCCCGGTAGTAGGCCAGCACGTCCTCGCGGGTGAGCTGGTTGAAGAGATCAAGATGCCCGATAACCGGCAGGCGGTACGGGTGGCGGGTGAAGACTGTGCCGAAAAGCAGCTTGCTCAGTTCGCGTTCCGGGTCGTCCCGGCCCATGGCAAACTCGCGCCGGATGACTTCCTTCTCCTTCTCGAATTCCTCCTCGGGCAGGGTGGAGTGGTTGACCGCGTCGCCCAGGATTTCCGCCGCCTGGACCCAGCCTTCCACCGGCACGTCGGTGTAGTAGACGGTGCGGTCGAAGGAGGTGTAGGCGTTAAGCCGGCCACCGAGGTCGTGGATGTCGCGGGCCATCTCGGAGTTGCCACGCCGGGGAGTGCCCTTGAACATGAGGTGCTCCAGAAGGTGCGAGATTCCCGACCCCAGCCAACGGCCCTCGTGGATGCTGCCCGTCTCCACCCAAAATTGGACCGCGACCACCGGCGCGCTGTCCTCCCGGCACACGAGAAGGGAGAGCCCGTTCTCCAGCGTTTCCACCCGGACATCCGGCTTGGTCAGCAAATCCGGCGGCAGCGCATTGGCGTCAACGGCGGGAGGATTTTGCGTCATGGCGGGGCAAAGACATCGCCCCGGGCGGGGCGGGCCGCGCTCTAGCTGAGCTCCGGCGTGGAGTTCTTGCGCGAACGGCGCTTGCGGGGCGACTGGCCGCGGGTCATGCAGATGATTTTCTCGGCCAGCGGGGTGTCGCGGCGCGCCTCGTAGGGGGCCACGAAAGCTTCGTCAAAGGTGAACCCGTTTTTGAAGTCCTCCGGCCGGTCGGTGTCGGTTTTGCCGAGCACGCCGCCGCCAACCAGGTTGAAGACGATGTCGCCGAAGTGCTCGCAGCGCGTCACTCCCCAGGAGTTGAGGACCATCTTGGCCATCGGGCCGTATTCGTAGAGCGCGTAGTCCTTCAGGCCGTGGAGCAACTCCTGGCCGGAGACGTGGCGGTTCGCGCCCTGGCCCTTGCGCTTGAGGTTCTTGAGCGTGTGGTCCAGGCCTTCCCGGATAAAGGTGTAGGCCTCCGCGTCGAAGCGGTCGTCGCGGGCGCAGATGTCGGTAACGACTTCGGAAAAAGTGGGCTTGGCCATGGCACGGATGGGGCGATTCAGTCGCCTTCGGTCCCGGCCGTTAGGCCGGTAGGCGTGCCCCGCAGGACACTCCCGCGATCATGCCATCGCGGCTGGCCAGAGCAAGGATAAAGGGATTTACTTGACGACAAGGTTTACCAGCTTGCCCGGCACCACGATAGTCTTTACAACCGTCTTGCCGTCGAGCCAGCTCGCCACTTGGTCGGATTCCCGGGCCAGGGTTTCGAGGGCGCTCTGGTCGGCTTCGGCGGGCGCCTTCAGTTTGGCGCGCACCTTGCCGTTGACCTGCACCACCAGCTCGACTTCGTCCACGGCCAGCCACTTTTCGTCGAAGGCCGGCCAGGGCTCGTAGGCCAGCGATTGCGCGTGGCCGAGTCGGCTCCAGAGTTCCTCCGCGAGATGGGGCGCAAAGGGCGCCAGCAGCAACGTGAGGGTCTCCAGGGCGGCCCGGGGGCGCTGCTCTTCCTTGGTCAGGGCGTTGGTCAGGACCATCAGGTCGGAGATGGCCGTGTTGAAGCTCATCGAGTCCAGTTTCTCGGTCACGCCTTTGATCGCGCCGTGCAGGGCGGGCTGCAGGTGGTCGGGCACGGGCTCGTTGGTGACGGCCGGGGCCAGCGTCCACTCGCCCTCCTGGTTTTCCTGCATTGCCAGGCGCCAGACCCGGCCGAGGAAGCGGTAGAGGCCCTCGACGCCGGACATGGACCAGGGTTTGACCTGCTCCAGCGGCCCCATGAACATCTCGAAGCAGCGCAGGGCATCGGCGCCGTAGTCCGCAATTACGTCGTCCGGGTTGACCACGTTGCCGCGGCTTTTGCTCATCTTCTGGGAATCCTCGCCCAGGATGAGCCCCTGGTTGACCAGCCGGTGGAACGGCTCCGGCGTGCTCACGTGCCCGAGGTCGAAGAGCACTTTGTGCCAGAAGCGCGCGTAGAGCAGGTGGAGCACGGCATGCTCGACACCGCCCACATAGAGGTCGATCCCGTGGGGTTGCATCCAGTACCGCTCGGCTTCCGGATCGCAGAAGCGTTCGGCGTTTTTCGGGTCAAGGTAGCGCAGGTAGTACCAGCAGCTCCCGGCCCATTGGGGCATGGTGTTGGTCTCGCGGGTGGCGCCATCGGGTAGGTCGACCCAGTCCCGCGCTTTGGCCAGCGGCGGGGAGCCGTCGCCGGCGGGCTTAAAGTCGTCCATCTCGGGCGGCAGGACGGGCAGCTCGCTTTCCGGCAGGGCCTCGTGCTGGCCGTCACGCCAGACGATCGGGAAGGGCTCGCCCCAGTAACGCTGGCGGGAGAAAAGCCAATCCCGCAGCTTGAAATTGACGTGCGCCGCGCCGAGGCCCTTCTCCTCCAGCCAAGCGGTGATCTTGGCTTTGGCCTCGGGGGTTTTCAGACCGTTAATGTCGGGAGCTTCGTACCTGAGGCCATCGGGTGGGGATGCCACTGCAAAACCCTCGGCTATCCAAGCAGTATCCATCATCTCGCCAGTCGGAATAGCTCCATCGCCAGGCTCAATCTCCTTGAGTACAACGATATTGATCGGCAGTTGGTACTTTTTTGCGAACTCGAAGTCGCGTTCGTCGTGGGCGGGGACGGCCATGATGGCGCCGGTGCCGTAGCCGGTCAGCACGTAATCGGCGATCCAGACCGGGATTTCCTCGCCGTTGACCGGGTTGAGCGCATAGGCGCCGGTGAAGACGCCGGTCTTGTCCTTGGCCAGGTCGGTGCGGTCCAGGTCGCTCTTGGTCGAGGCCTTGCGCACGTAGTCCTCCACGGCGAGCCGTTGCTCGCCGGTGGTGATTTCCCCCACCAGCTCGTGCTCGGGGGCGAGGACCATGTAGGTCGCGCCAAAGAGCGTGTCCGGCCGGGTGGTGAAGACCTCGATCTCGTGCTCGCTGTCCTTGAGGGCAAAGCGGACCTCGGCGCCCTCGCTGCGGCCGATCCAGTTGCGCTGCATGTCCTTGAGCGACTCGCTCCAGTCCAGCAATTCCAGGTCGTCAAGCAGGCGCTGGGCGTAGTCGGTAATGCGCAGCATCCATTGGCGCATGGGCTTGCGGACGACGGTGTGGCCCTTGGCCGTCCACTCTTCCACTTCCTCGTTGGCCAGCACGGTGCCGAGGTCGGGCGACCAGTTGACCGGGGCCTCCGCCACAAAGGCGAGCCGGTGCTCGTCGAGGTAGGCGCGCAGCTCTTCGTCGGTGGGCGTTTCCCCCGCCTTGCGGGCCTCGCGGAAGGCCAGATGCGCTCCGGCCAGGAAGGGGTTGTCCACCCACTCGGCCTTGCGGGTGGGGTTTTTGCTGATGGCGTCCTCCAGCAGGGCGATGGGCATGGCCTGCTTGGCGACGGGATCAAAGTAGCTGTTGTAAATTTGGAGGAAAATCCACTGCGTCCAGCGGACGTATTCCGGGTCGGTGGTGGCCACCTCTCGGTCCCAGTCGTAGCTAAAGCCCAGCGCTTTGATCTGGCGGCGGAAGGTGGCGATGTTGCGCTCGGTGGTGACGCGCGGGTGCTGGCCCGTCTTGACCGCGTACTGCTCGGCGGGCAGGCCAAAGCTGTCCCAGCCCATCGGATGGAGCACGTTGAAGCCCCGCATGCGGTGGTAACGGCAGAGGATGTCGGTGGCGGTGTAGCCCTCGGGATGGCCCACGTGCAGGCCGGCACCACTGGGGTAGGGGAACATGTCCAGGGCGTAGTATTTGGGCTTGTCGCTGCCCGGTTCGCCCGGATTGGCGGCGCGGAAGGTCGCCTCCCGCTCCCAGTATTGCTGCCACTTGGGCTCGATCTCGGGGAAGGGGAACTGCTTGCGGACCTTCGGCGATTGCGGGGTGGAAACGTCCATCGTGCTGTCATAACCCGTTCCCGTGTCCTTGTCCATGGTGGAAACTTCAGCCAGCGGAAGCGCAGGATTATCCCTCCTTATCGCTTGCGTGACCCATCTGTGGCAGGCATGATGCGACAAATGCAGAATCTCGTTTTGGCGACGCGTAATCCCGGGAAGGCGCTTGAGTTGAAAGAACTGCTGGGCGCGGACTGGACGGTTCAGACCGTGACCGAGCTCTCCGGCCTGCCGGAAATCGACGAAACCGGGACGACCTTTCACGACAACGCGCGGCTCAAGAGCGAAGGCATCTCCGCCTGCCTGGACCCGCAAACCCTCGTGCTGGCCGATGACAGCGGGCTGGAGGTGGACGCCCTCGACGGCGAACCGGGGGTCTACTCCGCCCGCTACGCCGGGGCGGACGCCACCGACGAAGCTAACAACGCCAAGCTGCTGCGCGAGCTGGAAGTGGCCGCGGCCCGGAATGAACTCGGCCGCAAGGCCCGCTTCCGCTGCGTGCTTTCCCTCGCGCAGGGCGGCAAGGAGATCGCCAGCTTCGAGGGCTCCTGCGAGGGCGTGATTGCGCCGGAGCGGTGCGGCGAGGGCGGATTTGGCTACGATCCGCTCTTTCTTCCCCAGGGACACGACCGGTGTTTTGCGCAGATGAATTCGGCAGAAAAAGCGGCGCTAAGCCATCGGGGGCAGGCACTTAGTAAGTTTCAAAACTGGTTGAAGTCGCGTCCGGCGGGTGGCGTCTAAGTCCGCAAATCACCGTCTCTGCATTGCCATTTGGGGCCAATTGGGTGTAAAAAGTTGGCTCGCTTGCGGTGGGTTTTCTCGATCCCCGCTTCATTGCACGCTTATGTCCGCCTTGCCCGCCCAACTGCTCAGGTCCGGTCTGCTTGTCCATCGTCACCAAGACCCGGAAGGTAACGCCGGTGCGGGGGACGGCACTCGCCCAAGCGCGGTGGCCGAACCGGGTGGCGAACCGGAGCCCGCCCCCAGCGTCCCCAAGCGCAACAAGCGTGTCCGCCCACGCACCTACTCGGTGGCAGTTTACATCGTGATCGGCCTGCTCATCGCGGAGGTCATCGCTTTGTTTTCGATTTTCCACTTCCGCCGGGTGGTCATCAACATCAGCACGCAGGCACCGCCGATTCTGGCCCAAAACCAGACCGAGCTTGAGGGCATCCTCTCCAGCCACGGGGAGACGTCGATGACGGATTCGCTCAACCCGCTTATGCCGGAGTCCATCCTGAGCAGGATCAAGCAGGCCGGGGAAGGCGAAGAAGTTGTCAGCGTGATGAGCCAGGAGGAGATTGCGGTTGAGGAGGATCCGGAAAAGCTGGCCTTGGCCCGGCAGGAGGCCGAGCGCCTGGCCGCCGAGCGCGCCGCCGCCGCCGCCCGCGAAGCGGCCGAGGAACAGGCCCGCCAGGTCAGCGCTTATCTGGATCAGTCCGACCGCTTCCTGCGCGAGGAAGACATCGCCAACGCCAAGCGCATGCTGCAGCGGGCGCTCGCGGCGGACCGCGACAACGTAGAAACGCTCCAGCGCCTGGCGCTGCTCACCACCCAGGAAGGCCGTCCCAACGAGGCCCTGCAGCACTGGCGGCGGATCGTCGCGCTGGGGCCAGAGGCGGGCGACGCCTACGTCCTGGCCAAGGACGAAGTGGCCGCCACCCAGGCCCGCGCCAAGATCGAAGCGGCCCGCGTCAGCGCCGAGGCCGGCGGCAACCTGGCCAAGCGATTCATGATCAGCGGCCTGAAGAAGACGGTCGGCACCGATCCCGAATTTGCCGACCAGCTTAAGCTGGAGTTCGACATCGCCTTCAACGGCATCACGCGCGAGGACCTCGACGAGATGTTTATCGAGTTTTTCTTCTACGACCAGATGCCCGGCAAGGTCGTGCCGGGCGCCGGCCGAATCGCGGTTGAACCCGTGGGCACGGAAACCGAGTGGCTCGACAACGGAGGCATGAAGCTGACCGCCACCTACGAGCTCGACGAGGAAATGGCCCAGAGCACCAACCGCCGTTACAAGGGTTTTCTTTTGCGCCTTTACCTCAACCAGCAGCTGCAGGATGAGCAGTCCGAACCGGCCGAGTTGCTGTATCTGGTGAAGCCGACCTACTGACGGAATTGACTGGCCAGACCAGTCGGACCGCGCTGAAGTCTCAACATGGTGAAAACCGTCGTCGTTGTACAGCCTGCCGGGGACGTCCTGGACGCTTTGATGGAGAGCCTCAAGCGCATCGGCCCGGAAATTCGTTTCGTCAAGGTTGAGGACGGCTCGGCGGCCGCGGCGGCCATCGCCAAGATTGGCACCATCGACCTGCTGATCTCCGAGGTTTACTTCGAAAACGCCGACGGCCTCCAGTTGCTCTACAACTTCCGCACCGAGCGGCCGGAGACCCCCGTCCTCGTGGCCACGCGCTACGATCTGAGCGACTACAAGGACTATCTGGTCGGCCTGCCGCAGATTACCGCCCCCTTCAACGAGGCCGAGCTCGGCCATCACCTTCGCCCCGTGCTGGGGATTCTGGAGGGCCAGCAGTGGGGCAACATGCTGATCGGCCACAAAGTGGGCGCGGACCGTGACGGCGCCCGTTACGCCGCCACCGACGTGAGCGTGAAGCGGCAGGTGTACCTGACGATTCTCAAGCAGGACGCCTCGCCGCAGGAGGTGCAGAACTTCAAGGCCTCCGCCGCCTACATGGCCAAGGCCGGGCACTCCAACGTTACCGCCGTGTACGCGGCGGGAGAGTTTGGCGAGCGCTCCTACCTGGTGCGTGAATTTTGGGCGGCGCACAACCTGCAGGACTTGGCCGATGCGGGCGAAAAGATCGAGCCGCGCCTGGGCGCGCGCATCATCGCCACGGTCTGCAACGTGCTTCTGCACTGGGAGAAGAACGGCTTTGCCCACCCGGTACTCGAGCCCAAGGACGTCACGGTGACCCCCAACGGCGTCGTCAAGGTCGACAACTGCGTGGACCCGTCGCTCAACGGCCAGTCCGCGCCGCAGAGTCCGCTCGCGCCGCTTTCCAACGCGCTCAAGGCCGTGCTGCCACCGCTCGACGAGCTTTCCGTGCGGATGCGCAACCTGCTCAACAATATGCGCCAGTCCGACGCCAACATCGGCGCCGCGATGGCCGAAGCCCAGGCGATTGACACCGAGTTGGCGCCCGAGCGGGAGGTCGCCGTCTCCAAGCAGCACCGGGAAGCGGTCGAGGTGATCGAACGCGAGAAGAAGAAAGAGCAGCTCTTCCACTACCTCAGCATCGGTGCCTTTGTGGTGGTGGTGCTGCTGCTGGCCTGGCTCTTTTTCAGCCAGTTCTTTGACCAGGGCCGCACGATGACGGACTTCCGCAAGATGCTGCGCGTGCCGGCGGGCGAGTTTGTCTACCAGGACGGCAAGGCCACCACGGGCGAGTTTTGGATCGACCAGTACGAGGTGACCATCGGGCAGTACCTGCAGTTCCTCCAGGCGGTGGAGCAGAACGGGCCCGAGGCCTACGCCCACCCCGACCAGCAGGGCACCAACATCAACTTTGAACCCAAGCAGTTCGCCGCCATCTATAACAGCATCAAGCAGGGCAAGAAATTCAACGGCCAGGAACTGACCTTCGACAGCCCCATCTTCAACATCGACTGGTACGACGCCTGGGCCTACGCCAAGTTCCGCGACAAACGCCTGCCGACCGAGGAGGAATGGGAGAAAGCGGCCCGCGGTCTCGACGGGAATCTCTACCCCTGGGGCAACAACTTCGACGAGACCTACGCCAACACCGGGCGCGACTATGTCGGCAAGCGGGACGACGACCGCGGCGCCATCGACGGGTATTACGGAGTCAACCCGGTTAACGCGATCTCCGCCGACCGTAGCCCGTTCGGCGTCATCGGCATGGGCGGCAACGTGAGCGAGTGGACCAGCTCGATTGTGCCGAACTCCAAGATCAGCACGCTCAAGTCCGCCGTCGTGCGTGGGGGCAATTTCCTCAACACCCAGGAGAAGGACTTCCAGACCACGCGGCGCGACACCAGCAAACTGCCCGAGGACAGCGAGTTCTACATCGGCCTGCGCCTGGTGCGGGACTCGCCGCCCACGGATTGACGCCGCCCGTAGGCGGCCGTCTGCGGCCAAGGTGGAAAATGTGCGCTGCGCAGTGGTTCCGGCCTTGCGCCCCGGGAGCAATCGCGCGTAACTTGTCCGCCTATGACCACATCGCCCCCAGTCACCTCCGTCGACAAGATCGTTGAACACCTTGGCGATTCCGCCGATCACCTGCTCAACCATAAGTGCGAGACCATCGACCCAAGCCGCTTGCACCTTCCGGGGCCGGATTTTGTGGACCGGATTTTCATGAACAGCGACCGGAACAACCGGGTGATCGGCAACTTGGAGTGGATGTTCCAGGCCGGGCGCCTGGGCGGGTCCGGCTACCTTTCCATCCTGCCGGTGGACCAGGGCGTGGAGCACAGCGCGGGCGCCAGCTTCGCCAAGAATCCGGACTACTTTGACGCCGAAAAGATCATCGAGCTGGCCTACGAGGCCGGCTGCAACGCGGTCTGCTCCACCTTCGGCGTGCTGGGCATGTGCGCCCGCAAGTGGGCCCACAAGATTCCCTTCCTGGTCAAGATCAACCACAACCAGCTGCTGACCTTCCCGAACGTGCACGACGAGATCATGTACGGCAACGTGGAGACCGCCTACAACATGGGCGCGGCGGCCGTCGGCGCGACGATTTACTTCGGCTCGGAGGAAAGCAACCGCCAGATCATCGAGGTGGCCGAGGCCTTCGCCGAGGCCCATGAGTTGGGCATGGCCACCGTCCTGTGGTGCTACCTGCGCAACAACGAGTTTAAGCAGGACAAGGACTACCACGTCTCCGCCGACCTCACCAGCCAGGCCAACCACCTCGGCGTTACCATCCAGGCCGACATCATCAAGCAGAAGCTCCCCGAGAACAACGGCGGCTACAAGGCGCTCAACACGGGCGACTCCAGCTACGGCAAGCTCGACGAGCGCATTTACAGCGAGCTGACCACGGACCACCCGATCGACCTGACCCGCTACCAGGTGGCCAACTGCTACATGGGCCGCGCCGGGCTGATCAACTCCGGCGGCGCCAGCGGAGCCCACGACTTCCAGGAAGCCGTCACCACCGCCGTCATCAACAAGCGCGCCGGCGGCATGGGGCTCATCTCTGGCCGCAAGGCCTTCCAGCGCCCGATGAAAGAGGGCGTCCAGCTGCTCCAGGCGATCCAGGACGTCTACCTTTGCCCGGAAGTCTCGATCGCCTAAGTCGTTTCGGGTGCGTAACTTGACACCGCGCGGCGCTAAGGCACTTTGGTGCATTAGCGCCGTTGCGTTTTTCAACCGAGTCGTCTTATGAAATTGATCAAGTCTGTCTTTGCCGTGTTCACCGTTTGCGCGCTTTTGGCTCTGCCCGCGCAGGCTCACTTTCTGGAAATTGTGGGCACCCCGCCCGCCGCCGAAAAGGGCAAGCCCTATGCGCTGACCCTCGCCTTTGGCCACCCCAACAAGGGCACGCTTCTCAAGATGGACGCGCCCACCAAGGTGGAAGTGATCACTCCCTCGGGCACGCAGGATCTGACCAAGGAGGTTGCCAAGGGCAAGGAGGACAACACCATGAACGTGTCGTTCACGCCCGACGCCGACGGCGATTACGTCATCGTCGTGGAGGGCGCGCCCTATTACGAGAAGGACGAAAATCAGTTCATTGCACAGACGGCCAAAATGATCGCGCACGTGGGTGCGGAGGAAGGCGACTGGAACAAGCCGGTGGGCCTGCCAGTCGAGATCGTGCCGCTTTCCCGTCCCTACGCCCTGCTGGAAGGCAGCAGTTTCACCGGCCAGGTTCTGGTCGACGGCAAGCCCGCGCCCAACACGAAAGTTGAGGTGACCCTGGCCAAATGCTGCGACCCGATCGTGCTGCCGAGCACGCTCCACGACACGCAGACCATCTTCACCGACGCCAATGGCGTTTTCACCGTCGCGATGCTGCTCTCGGGCTGGTGGGGCTTCGCCGCCATCACCGAACCCGGCAAGACGATGAAGTCCCCCGACGGCAAGGATGTGCCGGTAGAAACCGACGGCGTCCTCTGGGTCTACACCGACCTGATGAAGATGAAGTAGGCGCGCGTCGGCGGAATGAAGCTCATCAGCTGGAACGTGAACGGCCTGCGGGCCGTGCTCAACAAGGGATTCCTGGAGTTTTTCGAGCGGGAGCGGCCCGACATCCTCTGCCTGCAGGAGATCAAGGCCCGGCCCGATCAGGTCGACGCGCTTGGCGTGACCTGGCCGGAGGGCTACGAGGTCATCTGGAACCCGGCGGACAAGGCGGGCTATTCCGGCACGCTCATGTTTACGCGGCAGGCGCCGGTCAGCGTCAGCCTTGGCCTGGGCAAGAAGCTCGATGACCGGGAGGGCCGGGTCATCAGCGCCGAGTTCGAGGACTTCCACGCCGTCACCGTCTACACGCCCAACGTCAAGGACGGGCTCACCCGGCTGCCGTACCGCGAGCAGGAGTGGGACCCCGCCTTCCTCGCTCACGTCAAGAAGCTGGCCAGGAAGAAGCCGGTCCTCTTTGGCGGGGATCTCAACGTCGCGCACCGGGAAATCGACCTGGCCCGGCCGAAGGAGAACGTGGGCAACCCGGGTTTTACTCCGGAGGAGCGGGCGGGCATGGACAAGATCGTCGCGGCGGGCTTTGTCGACACTTTCCGTCACTTCGAGCCTGGTCCGGAGCACTACAGCTGGTGGAGCTTTCGGGCCAACGCGCGGGCGCGCAACGTCGGTTGGCGGATCGACTACTGGCTGGCTTCGGCGGAGCTGCGGAGCCGGCTCAAGCGCGCCTGGATCATGCCGGAAGTAACCGGCTCGGATCACTGCCCGGTGGGCGTGGAGCTGAGCTAGGCGACACACGGGCGATCGACGGGACTCGAACCCGCGACAGCCAGAACCACAATCTGGAGCTCTACCAACTGAGCTACGACCGCCATGGCGCCGGAATTGGCGAGGGGGGAGCGTATGATTTCGACGGGCGGGAAGCAAGCCTTTTGCATGGCGTTCTAGGCGGCACCTCCCGCGCGCAGGTCTTGCGCTTTCGCCTTGGCAAAATAGGTCAGGATGAGGTCGGCGCCGGCGCGCCGGATGGCGAGCAGGGCTTCGTCGCGGGCGCGGGTCAGCTCCAGCCAGCCGTGTTCGGCGGCGGCGTGCAGGGCGGCGTACTCGCCGGAAACCTGGTAGGCGGCGACGGGCAGTGAGGTGCCCAGGCGGATGTCGCGGATGACGTCCAGGTAGTGGCCGGCGGGCTTGATCATGATGACGTCGGCGCCTTCGTCTTCGTCAAGCCGGGCCTCAATCGCGGCCTCGCGCGCGTTGGCGGGGTCGAGCTGGTAGCCGCTCTTATCCAGGTACTTGGCCCCGGCGGCCTGTTGGCTGCCGACCGCGTCGCGGAACGGGCCGTAAAAGGCGGAGTTGAACTTGGCGGCGTAGGAGATGATGCCGGTGCGGTTGAAGCCGGAGTCGTCCAGGGCGAGCCGGATGGCGCTCACGCGGCCGTCCATCATGTCGGAGGGCGCGACGAAATCGGCGCCGTGAGCGGCCAGGTGCACGGCCAGGTCGGTCAGCACCTCCACGGTGGCGTCGTTGGCCACGTCGCCGTAGTCCTCGTCGATCAGGCCGTCGTGGCCGTGATCGGTGTAGGGGTCCAGCGCCACGTCGGCGATGACGATGAGGTCGGGCAGCGTCTCCTTCAGCCGGCCAAGCGTCTCGTGGAACCAGTTCTCGCGCACGGTGGCGTAGGTGCCGCTGGCGTTTTTGAGCTCGGGCTCGATTTGCGGGAAAAGCGCCACCGCGCGGATGCCGAGATCGAGCAGTTCCTCGCATTCGCGGACGAGCGCGGCCTCCGGCAGCCGGTACTGGCCGGGCAGGCTCTCAATCGGGACCGGTTTCGAGCTGCTTTTGGTCACAAAGAGCGGCTGGATGAGGTCCTCCGGACGCAGATGCGTTTCGCGCAGCATGGCCCGGATGCCCGCGCTGCGGCGGTTGCGGCGCGGGCGGCGGACGAGGTCCAGGGCAAAGGGTTGGGTTGTCATTGGGGGGAGTGTGCGGCCGGAAGGCCGTCTGGAAAAGGGTTCAATTCCTCAAAGCGCAGGGCTTCAGGGAGATAAACACTAATACTCTAGTAAAGTTGACTTGTCAACAAATAAAATTAGCTATTTGTCGACACTCAATGGTTTTGAGCGCTTTTTGATCCACAGATTTCGCCGATTTTTGGGATTTTCTATCGAAGAGTCCGAGGCTCACGATTCAGTGTAGGGACTTCGCGAGGGTAGTACGGTGGAGCCTGAGCTTAAATGACGGCGAAGGGAAGGTAGGGCGGGCAGTCCCTTGCCCGCCTCGCCACGCGGACTGTCCATAAGTGTTCAAAGAGAATCTGCCGATGCCAAGCTCTTTGGGAGCATGTACGTTTGCGAAGTATTCACGCGAAAGAAAGTCTGCGGCTGGAAGGTCGGTGGCTCTTAACCGGAGGTACCTTGCTAACGTTACCCGCGCGTGCTACTTAAGTGCAACGGCTTGCTGTTTGTCGCCAGTAAGAGTCTTTTTGGAGGATGATTTAGATTGAGAATATTGCCAAGATTTATTACTCGTGCGTGTAATTACACGCGTCCCCGAGTCAAGCCATGAAAACATACGTCCTAGCAACTTTTTGCGCGCTGGCGCTCACCTTCGCCGTGCCGACCACCTCTCAAGCCCGCCTGGGCGAGACAAAAGCCGAGTGCGAAAAGCGCTACGGCGAAGCAGTTGAAACAGGCGGAGTTTTTATGGGCGCAGACACTAATTCGATTTACCACAAAAATGGGTTTTTAATAGTTGTTGGCTATATAGACGGGATCTGCACATTCGTTGCTTTCACAAAACCAGGGGAATATACAAACCAGGAAATGTCTGAGCATGAAATTAAGACGCTGATGGAAGCTAACTCTAATGGTCAAAGGTGGACTCAAACTGCGCGCGGAAACTGGAGTCTGCCCGACGGTAGCGTTGCGGTGTTTACTTACGGTTCGAATCAACTTTCCTTTGCAACTCAAGGTTTTGTTTCAAAAATGAATGAGAGGACCAAAGCCAAGGAATCCAAAAACCTAGAAGATTTTTAGCTACGGACCGCAACGCTGTTACGTCAATTTGGCGGTCGAACAGGTGGCCAAGCAGAAAACCGTCAGCAAAGGTCGAGACGTCTAGTAAGGATTATGGCCATCATCATCAGCGACGGCAACGGGCAGCACTGAGAGCCGTATCCGGAGACGGAGGCGCTCCAGCATTTGGTGGCGTGCAGCTTTCAGCCTTCGGACTGGGCGATGCGCGATGGCGACGCGGACTGGTGCCTGCTGCGCGAGGTTTTGCCGCCTGAGGTCCGCGGCATGGCGGCTCCGCCGCCGTCCGGCGTGGTTGCTTTCACCAACACACTACGTCCCGTCGCCGGGACGTCGGTGACTGATGAACTCAACGTGCTACAGCTAGAAATCGCACCCTTAGCGGGTTTTGAGATGTTTGGTGTGGAGCTCGAGATACCGGGTCCCAAATTGGATCGTTGTGATTGCTTCAAAACGAAACGTCTGCGGGCCGCTAAAAGTACCCGCCCCGTCAAAGTAATCCGCACGAACCGACTTCGCATTAATCCGCAAGATCGGACCGATGGTGAAGTCCCCCGTCTTTTCGTTTTCGACCCAGACGGTTGTGCCCAGTCCCAGGGATCTAAAAACCGTTTTCCAACTGCTTAAATTCACCGCTGGAATCTGGAGTGAATCAACCAAACCTTCGGCCTTCAAGATTCGGAAGCAATGGCGTGTGCTGGCCGTGCGGACAGCTTTGTCGACGTCGCATTTTCGGATAATCTGGCAACCATCCAGGAAGAAATCGTTTTCCCTGGCGAGCAAGATCAAGTCCGTGGATTGCGCCAGCTCGAATCCGTACAAAGGATTTGGATCAAGACTGTCGCGTAGCCACTTTTTGTACTGGGTGCTTTTCACCATCGCCCGGCATCATTGGCTCCCCAAAGTAGGTTGTCGATGTTTTCGACATTCCCGGATAAACCTTGTGGCGGGCGGAGGTTTGCGGGATGTTATCGGCTCCCCATGAGTACGGAATCCACCACCACGGAGATGAGCGACCTCCGGAGCCGCCTGGGCGCGCTTCGGAGGTATCTTTGACGTCGAAGCCCTGAGCGACCGCCTGGAAACGCTGGAGGCCGTCATGAACGACGGCAACTTCTGGGACGACCGGGAGGCGGCGCAGAAGACAATCGCCGAAGCCAACTCGATCAAGGCCCGGCTGGTGCCGCTGCGGGAGGTGATGCAGAAGGTCGAGGACCTGGGCGTGCTGGAGGAGCTCGTGGCCGAGGACCCGAGCGAAGCCAACCAAAAGGAGCTGGCCGCCGAGCAAGCCGAGGTCGAAACCCTGCTGGGGCGGCTGGAAATCCGCATTCTGCTCAGTGGCGAGAACGATTCCAGCAACGCCATCATCAGCCTGCACGCCGGCGCCGGCGGCACCGAGGCCTGCGACTGGGCCAACATGCTGCTGCGGATGTACCAGCGCTACTGCGAGCGCAGCGGCTTCAAGGTCGAGCTGCTGGACCTGGAGCAGGGGGAGGAGGCCGGCGTCAAGAGCGCGACGCTGACGATCAGCGGCGAGTACGCCTACGGCAAGCTTAAGAACGAGCACGGCGTCCACCGGCTGGTGCGGATCAGTCCGTTCAACTCGGCCGGCAAGCGGCAGACCAGCTTTGCCTCGCTCGACGTGGTGCCGGAAGTCGACGACAACATCGAGATCGAAATCCCGGAGAGCGACCTGCGGGTCGATATTTTCCGCTCCGGCGGCCCGGGCGGGCAGGGGGTCAACACGACGGACTCCGCCGTGCGCCTGGTCCACCTGCCCACCAGCCTCATCGTACAGTGCCAAAACGAGCGCAGCCAGCACAAGAACAAGGCCAGCGCGCTGAAGGTGCTGCGCAGCCGCCTTTACGAACTGGAGATGGACAAAAAGCGCGCCGAGGCCGAAAAGCACTACGGCGAGAAGGGCGAGATCGGCTGGGGGCGGCAGATCCGCTCCTACGTGCTGCAGCCTTACCAGATGGTGAAGGACCTGCGCACCGGCGAGCAGTCCGGCGACGTGCAGGGCGTGCTCGACGGCGACCTGGAGGCCTTCATCGAGGCCAAGCTGAAGGGCAAAAAGCGCACGGACACCGATTCGGACGAGGAGTAGGCTTTCTTTAGCGGGCCGTTGAATCTCTGGTCTCAACAATCGCAACCGGTTTTTACAACGAATTGACAATTAGCCGCTTGGCAAAGCCGGAGAGTGCAGTGTAAACCCTTGGCATGGCCCGCCTGACCCTGGGATTTTTCTGCCGCCAACTTGCGTCTGTAATGCTGTTGGCTCTAACTGTGTTACCACTTGCGGCGCAAGAGGCTACCGATGCCCCTGTGGAAGCTGGCGGCATGCTGTACGGCGCCTGGCTGATCCTCATCGCGTTAGGTCTTGTCCTACCGATCGGTGTGATTTGGCTGGCCTCGCACTTCATCATGGAGGACGACCAGTTCCGCTACGCGCTGTTTTTTTACGTGGTGGCGATGCTGCTTTTTGCCGGAACTAGCGCCGCGCTGATCTGGGCCGGGGGCTTTGTTGCCAACGAGCCCGCCATGGGGCTGACCATGTACGGCGCCATTCTCGCGGTTTTCGTCTTTGCCTACATCGCGGTGGCGGCCAAGATTTACCACTCCGGCCCATGGTGGGCGCTGGTCTACGGTTCGCTGACCTTGGCCGCGATCGGCGGGGTGTGGTTCGGCACCTTGCGGGCGATCGAATCCCTGCCGGTGGGCCGGGTTTTTGAGCAGCAGTTCGGCGAGACCGCCAAATACACCGCGGCCCGGGAGGCTTGGGGCACCGCCTTTGTGACGCTGACTTCCTGGCGTGGCGATGCCGCCGCTTTCTTCCAGCCCCGGCCGGAGGACGTGGACGTGCAGGACGCGCCGTTCGCCTCGGCCGAGACCGAGCTGACGGAGGAAGAGGAAGCCCGGGTCGCCGAGGAGTCCGCCCCAGAGCCGGAACCAATGGCCGCGCCGGAGCCGGAAGAGCCCGCGGTGGAAGTCGCTCAGACGGAAGAAGAGGTCGCTCCCGAAGTGGAGGAGCCGCCGGCAACCGCGTTTGCCGTCGGCGACGTGGTGGCCATCATCCGCGAAATCTCCATCCCGACGCAGTACGGTAAGTTCACGCTCAACGCCGGCGACGAGGTCGAGTTGTTGGAGGAAGTATCGACCGGCACCTGGCGGGTCAAGCGCGGGATGCTGGACTTTGAGATGGCCGAGGCAGACTTGGAAGCCAAGTAGCGCGGCAGGTTTTGGGTGGCGGCGGCGGGCCGACGCGCCTATGCTTTTCCTTCCATGGCCAAAACCACGTTCGAGAACAAGCTGCTGGAAATCTGCGCGAGCAAACGCCCGCACATCGAGCAGCTTCGCCCGCACGCGGAGGAACTGCGCAAGCAGGCCCTGCTGCGAGACGACTTCCGGCCTTTCCGCTTTGCGCTCCAGCACGGTAGTCCCACCGGCATGGGGCTCATCGCCGAGGTCAAGAAGGCCTCGCCTTCGGCCGGGGTGATCGCCCCGGACTTTGACCCGCTGGTGCAGGCGCGCGAGTACGCCCGCGGCGGCGCCCAGGCGCTGAGTGTGCTGACCGACGAGGCCTACTTCCAGGGGCATCTGGCCTACCTGCGGCAGATTCGGGATCAGGTGGAGCTGCCGCTGCTGCGCAAGGACTTCATCCTCGACGAGTTGCAAGTCTACGAGAGCGTCCTCGGCGGGGCCGATGCCGTTCTGCTGATCGTGGCCGCCTTCACCGAGGAATGGGGCGGCGACGACCGCTTGCAGCGGCTCTACGAGACCGCGCGCGCCTGCCAGCTTGATGTGCTGGTGGAAGTGCACGACCTGACCGAGATGGACCGGGCGTTGGACCTGGGAGCCGACATCATCGGCATCAACAACCGCAACCTGCGGAGCTTCGAGGTCACTCTCGACACGACTGCCGCATTGGCCGAGGAGATCCCCAACGACGCTCTGGCGGTGAGCGAGTCCGGCATCAAGACGGCCGCCGACGTTCAGTTTTGCCGGGAGCACGGCGTCAACGCCATCCTGGTCGGCGAGACCCTGATGCGCGCCAACCACGTGCCGGACAAAATCCGCGAGCTCATCGGTGTCCCGGACGACGGTCTCGAGCTGGGTTAAGCAAGCCGGGCGTTGTTTGCGGCTTCAGGCTTCGCGGTAGCGGGCGTCGATCTCCAGGCCAAAGAAGTCGCGCGCGTTGCGGAAGCAGATTTCGCGGACGGCGGCCCCGAGCAGGTCGAGGTCGCGGGGCAGCTCGCCGCTTTCGGCGTCGCGGCCGAGCAGGTTGCAGAGGATGCGGCGGAAGTACTCGTGCCGGGAGTAGGAGAGAAAGCTGCGCGAATCCGTCAGCATGCCCACGAAGCGCCGCAGCAGCCCCAGGTTGGAGAGGGCGTTGAGCTGCCACTCCATGCCCTCCTTCTGGTCGAGGAACCACCAGCCGCTGCCGAACTGCATCTTGCCCGGCACGCTGCTATCCTGGAAGTTGCCGATCATGGAAGCCAGCACGTAGTTGTCGGCCGGGTTGAGGTTGTAGATGACCGTTTTGGGCAGGCAGTTGTCGCGGTCGAGCTCGTCGAAGTAGCGGGCCAGGCCCTCCGCCTGGCGCCAGTCGCCGATGGAATCGAAGCCGGCGTCCCGCCCGATGCTTTCGAGCTGGCGGGAGTTGTTGTTGCGCTGGGCACCCAGGTGGAACTGCTTGGTCCAGTCGCGTTCGGCGTCCAGCCGCCCGAAGTAAAGAAGCAGGAACCGGCTGAAGCGGCGGATCTCCAGCTCCGTCACCGGCAGGCCGCTGCGCGCTGTCAGGTAGACGGCCTCGGCCTCCTCGCGGGTGCAGGACCCGGTGGGCAGGGCGGTGACACCGTGATCGCTCAGGCGCCCGCCCAGGGCGTGGAAGAAATCGTGGCGTTGCTTGAGCGCGGCCATGAATTCCTCCAGGTTGGAGCAGGTCACGCCGCTGAGTTCCTCCAGCCGGTCGACCCAGTGGTTCCAGGCGCCGATGTCGCCGAGCTGGGTGGCTTGGTCCGGGCGGAAGGTGGGGTAGACACGCGTCGTCAGCTTGCCTTCCTCGGCGATGCTGCGATGGCTTTCCAGCGTGTCGGCGGGGTCGTCGGTGGTGCAGACCACCGCCACGCGCGAGCGTTCCAGCAGGCCGTGAGTGGTCATCTCGGGCGAAGCGAGCTTCTCGTTGGCGGCGTCCCAGACTTCCCGGGCGGTGTCGGCGTTGAGAATCGTCTCGATGCCGAAAAAGCGCCGCAGCTCCAGGTGGGTCCAGTGGTAGAGCGGGTTGCGCAAGGTGTAGGGCACGGTCCCGGCAAAGGCTTCGAACTTCTCCCAGTCGCTGGCGTTGCCGGTGCAGAAGCGCTCGGGCACGCCGTTGGCCCGCATTGCCCGCCATTTGTAGTGATCGCCGGCCAGCCAAATCTGGGTGAGGTTCTCGAACTGCTTGTTGCCGGCGATGTCCTCCGGCGGCAGGTGGCAATGGTAGTCAAAGACCGGCATCTTGGCCGCGTGCTCGTGGTAGAGCTCGGCGGCGGTGTCGTTGGAAAGGAGGAAATCGTCGTGCAGGAACGGTTTCATGCGGGGAGGGAAATCCTCGCATGTAAGCCCGGCCGTGGCAACACCCTCCGGCGATTTCGGGTTCCGGCGGGGCTACGCGGGGTGCCGCTTGCCCGTCTGCGTCTATAGCTCGGGAATGGCCGCCAGCAGCTTCTTGGTGTAGTCGTGTTGCGGGTCCTCGTAGATGGCCTCGGCGCTGGCGGACTCCACGATCTTGCCGTTGGTCATCACCAGCACGTGATCGCTGATGTGCTCGACCACTGCCAGATCGTGGGCGATGAAGAGGTAGGTCAGCCCCATTTGCTCCTGGAGGTCCTGGAGCAGATTCACGATTTGCGCCTGCACGGAGACGTCCAGCGCGCTGACCGGTTCGTCGCAGACGATAAAGTCCGGCTTCACCGCCAGGGCGCGGGCGATGCCGATGCGCTGGCGCTGGCCGCCGCTGAACTCGTGCGGGTAGCGGTCGAGGTGATCGCGCTGGAGCCCAACCTGGGTGAGTAGCTCGGCCACGCGGTCGCGGCGCTCGGTCCGGTTCATTTCCGGAAAGTGGATTTCGAGCGCCTCGGCGATGATGTCGGCGACCGAGAGCCGAGGATTGAGCGAGTTGTAGGGGTCCTGGAAGATGATCTGGAGGCGCTTGCGCAGCGGGCGGAACTCCGAGGCGGGCAGGCCGGTGAGCTCGCGCCCCTCCAGTTTGATCGAGCCGGCGGTGGCCGGCTGCAGGCCCAGGATGGTCCGGCCCACGGTGGTTTTGCCGCTGCCGCTCTCGCCGACCAGGCCAACGGTGGTGCCTTGGGGGATTTCGAAGCTAACGTCGTCGACCGCCTTGACCTCGCCGATCCGGCGGCGGAAGACGCCGCCAAGGATGGGAAAGTAGACCTTGAGGTGGTCGACGGTAAGGAGGGGGGCGGGGTCCATGGATCAGTCGTGGATAACGGCCTCGGCCGGGGCGGCTTCGAGCGCGGCGTGGTCGATGGTGGTGAGGCGGCGCTGCCGGGCGCCCGGCTTGGGCACGCAGGCGATGAGCGCCTGGGTGTAGGGATGGCGGGGATTCTTGAGCACGGCTTCGGTCGGGCCCGTTTCGACGATGCGGCCGCGGAACATGACGACGACGCGCTCGGCGATGCCGGTGATGATGCCGAAGTTGTGGGTGATGAGCAGGATGGCCATGCCCACGTCACGCTTCAGGTCGCGCAGCAGGTCCATGATCTGCTTCTGGATGGTGACGTCGAGCGCGGTGGTGGGCTCGTCCGCCACCAGCAGCCGGGGCCGGCAGGAGAGCGCCATGGCGATCATCGCCCGCTGCTGCATGCCGCCGCTGAGTTGGTGGGGGTAGTCGCCCAGGCGCTTTTCCGGTTCGCGGATGCCGACCAGGTCCAGCGCGCGGACGATCTCGCTACGGACGTCGGTCACCTCCGGGCGGTGCAGCTGCATCGCCTCCTCGATCTGGTGGCCGATGGTGAAGACCGGGTTGAGCGAGGTGCCCGGCTCCTGGAAGATGTAGGCGATGCGGCTGCCGCGGATTTCCCGCAATCGGCTGCCGGAGGCCTGCAGCAAATCCTCGCCCTCAAAGAGGATGCGCCCGGAGGGGTAGCGCACCGGCGGCGAGGGCAGCAGGCGGGTGAGGCTGAGCGCGGTCACGCTCTTGCCGGAGCCGCTTTCGCCGACCACGGCCACGGTCTCGCCCTGGGCGATGGCAAAGGAGACGTGCTGGACCGCATCGGTGACGGAGCGGCCGGTAGCGAACTGCACGCTGAGGTCGTCGATTTTCAGGAGGGGCTGGGGGGCGGCTGCGGTCATGGGGATGGATTACTCTTCGCCGTCAAAATAGTCGATGGACTCGGAACGGATGAGCTGTTTTTGCGGGGATCGGACCAGCCATTTTTGGCTGTCCGGGTAGTGGCAGGATTCGCCCTTCGGGTTGTCGGCGACGATCAGGTAGACGAGGTCGGTTTCTCCGTCGTTGATGAGTTGGTGCGCTTGCCCGGGCTCGCACATGAAGGCATCGCCTTCCTTGATTTCGATTTCGCCATCGTCATGCCGTAGTTTACCGGACCCGGCCGTGATGTGGTAAAACTCGTATTGCGCGCTGTGGGAGTGGAACGGAAAGTTGGCCTTGCCCGGCGGGATGCGGTGAATGGCGACGTCGAAGGGGGCTTGGGGCGAGGCGTCCGGCTGGTGGGGATTAAAACCCAGAGCGATGGTGAGGTTGGTGAAATGGCCGGCGTACTTCCCTTTCGGAGAGACGAAGTCCGTCGTGAAATCGGGAAGGTGGCTGGAGTTGACCGTTTTCATCAGGGGCGTTCGGAGGTGGGGTCGATGGCGTCGCGCAGGGCTTCGCCGAGCAGATTGTAAGCCGTGATGGTGACGAAGATAGCAAGCCCGGGGAAGGTCGCCAACCACCAGGCGAAATCGATCGCCACCCGGGCCTCGGACAGGGCGGAGCCCCAGGTGGGGTAGGGCGGCGGGACGCCGAAGCCGAGGAAGGCCAGGGAGGCTTCCACCAGGATGGCCGCCGCCACGCCAAAGGCGGTCGCCACCAGGACCGGGCCCAGCGTGTTGGGGAAGATGTGTTTGAGCATGACGCGGATGTCGTTGGCCCCCGCCGCTAGCGCGGCCTGGGTGAAGCTGCGCGCCCGCAGCTTGAGGAACTCGCCCCGCACGAGTCGCGCCAGGCCGGGCCAGGAGGTGATGCCAATCACCAGCATGATGTGCCAAAGCTCCGGCCGCGGCACGAAGGCGATGATGGTGATGATGAAGAAAAAGGTGGGGAAGCACTCGAAGGTTTCGATTACTCGCGAAACGGCCAGGTCCACCCAGCCGCGGTAGAAGCCGGCCACGGCGCCGAGGGTGCAGCCGATAAGCAGGCAGATGCCCTGGGCAAAAAAGCCGATGAGCAGGGAGGGGCGTGCCCCGTGGATGATGCGGCTGAGCAGGTCGCGGCCGAGGCCGTCGGTGCCGAGCCAGTGGGTCGGGCTGGGGGCGGCGTAGTCCGCGGCGGAGGTTTCGTAGGGCGAGTAGGGCACCGGCGGCAGGAGCATCCAGGTGCCTTCGGCCCGCAGCTCGCGGTAGTCGGTGATGTCGTTAAAGCGCTGCCAGTTGGCGCAAAACACTTCGGTGACGAGGACCAGTCCGAGCACGAGTCCCAGGCCCGTCCGTCCGCTCCACTTGTGGCGCAGGAGGACGATCAGCGTGCTGCCAATCCCGTAAAAGAGGAAGCGCCAGTCCTCGCCGGTCAGGGTGGCAAAGAGCGGGAAGCGGAGCCCGCCGTCGGTCGCCAGCACGATCGGCTTGTTCTCCGCCAGGAGCGGGGCAAAGACCGCCAGGATGATGAGCAGCCCCACGCAGCCCAGGCCGAAGAGTGCGCGCCGGTCGCGCCGAAACAGCAGCCAGGTACGCTCGCCCAGGCTCTTGCCGGCGAGGGCGTCGGGCGGGGCTTCGGTGGTGGCGGGAGCGGCGGCCATGGTTTAGTCGTAGCGGATGCGGGGGTCGACCAGCACGTAGAGCAGGTCGGCGATGAGGAAGCCGACCAGCGTGAGCAGGGCGCTGATGGTGGCGATGCCCATCACGGTGTTGTAGTCGCGGTTGAGAATGGATTCGAAGCCGAGCTGCCCCATGCCCGGGACGCTGAAGATGCTCTCGATGATGATGCTGCCGCCGATCAGCGCGGGCAGGATTGAGCCCAGCAGCGTGATGATGGGGATGAGCGCGTTGCGCAGCGCGTGCTTGAAGACGACGGTTTGCTCGTTGAGCCCCTTGGCCCGGGCGGTGCGCACGTAATCCTGGCGGATGACGTCGAGCATGCTGACCCGCGCGTAGCGCGAAAGCGCCGCCAGGCTGGTGTAGGTCAGGCAAAAGACCGGCAACACCAGGTGCCAGGCGCGGTCGCCCAGCCAGGCCGGCAGCAGGGACCAGTCCCAGGCCGTTCCCGGGGAGACCTCCCAGGGCGCGAGGACGCCGGGAGAGTTGAGCCCGTAGACCGGAAAGACCGGCGGGAGGTACTCCCCGCTGCCCAGAAACTGGATGAGCAGCAGCGCCACCCAGAAGCTCGGCATGGAATAGAGGATGAAGAGGAGGATCGTGGCGGTGTGGTCAAAGGTGGAGCCGCGCCGGACCGCTTCCATCACCCCGAGCGGCACGGCGATGAGGTAGGAGAGCAGGATGGAGAAAAAGCTGAGCTGGAGCGTGACCGGCAGGCGCTCGGTGATCTTTTCGAGCACGGGCTTGTTGTCGACGGAACTGATGCCGAAGTCGAGCACGGCGAGGTCGCCCAGCCAGATGAAGTACTGCTGCCAGAGCGGCTTGTCGAAGTGGTAGCGCTCCATCATCCGGTCGATCGTTTCCTGGCTGATGGCCTCGGCGTTGAGGGTGCCGCCCATGCCGAGCTGGGCCGCCAGCGGGTTGCCCGGCGCCATCCGCGAGATCGCAAAGGTGATGATGGTGATGCCGATAAGCGTCGGGATGATCAGCAGCAGCCGGCGGATGAGGTAGGTCGTCACGGGCGGTTAGTGCTGGCGCAGGGGCTTAGGGACGAACCACTCGTCGGTGTTGTAGCAGGGCCGGGGAAGGTAGAAATGGATGTTGTACCAGCGCTTGTCCACCGCCATGAGCCGCTTCTCCACCCAGAGGAAAACGACGGGGAACTCGCTCGCGATGATCTGGTGAAGCTCGCGGTACATGGCGTTACGCTGGTCGTCGTCCAGGGTCTTGCGCGCCGTCACCAGGATTTCGTCCACCCGCTCGTTCCGGTAGCCGATGGCGTTGTGGCTGTCCTGCTTGTCGGCTTCCTCGCTGAACCAGATGCCGTAGGGGTCGCTGTCGAGGGAAAGCGCCCAGCCCATCATCATGGCGTCGAAGTCGTGCTTGAGCACGCGAGCGAGCATCAGCTGCCAGTCCAGCTTCAGGATTTCCATGTTGATGCCGGCCCGCAGGAGGTCCTCTTTGATGTACTGCGAGGCGGCGGGCGCGGTCGAGCTGGCCGAAGCGATGATCAGATCGAAAGTGAAGGGCTGGCCGTCCTTGTCCAGGATGCCGTCGCCGGTGGTGTCCTTCCAGCCGGCCTCGGCCAGGAGCTGCCTGGCCTTTTCGGGGTCGTAGGGCACGGGCGCGACCTCCTGGTCGTAGCCGGGAGCGGCCGGCGGCAGGATGCCCGAGGTGCGCACCGCCATGCCCTTCATCACCTTTTCAATCAGTTCGTCCACGTCAATCAGGTGGGCCAAGGCCTGGCGGACCTTGGGGTCGTTGAAGGGCGGCTTGCGCAGGTTGAAGCCCAGGTAGGAATAGCCCGGGAACTCGTACTCGAACTTGTTAAAGCGTAGGTCCCACTGCGGCTTGTCCAACTGCCGCTCCCACTGCAGCGGCGGGATGCGGTCGTACATGTCGATGGTGCCGTTCTTGAGCAACAGCAGCAGAACGGAGGCCTCGTTGACGATGCGATAAATGAGGCGCTGCGGGTAGCTGACCTCGCCCCGCTGCAGGCCGTTCCATTCGTCGTAGCGCTGCAGGATGATTTCCTTGCCCGTGGCCCAGGTGTAGAAGGAGTACGGCCCGGTGCCGACGGGGAAGCGCCCGGCCGGATGCCGGTTGAAGTCCCATTCCTCGCTCGGGTTGGGGTTCTCCTCCCAGATGTGCTGCGGGATGATTTCGATCCCGCCGATCGCCAGCAGGTTTTGGAAGTAGACCTCGTTGGCGGTGAACTGGATGGTGCGCTCGTCCAGGATTTCCGCGCCGGTGAAGTAAATTAGCGCCGCCTGCCGGTGCGGGGCCAGCGTCTTCTCGTCCTTGATCCGGTCGTAGGAGTACTTGACGTCTTCGATGGTCAGCGGGTGGCCGTCGTGGAAGGTCACGCCCTCGCGCAGCTTAAAGGTAAAGGTGAGGCCGTCCTCGGAAATCTCCCAGCTTTCGGCCAGCACGCCCTTGATTTCGAGCGTCTCCATGTCGCGGGTCAGCAGGCCTTCGTAGACCTGGCCGTTGATCGTGCTGGAGTAGACGTCGCTGGAGGTGTACGGGTTGAGCGTCTTGGGCTCGGCGCCCAAGTTACGGATCAGCCACCCGCCGACCGAGGGCACCAGGTCCTCCGGATCGAGCCGGACATTGGCCGCCGCCTCGGATTCGTTCACCCGTCCGCAGCCCGTCGCCAGCAGGGAGAGGACGGCCAGGAGGGAGGCGAGGGCCAAGGTGGTGGGGGCGAACGGCTTCAAGGCGAACAAGATTGCGAAAGAATCGGGATTATCCAATGAGAAAAGCGCTTGTTTGCGGGCGCCACCCACGCTTTGATGCCGCATGGCAGTTCCCAAGCAGACTACCGTGGCCGAAGCCAAGAGCCTCTCGGGCACGTCCTTGCACACCGGCCGCAAGGTCACCCTTACCCTCAAGCCGGCCGCGGCCGGCACCGGCGTTGTCTTCAAGCGTTTAGACTTGCCCGACGAGCCGCTCGTTCACGCCCATATCGACAACGTGAAGCAGATCGAGCGCGCCACCACACTGGGCGAGGGCAGCGTCAAGCTCCACACCGTCGAGCACCTGCTCTCCGCGCTGACCGGCAACGGCATCGACAACGTGCTGGTGGAGATCGACGCCAACGAGCCGCCGATCGGCGACGGCAGCGCCCAGCACTTCAACGAACTCATTGTCGCCGCCGGGCGCAAGGAGCTTGACGCCAACGTCGAATTCTACGAGGTCCGCGAGCCGGTCCGCGTCACCGGCAAGGACGGCGCCTACATGATCGCCTGGCCCAGCAGCAGCTTCGAGGTTACCTGCACCAACGCCAACCACACCGGCAAGCACACGCAGTTCCGCCACTACGCGCTCGACCCGGCCAACTACGCCCAAGAGATCGCCCCCGCGCGGACCTTTGTCTTTTACGAGGAGGTCAAGCCGCTCATGGACAAGGGGCTGATCAAGGGCGGCAACCTGGACAACGCCGTCGTCATCCGGGGCGACTCCATTCTCAGCACCGAGCCGCTCCGCTTCGAGGACGAGTTTGTCCGCCACAAGATTCTCGACGTCATCGGCGACCTTTCGCTGTTGCCGAAGAAGATCAAGGCCCACATCTACGCCTCCAAGCCCAGCCACGGGCTCAACGTAGAGCTGGCCCGCGCCATTCTGCAGCAGTACCGCAAGTACGTCGCCGAGCTCATGCCGGTGGAGTTCATTCCAGTCGGCGACAGCGGCTTCGACATCAACGAGGTGATGAAGATCCTGCCGCACCGCTACCCCTTCCTGATGGTCGACCGCATCCTCTCCTTCGAGGAAGCCCGCCGGGCGACCGGCCAGAAGGCCGTGACGATGAACGAGGAGTTCTTCCAGGGCCACTTCCCCGGCCACCCGGTGATGCCCGGCGTGCTCCAGCTTGAGGCGATGGCGCAGGTGGCCAGCGTGCTTATGCTCAAATCCGCCAGTAACGCGGGCAAGCTGGGCTACTTCATGAGCGCCGACAAGGTAAAGTTCCGCAAGCCGGTCATCCCGGGCGACGTGCTCATCATCCAGGTTGAGCTGCTCAAGCACAAGGGCCGCATCGGCAAGGCCACCGGCAAATGCCTGGTCAACAAAGAGGTCGTCAGCGAGGCCGATCTCATGTTCGCCCTCGTCTAGTCCCACCCGCCATGGCCGGAAACTACATCCACCACACTGCGGTCATCGACGCGAGCGCCCGGCTGGGCGACGCCGTCACCGTGGGGCCTTACGCCTACATCGGCGCGCAGGTCGAGCTGGGCGAACGCTGCGTGGTCGAGCACCATGCCAGCCTGCAGGGGCCGCTCAAGGCGGGGCCGGAGAACCATTTCTACCAGTTTTGCTCGGTCGGCGAGCGCAGCCAGGACCTCAAGTACGAGGGCGAGCCCACCTACCTGGAGATCGGCGAACGCAACCGCTTTCGCGAATTCGTCACCGTCAGCCGCGGCACCAAGCCCGGCAGCAAGACGGTGATCGGCGACGACAACCTCTTCTTGGCCTACGCCCACGTGGCGCACGACTGCACCGTCGGCAACCACACCATTTTCTCCAACAACGGCACGCTGGCCGGGCACGTGACGGTGGGCGACTACGCCATCATCAGCGGCCTTTCCGCCATCCACCAGTTCTGCCGGATCGGCGCCCACGCCATGATCGGCGGCTGCACCAAGGTCGTCCAGGACGTGCCGCCTTTCATGACCGCCGACGGCAACCCGGCCGAGGTTCGCGGGCTCAACGCGGTCGGCCTCAAGCGTCGCGGCTTCTCAACCGAGGAGACCAAAGCCCTGCGCGCCGCCTATCGCCGCCTGTACGACCGGGATCTGAACGCCAGCCAGGCGCTCGAGCAGATCGAGGCCGAGGTCGAGATGCTCGACTGCGTGCGGGAGCTGGTCCGCTTTGTGCGCGAAAGCGAGCGCGGCATCATCCGGTAGCCTTCCATGAAAGTCGCCTACTTCGGAGAACACGGCAGCTTCTCGCACCTGGTGGCGATGCGGCGTTTTGCCAACAACGCCGCCCGCCGGCAGCGCTACGGGCTCGTCAGCAGTCCGACCATCGACGGCTGCTTCGCCGGCCTGGAAGCCGGGGACTACGACCAGGTGGTGGTGCCGATTGAGAACGCCAGCAGCGGCATGATCACCCACACGGTGGACCAGCTCATCCTGCTCGCCCATCGCCGCCATCCGGAGCTCGCCATCCGCGAGGCGCTCCACCTGCGGGTCAAGCTGGCCCTGCTCACGCGGCGGCTCCAGTCCAGCCCCAAGGTGATCTACAGCCACCCGGCGCCGCTGGTCCACGCCAAGGAGTGGCTCGACGCGCACTTTCCGCTCGCCCGGCGCGAGGCGCTGACGAGCACCTCGGAGGCGGCCCGGCGGGTCAAGGGCGAGCGGGGCGCGGCCGCCATTGCCGGGGTCCACGCGGCGGAGCTCTACGGCCTCAAGGTCATGAGCCGCGACATCGACAGCGGAGTGCCCAACCGGACCACCTTTTTTGTCGTCGGCCGGGAACTCAAATCCCGCAAGCAACCCACGCACACCACCCTCGTCTTTGAGCTGCCGCACGAGCCCGGCTCGCTGGTGGCGGTTCTGCAAACCCTGGCCCGCCAGAAGCTCAATCTGACGCGGATCGAATCACGCCCGATTCCGGGCCGTTTCAGCGAGTACCGGTTTATGGTCGAGGTGGAGGGGGTGCCGGACGAACTCGGCTTCCACCGCGCGCTCAATCGCCTGCAATACAAAACGACTTTTTGCTCGGTGCTGGGCAGCTACCCGGTCTCACGAGTTCAGTCTTGATCTTGAGCCGGGGTCGGAGACAGTGCCGGGGAAGGGGAGGGCGCCAGCAAAAGCCAGGCCCAGCCGCCCATCAAAAGGAGCCCGCCGACCGGCGTGAGCGGGGCAAGCCAGGGGATGCTGGTCAGAGAGAGAATGTAGAGGCTGCCGCAAAAGAGCAGGATGCCCGCCGTCCAAAGCAGGATGGGTACGCGGCGCAGCGGCGCGGCGACGGCCAGCGCCATCATGGCCACGGAGTGGATGAGCTGGTAAAAAACGCCGGTCTTCCAGTTGGTCAGGCGGTCGCTCAAGACGACCAGATCGCCCTCTTTGACCACGAGGGGATCGTTGGCCACGATCTGATCGTAAACCGTGCCGTGGGCGCCCAGGGCACCCAGAATCACGCCCGTTAGTCCGAAAAATGCGGCGAGTCGAAGATACATGCGGGGAACAAGAGAAGCGGGGTTGAGGCTTCGAAAAGGCCGTAAAATCGCCCGGTCCGGAGCGGTACCGAGAGAGACTTTCCATTCCAGAGAAATCATGCCGCTTGTCAAGCGTCTAACTTTTTGCTAGCCTTGCGACCCTATGACTGATTCACGTCTTGCCCGCCAAACCGCCGAACGCCTCATCGGCTCCCGAGCCCAGTTGTTAAAATTCCAAAGCCTGATGGGCTTCGACGGCTTCGTCGATCAGATCTTCCAGGTGGTTGACCAGCGCCAGTCGCCAACCAAGTACACCCCCTTCAACAGCATGAAGAACTTCTCGAAGCGCATCAGCGGCGCCTCGGGCCTGAGCGCCAACTTCGAGATCGTTTCGCAGGCCACCAAGTTTGGCGGTAACGGGCCAATCATGGCCTTTGCCCTGAGCACCCTGGGCGCCCCGGTCCATTACGTGGGCATGCTCGGCTACCCGGAAATCCACCCGGTATTCTCCGAGTTTGCCAAGCGCTGCAAAGTGCGCTCGATTGCCGAGCCCGCGCTGACCAACGCCTTTGAGTTCTCCGACGGCAAACTCATGTTCGGCCAGCACGCCACGGTTAACGAGGTCTCTTGGGAGACGATCAAAAAGCGCTTGGGCGACACCACCTTCCGCAAGCTTTGGAGCCAATCCCACTTTATCGGCATGGTCAACTGGACGATGCTGCCGCACCTGTCCGCCATCTGGAAGCGCCTGCTGAGCGACTACATGCCCAAGAAAAAGGGCCCGCGCAAGCTGATGTTCTTCGACCTGGCCGACCCGGCCAAGCGCCTCGACGCCGACCTCCACGCCGCCCTGCGCATCATCGGCGAGTTCCAGGAGTACAACGATATCATCCTGGGCCTGAACGAGAGCGAGAGCAAGCACGTCGCCAAGGTGCTGCGCCTGAAGAAGACCCCGAACTCCCCCAAGGGTAACGCCGCGCTGGCCGCCGCCATCCGCGAAAAGCTCGACCTCCACACCGTGGTGATCCACCCGACCAAGTACGCTTCCGGCGCCGACGAGACGGGCGAGTTCCACGTCGAGGGGCCCTACACGGCCAAGCCCAAGATCAGCACGGGCGCGGGCGACCACTTCAACGCCGGCTTCGTCATCGGCCGCCTGCTCGGCCTGGGCATGCCGCACGCCCTCCAGTTGGCCACCGCCGCTTCGGGCTTTTACGTGCGCCACGCCAACAGCCCCAACCGGGAGCAGTTGGTCCGCTTCCTCCAGACCCTCTAAGGCGACTTCATCGCCAGAGAAGAGCGAAAGGCCGGGCACTGCTGCCCGGCCTTTTTCGTAAACAGTGAAAGCTCTTAGTTCAAGCGGACCGGGATGTCTCGGGACGCGAGGTGCGCCTTCACCTCCGCGATGCTGAATGTGCCAAAGTGGAAAACGCTGGCGGCGAGCACGGCATCGGCTTCGCCCGCGGCCAGCACCTCGCTAAAGTGCTCCAGCGCCCCGGCGCCGCCGGAGGCCACCAGCGGGACCGGCACCGCCCGGCTGATCCGCTGATTGATCTCGAGATCGTAGCCGGTCTTCATGCCGTCGGCGTCGATGGAATTGAGCACCACCTCGCCCGCGCCGAGCCCGACCCCGCGCACGGCCCACTCGACCGCGTCCAGCCCGGTGGCCTGTCGCCCGCCGTGGGTGAAGACCTCCCACCGGTCGCTCTCTGTCCGCTTGGCGTCGATGGAAAGCACCACGCACTGCGCGCCAAAGGTCTCCGCCCCCGCCCGGATCAGGTCGGGATTCTTGATCGCCGCGGAGTTGACGCTGACCTTGTCCGCCCCGGCCTGGAGCATCTCGCGCATGTCCTCGGTGGTGCGGACGCCGCCGCCCACCGTCAGCGGCATGAAGCAGACGTCCGCCGTCCGGCGAATGACTTCCAGCATGTTGCGCCGGCCCTCGGCGGTGGCGGTGATGTCGAAAAAGACCATTTCGTCGGCGCCTTCCTCGTTGTAGCGCCGGGCCAGCTCGACTGGGTCCCCGACGTTGCGCAGGCCGTTGTCCTCAAACCGGCCGAACTGCTGCCCGCGGGTGACCTGCCCGTTGTGGACGTCCAGGCAGGGAATGATGCGCCGCGCGAGCATGAGGGCGCCACCGTAGCGGGATCGCCCCGGGCGCGCAACCGGATTGATGTCGCCCCGGGCGCGACGCAAGCTTGGCATCGCGGCGGATTTTGGTTTGATAGGAATCGCATGTCCAACCGAGCCGAGTTTGTATCCAGGAGGGCCGCCCGCGGGGTGGAGCCGCGCCAGCCTTGAACGAGTTGGTCAACATCGTCCGCACCGCCTGGCGCGAAACCCGTCTTGCGACCCGGCGCCTGATTGCCGAGACCACGCTTCGTCCGCTTACGATTCAGGACCACCTTAAGAAATACTCGCTGGCCAACCTGGCACCCGACACCCGCGCCGGCGTCAACGTGGCGCTGCTCGGCTTTCCGCAGGGCATGGCCTACTCGCTCATCGCGGAGATTCCGGTCGTCCACGGCATCTTTTGCTCGGTGGTGGCGCCGATTGTGGCCGGTCTCATGGCCAGCTCGCGGGTGACCATGATTGGGCCGACCAATGCGACCGCCGCTCTCATCGCCAGCACGCTGGCCTTCACTGCCGGGACCGCCCACAGCAACAGCGAGGCGCTCATCATGCTCACCATCATGATCGGCTTGCTCTTGATTGTGGGAGCGTTCTTCAAGGTGGCGACCCTGACGCAGTACGTGTCGCGCACGGTCATCATCGGCTACATCACGGGTGCGGCGCTTTTCATCATTTCCAAGCAGCTCCACAACGTGCTCGGAGTCCCCAAATTGGACGGCGCCTTCTTTTACAACGCGGTGGGCAACGCTCTTTATTACCTGCCGAATGCCAACCAGGCCACGCTGGTGGTCTCGCTGCTCACGTTCTGTCTGCTGGTGGCGTTCCGCTACGGCGCGCCGCAGCTTCCCGGTGTCGCCATTACCCTGGCGATCATCGCCACGCTGGCCTACTTCGAGACGGCGTACTTCATTCCGTTTTCCGCCTCCGGGGTGGAGATGCTTGACGCGGTCAGCATCAGCGAATTCACGCTTACCCTGCCGTCGGCCGATCTCGACCTCTTTAGTCAACTGCTCGGCGGGGCTTTTGCCATCGCCTTTCTTTGCACGATTGAGAACACCTTTATGGCTAAGTCGCTGGCCAGCCGCTACGGCGAGACCGTCGACGTGAATCAAGAGATGCTTTCGCTCGGCACCGCCAACACCGCTACCGGCCTGCTCTCGGGCATGCCGGCCTCGGGCTCGCTGACCCGCTCCGCGCTCAACGCCGACAGCGGCGCCACCTCGCCCTTTGCCGGGATCACCAGCGGCATTGTCTGCCTGCTGGTGGTGCTGCTTTTGGGCACGTTTGTGGAGTACATCCCGGTGGCGTCGCTCGCGGTGGTGGTGGTGGTGACGGCGGTGACGCTGATCCGCCCAAAGGAT
>JBCDLL010000020.1:0-51781 GCA_038745425.1 Verrucomicrobiota bacterium | reverse complement strand
TGAAAAGGTTGCGGTTCTTTTCCGTCGTGGCGTTGTCGTTCGTCAGTCACAGGTGTATTTGATACCTGCTCCTTCCTCTCTTCTAGCCACGGCGGAAAACTCCTCGCAACGCGGGCCGCGTGGGACTTTTGTAACAAGCTCTAAGGGATGAAGCCGGGGATGAACTCCCGGGCGGCGTCAATGACCTGGTCGACTGTGTCGAAGGCGTCATCGCCTAGCTGCTGGACAGCGGCGCCTTTGAGCCGCTCGGAGAGGTCCTCCTTCGGGTCGAGCGTGGTGCCGGAAAGGTTGACCTCCGTCCAGACGTAGCCAAGTTCCTGCCGCGTGAAGACGTATTCCTCCGCGCCGGGCAGGAAGCGTAGAGCGGCGGGGACGGTCGCAACCTCCAGCTTGCCTTTGATCTGGATGCCTTCCTGCTGGAACCAGCCCTGGATGATGAGCAGGCCCTCGCTCTTGAGCTCCAGATCGCGCACCTCCAGCTGCACCGGGGTCCAGTTAAACTTGGCCGACGCCTTCTGGAGCGGCACGCTGCGGAAGTCCTCGTACTTGGTCAGGGCGGCGATGTCGTTGAGCACCGGCAGCGCCTCGAGCCGGCCGTCCTGCAGGCTGACCTCGCCGCTGATGCTGAGGCCCTCCGGCGAAGACAGGCTCCCCTCGGCGTCGACGTCGCCAAAGATGTTGCCGAGGATGCGCATGCGCCAGTCGCCCTCGAGCAGCGTGCTAAGCGGAACGCGCTGCACTTGGGCGTTGAGCTTCATTTGCTGGTCCTCCGTGGTGGCGACCTCGCCGGAGAGCTTGATGCGCCCCTGGTTGTCCACCCGCAGGTTGGCTTCGGTGACGTAGACGGCCTCCGGCGTGTAGCGCAGTTTGGTGTCGGCCACCTGGAGGTCCGGCCAGTCCGGGATTTTGACAGTGCCGTTCTGGCCCAGGATGTCCCAGGCCACGCCGCGCGGCTGGGCCAGCACGCGCAGGCCGTCCAGCGTGATCGGCGCGGAGCCCTCGGGCACCCATTCCACTTCCACATCCTGCACGCTCACTTCGCCGATCTTCACCTCGGTCGGCAGGAGGCCCTCCAGGAAGGAAGGCGCGGCTTCCGCTTCCGGCGCGGAGGCTCCGGGGTCGTCGTCAAAACTGAGGGCCGCCGTCGGCTCCTCGTTGGCGAAAATGACCGAATCCGTCCCCGCCTGGTGGGGAGCGGCCAGCAGCAGGCGCACCCGCTGGACTTCGATGGTGGGGACCTCCCAAACGCCGTCGAGCACGCCGTAGATGTCGAGGTTGGCGCGGAGCTGGTCGGCGCGCAGGTCGCGCACCGGCGTGGCGCCCAGCGCCTGGCCGGAGAGGCCGTCCGTGTAGATGCTGGAGCCGGTCCAGTGCAGCGGCATCAGGTCCACCTGCATCTCGAAGGCCTTGCCGCTCTCCTCCCGTACCATTTGGCGAAAGTCGTCGCTTTTGAGGTAGCCGAGCAGCCAGTAGTAGCCGCCGACGAGGCCGGCGATCAGCAGAAAGAAAACCACCGCGCTGAGAACTAGTACGTACTTGAAGATCTTGCCCATAAGTAGGCGGGAAGGCTGGCACATCGCGCGCCCGTTGCCAATCCCGGCGTCGTCACTCAAGCCGACAGAGTTAAGACGGCGCCGGCCCGCAGGCGCTTCGGTCGCAGCGGACAACGTTGCCAAACGCCACCCTCGCGGGCCATAATCCAAACATGATTCGCCTCCTCGCCCTCGCTTTTCCCAGCGCCCTGCTTCTGTTTGCCGCCTCCGGCCAAGCCGCCGCTCACAAACTGCTCGATTCAAATTACATGATTGGAAAGAGTGGCATCGGCCCCGCCAGGCTGGGGATGACGGTCGATCAACTCAAGCAGGACCTTGGTGAAGACTACACTTTCCGCCAGGTTGAGGATTACCTGCCGGACGTGGACGGGATCGAGGTCATCTATGGCGGTAAGGTCCAATACACGCTGCTTTTCGTGGCAGACGAGCCGCAGGACAAAATCTCCTGGCTGGTGACCTCCAACCCTCGCTTCAAGTTTTTTGGCAACCTGAATACGAAGGCGCTCGGGCCCGCCTACTTCGGCCCCGGCTCCAAGCTGGCCGACCTTGCGGCGGACTTGGGCCCGCCCTACCTCTCCTTCACCAACCGCGGCGACAAGTACGAGTGGATTCGGTTCCAAAATCCCGGCACTGGTTTCCCGTTCAACCTCGCCCTGAGAGCCCGGCTGCCTGAGGAAAAGCACGCCTCCCGCGTCGGCGTCTATCCCAACCAAGAGGAGCGGCTCAAGACCGGTAAGTTGCTCTTCGAGACCGAGAAGTTCAACCCCGAGGCCGTGATCGAAAGCGTCTGGGTCAGCGGGGACGACTCGGCCTAGCTCGCCCCACCGGCGATTGCAGTTGCCGCCAGCCGCGCCACACCCTTAGATCAAGGCCCATGCTGCACCTCCAAGACGCCACCCTGCGGGTGGGCCGCGCCGGGCAAACCATCCTGCAGAACGTCACCCTGCAGTACGGGCGGCCGCACTTTGGCGCGGTCATTGGGCCCTCGGGCTGCGGCAAGAGCACGCTGCTTAAGGTTATCGCCGGGCTGCTGGAACCGCAGGAAGGCCAGCTCCACTGGAACGGCCGGGACGTCGAGGAAAAGGACATCGAGCCGGCCGAGCTGGGCTACGTGCCGCAGTTCTCCATCTGCCAGCCGGCCCTCACCGTCCGCGAGACTCTCGACGAAGCCCTGCGCCTGCGGGTGCGGGGGCTGAGCGCGGCTGCGCGCGAGGAGCGCCTGCAGAAAGTGCTCGCGCTGGTCGGCTTGCAGGAAATCCCCGACCGGCGCAACCGGATGCTTTCCGGCGGGCAGCTCCGGCGGCTTGGCCTGGGCCTGGAAATCGTCAGCGAGCCGCGCCTGCTGCTCTGCGACGAGGTCACCAGCGGCCTGGACCCCAACAGCGAGGACGACATCGTGCGCCTGCTGCGCGACCTGGCCCGCGAGGGCCAGCGGCTGGTGCTCAGCGTCACCCACAGCCTCTCGCATCTGGAGCTCTACGACTCGGTCACCGTGCTCAAGGAGGGCCGGGTTGTCTACTGCGGGGCGCCCGACCATCTGCTGCATTACTTCCAGGTGGAGACGCCGAACGAGATCTTTGCCCGCCTGGCCGGGCACAGCGGGAAAGAATGGGCCGAGCTCTGGAACGAACACGCCGCTTCCTACCTGGTGCCCGCCACCATGCCGGAGGAAGAAAAGCCGGGCGCAACCGAAGACGCGCCCGCGGCGGACGAGGGCGAGGCGGAATCCCCGGCCGAGGATGAGCCCGCCGCCGAGCCGATGGCCCAGCCCGCCGGCGTGCTCACGCAATTCTTCATTCTGCTGGCGCGGCGCTGGCGGCTGTTTTTCCGCGCCAAGGGGGAGGTCGTTCTCCAAGTCACCCTGCTCTTTCTCTTCCCGGCCATGGTGGTGCCCTTCGCCTTTCACGGGCTGCCGCAAATCCAGAATCTTTCGCTCGGGCTGGATATCACAGTCACCGAGCAATTCCGCGAGACGCTCGACTTCACCAAGCAAACCAGCCAAGTGGGCGGGCTAGTCAGCGGCCTCATCATGTTCCAGGTCATTCTCATGACGCTGATGGGCTCAAACAACGGCGCGCGCGAAATCGTCTCCGAGCGCCTCCTTTACGAAAAGGAGCGCCTCGCCGGGTTGAGTCCGGGCGCCTACCTCTCCAGCAAGGTCGTTTACGTCTTCTTCCTGGTGCTGGTGCAGTCAGTCTGGATGACGATCTTTGTCCGCGTCATCTGCCAGTTTCCCGGGGACCTCATCTCCCAGGGCCTCATGCTTTTTCTGGCCAACGCCGCCCTCACCTACCTGACGCTCGCCGTCTCCGCCTGGAGCGACACCACCGAGCAATCCTCCCTAATCTCCATTTACTTCGTGGGCTTCCAGCTTCCCCTCTCGGGCGCGCTGCTCGCCATGCCCGAACTTCTGGGGAGCATCACCCGCCCCTTCATCGCCGCCTACTGGAGCTGGAGCGGCTTCCTGCAAACGCTGCGCGGCGTGCAGTCCCAGTACTACGACCTGGCCGCCGCCATCACCGACACGCCGCTCTCCAGCCTGGAAGCCTGTACCTGGGTGCTCGTCTGGCACGTCGTGGCGGGCATTGTCATCGCCTACTTTGGCTGCGTCGCCAGCCGCTGGCGGTAGGGTTTTTTATCCACAGATTTCATAGATTCTCACCGATTCCCGTAGCAGGACCATCCTGGTCCTGTGCCAGGAGCTGAAAGCTCCTGCTACCGACTGCTTCGCCAGCCATTGGCGGTAGATAAAAGAGGGCATGACCAAATGATCCAAATTCCCGGGTAGCTTTTTGGCATCCGGATTCCAAACCTTTCGTCAATTCCGTTCATTCCGTCCAAAAAAGGGCCAAAAAGGGAAATTTCCCGAAAAAAAGAACGCACCTAGCAAACTTAGAGCTTATTACAAAAGTCCCACGCGGCCCGCGTTGCGAGGAGTTTTCCGCCGTGGCTAGAAGAGAGGAAGGAGCAGGTATCAAATATACCTGTGACTGACAAACGACAAAACCACGGCGGAAAAGAACCGCAACCTCCTCGAGGCCAGTGTCTTTTGGCCGCAGGGCGGTGTTGCTCTTCGGTCACTTATCAATTTTGATAAGCTCCCTCATTGCGCCGAGCCCAGCGGCCAAAATCCAACTGGCGCGGGCACGCGGGACTTTTGTAATTAGCTCTTGCACACCTAAGACTAACACCCCGGCGTTTTTCTGGCTTAAGATGAGGCTCATGAAAGGCATTCTCTGCCTCCTGCTGGCTGCGGCCGCGCTGCTCAACGCGCGCGCGTCCGAGCCGCTGGAACTCATCCTGATTTCTCCGCACAATCCGTCGATCAAAGTCGAAACGGAGCGGGCCTTTAGCGCCTGGCACCGGGAAACCTACGGCCAGCCGGTGACCCTGCGCTGGCGCGAAACCGGCGGCGGCACCTCGCAGATGCTGCGCACGATCCACAGCGAGTTTGCGCAGACCCCGGAAACCATCGGCGTCGACCTCTTTTACGGCGGCGGGGTGGACCCGCACCGCGACCTCCAGGCCGCCGGGCTAAGCGCGCCGTTCCAGTTGCCGGAGGCCTTGGCTGCGCAGATCCCGCCGGATCTCTCCGGCCTGCCGATGTCCGACCCCGACGGGTACTGGCACGGCGCGGCCCTCTCGGGCTTCGGCATCCTGACCAACGAAGTCGTGCGGCGGATCGTGGATTTGCCGGTCGCCACCGAGTGGGAGGACCTGGCCCGGCCGGAGATGTTCTCCTGGGTCAGTTCCTGCGACCCACGCCAAAGCGGCAGCGTTCTGCTCATCTACGAGATCATCCTGCAGACCTACGGCTGGGAGCGCGGCTGGGGTATCATCGCCGGCTTCAGCGGCAACGTGCGCAGCTTTCTAAAGAGCGCAGGCTCGACCGCCAAGGCGGCCAGCGTCGGCGACGTCGCCTTCGCCGTGGCGATCGACATCTACGGCTGGATGCAGGTGGCCTACGCCGGGGCCGACCGGATGAGCTTTGCCCTGCCGACCGACGGCACCGTCATCGGGCCCGACGGCATCAGCCTATTGCGGGGCGCGCCCCACCGCGAGGTGGCGGAGCGCTTCCTCATCTGGGTCCTGAGCGAGCCCGGGCAAAAGCTCTGGATGCTGGCCAAGGGACAGCCCGGCGGCGCGGTCAAGTTTGACGTCAACCGCATGAGCATCCTGCCCGGGCTCTACGACGAACTGGGCGCAGCCACGCCCGTGCGGGTCAATCCGTTCCGGCTGAAGCTGGGGCTGGAGTTTGATCCCGATCTTTCCAACCAGCGCCGCCGCATCCTGGCCGGGCTGCTCGGCACCGTCTTTGTCGACCTGCACTCGAGCTGCCGCGACTGCTGGCAAAGCCTCCTGGCCCTGCCGGAGGGCCCGCTGCGCGAGAACCTCATCGCAGAATTCAAGCGCCCGCCTCTGGACGAAGCACAATTGCTCGAACTTTCCGCCGAGGCGTGGCAGGATCCCATTTCGCAAAACGAGCTGATTATCGGCTGGCAACGGGCCGCGCTGGCCCGCTACGAGAAACTGGCCAGGCAAGCAAAGGAAGCGGCGTCCCAACCATGAAGATCACGCTGGAAAAAATCGAGAAGCGCTTCGAGGACGTGGCCGCCGTCGCCGGCGTCGACCTGGAAATCCGCTCCGGCGAGTTTTTCTTTCTGCTCGGGCCTTCCGGCTGCGGCAAGACGACGCTGCTGCGGCTGCTGGCCGGCTTCAGCGAACCCAGCGCGGGCCGCGTCCTTTTCGACGGCCGCGATGTCACCCGCGTGCCGACCCAGAACCGCAACACGGCGATGGTCTTCCAGAACTACGCGCTCTGGCCACACCTGACCGTGTTCGAGAACGTGGCTTACGGCCTGCGCGCCCGCGGCACGGCGGAGGAGGAGCTAACCGTCCGCACGGCGGAGGCGCTGGAAACGGTGCGGATGTCCCGCCACCTCAACCGCAAGCCGGCCCAGCTCTCCGGCGGCCAGCAGCAGCGCGTGGCTCTGGCCCGCGCCCTGGTGGTCGAACCCGATGTTCTCCTCTTCGACGAACCGCTCTCCAACCTCGACGCCGCCCTGCGTCAGGAAATGCGCGAGGAAATCGACCGGCTTCATCAGCAAAAGCCACGAACCAGCGTCTACGTCACCCATGACCAGGAAGAAGCGCTCGCCCTGGCCGACCGCATCGCCGTGATGGAAGCCGGCCGCATCCGCCAGCTGGGGACGCCGGACGAGCTCTACGACCGCCCGGACAACACCTTTGTCGCCGGCTTCCTCGGCGAGATCAACCTCTACCGCGACGACAGCCCGCTGCGCGGCGCCCTCGGGGCGGGCGACCGGCGCTTCTTTGGCGTGCGGCCGGAGCAGGTCGAGGTGCGCGGAGAAGACAACGACGGCCTCCCCGCCCGCGTGCTTTCGGCCAGCTTCCTGGGCCGCATCAACGCCCTGCGCCTGGAAACCGAAGCGGGGCCAGAAATCAAGGCCCTGACCCACGCCCGCGCGGGCTGCGGCGACCGCGTAAAACTCCACATCCCCCGCGAGGCCCTCCTGGGCTTCGACCACTAACCAGCACCCGACGTATGGCCACTCAAGACCGCTCCGAACAGGAAAAAACCGAACTCAAACACCTGGCCGCCTACGCGCAGTCCAGCGCCGAGAGCCGCGGGCGCTACCACGACGAGGAACCCAACCCTCGCCGCACCGGCTTCCAGCGCGACCGCGACCGCATCGTCCACAGCCGAGCCTTCCGGCGCCTGGAGTTCAAGACGCAGCTCTTTCTGGACCCGGAGGGCAAGCGCAGCCGCAGCCGGCTGACGCACGTGATCGAAACCGCCTCGCTTGCGCGGGGCCTTTGCCGAACGTTGCGGCTTAACGACGACCTGGCCGAGGCGATCGCCCTGGCCCACAGTGTCGGCGCGCCCAGCCTGGGCCACCCGGGCGAGGACGCGCTCGCCCGGCAGATGCGCGAGCACGGGGAGTTCCGCCCCTCCACCCAAAGCGCTCGGGTGCTGAGCGAGCTGGAAGTGCGCTACCCGGAGTTTAACGGCATCAACCTGAGCTGGGAGGTGCTGGAGGGACTGGCCCCGGCCGGACAGGCGCCGACGCCACCGACCGGTGCCGCCCCAACGGACGGTTTTGCCCAGCCCGGGCTGGAGGCACAGGCGGCGACCATCGCCGATGAGATCGCCTTTGCCTGCAATGATTTGGAGGACGGTCTGGAAGCCGGACTGCTGCAGGACGGCGAGCTCCACAAGCTCACACCGTGGGTCGAGGTCGAGCAGCGAGTGCTGCAAATCTACTCCCGGCTCGCGCCGGAACGCCGCCGGCCCTACGTGCTGCGCTGCCTCATCGATCACCTTCTGGACGACGCCATCACCGCCTCGGCAGAACGCATCCGGGAAGCCGATCCGCACCACCCGGACGATGTCCGCCGCCAGGACGCGCCGCTGGTCGGCTTCAGCGAACGCACCGCCACGGCCGTGCGCGAAATGCGCACGCTTCTTCAGCACCGGCTCTACTACCACCACGACTTGGCCGACCAAAACCGCCGCGCCGCCCGTGTGATGGAGCAGCTCTTCCAGGTGCTGCTGGGGCACGACCACCTGCTGCCGGACTTCTTTGCCGTGCGCATCAAGAAGGAAGGCGTCCACCGCGCGGCCTGCGACTATCTGGCCAGCCTGGGCGATGGCGCCATGTGGGAACTGCACGAGCGCCTCGTGGGCGACGAGGCCATTGCCACCACCAAGCTGGAGCAACCCGCCCTGTTTTAGTCGTCGAAGCTCTTGCCCTTCTTCGTCTTCATGATCTCGTCGGCCAGCTTTTCAAGCTTTTGCCGGTTGGACTTGGACGCGACGACCTTGCCGTCCATGTCCTTGATGGCCACCATTACTCCATAGTACTCGGCGCCATGGGTAATCCAGTACCGATCAAACTCGTTTTCGATTTCCTTGGTCTGGTACTTCGCCTCTTCGTACCGTTCCAGTTTGACCGGCATTTTCTGGATATCGAGCATCGCGTACTTGTTCCGCTTCGCCTCCTTGCCGACGTTCTCGCCGATGATATACACCCACATCTTGCCGCGGATTTCGTTTTGGGTGGTGTTTTTGAGCTCAATCGAGAACTGGAGGGTCTCAAGCTGGTCATCGTAGGAGATGAACTCCTTGTCCGTGTCCTGCTTGATCTCAATTGTGATGTCGTCGAGAAAAGCGTGGGCCGGAGCTGCCGCCAGTATGGCCAGCAGCACACCGCACGCCAGAATTCTAAAGCCAATCGTGTTCATGTCGTTCGTCTCCGTGGATTAAGGCCATCCCTTGTGCGCTGACAACTAGTCGTCGTCGAAGGTATCGCCCTTCTTTGTCTTCATGATTTCATCGGTGAGCTTGTCGAGCTTTTGCCGATTGGACTTGGCGACGATCACGTTTCCGTCCAGGTCTTTGATGACCACCATGACACCGTAATAGGTGGAACTGCCCGAATACCAGCGCTCGACGTTATCGTTTTCGATTTCCTTGGTCTGGTACTCGCCCTCTTCGTAGCGTTCGAGCTTGACCGGCATCTTCTGGATATCGAGCATCGAGTAACTGTCTTTCTTGCGGCCGCGGGTGTTGGTCTCCCCCACCACGTAGACCCACATCTTACCGCGCTGAACCTCCTGAGTGGTGTTCTTGAGCTTGATGGTGAACAGCATCGTCTCGAGCTGATCGTAAAAGCCCACCCACTCCTTGTCGGTGTCCTGGTCGATCTCGACGGTGATATCCTCAAAGAAAGCAACCGCCGGAAGCGCTGCCAGCGCGGCGAGCAACGCTCCGTATGCATACACCCGTAAGCCTCTCCCTGTCATGCTGATCGTTTCCAGTTGATATGATTGTGACCGACCGCCTAGAGGACGGCAAGCCGGAAAGACCACAGAACAGCCTTCATTGTGGAACTCCCAGTACTTGGACGAGACCCTTGGTTAAAACGATCATCAAAATCAGCGCCACGGGATAAGCCGTCGCGTAACTGACCACCGGCACCTGGGAATCGGTCTTTGCGGTGATCGTCCCAAGGGCGGGGGTGGACGTCATCCCGCCGCAGACGCCGCCTAGCGCCTGTAGCAGATTAAGGCGCCAGACCCACTGAGCCAGCGGCACCGCAATGAGCAGCGGCAACGCCGTCACCACCGCCCCGACCGCAAACACGACCAGGCCGTACTGCTCGACCGTGGCAACGAACGCGCCACCACCCCGGGTGCCCGCTGCCGCCAGAAACATGACCAGGCCCAACTCGCTCAGCAGGAGCCGCGTGGGCCGTGGGATAAAACCGGCGATGCGGCCAATCCGCCCGAAGTGACCCAGCACCAGCCCGACGAAAAGCGGACCACCGGCCAAGCCAAGCGTGAAGGGCTGTTCCCCACCACCGAACGGCAACAAGCCCAGCAAAACGCCCAGGGTGATCCCCACCGCAAAGGAAAGGATGTCCGTCTCAAAGTCCGCCTGGGAGCGGTGCCCAATAAAACCGGCGAACTTCTCCAGGTCCTCCGGCTGGCCCACTGTTTGGAGCACATCACCGGACTCCACCACCGTGTCACCCGTGGGGGCAAAGGTGACGTCACCTCGACGGATGCGGGTGATGACCACGCCGTACTGCTTGAGCGTCTCCAGCGAGCGCAGGGCCTTGCCGGCAGCGGCGGCCGAAGTCAGCACCAACTGGCGGCGTTCGCGGTCGGCGTCGAGCGGCAGGTAGCGCTCCTCCACCCGGCCAATAAAGTCCACCGCATGCATGACTTTGTCTTCGAAGCCGACCAGCATCACAAGGCCGTTTTGCTCGAAGATGTCGTCGTAGCGCAGCGGACGTAGGCGGTCGTTTTCCAGCACCCGGGAAATTGTGCAGCTGGTGGCGGCAAAGAAATTTTTCTCGCTGATTTTCTGCCCGAAGAGATTCGGGTTGGTCACCCGCACAAGCCGGGAACCGACCTCCCGCTGCTCCGGGTCCTCCTGGTCCAGCTTCTTGCCCAGTTCCGCCAGATCAACCCGCATCAGCCTCGGCAGGAGTTGGACCATCACGACGACACCGACCACGCCAAATGGGTAGGCGATGCTGTAACCAATGCTGATGAGGGATTCCTCCGCCGGGATGGACTCGAGGCCGGCCGCCAGCGCCGGCGTACTGGTCAGCGCTCCGGCGAAGATGCCCGTGGCCAGATCCGTCGGCAGATCGGCCATCCGGGCCAGGATCCAGGTTGCCCCTGCCGCCACCGCCACCACCACAACGCTCAGCAGGGCAAAGTTGACTCCGTGCTGCTTGAGCGAGTTGAAGAAGCGCCCGCCGGCGCCGATGCCGACGCAATAGACAAAAATCACCAGCCCGATCGTGCCGATAATTGGCGGGATGCCGTAGCCGAAGTGGCCGAAGACCAGCCCGACGAACAACACGCCGGAGCTGCCCAGGGAAAGACCCCAGACCTTGATGCTCCCAAGGATCAGCCCAAGGCCAATGATCGCGAACAGGGCAACCAGCGGGTTGCTCAGTATCTCCTCCATGGGTTCAGCATTGGATTGTCGGGCCCGAATTGGCGAGAGCAAATCTTCCCGTTGCGCTTGTTTGTCCCTCCGGCCAAGCTTAGGGAATGGCCGCAAGCAATTTGGATGTCGTCGCGCTGGCCCGGGGCGTGGAAACCGCCGCCCAAGCACACGGCTGGGAGCTGAATTTCCTGAACCCAATCCGGGACTGCCCCCGGCCGTGGCTGCACCGCCCGGGCCAACACGCGGATTCTCCGAAACTTTACCTGTCAGCCGGCGTCCACGGCGATGAGCCCGCTCCGCCCCTCGCCCTGCTGGAACTGGCCCGCCAGCCCGAGGCTTTCCAGGGCTTGGAGGTTTACGCCTTCCCTCTGCTCAATCCGGAGGGCCTGGCCGTCGGCGCGCGCGAAAACCGCCACGGCGTGGACTGCAACCGCGACTACCAAGGGCCAAAGTCCGACGAAGTGCAGGGACACATCGACGCGCTGCGCATGCTCCCGCGCGTGGATACCGCCATCTGCATGCACGAGGACTGGGAATCCGCCGGCGCCTACCTCTACGAGCTGCATCCCGGCCCGGGGCCCGTCCTCTCCCGGAATCTGCTGGCCGCGATGGCCCAGCAGGTGCCGATCGAAGAGGCCTCCGAAATCGACGAGTTCCCGGCCGACCACGGCGTCATTTCCCGCGAATCGCTGGACCTGGACGAGCTCTTTCAGCGCCCGGACTGGCCGGAGGCGTTCTATCTCACGCGGCATCACACCGGCGCCTGCTACACACTGGAGACACCCTCCTCGCTGCCGCTGGAACAACGCGTGGCGGCGCAGGTCGCCGCCGTTAAAGCCGCCGCCAGCCTGCTTGCCGGCTTGCCTACCCGGGCCGCATAGGCGATCATGCCTGGTTTCCGCCATGACCCAACTTCCCCCCACCCCACAACCGCGTGCCTGCGAACAGCCGGAGTTGCTCGCTGAGATCGCCGCCAAGGTCGGCACGCCGTTCTATCTCTACGAGGCGCCCGTGCTGCGGGCCGCGATCAGCGACGTGCGGGAACTAACCGCGCACGAGGGTCTCCAGGCCCGCTACGCGATGAAGGCCAATTCCGCCCGGCCCGTATTGGACGCGATACGCGAAGCCGGCATCTGGATCGACGCCGTCTCGGCCAACGAATGCCACCGGGCGGCCGAGGCCGGATTCGCGCGGGGCCACCAACCTCCCGTCATCCTCTACACGGCCGATGTCTTCCGCGACGGCTGGCGGGAGGCGCTCGACGAACTCGGCGTGCTGCCCAACCTCGGCTCGCCCGGTATGGTGGCGGACCTCGCCTCCATCGGCTACCGGGGGCCGGTCGGCCTGCGCCTCAACCCCGGCTTCGGCCACGGCCACGTTAACGCCTGCGACACCGGCGGCCCGAGCAGCAAGCACGGCATCTGGATGGAAGACCTGTCCGAGACCCTGAAGCACGCCCGGCGCGAAAGCCTCAGCATCACCTTGCTGCACGCCCACGTCGGCAGCGGACCGCGCCAGGAGGAACTCTGGGAAAATCTGGATCGTCTGGCCGCCTGCATGGCCAGCCATGTGGATCTGCTGCCGGACCTGGAGGCGGTCAGTCTCGGCGGTGGACTGCCGTACGACTACCGCGGCCACGAGCCGCTGCAAATCGCTCCGCTCAAGGACTTGCTGGAACGCGCCCAGGCGGCTCTCTCGAAGGCGGCCGGGCGCCCCTTGCGGGTGGAGATCGAGCCCGGGCGCTACTACGTGGCCGGCTGCGGCAGTCTGGTGGCACGGGTGACCGACCTCAAGGAGACCCGGACCAACGAGAAGGGCCCCGGCGCCCGCTTCATCATGACGGACGCGGGCTTCACCGACCTGATCCGCCCGGCGATGTACGGCTCCTACCACCGCATCGAAATTCCCGCCCGCCAGGGCGAGCCGGAGGAGCCGATGCTCGTCTCCGGGCCGCTCTGCGAATCTGGCGACGTCTTTACCCAGGAAGCCGGCGAAATCGTGGCGCCGCGCCCCCTGCCCGTGCCGCGGGCGGGTGACCTGCTGGTCGTGCGCGACGCCGGCGCCTACGGCTACACCATGGCCTCGCATTACAATTCGCTCGGCCGGGCGCCGCAGGTCTGGCGCGAGGCTGACGGCTCCTGCCGCTTGATCTCCCGCCGCGAAAGCTGGGAGGATGTGCTCCGCGCCGAATGCGACGAACCGCTGTGAGGCCTTCAGTGGGGTTGCGGCACGGCACTTGCAGCCTCTTTGGCGCCGTCGCTCGCGCCCCTCGCCGCCATGCCCGCCCGTTCTGATCGTACGCTGGAAAGCCGTGCCCGCCTCCAGTGGGCGGGCTTGGATTGGCGGGTGTTTTTCGTCATTTTCGCCATTTCGCTGGTCGTGGGCTTGGCCTACTTTGCGCTGCGTCCCATCTACCGGGAGTGGAAGCGCGGCCACAGCTTGGCTCTGGCGGAACTGTCCCTGCGGCAGTTGGAGCAGCGCCAGTTTTACCGCTCGCAGTCCAGCGCCCAGGAGGCCTTTAACCAGGCGCCGATGCATGTGCCCACCCTGCGGCTGCTGGCCCGACGGGCGACGCAGGTCTCTCCGCAAGAGGGCCTACAGCTCTACCTGCGCATTCTGAATCTTTCTGGCTCTACGACCCAGGACGCCCGGGAAGCGATTGAACTCGCCACGCGGCTGGGCCGCCACGATATCGCCATTCCGTTGTTGGACCGGCTTCTGATCCTCAGTCCCGGCGACTCCGAATGCCTGCATCTGGCCTCCACTACCGCCCTTACGCGCGGCGACACCGAGGGCGCGATTACCTACGCGCGCCGGGCGCGGCTGGTGGCGCCGCGCGACCGCAAGACTCAGTTCCTGCTCGCCCAAGCGCTTTACCGCGATCCCAACCAGCGGGACGAAGCCAGGGAGACACTGCTGGAGGTCAGCGTCGGCGTCTCGGAGCAATCGTTGCAAGCGCTGGTCGAGCTGGCGAAGGACCCTGCCTTGCCCGTTTCGGCCCGGCAGTTGGTGCTCCGTCGTCTGCTCCGCCATCCCAAAGCGCAGTGGCAGCACGAAGTCCTGGCCTGGACGCTGCAGATGCAGAACCTCCCGCCGAGCGAGCGCGAGTCGTACCTGCAGCGCAAGCTGGAATCCCTGAAGCCCAGACCCGAGCAGCTTGCCTTGATCGGGCGCTGGCTCAATTCCCTGAATTACCCGGAACTGACCTTGCGCTGGCTGCCGGCAGAAACCGCGCGTTCGTCGCCGGAGCTCTTCCGGTTGCGGCTCGATGCGCTGGCCCAGCAGCGGCAATACCGCCGCATCGTCGACCTGCTCGACGATCCGACCATTCCCGTCGACCCGACCCAGCGGGCCCTCTACCGCGCGCGGGTAGCGGCTCAGCTGGGCGATCCGCAGGTGGAGCTCCTCTGGGGCCAGTTGCTCACGGCGGCGCGGCGTCATCCCACCACCCAACTCCGGCTCGCGGAGCAACTTGAGGCCATCAACCAGCCCGACCTGGCCTTCTCCATCTACGAGATGATGACGCAGAATCCCAGCACCGCCCGGTACGGTTTTTACCAGTTGCTGCGTTACTACCAGGAGCGGCGCAACACGCGCGGCCTGTGGCGGACGCTTGAACGGATGGCGCACGCCTTTCCCGACAACGACAACCTTTGGCAGCAGGCGCTTTACGCGCGATTCCTGCTCGACGAAGGCGACGCCAAATCCGTGGCCCGGAGCGAGAAGCTCGTCCAGCAGCATCCCTCCGAGATGTCCCACCGCATCACGCTGGCGTTGGCCTACCTGCGGCAAAACCGCCCGGCAGACGCCTGGCAATTGCTGGACCACGCCTCGGTCCGCTTCCCGTTGCTCCAACCCGGCTGGCAGGCCGTCTACACGGCCACGCTTTCCCGCAACCAACAACCCGAACGTGCCGACCAACTGCGGGAGGAAATCGACCTGCTGCGCTTGAGTTCAGAAGAAAGCGCTCTGCTCCACGGTTTATGAGCACAAATTAGAGCTTAGAAAAGCCGGAACGGATCTCCTGCCTCACAAAGATTTAAGGTGCGTTCTGGAACAGATCGCATAGAGTCACAACATGCTGTTTCCCCGTCCCTTTCGATGCCTCTCGCCTAACCGCCGAGTGGCACCTTTCCGGCTTCGCCGAGCCACCCGGCCAGCGATGCTCGCGTTGCTGGTGGCCCTGTTGCTTCCGGGACAGCTTCGCGCCCAGAATGACGAAGAGGACTACGAGCCCCTCTACAAAGTGGCCAATTCGATCACCCAGGCCATCCCGCTGACGACGTACTTCCTGGGCGATGCCCGCGCCGAGGTCAAAGAAATCCGCATGCAATGGGACCGCAACCAAGGGATCAGCCAGGACATCGGCGACGACATCCTCAGCTTCCGCTTCGAGGACGCCAAGGCCAATCCCACCCTCGGGCTGCTGCGTTCCCAATTCTGGATTTCCGCCCTTTCGAGCGCGTTTGCCTGGCAGGAGCCCTGGCGCCGGGCCAAATGGACCGTCTCGGAGATTCCCGAGGTGGACGGCACCTCCGTCGGACTGACGCTGGCAATCGGCATGATTGGCACCGCGTCGCAGAAAAAGTTCCCCGACGAAGTCATTGTGCTCGGCAGCCTGAACCCTGACGGCAGCATTGGCTCGGTCTCCGCTCTGGGAGAGCGCATCAAGGCGGCCGGCGCGGCCGGGAAGACCACCGTGGTGCTGCCCAACGTGCAGCGCTTTGAGCTGATGCCGGACGGCGCGCTGCGCAACATCGAGGAGTTTGCCCGCCAGAACGGCCTGGACGTTATCTTTGTGACCGACATCGTCGACGCGACGGAAAAAGTGCTCGAAGGCGACCTGCCCACGCAGCCGATGGTGGTGAGCACGCCGCCGATCAAGGGCGAGCTTTTCTCCTACCTGAGCAACCTGGCGCAGACCGAACTTAGCCCGCTGAGCACCTCGGAGAAGAACTGGCCCCGCGCGCCGGCCTCCTGGAACCGACTGCGCCCCGAACTGCGCGAACTCTGGAAGGACGTCTTTAAATCCTTTGCGGACGGCCAGGACGCGCTCTCGGCCGGTCTGCTCTACGTGAGCTGGCTCAAATTCATCGAGGCAAACGCCAAAATCCGCGCGATCGAAGCCTTCGAGAAGGACCCAAGCATGTCGCACCGGGAGCTGCAGGGCCAGGCCGACGGCCTCCGGCGGCAGATCAACGACACGATGAACCAGCCCGGCATCGACCGCGATGAGCTGCAAAGCGCGCTCGTCCTGGCCGAGAAGGCGGATACGCTTTACGCGGTCAACGCGCGGTTGGAGGGCTCGCAGATTTTTGCCCGCCAGGCCTTTGGCCCACGCAGCGCCGCCAGCAAGGAGGAAAAGAAGCTGGCCCTGCAGCGGCTTTTCGGCGCCATCCAGGAAACCAACTACTGGCTGAGCGCCGTGCAGGCCTACGACGGCATGGTCGACAAGATCGACGGCGGCAGCAAAAAGGAAGTCTACGGCCGGGCCAAGCTGTGGATTCCGCAACTGGTGCCGACCTACCTGGGCGCGGCGGAGCTCTTTACCCTGGGCCTGAAGCAGAACGCCAACCGCATCGGCAAGATGGGCCTGCTCGACCCGTATTTGGCCACTTACGCCCGCGTGTTGCGCGACGCCAAGAGCCAGTGGGAGGCCGAAGCGCGCAAATCAATGCCGGTGACCAGCGCCGACGCCAGCAACGAGAACATCGACGCCATCGGGTTTAATCCGGGCGACGCCTTTAAGCCGCCGAAACCGCCCGTCCCGCCGCCGCCGCCCCGGACGCTCAGCGACGTGGCCCGCTGCCTGATCTGGGTCAATGACTATTGCGAGCTGGAGACGCTTAACCTTAAGTACCTCAAGCTCAACGGCTACTACGACGAAAAGACGCAGACTTGGGAGATCCCCCGGCGGGCGATTCTCCAGCAGATGGTCCAGTTTGCCGACCTCGCCGCCCGGCGCGGCATCGCCTTTGCCGAAGAGGTCAAGGTCGACCCCGCCATCATGGCGATGATTTACAGCCGGGCAAACTACCTACGCAACAGCGAAAACACCGACGACCGCCTGGAATCTTTGCGCCAGTTCTGGCGCTGCACCATGCTCGGCAACATGTGCTGGCAGCTTGGCTACGTGCCGCGCGCCCGGGCAACGCCGGTTGTGCTGGAAGAAGAGGCGCCGGAGCCCCCCGCGGAAACGACTCAGGCGGCACCGGCCGAAACCTCGGCACCGGCGCCCCAGCCCACTCCGGCGCCCGCGCCCCGGCCGCAGCCAACACCCGTCCCGGCTCCGCAGCCAACGCCCGCCCCGCAGCCGGAATCGCAGCCGGAGCCGCCGACCGCCCCCCGGGCACAGCCGGTCTTTCCCGGGGACGCCTAAGGACAATGACAAATCGGACGGTTTGAGACGTCGATGAGGGAGAATGTTCTCCCTTCAACACCCGAAGTGCCCGCTTGCTAAGCCCGGGCCTTAGCGGTAAAATTCTCCGTTAAATATGGCTCCGAACGACCCTCAAAAATCTCCCGCCCCGCGGACGGATTTAGCTCAGCCCAAGAAGAAGAAAAAGCGGACTTGGCGCCGGTTTTTCAACCTCGTGCTTTTTGCCGGCGTCCTGCTCTTGATCCAAGGCGTGATCGCGGCCTACCTGGTGGCCTCCCACTACTCGGAAAAGGCCGCTCAGGTCGATCTGAATAAGCTGAACGAATTCCCGGTCTCCACCCTTTTCTATGACCGCAACGGCGAGGAGCTGGGCCGCATCTTCACGGAAAACCGCACCCTGCTTTCGCAGGAGGAGATTCCCGATTTGATGCGCCAGGCGGTCATCTCGATGGAGGACGAGCGCTACTACGAGCACGGCGGCATTGACTACACCGGTCTGGCCCGCGCCATGGTGCGCAACGTGCGGGCTGGGCGCATCGCCCAGGGCGGCAGCACGCTGACTCAGCAGCTCGCCAAGCACGTCCTGGGCGACTTCTCCCGCAGCTACGAGCGCAAGCTGGTGGAAGCCTTTCTCGCGCTCCGGATCGAGAAGGAGTACACCAAGGACGAAATCATCAATTTCTACCTGAACCGGATTTTCTTCGGCAAAAACCACTACGGCCTGGCCAGCGCCGCCCGGGGCTACTTTGACAAGGAGCCGATCGAGCTCAGCCTGGGCGAATGCGCCACCTTGGCCGGCATCATCAGCGCGCCGAACGCCAACTCGCCGCGCACCAGCATCAAGCGCGCCAGCGAACGCCGCGACATCGCCCTGCAAAAGATGGTCGACAACGGCTACATCACGCCACAGGAAGCGGCCGAGGCCAAGTCCATCCCCCTGCGGGTGGCGCCGCGGCAGCCCTTGGGCGTCCTCAACTACGCCATGGCCTACGGGGTCAAGCGGGTGCAGGAGATTCTGCGGCTCGATGATGTGGAAGAGATTCCGCCGGGCCTCAAGATTTACCTCACCGTCGATAAAAACACCGAAGAGCAAAGCCAGGCCGCGCTGGAAAAGCAGATTGAAACACTGGAAAAAGAGGCCGGCCGGACAACGGATGCGCAGAACCCGCTGCAAGGTGCCGCCATCGTGGCGGACGCCCGAACCGGCGCCATTCGGGTGCTTATTGGCGGCCGCGACTTCCTCCAGAGCAGCTTCGACCGGTCCTACATGTCCCGGCGCGAGAACGGGGCCATTAATCAGCCGCTGCTCTACGCTCTGGCCTTCGAGGAGCTGGATTTGCATCCAGCCTCCCCGATCAACGCTTCCTTTTACGACCTGGCCGAAGGCCTGCCGGAGGACGAGAAAAACCTGGGCGACCCCAACAAGGACCTGGGTAGCCGCTTTTTGACCGTTCACGACAACCTGGCGCTAGGTCTGAAGTACTCGGCCGGGCGCGTGGCAGAAGTCCTCGGGAAGAAGCGCATTCTGGATTTCTACCGCGAGGCCGGCGTCGACCTGTCCGAGGACGGCAAGGATGAGCTGAGACCGCTCACCCTCTGGGAGGCCGTGCAGCTTTATCAGGTCCTCGCGAACACGGGCAAGCCGGAGAGGCTCTTTCTCATTGAACGGATCGAGGATCCGGACGGCGACGTCATCTACCAACACACGCCGAAACCGGACAAGACGGTGCTCAACCCGCTTGTGGCCGAGCAGATGACGCTGACCCTGGAAGGGGCCGCCCAGGAGGGCCGGGCGCACAATCTCTCCACCGACTTTGGTTTCCCCGCCCCTTTTGCCGGCATCGTGGGCTTTTCCGAGGGTTACCGCGACGCTTGGTTCATGGGCTACACCTCCGATTTAGTGGGCGGCGTTTGGGTGGGCTACGACAAGAGCGAGCAGATTGCCGACAAAAAGACGGCCCAGAAGGCCGCCCTGCCCGTCTGGAACCAGGTCATGCGCGAGGCGATGAAGGCCGAGGGCACCAACGGGGAGGCCTTCCCCGTACCCGCGGAGCTAGCCAAGGTGACGGTGGACCGCAACACCTGCGAGGTGATCGGCCAGGCCTTCTACTCCCCCGGCAAGGGCAACATTTTCGTCTACCTCAAACAGAGCCAGCTCAACGCGGCCAACCGCAACGCTTCGATGGCCGCCCAGCGCGTCCAGCAATCCGAGGACTGGACCGATTGGCTCTCCACCATGCTGGCCGAGGAGACCGAGGACGGCCTTACGCTGGAGGAATCCAGCGATTACCTGGCGGAGGAGATTCCGCCGCTGGCCTGGTTCCGCATGCCGGCGATCCGCGGCGACATCCTGACGGCCGACGGCACCCCCCTGGCGATGACCAAGCAGACGCAGAACCTGGTGGCACGCTGGCCGCCGCGAGGGGTCGCCCCGACCAAAGCCGATGCGCTCAATTGGATGGCCGACCGCATCAACAAGGCCAGTTCCTGGCTGGGCAAGGACGTGGAGATTCCCTGGTCCGACCTGGAGAGCCTCTACACGTACAAGCGCTTCCTGCCGGTCACCATCTCCGAGGACCTCACGCCGGAGCAGATCCGCAACTTCCCGGGCAGCAAGCTGCCCGAATGGGGCTTCTCCCTCCAGGGTATGCCCATCCGCGTCTACCCGCAGGGCGACATGGCGGCGCACATCATCGGCTTCCTCAACCGCAAGCAGGGCATCAGCAACGGGAAGTTCCTGGCCGACGAGGTCATCTACAGCGACTACGAGGGCAAGTCCGGACTGGAGGGCCTCTTCGACGAGCAGCTTAAGGGCGAAGAGGGCAAAATTACGATCAAGACCACGCCGGACGGCTTCGTGCAGCGCCTCTACATCAACAAGGAAAGCAGCGTGGGCCTCAACGTGCGCACCACCCTCAATTACAAGCTGCAGGAGATCACCGAAAAGTTTGTCGGCGAAAAACACACCGCCTCGGTGGTGGTGATCGACCCGAACAACGGCGACGTCGTCGCGATGGCTTCCCGACCCACCTTCAATCCGAACGACTTCCTGCCTTCCCTCGACCCGGAGCTCTGGAAGGATCTGACCACCCAGAAGCGCAGCCCGCTGACGAACCGCGCCATCTCCCAGCACAACCCGCCGGGCTCCACCTTTAAGGTGCTTACCGCGATCGCCGCGATGAACGGCGGCGTCTTTAGCCCGGACCTCGTCATCAACTGCCCCGGCTTTGTCGACGCGGGCTCCTTCCGCTTCGAGCTGCGCCACGAAGCCGGCGGCAACGTCGGCTTCCGCCGGGCGATGGCGCGTTCCTACAACACCTACTTCATGAAGATGGCGATGATGTCCCCCCGCGACGTTGAACTCGACACCGCGCGCGAGTGGGGTTTCGGCGAAAAGACCGGCATCCGCCTGGCGGGCGAGCTGCCCGGCATGGTGCCGACGCCCGAGTTCATCCTCAAAACCCACAAGCGCAACATGTCCCAGGCCGACCTCTGCAACATCTCGATCGGCCAGGGCGACATGCTCTCAACGCCGCTCCAGGTAGCCAACTTTGTCGCCGCGGTGGCCAACAACGGCACCCTCTTCCGCCCGCGCATCATTTCCGCCTTGGAGGACGCCAGCGGCCAGATCATCGAGGAATTCCCGACCGAAATCATCCGCCAGATCCCCGTCAACCAGGCTTGGTTTGACGCCTTGCACGACTCCATGCTCGCCGTGACGGAGGGAGGTACCGCCACCCGCTACTCCAAAGTGCCGGGCATCCAAGTCGCGGGCAAGACGGGCACCGCCCAGGTTGGCTCCAAGAGCCGGCCGCGCCAGATCGCTTGGTTCATGGGTTACATGCCCTACGACGACCCCAAGTACGCGTTCTCCGTGATGGTGGAAGGCACCTTCGAGGAAGATCTCCACGGCGGCTCCGACGCCGGCCTGCTGGCGGGCAAGATCTTCCGCGAGTACTACAAGCAGCAAAACACGGAAGTCGCCCAGAAAGACGAGTAACCGCCTGCGCCGATGAATTCCGGAAAATTTGTTCTGTCCACCGGCCTGATTCTCATCGCTGTCCTCGGCGTCATCATCCTCTTGACGGTGTACGAGTCCGCCGCCAGCGCCGTCAGCCAGCAGATAGAAAACGAGCAGAAAGGGCTGGTGCGGATCGCGACCAACCTCCTCAAGGCGGAGGGCGGTGACTTTACGCTGCGCGACGGCCAGCTCTTTGCCGGCGACACGCCCATCCCCGGCAACAACACCCTCGCCGACGAGGTTGCTTCCATCTCCGGCGGCGAAGTCAGCCTGTACCAAGTGGAAGGCGAGGATGTTGTCCGCGTGGCCACCACCCGGCTGGCCGCCAGCAACCAACGCGCCACCGGCGGACGCCTGAACCCGGAGGCGGAGGACGCCCTCTTCCGCCGCAGCTCCAACGAGCCTTTCACCACCCGCGAAAGCGTGGACGGTGATGAGACCATCACCCGCTACGACTTCCTCAAAAGCCCGGAGGGCGAGATCCTCGGCGTCATTCAGATTTCGACACCCACCGAACCTTACGACCGCCAGCTCGAAGAAATTTATAACCGCAGTTTTCTCGTCACCGGCATCGCCCTACTGGTGATTGCGGGTTTTGTCTTCATTGCCCTGAGCAGCCTTTCCCGCCGCCTCAGGCGGGAAGCCGGACGCAGCGCCGCCCTGCTTCAGTCCACGCGGGAGGGCGTCTTTGGCCTCGACCTTGACGGCAAGGGCACCTTCCTGAACGCCGCCGGCGGCCGTTACCTGGGCTACTCGGAAAGCGAGACCCTCGGTGAGGACATGGACAGCCTGGTGCGCAAACCGCGCGAAAGCGTGAGCGGCGCGGACCGCAAGACGCTGGTCGAACTCGCCTCCTCCGAAGATCAGGTGGCGAACGAAGACGAGTTCAAAGCCAAGGACGGGACCGTCTTCCCAGTCGGTTTCTTTGTCTCGCCCGTGCGGGAAAACGAGGAAACGACCGGCTACGTGGTCACGTTCACCAACCTGACCGACGCCAAGGAGGCCGAGGCGCGGGTGGCGGCCATGACGGAGCGGCTGGAGACCATCATCCAGTCGGCGGAGAAAGAGCACCTCCCCTCCAAAGGCGATTCGTAAAACTTATCCGGCCGCAATATCCGTACTTGGCAACCCGCCTCCAGGGAATAGGTTGATTAGTAACGTTTGCGCGCGGCCAGACGGATCTTGCGCGCCGGACGACTCTTCCAGGCATGCGGCAGTTTGATTTTATCGTCATCGGCTCTGGTCCTGGTGGCACCGCCGCCGCCCGGATGGCCGCCAAACACCAAGCGCGGGTTGCGCTGATCGAGAAAGGCGCCCTCGGCGGCGTCAGCCTCCACCACGGCTGCATCTCCATCAAAAGCTTGGTGGTGAGCTCAAAAATGCAGCACCACGCCATTCACGGCGAGGATTACGGACTGGACCTCACCGTCGGCCCGGCCCTCCTACCCCGCTGGATGACCCGGCAGCGCGAAGTGGTGGCCAAGCTTTCCCAAGACCTGGACCAGCGGCTGAACAAGGCGGGCATCACGCTGATCGAGGGCGCGGCCAGCTTCGTCGATCCCTTCACGGTCGAAGTTCAATCCAAGTGGGGCACCGAACAGCTCACCGCGCGCAAGTTCATTATCTCCAGCGGAGCGCTGCCCGTGCCGCTGCCCGGTTTGCCGCCGGAAAACCAGGTCTTTAACTACAGCGACCACTACCTGCACCGCACCACCGTCCCGGACGAGCTCCTGGTAATTGGCGGCGGCTACATCGCCTGCGAGTTAGCCTCAATTTACCGCATGCTGGGCGCCAACATCACGATGGTAGAGGCGCACCCCACCCTCCTGCCCGACATCGAGACCGAGGCCGGCGAGTACCTCGTCAAGCGGTTCCGCACCCTTGGGATGGATGTGCGCACCGGCACCCGGGTGGAGAAGGCGGAGCTCATCGAAGACGGCCAGGCCGGGATGGTCACGCTCGACAACGGCGAGATCCTCCGAAGCCAAAGCGTGCTGGTGGCGGTGGGCCGCCGCCCGCAGATCGCCACTCTGGAGCTAGCCAAAGCCGAGATCGTCCACGGCGAGAGCATCGAGGTCAACGACTCCATGCAGACGAGCCAGCCGCACATCTACGCGGTGGGCGACTGTAACAACCGCGCCGCCCTTGCTCACGCCGCCAAGGCCGAAGCCCGGGTGGCCACCGCGCACGCGCTGGGGGAATCCCGCACAATGGACTACGGCCACGTGCCCTTCTGCGTCTATACGATCCCGGAAATCACCACCGTCGGTCTGAACCAGGCAGACGCAGAGGCAAAAGGCCACCGCACGCTAACCGGGCGTTGCTCCTTCCGCCGGGTGGGTCGGGCGGTGGCCCTGGGCGAGCTGGAGGGTTTCCTCAAGCTGATTGCCGACGTCGACACCCACCGGATTCTGGGTGGGCTTGTCATCTGCCTCGAGGCGAGCGAACTGGTGGCGCAGCTCAGCCTCGCCATTAAATTTCAGGCCACGCTCGAGCAAATCGCGGACCTTCCCTTCCCTCACCCGACGCTATCCGAGGCCTTGCAGGAAGCCGCCAACAACGCCCTTGAGGGAGGCTAGTCGAGATCGCCGAGCTCCTCGATCTCGATCCGGAAGTAGGGCTCCAGATCGATGTTGGCCGTGCTCTGGCCTCGTAAGCCCTCGTGCTGCGCATCGAGCTTGCGGACCAGCCGCATGGCGCCCTCCACCCGGGCCAGGACCCGGCCTTCGCTTTCGCTCCACTCGTCTTCAGGCAAGAACCTCGGCTGCTTGATCCGCTCGATTTGGTAGTAAACGCGGTAAGCGTGACTGCGAGTGGTCAGCAACGGGAGCAACTGCGCGTAGGGTTCCTCGCGGGCGTTGTCGCCGGTGAGCTCATGGGCGCTCCAAAAAGCGGGCGCGCTGGAAGCGCCCTCCGGCACCAGAAACTGAGTGCAGATTTCGGTCTCGTTTCGAAAGACATCGCCATCGGCAAAACGCTGCTGGAGCAACCCAATTGTTTCCGGCACGTCCACCTCCACCCGATAGCTCTCCGAGTTGTTGGACTCTTTGTACCTTGCCGCCGAGTCGAGCGGAATGGCGGTGAGCCGCACGGACCTGAGCGCTGCTGCCAGCGCCGTGGTGCGCTCGATCGAAGCAAAGGGGGCGATCTGCGTGTTTAAGTTGACCCGGCCCCGGGCGCTCACCGCATCGCCCAGCGGGAAAGGTTCAATCACGGGCAAGCGAAACAGGTCGAGCCAAAGATGGTCCGGCGGATCCGAGAAGCCCGGGTGGGCCGGACCGGCCGCCGGGTTAGCGCAGAACAGCAAGGTCTCCCAGTGCGTGTTGCGACCGCGGGGAAGTGCCCCCAGGTGCACCGGTGACGCCAGCTCGCGCCGGGGAAACCAATGGGTGATGGTGGCCGGTGCCTGGCTAGGGATAAAGTAAGGCGGGCGCCCGGGGGGAGCGGTCTGCCCGCCAAAACCCTCATCGCTTTTGCGGGACCAGGCACCATCGGGCAGGTTGCCTCGCCCGCTCTCCCAATCGCCCGGTCGGCCGTTGGCCATGCGCACGCCGTTGACCGAGGCCGGCAGGTTTACCCGGCGGTCGCCCGAGTAGGCGGCGTCGGTCACCAAACGACCGGTGTCGGCTCCTTGGAAGAAAAAGCCGGGGCCCCTCTGCAAAGAAGAAGCGTGGGCTTTGCCGGAATCGTAATCACCCTGGTTGCCGGGCCCGAACTCCCCCGCCTCCACTTCGGCCTGCCGGACAAGGATGCGCAAGTCGCCTTGGTGTTCAACTGAACGCACGGTGTCATTATTGAAGAAGTCCTCTCTCCGAAGATCCCCGCTGTAGCGCTGGGCAAAGCTACGAGTGGTCGAAAAGCCGGGAAAGTTGGGCACGGGCCAATTGCTCGCGGTTGGAAAGCGAACGCTAAGAACCTGGTGCGTCCGCAGCCCACCAGAGCCGTCCGGCACGCGAATCTCAATCTCATAGTCGCCTCCCCCGAGCGAAAAGGCGCCACCCGTGACGGCCAGATCCTCGACCAAAAACGGATAGGCGGAATCGGAGGGCGGCCCTCCAGCCGGCGGACTCCCGCCACCAGGTCCGCCCGAGGGAGGCCCCGATCCCAGGGAAGGGGGACCGCCGGGCGGGGACGGGGGCGGCGAAGAGCGGATGAACGCCATGCAAGAAAGCAGACCGGAGTCCAGGCGTTCGAGCGGCCTGCCTTCGGGATCATTGACGATTCGGGGCAAATCGATGCTTCCAGAAAAGGCGAGGGGCGTTCCATCCACCTTCGCGGGCCGCAGGCTCCGCACCCGGATGTTCAGCTGCGGCTCTAGGTTGGGGTACCCCTGCCCGGGGTAAGCCAGTTCGAGCAGCAGGACCGCGCTCATTTTTGTCGTCTGGCCTGCGGGGTCATTCTCACTCCCGTAAAAGTGCAAGGCCACCTCGGTGACGGTCGGCACCCTGCCCACGCCTCGAACAGCCGAGCTTCCATCACCCAGTTCAATCGGCGCAACCTGCCCCTGCCCGATCCCGGTCGGGGTAAAGTCGTTGTTCCCGATGTCTGGCTTGGTGCGGAGCAGACGCACGTGGTCGAGAACGCCCGCCAAAACCGCGTCCCGATCAGCGACGCCAAACTTGCCCTGCAGACTGCCCCCGGCAAAGCCGGGTGGGTTCATCGCCGTCATCTCGCGCAAGAAATCGAGCATCGCCTGGTTGGAAGGGAGCTGACCGTCGCCCGCTCCATCGAGATTTGAGCTCCGCTCAAAATGATAAGCCACCTGAGATTCCAAAGGGAGCGTGCTCAGCAGCGCAAAAACGCGTTCGGTGGTGCACACCTGGGAGGAATCCGCGTGCACGGGCCAAAGGGTGACGCGCGGCCGCCCCATCAGGTTAAGATCGCTCGATGGTGAACGCGTCGTGACGAAAAAGCGCCTTTGGTCGAGGAGCTCGCCGTCCAGCGCGGAGCCCCCCTGCTCGCGAACCTCCTGAGCCCAGTCGTCCACCGAGTGGAAGGGCGGACGGCGCTTATCCTCAAGATTGTTGGCCCTGGTCGCGATCGTATTGACCGTGCCGTGATCGGAGCCGCCGGGGCTGTAGGCGGACGAGGCTTGCAGGAAGATCTGATGGGCGCGCGGTCCGGTTGCGATGAGCAGTTCGGGGAAGGCGGCGCCGAGATCCACCCGGGCCGGATGGCCGGGATACCGGACATACTCGCGCTTCACGGGCTGGTTCCAGGCCAGGTCGATATCCTCCGCGCTAGTGGTCAGCGGCACCGACCAAGGCGCGCCCCCGCAGGCCGTGTTCACGTTCACGCGGCAGGTCTCATCGTCGGTCCAGAAGGCCAGCCGTGCCACCGCCGGATTGTCCCGGCTGGCCCCCGCAAGACGGACCCGCTCTCCGCCTCCCAGGCGTTCCGGAGCCACAATCCGGCCGTCCCTTAAAAGGTAAAGCCACTGCACGGGCATCACCACGCCGCGGCTCGAATCAAAATCAAATCCGGCCACGAGTCCCGCGGCGGCGGGATCGACAATCGGGTAGAGCCCGTCCCGGGACGCGTTGAGATCCACGTACTCGGCTGGATACTCGTCCCAATCGGCGGGGGCGTCGTTGGCCTCCAACCCCTGGTAATCGACCCCTCCGGGCACGTCCACTTCCATCTCCCGGGCGCTGTAGAGCTTGTACGCGGTGGCCGGGTTGCCGGATTCGTCGAAGGTCCGCAACAGACCCGGCTGCGAAGTCCAAACAGTCCCTTCCTCGATCGTGGCCGCAGTCAACTGACGCTTGAGCAGCACCTCAATCGCCGAGCGGTACTGGCGGCACTCCTGCCGCAGAGCGGCGCTGTGGCTGATCTTGCGCTGGACGGAAACAAACTGCAGCAAGCCCACGCCCATGCCCGCCACCAGGACAAGCGCCACGAGCACCACGGGCAGCGAAAGACCCCGCTGGTGGCGCCTGCGGCGAGGATTCATGGCGCCGCCACGGTGAGGTTGTTGCGATCCAAGCGCACAATCCCCTGGTAAAACTGAAAGTCGACCGGCGGGTTGAAGCCATTCTGGACTTCCAGCAAGGCCTGCTCCCAGTCGGTTTGGGCACTCAGGCCCTCCAACGCCTCGCCCAGGGGAGGCACCGCCCCAAACTGCTCCGCCAAGCGGTCCGCCGTGTTTCCCGGAATGGAGACCACCCCAATTTCGAGCGCGGCGGGCAGGCGATTGAAACTGGTCTGAGCGCCCGGGGATTCAAACTCCGCCGGCAGGAGCCAATCCCAGGAATCGTAAACCGTCATCCCGGCCAGCCGCCGGCCGCTGGCGTCCAAAGGCGCCACCAGCAAGGCCACCACATTTTCGGCGAGCACCTGGGCATTCGCGGGCACGACGCCATTAGGCCCGTCCGTGAACTGCTCGCGGTACCACTGGAAGTTAGTGCTCCGCATGAGCGTGCGCATCGATTCCGCTGGCTCGGTAACCAGAACCAACCGGTAGCGGTAGCGCGGCCGGCTCACGCCGGTCGACTCGGGATCGGGCCCAAAGTAAATCATGCAGACCTGTCCGACCAAGGATTGAGCAAATTCACCCGCGCCGGTGATGCCAGGTTGGGTTTGCGGTGTCGCCCAACAAATGCAGTCGCCCGGATTCGAGGCCACCTGCCCGCCCAGTATTTGGGCGCTGGGCCCCGTCACAAAAGAGATCGTGGCTTCCTCGGCCAGAACCACGTTGGCGGAAGTATCCACGACGCTGCGCAAAAATATCTCGGCCTCGGGGTTGAAGTAAGCGGGCCGCGAGTTGAGCGTGGCGGTGCTGAGGCGAAGGGAAAGTTGGTCAAGAATCTGCATGCCCTGAAGCAATCGGTCGGCCTGGCGATTGGTCGCGCCGATGAGCAACCGGGATTGAACCAGGAGGGAAAGCACAAAGCTCATCAGGATGCCCAGAATCGCCACCGTCATCAGCATCTCCACGAGCGAGAAGGCTTCTCGGCGACACGCGCAATTGATCCTTCTGCTCCCCATGGAAAGATCCCCTAATTCGATGCCAGTACGTGAAGGCTTTGGCTTTCGATCACATCTCCTCCCGGGTATTCCCGGATCTGCACCTGCACCACGTAGAGCTCGGCGGAGTTGCTAGCTGGCGAAGGGTTGCTCGCCACCGTAAGCCCCGGTAGTTCGTCCGCTTCCATGCGTTCCGCCTCGATCTCAACCCGGTAGCTCTTGCGGGTTTCGAACCCAACGGCGGCTGAGTCCAGCAACTTCCCGTGTGAGTCAAAGTAGCGGATGTCCTGTTCCAAGGCTCCGAGCTCGGAGGAGTCGCGATTCTGGACAAGGAGCTGATAGTGCATCAGAATCTTTGCCTGGGCCCTTTCGACCTCGGCCGAGCCCATGGTTTGAACCGCAATCGGGAGCATCCCGATGATTGCAACCAGCGCCATTGAGGCGACACCCAAAGTGATACAAGCTTCTGCTAATTGAAATCCACGTTCGGCTCTTAGCTTGTATCTTGGATATCTCATCTCATCGTGCGTAAGGTAGCTATTTACGTATCTATCTCAACCAGAAAAAGATACGAACCTCATGGAGTTCCTCTCGCATTGCGTTGTGTTCCGCTTTCAGTGACCCTACCCCTGCAACAATCAACTTTCCGATCCTTGGCAACAGTGCTACTTTTTCCACGTTATCATGGTCAACCCACCCGACGACTGCCAGAGTTGCGACAAGGAAAAGACGATTCATCTGACCCAAATTATTGGTGGCAGCTTGAAGAAGATTGACCTGTGCTCAGACTGTCCCCATGCCAAGAATCTGACGGACTCGCAGACCTTTGGCCTGGCAGATCAATTGCTCGGCTTGGGCGCTACCGCGAACATGGAACAAATCACCAGCACAGAAACCTGCGGCAACTGCGGCTTTACCCTCCGCGATTTCCGCAAGACGGGCCGCTTGGGTTGCTCCGTTTGCTACCTAACCTTCTTCCCCGGCGTGGAGCGAGTGCTCAACGACACCCAGAAGGGCACCGAGCACGTGGGCAAACGGCCGCTGCGCCAAAAGGAACGCGAGCTTCTCCGCGAGCGGATTCGCGAAATCAACGAGGAGATGGATCAGGCCATCGCCAACGAGGATTACGAAGCCGCCGCCCGGCTGCGCGACGAGCTGCGCACCTGCGAGGATTCCCTGCGCAACGAGCAGGAGGCCAAACCGCTCGAGCTGCAGGACCCCAAGGCGATGTCCCGGAAAAAGACCGGCTAGACGCTTGAAAACCGGTTGGCTTTGTTCGTATAAATACCCCCTGCCCCCGCTGTAACGGGTCTCTAGCTCAACGGTTAGAGCAGGAGCCTTTTAAGCTCTTGGTTCTGGGTTCGAATCCCAGGGGACCCACCCCGCTTCCTTCTCACAAGCGAGTACCTCGCCTCTCTCACCGCTACGGGTCAACCTTTGCTCACGGGCGAACCAAGCATTGGAGGATCCCCACGACTCCCTCCCGGCCTAATGCCGCAGAGCTCGCCGGTAGACGGCCTGGGCGATCAGCACTGCCGCGAAGATGGCGCCCGCCGCGACCACGATGCTCCCGGCGGCGCTCGTCGCCAGGGGCTTGCCATTGCCGATCAGGGCGGCGGAGAGCGGTGGCACCAGGTAGATGCTGGCCAGGTAACCTCCCACCGCCGAGATGGCCGCGGTCAGCAGCGCGTAGACGAGCATCGGTCCAAGGCGGGGCGTCAGCATCGAGGCGACCGCCGCCGGCACGACCAGCATGGCGATCACCAAAATGCTGCCCACACTCTGGAACGCCACCACGGTGGTGACCGAGGTGACCACGACCAGGCCCTGGCGGATGCGTTCCGCGTTGAAGCCCAGGGCCGACGCCATCGCCGGATCGAAGATGGCCAGGCGCAGCTCCTTGTAGAAGACCACCGTGAGAACCGCGTTCATGACCAGCATGGCCAGGGACAGAATCGTGATGCTGGGCACCGGCCCGGCGTCCATGACGGAGGTTTCGATCGCGCCGTAAAGGACGGTGTCCGGGTCCAGCTCGACAGTGTCGGCGGCGGTGCGGATCAGCACCAATCCCAGCGCGAAGAGAAAGCAGAAGGCCACCCCGAGCGAGGCCCCGCTTTCGACCTGGCCGTAGCGCCGCACCAGCGAGGTAATCAGCATTGTCAGCAGGCCCGCGCAGACGGCGCCAAAGAGCATCACCCAGGAATCGCGCGTCCCGGAGATGAGAAAGGCGATGGCGAGCCCCGGCAGGATGCCGTGGCTGATCGCGTCGCCCATCATGCTGTCGCGGTTCAGGAACAGGAAGAGCCCGGGCAAGGCGCAGGCCATGGCGATGGCCGCCGCCGTCACCACTATCCAGGTATCGTAATCGGTCCAGATCATGGCGATGCTAGGTGGCGGCCAGCCGCTCCGGGTCGGAAGGCACGGTTCCCACCGGCGAGCGCTTGGCCAGCAGGGCCTCGAGCTGACGGACGATGCGCGGGTCCAGCACGTGTTCAATCAGGTCGGCGTCGCGGTGGACGTGGTTGGGCGCCACGTCGGCGTGTTCAATCAGGTAGAGCTCCCACAGCCGGTGGTTGCGGACAATTTTCTTGGCCTCGGCCTGCCCGCCCGGCGTCAGCCGGTACTGCCCGGGCTCGTCCCGCACAACCAGGCCGTCGCGCTCCGCCCGGCGCAGGATGCGCTTGAGGTGATGCACGGAAACATGATTGGCCATGAGCAGCTCGTCCCAACGCACGGCGCGCTCCAGCGGCGGCACGGGGCCCTGCGGCACCGCCCGGCCCTGGCGTTCCAGGCTTTCGTAAAAGGTCCGCATCAGGTGCTGGCGCTCCACCCGCCGCACCACGCGGAACTGTTCCAGGCTGCGGACCAGCACGCCCCGCCTCAGGCCAAAAACCATGCTAAGCGCGAAGTAAAACGTGGCCGCCAGCACGATGACCGCGCCGGCCGGCAGCTTGGGGAAGAGCGCGCTGAGCAGCACGCCGGTGAATCCGCTGGCTGCTCCCAGCGCCGCCGCGAGCAGCGCGTTCACGCCGAGCCGCTCGCTCCAGAAGCGCGCGGAAGCCGGCGGGATGATGAGCATCGCCACCACCAGCAGCAGCCCCACGGACTGCAGGCCAATCACCGTTACCGCCACCACCAGGCACATCAGCAGGATGTCGAGGCGCGTGACCGGCCAACCCTGGGTGGCGGCAAAGTCTTGGTCGAAGCAAAGGAGCGCGAACTCCTTGAAGAAAAGCGCGCAACCCACCGCGATGGCGCCGGACACAATCGCGATCAGCAGGGCGTCCTGTCCCGTCATGGAGGCGGCGCGCCCGTAGATGTAGTGCATGATGCCCGCCGCATTGCCGCTGGGCATTTGCTGGATGATCACCGTCAGGCAAATGCCGAAGCCGAAAAAGACCGATAGCACAATGGCCAGGGCGGCATCGTCCTTGATCCGGCTGTAGGTGCGGATGCCCACGACGGTGAGCATCCCCAGGACCCCCGCCACGGTCGCGCCCAGCAACAGAATGGGCAGGGACTTGCCGTCGCCGCCAAGCATCTCGCCGACGATGAAGGCCACCGCGATGCCAGGCAGCGTGGCGTGGCTGACGGTATCGCTCAGCAGACTGCGTTTGCGCAGGAGGAGAAAGGTGCCGACCAGCCCGCCGGCCGCGCCGAGCAGCGTGGTGCCGAGAAAGACGATCCGCGTGTTGTAATCCCGCAGCGAGACCACGCGGTAGAATTCATCCCAGGTCGGCCAGATGCCGCCGCCGCCCAGCTTGGCGGAGGCCTGCGCCCAGGCCGCTTCCGGGCTCAACAGCAGGGCCAGGAGGACCAATGACAGCAGCGAGGGCCAGGTCCGGGCGTTCACGGCTCAGTGCGCCTCCGAGGTCTCCACCGTGGAGTGCACGGCCTGGTCAAGCAAAGCCAGCTTGCCGCCGTAGGTCTTGCGGAGGTTGTCCGGGGTAAAGATTTGCCCGACCGGGCCGCGCGCCACCATGCGCATGTTGAGCATGGCAACGTGGTCAAAGTAATCCGGAATGGTTTGGAGATCGTGGTGGATGCAGATGACCGTTTTGCCCTGCCCGCGGAGTTCGCGGAGGATGGCGACAATGGCGCGCTCGGTCGAGGCGTCCACGCTGGCGAAGGGTTCGTCCATCAGGAAGAGCTTGGCGCTCTGGACCAGAGCCCGTGCCAGAAAAACGCGTTGCTGCTGGCCACCGGAGAGCTGGCTGATTTGCCGCCCGGCAAAGTCGGCCAGACCAACGTGCTCGAGCGCCTCCATGGCGCGCTCGCGGTGGCGCCGCCGCACGGGCAGGCACCAGCCGATGTTGCGGTACAGGCCCATGGTGACCACGTCGAGCGCGCTGACGGGGAAGTCCCAATCCACGCTCTCGCGCTGGGGCACGTAGGCCACCATGTGCCGCACCTTGCGGTAGGGCCGGCCGAAGAAGAGCACCCGGCCGGAGGCGCGGGGCACCAGCTCGAGGCAGGCCTTAAGCAGCGTGCTCTTGCCCGCGCCGTTTGGGCCGATGATGGCCACGGTCCGCCCTTGGGGGCAGTCGAAGTCCACGTCCCACACCACCACTTTGCGCCGGTAAGCCACGTTGAGGCCCCGCACCCAGAGCGGGCTGTCTTCGGGCTTCAGCTCGGGCGGCTCGGCGAGCGCATCGGCCGCCCCGGGAGTGGTGGTGGTTTCGTCGGCTTGCATGCAGGCGGGTTACTCCTTTTCCAGTTGGCCGTTCTTGCCGGCGGCGGGGGCTTCCCCGCCCAAGGCGCGGGTGATGGTGGTGATGTTGTGGTCCATCATGCCGGCGTAGGTGCCGGGATAGGTGCCGGGTTCGCCCATGGCGTCGGAGTACAGCTCGCCGCCGATGACGACATCCCAGCCCTTGTCCTTGGCGCCCTCGATGATGGCGCGGACGTTTTTGTCGGACACGCTGGTTTCCACGAAGATGGCGGGGATTTTCTTGCTCACGATCAGGTCCACGAGCCTGTTGATGTCCTGCACGCCCGCTTCGGACTCGGTGCTGAGGCCCTGGACACCCACCACGTCGATATCGTAGGCACGGCTAAAGTAGTTGAAGGCGTCGTGGGCGGTGATCAGGTAGCGCTTCTCTTCCGGGACAGTGGCCAGGGAATCCTGACCGTACTTGTGCAGGTCCGCGAGCTCGCTTTGGTAGGCGGCGGCGTTCGCGCGGTAAGTCTCGGCTCCGGCGGGATCGAGCTCGGCCAGCGCGTTGGTCACGACATCGACGCCTTTGGACCAGGCGGAGACGTCCATCCAGACGTGCGGGTCGGAGTGCGGTTCGTCGTGGGCTTCCTCGCCGGCCTCTTCCTCTTCCCCGTGATGATGGTCTTCGTCTTCCTCCAGAAGAAAGTCGTCCTGAATGAGCTCGGTTACCGCGTAGACGGGCATGCCCTTTTGTTCCAGGGCGTCGAAGGTGTCGCTCATGCGGCCTTCGAGCTGGAGACCGGAGTAAAAGATGACGTCGGCGCCGCTCAGCTTGACGACGTCGTCGCGGGTCGGCTTGTAGAGATGCGGGTCGACACCCTCTCCCATCAGGTTACTCACTTCGGCCCGTTCCCCGGCTACGTTCGCGACGATGTCCCGGACCATCCCAGTCGTGGTCACGATGTTGATCTTCTCACCCTCCTTGACGTCGAGCTGCTTCGGCTCGGCGTCGGCGGAGGCGGCGGGCTGCTGGCCGCACCCGCTCAGGGCTACGGCAATGAAGGCTGCGGAGAGGAATCCCAGCAGGATGGTTTTTAAACGGCGGTCGTCGATGGTCTTGGTCTTCATGAATTGATCTGTCTCTGATTTGATTTTTTGAGTTATCAAAATATTCGACGTGACGCAAGCAGAGTTTTTCAACATTTCTGTGACAATTTCTGCAGCTTAGGGGTCCGCGACCTCGACCTGGATCTTTTCCGCCATCGAAAGCGCCAAGGTGGCGCTATCCTGGGAGGCTGTCTTGAGCGTGAGAATGCCCGCTTGGTCGTTGCGTTCGCGGATTCGGAGGATTTCCCCTGGGCTTAAGCCGTTTTGCTGGATGAAGTTAAGAAAGTTTTCATCGCCGTGGCTGATTCGCCCCACCCGGTACCAGATGCCGGTACTGCCCTCATTAAGCGGGGTCAGCGTGCGCTCTACCACCAGGCCGGAAGAATCCGGGATGGGATCGCCGTGCAGGTCCACCTTGGGGTGATCGAGCATCTCCTCCATCTTGGTCACCAGCTTTTCCGAGACCACATGCTCGAGTTCCTCGGCCTCGTCGTGGACGTCGGCCCAGTCAAACTCCATGATTTTGACCAGGAAAAGCTCCACCATCCTGTGGCGGCGCAGGATTCGCAGGGCGAGGTTACGCCCGTTATCGGTCAGCCTTACCCCGCTCCAGGGCTCGTGCCGGGCGAGGCCAGCCTCCGAGAGGGTGCGCACCATGGTGGTGGCGGTGCCGGGCACCACGCCGATGACTTTGGCCAGCTCGCCGACGGGCACGAGGTCCTCCGGGTCCTCCCTCTGCTCCTGGAGCAGGTAGAGTTGCTTGACGTAGTTTTCGACCGTTGCCGTCGCCATCCAGCAATAGGATACCGGCGGACCGGCCGCGTCCAGTAAAACTTGCAATGGCTGCGCGGCCTTCACGATTTCGAATAGTCGGCCGGCGGCAACGCCGTCCGGCGGAACAAGCCGGTTGACATCCGACGGAAAATCCCACAGAAGTAGTTCATGTCGAACGGAATGCCGGAATTACCGCAGGTAAGCTGGGTCGCGCATCTCAAACCCGACGACATCGAACTCCTGAGCTCGTACGGCGAGTTCCTGCCCGCCCACGAGGGCCAGACCGTCATCACCGAAGGCACCCGTCAAGACAACCTTTTTGTCCTCATCTCCGGCCGCCTCACGGTCAAGCGCAAGAGCGACCTGGGCGAGCTAACGATTACCACCATCCAGCCCGGTGAGATTTTTGGCGAAGTCTCCGTCTTCGATCCCGGCCTGGCCAGTGCCTCGGTGGTTTCCGACGAATTTAGCCAAGTGTGGCGCATCAGCCGCGACGACGTCTTTTACTTCATGCAGGACAATCCGGTGGCGGGCAACCAGATGATGGTCGGCCTGGCCACGACCCTGGCCCAACGCCTTCGGGCCACGGATCCGTTGACCGGGGCGATCGGCAATAACCCGTTGCAGAACGAGTAGCACGCTGGCGGGCTCATGGACCGGGACGGGATCATCATCGCTATCTTTGCCAGATTAACCACTTGGCAGCGCCTCCGCCCTACCGTACGTTAACGTGAGAAGGCATCCCCACTTTTCCCCGTCGTGACCGTCAATGAAGACTACATCCTGGAACTGCTGATCAACAGCGGGCGCATCCAGGTCACGGACGCCGAAGACGCCCGGGCCGCGGCGGCTGCGAACGGCCACGGGCCGGTCAAGCAGCTCATTCGCAACGGTCTGATAACCGAGATTGACGTGCTGCGGACCATGGCGGACGACGCCGGTTACGACACCGTCGAGAAAATCGAAGACGTCAATCAGGACGCGCTGCTCGCGGTCAAGCCCGAGATGGTCCAGCGCTTCACGGTCATCCCGCTGGACTTCACCGACAACGGCCTGCGGATGGCCATCAGCGACCCCTACGACTTTGACGCCATCGACACGATCACCAGCGTGCTCAACCAGGAAATCCAGTGCGTGGTCGCGCCGGAGAAAGAGATCGAGTCCGCAATCGAGCGCTATTACGGAGACCTCGATGCGGCCGTCGGCGCGCTGATCAACGGCCAGAGCGCGGACGAAATTTCCATCCGCACCAGCGGCCAGGAGGACGAGGAAGGCAATGCCTCCGCCACCGACGCGCCGATCATCAAAATGGTGCACCTGATGATCGTGGAAGCGCACCGGATGCGGGCGAGCGACATCCACCTGGAGCCGCTGGAAACCTCCCTGCGGCTGCGCTACCGCATCGACGGCAAGCTGCAGGTGATGCAGGACCCGCCGAAGAAGCTCCAGGGCGCCATTATCGCGCGCATCAAGATCATGGCCGACCTGAGCATCGCCGAAAAGCGCCTGCCCCAGGACGGGCGCATTCAGCTCCAGGTGGGCGCCAAGCAGACCATCGACCTGCGCGTCTCCTCCATCCCCACGGTGCACGGCGAGAGCATCGTCATGCGAATCCTGGACAAAAGCTCGCTCATGCTCGGCCTGCCCGAGCTCGGCTTCCTGACCGACGACCAGGCCACCATGGAACGCATCCTCGGGCTACCCGACGGCATCTTCCTGGTCACCGGCCCGACGGGCTCCGGCAAGACGACCACGCTGTACGCCTGCCTCAACTACATCAACAAGCCGGACCGCAAGATCATCACCGTGGAGGATCCGGTGGAGTACCAGCTCAACGGCATCAACCAGGTGCCCGTCCACACGGACGTGGGCATGACCTTTGCCGCCGCGCTGCGCGCGATGCTGCGCCAGGCGCCCAACATCATCATGGTGGGTGAGATCCGCGACCTGGAAACGGCCAACATCGCCATCAACGCCTCTCTCACCGGCCACCTTGTCTTCAGCACCCTGCACACCAACGACGCGCCCAGCGCCGTTACCCGCCTGGTGGACATGAAGGTCAAGCCGTTCCTGGTCGCCTCTTCGGTCCGCGCGATCATGGCCCAGCGCCTGGTGCGCAAGGTCTGCAAGGAATGCGCCGACGTCTACGAGCCGACCGAATCGGAACTGCGCCAGCTCAACCTGGACCCCTCCCAAATCGAGCAGGCCAACTTCCGCCATGGCCGGGGCTGCGACGCCTGCCGGGGTACCGGCTACAAAGGCCGCATGGGCATCTTTGAAATCTGCGAGATCGACGACGACATCCGCCACATGGTCAACGAAAAGATGGGCGTCTCAGCCATCCGGCAGCGCGCCCGCGACATCGGCATGCGCACCCTGCGCGAAGACGGCCTGCGCAAGGTGGTCGCCGGCATGTCCACCCCGGAGGAAGTCATCTCCGCGACCATGAAGGACAAGGGCTAAACCATGAACGCGGACCTGCTGATCAACTTCCTCAAATCCGGCAACTACCTGACGGAAGACCAGGAGATCGAGATCGTCGAGGAAGTCGGCCGCTCCGGCAAGGACATCCTGAAGGTGGTGGAAGACTACGGGATTCTCAACCAGGACCAAACGCTGCAGCTCATCGCCGAGAGCCTCGGTACCAGCTACATCGATGTTTCCCAGATGGAGTATCCGCCCGACCTGCTGGCCATGGTCCCGCCCCAGAGCGCCCGCGTCCACGACGCACTGCCGGTAGAGTGGGACGGCACGGTGCTGCGGGTGGCCATTGCCGATCCGCTTGACCTCAAGACCATCGACGATCTCCAGTTTGCCACCGGGCAAGAGGTCCAGCTTTACATCGCGCGGCCGTCGGACATCCACATCCTGGTGGAGCGCTTTTACGGGTCCGACTCCGGCGACGTCGACAACCTGATGCACGCCCTGGCCGGTGAGGCCGCCGCCAAGGTCGAGGGCGTCAATGACCTCGACGCCGCCGACACCGCCAACGCCGCCCCGATCGTCAAGTACGTCAATACCGTGCTCAGCCAGGCGATCAAGGCCCGCGCCAGCGACATCCACTTTGAGCCGTTTGAAACCGAGTTCAAAATCCGCTACCGCGTGGACGGCGCGCTCTACGAGATGGCCCCGCCTCCCCGGCATCTGGCCCAGCCGATCACCGCCCGCATCAAGGTGCTGTCCAACCTGAACATCTCCGAGCACCGCATCCCGCAGGACGGGCGCATCCAGACGATGATGGCCGGGCGTCCGGTCGACCTACGCGTCTCCTGCCTGCCCACCCAGTTCGGGGAAAGCGTGGTGCTGCGCGTGCTCGACCGCACCACCGTCAGCCTGGACCTGGAAAAACTCGGCATGCCCGACTACGTCTACGACTACATCGTCGAGACCATCCACAAGCCCAACGGCATTTTCATCGTGACCGGGCCGACCGGTTCCGGCAAGACGACCACGCTCTACTCCTGCCTGCGCCGCATCAACACGCCGGACTCCAAGCTGCTCACCGCGGAAGACCCGGTGGAGTACGAAATCGAGGGCATCCAGCAGGTGCCGATCAACGACGGCATCGACCTGACCTTTGCGCGGGTGCTGCGCGCCTTCCTCCGCCAGGACCCCGACCGCATCATGATCGGCGAGACCCGCGACCTGGAAACCGCCCAGATCGCCATCCAGGCCTCCCTCACCGGCCACCTCGTCTTCACCACGCTCCACACCAACGACAGCGCCGGCGCCATCGCCCGCCTGATCGACATGGGCGTGGAGCCCTTCCTGATTTCCTCCACCCTCGAAGGCATCCTGGCCCAGCGCCTGTTGCGGCGCATCTGCACCCATTGCCGCATGCCCTTCGAGCCGACCGAATCCGTGCTTGAGCAGCTCGGGCTGGCCCCGCACGAGGTCGGCGACAAGGACTTCTACTACGGCAACGGCTGTGAGGAATGCAACCAGACCGGTTACCGCGGCCGCAAGGGAATCTACGAGCTCCTCGACATCACCGAGCCCATCCGCGAGCTCATCAACCAGCGCGCACCTTCGGTGGTCATCCGCCAGAAAGCGATCGAACTGGGCATGGCTACCTTGCGGGCGGACGGCATGCGCTCGATTTTTGACGGTGACACCACCATTGAAGAAGTGCTTAAATACACGTAAATTGCAATTCCATCGCCGCATTCCCTAACCCGCCATGCCCACCTATTCCTACACGGCCGTCGACCAGCGCGGCCAGCAGAAGTCCGGCACCATTGATGCCAACGACACCACCGACGCCACCAACCAGATCAAGCAACTGGGCTTTTTCCCCACCCGTTTGTCGGAGGCCACCAAGGAGGAACTCTCCGCCGCGGCCCGGGGCCAGGATGTGGCCGGCGCCAGGACCCGAAAGAAAAAAGGCGGGCGCATTGGCGGCCGCACGCTGACTGTTTTCACCCGCCAGCTGGCCACCCTGATTGACGCCGGCCTGCCGCTATTGCGGGCGCTCAAGACGCTCATCCGGCAGGAAAAGAACCCCACGCTCAAGGCCGCCATGAACGACATGGCCTACTCCGTGGAAAGCGGCAGCACCTTCTCCGAATCGCTCGCGCAGCACCCGCGCATCTTCAACAAGCTCTACATCAACATGGTCAAGGCCGGCGAGCTGGGCGGTGTGCTTGAAATCGTGCTGGCCCGGCTGGCGGAGTTCATGGAAAAGGCGGAGAAGATCAAGGCCAAGGTCATCTCGGCGATGGTTTACCCGGTTGTTGTGCTCTTTATCGCCATCGTCATTCTCATCTTCCTGCTCATCTTCATTGTGCCGCAGTTCCAAAACATTTTTGAAGAAATGCTGCCGGACAAGGACCTGCCCGCCCTGACCTTGGGCGTTATTGCGGTAAGTGACTTCGTGCAAAACCAATGGTATTGGCTCCTCGGCGGCATTGCCGTGATTTACATTGGCTACTTGGCCTTCGCCGCCAGTACGGTCGGCGCGCTCATCCTGGACCGCTTCAAGCTTAACGCCCCGGTCTTTGGCGACCTGATCCGCAAGACGGCCATCGCACGCTTTAGCCGAACGCTGGGAACGCTCGTCAGCAGCGGCGTGCCGATTCTCCAGGCGCTCAACATCACCAAGGAAACCGCTGGCAACGTCCTCGTCGGCCACTCGATTGCGAAGATCCACGACAGCGTGCGCGAGGGCGAAACCATCGTCACGCCGATGGAAGGCTCCGGCATCTTCCCGCCCATGGTGGTGAGCATGGTGCAGGTGGGCGAGGAAACCGGTCAGCTCCCGGACATGCTCATCAAAGTGGCGGACGTCTACGACGAAGAAGTCGACGTTAAGGTGGCCGGCCTGACCAGCCTGCTTGAGCCCATCATGATCGTCGGCCTGGCCGTCATCGTCGGTACGATCGTCATCGCGCTCTTCCTGCCGTTGATCGAGATCATCCAGGGCCTGAATGCCCGGTAAGGCCCGGTAAGTCCTCGCCCAACTCCGGAGAGCGGGTCGCGCGCCAAGCGGCCCGCCGCATTGCCAGCGACGCACGCACCGTGCAGTCTGGTGACTTGCCCACGACGACGCCATCCGATCCGCCCGGCCCGGCTTCCCTGCCCGAGCGCCTCCGCTTCCACCTAGGCTGGCTGGAGCGGGTGCTGCCCTGGCTGTTCAAGGTGCTCTTGCTGGCGGTGGTCTTCTTCCACTGCTTCCGCCCAATGGAGCTGCTGCCCGACGGCGGCTGGCATCTGGCCCAGGCGCGCTGGATGTACGAAAACTGGCAGCCGGTTACCGTCAACTGGTTCAATTACCCCCTTTGGGGCCAGCCGCTGGTCAACGAATACGCCTTTTACCATTTGCTGATCTGGCCCCTGTGGACGCTGAGCCCGTTGGCGGCCGGCTGGCTCAGCGCGACGATCGCCTTCACCATCGTTTGGCTTCTGTTTCGGCTGGCGCGGGAGGCCGGCCTTCACCCGGTTTGGTTCCTGTTTCTTGTGTCAGTTGCGCTGATCTCGCTGCAGGTCCGGTTTTCGCCCCGGCCGGAGATGATCGGCTACCTGGCGCTGGTTTTGATGACGCTGCTGCTCTGGCGCTCCCGGGAGGCCGCCTTCGCGACGCCCGGGGAGGTTTTCGTCCGTCTCTGGCCGCTGCTGGTGCTGCAAATCGCCTGGGTCAACAGCCACAGCTCTTTTCTGCTCGGGCCGCTGCTGGTGGCGCTCTGGGGCGGCGAGCTCTGGGTGCGCCGCTCCTGGCGGGACCGCCGCCCGGACTGGCTTCTGGCAAGGGGCTGGAGCCTGTTCGGGCTGGCGATGGCCACGGCCTGCCTCCTCACGCCGCAGCCGCTGGAGCGACTCTGGGTGCCGTTTAGTCATCAAGGCAGCCGGCCCATCCTGACCTACGTGACGGAAATGTATCCGCTGAGTGTCGGCGAAAGCCCCTGGTTTCTGCTCCTACTGGTGGTACTCACGCTCCTCATTTACCGTGGCATGAGCGCGACTTACGCCCTCCTGGCCGTGCTTTTCTACTATCTGACGCTCGTGTCCGGGCGCCATGAGAGCATGTTTGCGCTGCTGGCGCTGCTAGCGATGATCAGTAGCGGATTCTACGGCCAGGCGGCCGGGTGGACCCGCCATTGGAGCCTGCGAGCGGTCGGCATGACGTTCTGCCTGCTGGCCTGGATTCTCCCCCTGGCGCTGCTTTCCTCGTACTTATCCGCCGCCTCCGCCCGCAACCTTGGGCAAGTCTGGAGCTACCAGGAGCGGGACGAAGACCTGGTGCCCCGGCGGGCGCTGGCCTGGCTGGAGCGCCACGGGATCAAAGACCGCCTGCTCCACCGGACCGAGATCGGCGGCGAACTCCAGCTCCGCGGGAGAGCCGCCCAATGCCTTGGTGACACCGGCTTCGGCAAGTACGACGCCCGGTTCATTTATCAGCTTTGCGTGCTCTGCGAGCGCCCCGGCCTGCTCTTCCAGGCGAGCGAAGCCTTCCAAGCACCGTTCGCGTTGGTCAGCAACCGGGCCTACGCCTGGCCCTACGCGCTCCGGCAAATGGGCTGGCGCTGCGTGTTTTTCTCGCCAAACGGGTCGGTCTGGGCCGCGCCCAACGCCCTCGTCATGAAGCCGGCGCTCACGAATGAAGAGATCGCACAAATTTGGCAGCGGCAAATCCGCCGCTACGGCCTGCCCGGCGATCCCCGCACCCGATCCTGGTGGATTCTCCATCTGGCGGCGGCGGGGCAGGAGAAGCTGGCCCTGAGGGCCATGCAAACGCTGCCGGAGCTGGACAAGACGACGGACCTCTACTGGCAAACCGCCCGGCGCCTCGCCTTCCCTCGCTCGCCCGGAAAGCCGAATGAGGGAGCCGTCTTTGCCTTGGAGGCGGATGTGGCTGGCATTCACGACGATGTTCCTGCCAGTTACGAAAGCTTCGAGGCGGCGGTGCTTGCCCATCGACACGATTCGAAGGAAATCATCGCGTCCTACAGCCAAAGCCCGAGGGCAAAACTTTCTAGTCAGGTGGCCCTCGCCTTGGCTACGGCATATTTGTGGATGCAGCGGCCCGAGAGCGCACTCGAAGCACTAAACACCACCGGCGCTTTCGCCCCCAACAACGGCCGCCGGTATTGGCTGCTGGGCCAGACCTATGCGCGGCTCAACCAACCGGAGGCCGCCGCGCGGGCCTACGCCCAGGCGCTCTACCTCTATCCGGACGATGAACACTTGCAAGCGGAGGTCAGGGAGTTTTTACTGCAAAGTCCCTCTCCCTTTTTACTAGAAAGCTTGAAAAACGCCCTCCATGTCTACTGAACGCGTCATCATCATGGGCGCCGGCCCCGCGGGCCTGACCGCCGCCTGGCAGCTCACCGGCGAGGGCCACCCCGTGGTGGTCTGGGAGTCCGACCCCGACTACGTAGGCGGCATCGCCCGCACGGTGGAGCGCGAGGGCTACCGCTTCGACATCGGCGGGCACCGCTTCTTCAGCAAAAGCGCGGAGATCAACGAGGTCTGGCGCCAAATCCTGCCGGACGACTTCCGCGGCTGTCCCCGGCTTTCGCGCATCTATTACAATCACCGTTTCTTCAACTACCCGCTCGAGGCGATGGACGCCTTTCTCAAGCTGGGGCCAATCACCACCGCGCACATCCTGCTTAGCTACCTCTGGGCGCGGCTCTTTCCCCTCAAGCCGGAGAATTCCTTTACCGACTGGGTGACGAACCGGTTTGGGCGGCGGCTCTTTGAGATTTTCTTCAAAAGCTACACCGAGAAGGTCTGGGGCATCTCCTGCGACGAAATCAGCGCGGACTGGGCGGCCCAGCGGATCAAGGGGCTCTCCCTGCGCGAGGCGGTGCTGAGTGCGCTCCGCGGGAAGAAAGGGCCCGCCACGGCCAAGACGCTCATCCGCGAGTTTTCCTACCCCCGGCTCGGCCCGGGCCAGATGTGGGAAGCCGCCCGCGACCTGGTGCGCGGGCGCGGGAGCGACGTGACGCTCGACCGGCGCATTACCGGCGTGGAGTGCGAGGGCTGGCGGGTTGTGGCCGTGACGGGCGCGGACGGCGCCGGCCAGGCTTACCGGCAGGAGGGCGACCGCTTCATCTCCTCCATCCCCCTGCGCGAGCTGATTGAGGCCATGCGACCCGAGCCGCCGCCGGAGGTGCTGGAGGCCGCCCGTGGCCTGCGCTACCGGGATTTCCTCACTGTCTGCCTGGTGGTGGACCGGGCCGACATCTTCCCCGACACCTGGATTTACATTCACGACCCGTCGGTGCAGGTCGGCCGGGTGCAGAACTACAAGAATTGGAGCCCCGACATGGTGCCCGACCCCGCCAAAACCACCCTGGGCCTGGAGTACTTCTGCTTCGAGGGGGACGGCCTCTGGACCATGCCCGAAACGGAGCTGCGCGAACTGGCCACCCGCGAGATCGCAGAAATCGGCCTGGCCCGGGCCGAGGAGATCGAGCAGGCCTTTGTCGTGCGCATGCCCAAGGCTTATCCCATCTACGATCAAACCTACGGCGACAACGTGGAAACAATCCGCCGGTGGCTCAACCAGTTCGAGAACCTGCAGCCGGTCGGCCGCAACGGCATGCACCACTACAACAACCAGGACCACTCCATGATGACGGCGCTGCTGGCGGCGCGCAACATCCACGACGACGCCAAGTTCGACTGCTGGAAGGTGAACACCGACGCCGAGTACCACGAGGCCGGGTCCGCCGGAGATAAGACGTAAAATTGTGCTAAAAAGCGCAGGTCTCGTTCGTTCTTCAGGGAGATAGCGTAAGTTTATACAGTTGTGCACTTAGGCTTGCTTTCGCCTCGGTTCCCGCACTATCTTCCTCCATGGCATCCCCTCGCCCCAGCCGATCCCGCCGCGCCCCGGCCAAAGGCGCGTCCCGCAAAAAGCCTGGCGCGGGGAAAGCTGCTGCGGCAAAGCGGCGCCAAGGCAAACCCGCCCGCCAGGCCAAGCGCGGCTTGGACTTGAGCCTGGTGATGGTGGTGATCCTGAGCCTGTTTTCGTCTTCCGCCATCGGCTACTTCTTTTTCTTCGGGCCTTGGGCCGACGACCGCCCGGTCGAAACCGCCGCCTCTCCCCGCCCGGAGGCGCTCACGCCCGCGCCGAGCCCAACCCCGGCTCCTCCCGAGCCCGCACCCGTGGTTTCGGCGCCGGATCCGGAGGAGGCGCGTATCTCGCCCGAGGAGGTGGCGATCATGAACGAGATTGCGACCGGCGACCTCGCCCCGCGCCGCGAAGAAGTGGCGACGGAAGAAGTCGAGGAAACGGTTGAAGACGTCATCGGCCCCGAGGGCGAGTTCATTGGCGAGGATCCCGCCCTGGCCATGGTGGACCCACCCGCAGTGCCGGAAGTGGCAGCGCCAGAGGAGCCGGTCATCAGGGCGGCGGAACTCGCCACCGTCGCGCGCGCCCAACCGCTCGACCCGAACGAAATGACGACTGAGCGCGTCGCCGCCTACCAAGTCGCGCTCGAGCGGATGCACTTTTCCTGTGGCTTCGTGGACGGCGACGTCGGCATGCGCACCCGCCGCGTCATCCGCGCCTTCCAGCAGTCCCGCGGCCTGCCCGTCACCGGAGAGCTGGACGCGCCCACCCGCGCCGCCATCGGCGAGCCCGGCGAACCCTTCACTAACTACATCGTGACGCGGGAGGACATGAACAAAATCGTGCCGACGCCGGAACTCTGGCGGGAAAAGGCCCAGGCCGAAGTCCTCGGCTACAACGATCCGTGGGAGATGCTGGCCGAGAAGTTCCACTGCACCGTCGGCTACCTGCAGGCGCTCAACCCGGACGTCACCACCGTCCGCGTCGGCACCGAGGTGATCGGCCCCAAGGTCTTCCCGGCCGCGCCGCTGCGCAAAGCCGATAGCATCCGCATCCTCCTGGCCGAGACGACCATTCAGGCCCTCGACGCCAACGGGCGCATCATCGCCCACTTCCCCTGCTCCATCGCGCGGAACAAGAACAAACGACCGGCCGGCGAGCTACGGGTCAAGAACATTGCCGTCAATCCGGACTACACCTTCAGCCCGGACGTCATCACCAGCGTGGCCGAGGCCGAGGGCATCACCAAGAAGATGATCCTACCGCCCGGGCCGAACAACCCGGTGGGAACCGCCTGGATCGGCCTTTCCCTGCCCGGCTACGGCATGCACGGCACGCCCGAGCCGGAGGACATCTCGCGCACCCAGTCCAGCGGCTGCTTCCGCCTCTCCAACTGGAACGCGACCAAGCTGCTCCACATGGTCAAGCCGGGCATGCTCGTCACCGTGGTGCCTCCGGAAGACTCGGGCATCACCACCCGCGCGGCGATTCCCTTCCGCGGCCCGCAGTAAGGCCTGGTTCAAGCCACTCGCGCGCCTCAGTCTTTTTTGAGGGTGATCAAAATGGCGATGGCAAAGACAAAGGCCAGGATGGTGGTGTAGGGATGCCCGCGCTCCAGAAGCACGAACCCCTGGTGCACCCACTCGCCGAAGTACTTGCCCTGCGGATCAGTAGCCGGACTGCCCATCCAGAGCCAGAATCCCATCAGCAGCAGAAAGAGCGCGAAGAGCACACGCAGCATGCCCTTTTTATCGCACTGATTCCGCGGGCTGCCAAGGAAATCGCAGGCTCAGGGGCGGCGCTGATCAAGCTCCTCAACCTCGTAGAGCCTCACCTGCGCGGGGTCGAGTTGGCTGAAAAGATCGCAGCAGGTGCGCCCGACTTGCCGGGTGTCGTAGAAGGCGTAGGCCCCGACCGCCGCCGCCCCCATCAGCGGCAGGGCGCGGATCAATCCCCGCGTGGTGAGCCGCTGGGCGCAGCGCAGCCCCACCTTGCAGAGAACTTCGTCACCGACGCGCAACGCGGCCCGGCGCACCAGCACCCGCCCGCCCGAGGTCACGACCAAGTGCCGCACGTACTGGCTGGCCGTGTGCTTAAAGAGGCAATAAAGCATCTCGTCGCGGGTCAGGTGGGACGTCTGGCCGTAGCAGGCCGCGATGTCGGCCGCCATCTGAGCCTGGATTCGCCAGATCGCGACCACGTCCGGCAGCACGGTTAGCAAGCCGAGCGGCCCGGGCGGAATCGCCATCCCGCCGGAGAGGAGGCCGGCCTTCCAAGCGGCACGGTCCACCAGTTGGCGGGACCGCGTCGCGGGATTCGTGGCGGCCGGCTCCTCGCTGCCGGGAATGCGCGAGAGAAAGTACTCCAGGGCGTGGCCGACCTGGGTTTCGAGCGGATTCTTGGGCGCGGCGGAAACCCGCGGGACCAAGGCGGCGGAGTCGCTGATTGCCATGCTCCAAGATGGCGCGGCTCGGCCCGGTCCGCAAACGCCCAGGGCATCGCGCTTGCCGCGGGTCCGCCGCTTCCCTTAATCTACCGGGATGACACGTCTGTCTTTCTCCCTGCTTCTCGCCTTATTGGGCCTGCTTCCCCTGGCTTTGACGGCCCAGGATAACGCCTCGCCCGAATTCCCCCGCGCGATGAGCGCGGTCGTCCGCATGAAAGTTCACGGGCAGGAAAACCAGGCCAAGTACGACATGCTGGGCGACAAGGTGCGGATGGAGCTGGAAATGCGCGGCACCCGGGTCGTCAACATCATCGACCGGGGGCGCCGAATCCTGCTGGGGCTGCAACCCGACGAGAAAGTGGCCATGCGCTTCGTGATGCCCAACATGCCGCCCAATCCCCTGATGGAACTGGCCAACGGTGACCTCGACCTGGTGGAGGTTGGGCAGGAAACCGTCAACGGCAAAGCGGCCATCAAGTACGAGACCAAATCCCAAATGGGCCAAGTGCTCTACGTGTGGATGGAGGCCGACGGGAGCCCCGTTCGAATCGCGTCCGAAAAGGGCAACGTGCGCTTCGACTTTGCCAAGGTGAGCCTGACGGAACCCGACGCCGCGCTTTTCGAAATTCCGGACGACTACCGGGTCATCAGCGTGGATGAGAACAAGCCCGGTCAAATCATGACCCAGCCCACACCCAACGCACCGGAGAAGGTCAACGTGATTGCCCCTCCCGACGAGCAACCTTAAAGCGTGCGCATTTCGCCAACGAGCGACTTGACCACCCACGGGTAGAGCTGGTGCTCGGCGGACTGAATCCGGGTGTGCAAGCTTTCCGCCGTGTCGTCCGGCAACACGGGCACCTCCCGCTGCGCGATGATGCGGCCGGCGTCCAGGTCCGCGTTCACAAAATGCACCGTGCAGCCGGTGGTGGTCTCCCCTGCCTCGAGCGCCTGCCTCCAGGCCTCGAGCCCTTTGAATTTGGGCAGCAATGAGGGATGGATGTTGATGATGCGGTCGGGGAAGGCGTCCAGGAGCGGCGCCTTGACCACGCGCATGTAGCCGGCCAACACCACCAGTTCGATGCGCTCGTTCAAGAGGAGCTTGGCCAGGTTGGTTTCAATCTCCGGTTCGAGCTTGGTCTTGTACTTGCCGGTCGGCAGGAGCACGGCGGGCAGGTCAAACTCCCGCGCCCGGGCTAGAATGCCGGCTTCCGGGTTGTCGCTCACCACCAGGATGATCCGGGCGTTGATTTCCCCGTCTTCGATCGCCCGCTGGATGGCGATGAAATTGCTCCCCTTCCCCGAGCCCAATACAGCCAGCCGCAGCGGTTCCATGCAAGAGAGGGTAACCGCTGCCGCCCGCAACGCACGCCAAAGATTGTCGCGCTAGGCTCCTCGGCCAAAACGCGTCAGCACCCATTCCCCCGCGCCGAGCAACCCCCGCAGCCACGGCCGCGGCACCGACTCCAGCAACAACATGGTTCCCCGCACCATCGCACCAGGAATGACCCGAGGCCGGCCCGCGCGCGCCGCCGCCAAGGCTGCCGCCACCACTCCCTCGGCCGGTTCCGTTAGAGATTCCGGCGGGGCGAATTGGCGCCCGCCGTCGGGCCGAGCCGCCACCTGGCCGAACTCGGTCGCGACCGGACCCGGGCAAAGCGCCGTCACGAACACACCGGTGTCCTTCAGTTCGAAGCGAAGCGCCTCACTGAAGCTGTTGACGTAGGCCTTGCTGGCGGCATAGACCCCGAACTCCGGCAGCGGAAGAAAACCCGCCGTGCTGGAGACATTCAGCACCACGCCCCGCCCGCGCGCCACCATGCCCGGCACGAGCAAACGGGTCAGGTGCGTCAGCGCCGTCATGTTGACCTGAAGGATGGCGTCAAGCTTCTCCCAGTTTGCCGACGCCACCGGCCCGATGTCGCCCAGGCCGGCGTTGTTGATTAGCAGGTCGACTTCCAGTCCTTCCACTTGCAACCGCTCGACGAGCCCGGCCCGCGCCGTTTCCTCGGCCAGATCGCAGGCGACTACCTCGACGCGCAAGCTGGGGTGGCGTTGACGCAGCTCCCCGGCCAGCGCCTGCAGGCGGTCTTCCCGGCGCGCCACGAGGACAAGCGTCCCCACCTCCCGGCCCAACTGGCGGGCAAACTCCTCGCCCAGTCCGGAAGAGGCGCCCGTGACCAGGGCGGTGCTTTGATTAAAGTCCGCCTTCATGCCGGTTAGTCGACCAACCGCAGGTAAGAGGACTGGATGATCTGGTCGCCCACCACCAGGTCGCTGATGACGACGAGGCGGTCGCCTTTCTTCACGAGCTGGCGCGCCTTGAGCTTCTTTTCCGCGTCGAGGATGTTGATGTGCACCTTCTCGCTAAAGTCGATGAAGAGCGCGGTGACGCCGAAGTTTAGGCTCAGGCGGCGGGCGGCCTCCTCGCTGTGGGCAAAGGCAAAGATGGAGGAGAAACGCGGCCGCAGGGCGGCGGTCAGCGCCGCGAGGTGACCGGTGCGGGTAAAGACGATGATGCCCGCCGCCCGGCTCTTGTCGGCCAAATGGACGGCGGAGGCGACCACCCGGCTGCGGTCGCTGTTGACCTCGATATCGTGGCTGTAACCGGCGGTGCCGCTGTTCTCGATGCGGGCGGCCACGCGGTCCAGGACCTCGACGCAGCGCTTAGGGTACTTGCCCACCGTGGTCTCGCCCGAAAGCATGATGGCGTCGGCTTGCTCGAAGACGGCGTTGGCCACGTCGGTGATTTCCGCGCGGGTCGGGATGGGATTCTCGATCATGCTCTCCAGCATGTGGGTGGCGACGACGACCGGCTTCATGTTCTGCACGCAGGACTTGACGATGCGGCGCTGGATGATGGGCAGTTCCTCGTAGGGCACCTCGACGCCCAGGTCGCCCCGCGCCACCATGATCGCGTCGGCTGCGGCCATGATCCCGCGGATGTTGCGGACGGCGGACTGGTCCTCAATTTTGGCGATCACCTTGGCCTCAAAATCGTATTCCTCCAGCAGGGCACGCAGTTCGCCGATATCGGCGGCCTCCCGCACGAAGCTCAGGGCCACGTAGTCCACCTTCAACTCGGCTCCCAGCTTGACGTCGGCCTTGTCCTTCTCCGTCATGGCCGGGAGGTTGACCTTGACCCCGGGCAGGTTGATGTGGCGGCGGCTGCCCATTTCTCCGGGAGTCAGCACCTCGCAGCGCAGCTTGTTCTTGTCCTTGCTCAGGACTTTCATTTCGATGACGCCGTTGTCGACCTTGACCACATCACCTACCTGGATGTCGTCGACCAGCCCGTCGTAGTTCACGTCAACGGAGTACTCCTCCTCGCTGCGGGCACCGCGCACGGTGAAGGTGAAGACATCCCCCGTCTGAAGGTTAAGCTTGCTCGGCAGGTCTCCGGTGCGGATGGCCGGGCCCTGGGTGTCCATCAGGATGCCGACGCGTTTGCGCAGCCCGGCACTGACGTCGCGGATGCTCTTGACGATGCTGCGCACCCAGTCGTGCTTGGCGTGCGACATGTTCAGCCGGAAGACGTTGGCCCCGGCGAGCATCAGCTCGCGCAGCATTTCCGGGGAGTCCGTGGCCGGACCCAGGGTGGCGATGATTTTGGTTTTACGGGACATGGGGGACATGGCGGTCTCCTGGCGGGTAAAACCTGTTGCTAGCAGGCGGCGCACCACCTTTATCCGCCTGACTCGAGATTGAACAGGCAAATCCCGGCCTTCGCCACGGTCGTGCATAAATCCTCATTCCCGCAGATAAAGGCGGATCGAGGAACTACTGGGAAAAACGGAGGGTGAGCGCCCTTCGTGAATCATGATCGCCCGCCTGCGGCGGGTTTGCTCGTGGGTGCGGAAGCGGAAGAGGTCAGCGCCAATCGCCGCTACCGCCGCCGCCGCCTTCGTCCCAGCCGCGCTTGCCGCCACCTTTGCGGCTGCCTTTGCCGCCCTTGAAGCCGCGCTTGCCGCCGCCACCGCCGTAGCCGCCGCCACCACCGTAGCCGCCACCGCCGCCGCCGCCGTAGCCGCCACCACCGCCGCCGCGCTTGCCCTTGAAGCCGCCACCGCCGCCGCCGAACTGGCCGGAGGGACGCGGTTCCTGCGGACGAGCTTCGTTGACGGCCAGGTTACGGCCGTCCACGTCTTTTCCGTCCATGGCTTCCAGGGCCGCTTGCGCTTCCTCCGGCGTGCTCATGGTCACGAAGCCAAAACCGCGGGAGCGACCGGTTTCCCGGTCATTGATCACTACAACGTCCGTCACCTCTCCGAATTCGGAGAAGAGGCTGCGGAGGTCGTCCTCTGTGGTCGAGAACACGAAGTTCCCAACGAATAACTTATTGTTCATCTGATTATGTCTTGCTCGGACAGTGTGACTGTACCCTCAGGATGAACAACTTGCCCAGGCCCGCCTGGGCGCGCCTCTCCCTACTGAGTAACTGCAAACTATCGTGCCGCCAATATGCCCCCTCCCCGGCGCAACGCAAGGGTGGCCTTGCGGAAAGCGACGAATTTCTAAACCTTGACCGGCTTCTTCACTTGCAGGTGCACGTCGCGCAACTGGCGGGCGTCGACCTCGGCCGGCGCTCCCATGAGCAGATCACGCGCCTGCTGGTTCATCGGGAAGGCGATGACCTCGCGAATGTTGGGCTCGTCGGCCAGCAGCATGACGATGCGGTCCACCCCCGGTGCGATGCCCCCGTGCGGCGGCGCACCGTACTGAAACGCCCGGTGCAGGGCGGGGAACTTGCTCTTGATGGCATCCTCGCCGTAGCCGGCGATTTCGAAGGCCTTGAGCATGACGTCGGGCCGGTGGTTACGGATGGCACCGGAGCTTAGCTCGATGCCGTTGCAGACGATGTCGTACTGGTAGGCCAGGATGGTGAGCGGATCCTGCCCGTTGAGCGCCTCGAGCCCGCCCTGCGGCATGCTGAAAGGGTTGTGGCTGAACATGGGGCGCCCGGTTTCCGGGTCGCGCTCGTACATCGGGAAGTCCACCACCCAGCAGAACTGATAGCAGCGCGGCTCGATGAGCCCAAGCTGGCGGGCGACGGAGTTGCGCATCTCTCCCAGCAGCTCGGCCGCCTTGTG
>JBCDLL010000019.1:0-51956 GCA_038745425.1 Verrucomicrobiota bacterium | reverse complement strand
TGGACGAAGCGCAGTTGCGCTCCCTGCGCACGGAGCTGACCGCGCGGCTCAAGGGCGAGCCGCCGAGGGAGAAATCCGTTGGCGAGCGGGAAAAGTTGGCTTAGCTTTCAGCTTACGATTCATGCCGGCGAAGAAGACCTCCAGCAGCAACTCTTACGTGCGTAAAACGCTGACGCCCGGCAGCAAGATCCCGGCCCGCCCGAAGGCGAAAAATTCCCGCCCCAGGGCCCGCAAGCGGCCGATCGCCAAATCGCCGGCGCCGTCACCGGTCACCGCCCAAGATGTGCCGCTGGGGACGGAAGTGGGCACGACGCCGCGCGGTTACGTCAGCCGCTCGAACCGGGCCAAGTCTTCGGTGCCGACCGTTACGGTGGGCGACTTTTACACCTTCCACCAGAACATCTTGCATTTACGGTTGCTGGCAGGAGCCTCGGGCCTCAAGCGCCGTATCATGGAGGGCGCGGTCAACCGGCCCGGGCTGGCGCTCTCCGGCTTTTACAAGAGCTTTGCCGCCCAGCGCGTCCAGGTGATCGGCTCGGGAGAGACGGCGTATCTCAAATCCCTGCCGGAGAAGACCACCCGCCAGCGCCTGCGCGAGCTCTTCACCTTTAACATCCCCTGCATTATTTTTGCCCGTAACATCAATCCGCCCAAGACAGTCCTGGAGGAGGCGGAGGAGATGGGCATCGCGGTCTTCAAGTCGCCGCTGACGACGATGCGCCTGCTCAACACGGCGACGATTTGCCTGGAGCTGGACTTTGCCCCGATGGTGACCGAGTACGGCAGCATGATCGACATCCAGGGCATCGGGGTGATGATTCGCGGGCCGAGCGGCATCGGCAAGAGCGAGGTGGTGCTCTCGCTCATCGAGCGTAGCCACAGCCTCGTTTCCGACGACATTACCCGCATCCGCAGCCTGGAGGGCCGGGAGCTGATCGGCACCTCGGCGGACCTTTCGCGATTTCACATGGAGGTGCGTGGCCTGGGCATCATCAACGTGGCCAGCATCTTTGGCGTGCGCAGCATCCGCTACGAGAAGCGGTTGGACCTCGTCGTGACGCTTCGGGACTGGCACGACGTGAGCGAAGTCGACCGGATCGGCTTGGAGGAGGAGTTCTACGAGGTCTTGCAAATCAAAGTGCCCCACGTTACGATTCCGGTTCGCCAAGGTCGGAATCTGGCCAGCTTGGTCGAAGTCGCTGCACTGGACCAAAAGCTTAAAAGCATGGGGCAGAATTCAGCCGCCGAGTTCAATGAGCGTTTGCTGCAAGTGATCCGGGCCAAGGAATCCTGACCGGCGGATCGAAACAATTTTTTACTGGGAGTGATCCTTTTTAGAGGCTATTCATGAAGACGACTGTGAACGATAAAGATACCGAGAACCGCATCGCCCGTGAGGTGACAATTGGCAACAAGCTGGGGCTGCACGCCCGCCCGGCGGCCATGTTTGTGCGCATTGCCAACCGCTTCAGTTCCGACATCTGGGTGGAGAAGGACGGCGAGGAGATCAACGGCAAGAGCATCATGGGCTTGATGCTGCTGGCGGCCGGTTGCGGCTCCAAGCTCAAGATTACCGCCGAAGGCGGCGACGCGGAGGATGCGATTAAGGAGATTGAGGCATTAATTGCTCGCAAGTTTGATGAGGAATAGCGTAGTTTGCGGGTGAATGTCCGCAGAAGAAACTCATCCAAAGCCTTCCCGCGAAATTAGATACGCAGGCATTGCGGCTTCGCCCGGTGTGGCGACGGGCACCATTTTCCACTACACGCCGGACGAGATCGCGGTGCGCAAACGCCCGATCCAGCCGGAGAACATTCCCGACGAGATCAACCGGCTCGAATCGGCGCTGATCAAGACCCACGCCCAGCTCAAGGACATCCGCGAGCAGCTCGCCAACTCGCTCGGCGAGAAGGACGCCGCCATCTTCGATGCGCACCTGCTGGTGATCGAGGACCCCGCTCTGCTCGAGAGCATCCGCGGCCAGCTTCACGCCAAGCTGCTCTGCGTGGATTACGTCTTTTACCAGATCACCCGCTCGTACGCGAAGAAGATGCGCGAGCTGGATGACAAGTATCTGCAGGAGCGCGCCGAGGACGTGATGGACGTGGCCAAGCGGGTGCTGCGCAACCTCGACGGCAAAGGCAGCGAGTTCTCCTGGCAGAAGCTCGACGGCAACCAGGTGGTCTACGCGCACGACCTGGCGCCGTCTGACACCGCGCTGATGAACCGCGGCAGCATCCTCGGCTTCGTCACCGAGATGGGCAGCAAGACCTCGCACTCGGCCATCATGGCGCGCTCGCTCAACGTGCCCGCCGTGGTGGGGATTGAGAAGATCGATCCGCCGCCGGCCAACGGCATGGAGGTGCTGCTCGACGGTTATGAGGGCATGCTCATCCTCAACCCGAGCGAGCAGACCAAGTACGAGTACGGCCGGATCGAGAGCCAGCGGCACGAGCTGGACGTGCTCCTGGAGGACCTGCGCGAGACCTTCGCCGTCACCACCGATCACCGTCACATCATCGTTTCGGCCAACGTTGAGCTGCCGGAGGACCTCGGGCAGGTGGAGCCCAACGGCGCGGAGGGCATCGGCCTGTTCCGCTCGGAGTTCCTCTTTCTGAACCGCGACGACTACCCGAGCGAGGACGAGCAGGTGGCCATGTACCGGCAGGTGGCGCAGGCCTGCCATCCGCACAACGCTATTATCCGCACCCTGGACGTGGGCGGCGACAAGAGCCACCCGTACCTGGGCATCGAGCGGGAGGACAACCCCTTTCTCGGCTGGCGGGGCATCCGCTACCTGCTTACGCGCGAGGACGTCTTTCGCCGCCAGCTGCGCGCGATCGGCCGCGCCAGCGTGGAGGGCAACATCAACGTGATGTTCCCGATGATCAGCGACATCTCGGAGCTGCTGCGCGGGCGGGAGATCCTGGATTCGGTCTGGGAGGAGCTGCGGCAGGAGGGCCACGAAATCTCCGACCGCATCGACGTGGGCATCATGATCGAGACGCCCTCGGCCGCGCTCACGGCGGACCTGCTGGCCAAGGAGGTCGACTTCTTCAGCGTCGGCACCAACGACCTGATCCAGTACGCGATGGCCGTCGACCGCAACAACCAGAAGGTGGCCCACCTTTACCAGCCCACGCATCCGGCCGTCATCCGCCTGCTCAAGATCGTGACCGAGGCCGCCCACGCCGAACACATCTGGGTGGGCGTTTGCGGGGAAATGGCGAGCGACCTGTTGCTGACGCCGATGCTGATCGGCCTGGGGGTGGACGAGCTGAGCCTGGGCTCGATCTTCATCCCGCGCGTCAAGCGGGTGGTGCAGTCGCTCAACTACGAGATCACCCAGCAGATGGTGGAGGATCTCATCAACGCACGCAGCCCGGAGGAGAACATCAAGGTGCTGACGGACCTGGCCAACAACCTCTATCCGGAGCTGCTCTAGGCGGAGCCGCCCGGCCAGTTTCACGCTGGTCGAGCAATCGTTCTTGGCGGGAAAAAATTGGTTGGCCATCCCGATGCGGTGTCCTAAGTTGCGCTCACCAACCCCGACCTCCCCATGCAAGTACTGATTCTCGCCGCCGGCTACGCCACCCGCCTTTACCCGCTTACCCTGAACCAGCCCAAGCCGCTGCTGGAGGTGGCCGGCAAGCCGATGCTCGAGCACGTCATCGACAACATCTCGACCATCCCCGGCCTGGAGGAAATTTTCATCGTCACCAACGAGAAGTTCGCCGGCCACTTCACCGAGTGGTCGCAAAAGTACCGGGAGGAAAAAGCCAAGCTGGACTTCAAGATCATCAACGACGGCTCGGTTAGCGACGAGGACAAGCTGGGCGCGATCGGCGACATGCATTTCGTCGCCCAAAACGAGGAGGTCAAGGACCTGCTCGTGGTCGCCGGCGACAACCTCTTTAGCGAGTCGCTCGATGCTTTCGGCGCTTTCTGTGCCGAGAAAAACGCGCCCGTGCTGGCTCTCTACGACGTCGGCGACTTGGAGGCGATTAAGAAGTACAACAGCATCACCACCGACGAAGAGGGGCGCATCACCTTCTTTGAGGAAAAGCCGCAGAACCCGACCAGCACGCTCACCGGCATCGCCCTTTACTACTACCCGGCTCACGTGGTCAAGATGCTCGAAACCTATCAGGCGGAGGGCAACAACATGGACCAGCCCGGGCGCTTCATCCAGTGGCTCTACCCGAAGACCGCCGTCTACACCTGGCAGGTGCCGGGCATCTGGTTTGACATCGGCGCCAAGGAGACGCTGGAGGAAGCCAACCAGATTTTCTCCAACCTGGATTAGGCCATGGCGCGTCGGCTGCGGGTGACGAACACGACCCGCCAGGCGGTGCTGGTGGAGGCGGGCGGCATCGCCGACAACCCGCTCACCCGCGTGCGCGGCTTGCTCGGCCGCCGCGGCCTGGAGCCCGGCGATGGCCTGCTCATCACCCCCTGCACGTCCATCCACAGCATGTGGATGCGCTTTCGCTTTGACGCCGTCTTTCTCAGCCGGGAAGGGGAAGTCATCCACCTGATCGAAGACATGGCGCCCTGGCGGTGTTCCCCGCTGGTCTGGAAGGCGCAGAGTGTGCTGGAAGTACCGAGCGGGACGGCCGCCCGCACGGGGACGCGCCTGGGCGACCGGCTTGAGACCGAGATCAGCCCCTAGTTCCCGTGGAAGAGCTGGTCGTAGTAATCGGCGTCGATCAGCTCGCCCTGGGTGTAGATGGGCGCCCGCTGGTCGTAGTTGCCGTCGCCGCCCTCGCAGCCGGTCAACAGGGCGGCGGTGACGATCAGCGCCAACGCCGGCCAAAGCCGGGATTCGCGTACCACTTTCATTACACGAATAACGTCCCAAGCGGCTGGGATTGCAAGAGACCAGCCGCAAAGCGGCGCCCGATTTTTGGGCCCGGCCGACCGCGGTCCCAATAATCGTCCGGGCGGTGGCCCGTGCGGTTGGCTGGCGACCTAAAGCTGGTCGTAGTAGTCGGCGTCGATTTCCTGACCCTGCGTGTAGATGGGCGCGCCCGGGCCGGTGCGGTCCACGTTGCTGGCCGCGTTGCTGCCGGTGGTTTCGCAGCCGGTGATCAGGAACAGGGCCGGAAGAAGGAAAAGGAAGAAGAAGCGTGCGTGCATGGTGGGGGCGGGGGTTCCTCCCCATGGAACGCCGCCGCGTCGCAAATGTAAAGTCAGGACGGGCGCCCGCCCGGCGCCAGCTAGTTAGGTGGCACCAGCGGAAATCGGAGCTGGTCGTGTCGCGCCGCTTTAGGGACGGGTGTCGCCGTACCAGGAGTTCACGTTTTGCCCGGCGTAGATGGGCAGGCCGGAGCTGTAGTCGTTCATATCGGTCCCGGCGGAGCCGTAACCCGGGCCGATGTAGCGCACGTTGGGGTTTTGGTACATGGAGGCGCTGCCCGGGGAGCAGCCCGTCGCCATCAAGCCGACCAGGCCAAGGCCCAGGGTCAGCAACAGGAGTTTGCCGGTTCGATGCGGTTGGTGGGAAGTCGGATCTTTCATGGTTTTGATCGCACCTGGTACGATAATAAGCCTTATCGTCCGCGTAAACGGAATTGTTAGCGATAACTGCCGAAAAAATCGCGCTTCCCGTTGGGAGCGCGGGACTTAGTAGGCCTTGGCGAAGACCACGCGCTGGGCGCTGGGCCGACCGGTAAACGGGCAGGTGCCGGGTTCGAGCTCGCCGCCGAGCGGGTCCGCGAAGGGCAGGCAGCGCAGCGTTACCTTGAGTTTTTCCTGCAGCTCGGCCACCACGGCCTCGTCCCCGCTCCAATGCGTCAGGGCAAAGCCGCCGTGGATTTCCGGGGTCTGGGCGTTTTTCGGCGTAAAGAAAGCTTCAAAATCGTCGCGCCCGTCGATCACCTTGAGGTGGGCATTGCGGAAGTCGAGAGCCTTGCGGTAGTAGGCGTCCTGGATTTCCTGCAGCAGCGACGTGATCTTGTGGGCAAACTCCGCGCTCGGATGGGACTGCTTGTCCTTGGGCCCGCGGTCGCGCCGGCCCACAAACACGCTGCCGTTTTCCAGGTCGCGCGGGCCAATCTCGACCCGCAGGGGTACGCCTTTTTTGATCCAGTCCCAGCTCTTGGCCCCGCCGCCCAGGTCGCGCCGGTCGATCTCCACCCGCACCGGGTCGCCGTGGAAGGTGTGGCCGCTGAGGTCCTCAGCCAGCTTCTCGCAGGCGATGAGCACCGCCTCGCGCGTTTCCTCCTTGGGCGTGATGGGGATGATGACGACCTGCGCCGGGGCCACCCGCGGCGGCAGCACCAGCCCGTCGTCGTCGCTGTGGGCCATCAGCATGGTGCCGATCAGCCGGGTGCTCACGCCCCAGCTGCTCGTCCAGGCAAAGTGCTCCTGCTCGTCGCGGCCCAGGAACTTGATGCCGCTGGCCTTGGAGAAATTCTGGCCCAGAAAATGGCTCGTCCCGGCCTGGACGGCCTTGCGGTCCTGCACCATCGCCTCGATGCAGAGGGTATCCTCCGCGCCCGGGAAGCGCTCGCCCGCGCTCTTGCGCCCGGTGATGACCGGCAGCGCCAGATGGTCGCGGGCAAAGAGCTCGTAGACCTCCAGCATGCGCTCGGTTTCGGCGATCGCCTCCTCGCGCGTCTCGTGGGCGGTGTGGCCCTCCTGCCAGAGGAACTCCGCCGTGCGCAGAAACAGGCGCGGGCGCATCTCCCAGCGCACCACGTTGGCCCATTGGTTGATGAGCACCGGCAGGTCGCGGTAACTTTGCACCCAGCGCGCGTAGGCCGCGCCGATGATCGTCTCCGAGGTCGGCCGCACGACCAGCGGCTCGCTCAGCTCGCCGGCCGGCACCAGCTTGCCGCTGCCGTCCGCCTCCAGCCGGTGATGGGTGACCACCGCGCATTCCTTGGCGAAGCCCTCCACGTGCTCGGCCTCCTTCTCCAGGTAGGAGAGCGGGATGAAGAGCGGAAAGTAGGCGTTCTTGTGCCCGGTGGCCTTGAACATCGTGTCGAGCTGGGCCTGCATCAGCTCCCAAAGCGCGTAGCCCCAGGGCTTGATCACCATGCAGCCGCGCACCTCGCTGTTCTCCGCCAGGTCGGCGGCGGCGATCACCTGCTGGTACCACTCCGGGAAGTTTTCCTCCCGGGTGGGGGAGACGGCGGTGGCGGGGGCTTTGGCCATGGCGAACGGCTGTGGTAGGGGGCGCGGGGCCCGTTACGACTTGAGCGTGATCTTGCTCCAGTCCAGCCCGCGGGTGTTGGCGTAGCGCAGAAAGTGGTACTCGTGCTCGATCAGCACGGCCCGCACGACCGCGGAGTCGTCGGCGTGGCCGATCTCCGGGATAAAGTCCGGGATCAGGTCGGTCTGCTCGTGCGCGTAGATGATGGCGAAGGCGGCGCCGGCCACCGCCACCAGCGGAATCTCGTCGAGCTTGTCCTCGGCGTAGTCCTCGATCACGTCCACCAGGAACTCGAGTTGGTCGACCAGGTGGGGGAACTTCTCGTCTTCGAGCTGGGTAAACTCCAGCTTGAGCATGGTCACATGCTCGAGCAGACCCTTGATGGTCTTGCGATTGACTTTGGCGGCACCGCGTTGAACAAATTCGGCTATTTCGGACATGCGCCCAGACTGCCAAAAATCCCGCCCTTGGCAATACCTTGCGCAGGGGTGGTTTCCAACGCCGGGAGCTTCCCCGATCGACTCCTGAACCTCCCGCGGAGGCGCCGAGGTGTCGGGATTCTCTTTGATTGGACTCGCGCCAAGGCCGCCAAGGTCGCAAAGGTTTGCCGGGTCCGGAGAACTTTCCGATTGGCTTCCTGTTAAGGTCGATGTGCTTTGCCCGGCGCGAAGCGTGGTAGGGCGGCCAGTCCCTTGGCCGCCTCGCCAAGCCGGAGAGGTAACCGCATCCACCAGGCGGGTTTCCTCCTGCGGAGGCGCACTGGACTTTCTAGTTGGACTCGCGCCAAGGTCGCTAAGGCCGCAAAGGTACGCCGAGGCGCGGAGACTAAAATCCAATCAGCTCTCCCCGAGGCCCGGTAGCCGCCGCTGAGCCCAGCGGCGGGAATACTCGCGTCGGCTCAAGCCGAGTGCTTTCAGGCAGCGGCCGTGGTCGACCCAGAGCAACAACGCAGCAAGCACGGAGATGATGGCAAGGACTCCGCGGAGCATCATTCAAGTAAGCGAGGAGGTGGTTTGCTCGCGGTTACGGGCTCGCCGCGCGAGGAAGAGACGGAGTGTCTCTGCCCAACTCAACACCGAGGCGACGGGGACCAATAGCAATGCAAGGAGCCAACACGTATCATAGGTTTGGTACCAGAAGAGGTTTTCTGGTTTGTTTCCCTCAATGGTCAACGTCCAACCATAGTATGCCGTTTGCGGCGTCGGGTGGCCGTGAAGACTGTCCGGGTAGGACAGGGTCTGGACCAAGTATATCCCCTCGTTGGCCAGGTTTTCCGGGTAAAGGAAAAGGTAATACCAATAGTGACCAAAGTGGTAAAAGATGATGATACAGAACGCCATGCAGGGGGACGCAAGCAGCGCGACCCCCCAAACCGCCATTTCGGACCGAGACCTCCAGAGCAGTGTCGCAAAGGCTATCGCGGTGACAAACGCCAAAAAGAAGTAGCCGGAAATACTCAGCGTATCGGTGCTGGGGCTCCCGTTTTCAACCCCGATCACCCACGAAACTAAGGAGACAACGAGTGATAGCCCGAAAATACAACAGACGATAGCGAGAATCTTGCGCAGCATTCCAGCGGGCAGCATACGGCTTCGCGTCTGATGAGGAACCCGGAATTTGGCTCGCCCCGGGGGCATCACTTTAAGCGTTGACCGTCGCTTCCGGTTTCGGGGTTTCCCGGGGGATCGCGGCGGCGCGCGCTGCGCGCGGCTCCAATTTACGCAGAAAATCGATGCCGTGGCGGCGGGCACGGCGGAAATACTCGCGTTGGCTCAAGCCGAGCGCTTTCAGGCAGCGGCCGTGGTCGGCCCAGAGGATCAGGAGCGCCTGCATGAAAAGCGCCTGGAACTGTAGCTCCCAGAGCGTGCGCTCGACCGGCAGCAGTCCGGCCTGCCAGTCCCGCAGCCGGTCCAGGTGGTAGGCGACGTGCCGGGCCTCGTCGCGCAGCAGCAGGCTGATGGTCTCGCGGACGGTTTCGTCCGTCGTGGCCCCGTGGACGGACTCGTAGTAGGCGGTGCCGGCCAGCTCGGCGGTGACGAGCACCTGGATTTCAAAGTGGAGTCCGGCCGCTTGCCGGACCAGCCGGAAAAGCCGGTGGGTCCAGTGCCGGGTAACGAGAGCACCCCCAAGGTAGCGGACCAGTTCCGCCAGCAGCCGGGCGTGCTCGGCTTCCTCCGCCACAAAGAGCCGCAGCGCCTCCTGATGGCCGGGGTCGGTGCGCTCGGCTTCCAGCCGTTTGCCCAGGCGTTCCAGGCAGCGCCCGCCGCCGCTTTCGCCGAGCTGAAAGTGCGAGAGGCTGCGGGCCAGTTCGGCCCGTTCGCGCGGCGGGATGGCGCAGCGGCGGTTCCAGTCAGGTTCGGGACGGTTCTGTTGGTTTTGGCGGTAGTAGCGGATCCAGGCTTGGGAGTTCATCTTCGATTTTTTGGGTTGGTGGGTTCGGAGGAGGGCGGAGGGAAATTCAACGTCACCGGGCGCAGCCCAGGAGGAGGCCGCGGCGCTTGGCGGCGGCGATGTGGCGGAGCTTGGTCTCCACCTCGCGCACGTTGGCTTCCGGCGTGGAGGTCCCGGCGGTCAGGCCGACGTCTTCGGCGTGCTCAAACCAGCGGGCCTGGATTTCGCGGGCGTTTTCCACCAGGTAGGCGGCGGCGCCGAGGGTCTCGGCGGTGGAGGCGAGCTGGCGGGAGTTGTTGCTGTTGCGCCCGCCGACGACAAGCACGACCTCGCACCGGCGGGCGAGCTCGCGCAGGGCGGCTTGCCGGTCTTTGGTCGGGCGGCAGACGGTATCGCGGAAGGTGACGCGCAGGCGGGGGCGGAGCGCTTTTACTTTTTGCAGCAAAGCTTCCACCCGCGGCAAAGGCTGCGTGGTCTGCGCGACCACCCCCAACTGACCCTGCCAGGGGAGCCGCTCCAGGTCAGTGTCCTGAAGGAGGACGAGCGCGTCGGGGTAGTCGCCGCGCAGTCCCTCGACCTCGACGTGCCCGGCCTGGCCAATGATGGCGGGGCGGTTCCCGGCGGCGACCAACTCGCGGAGGGCCTGGTGGGCGCGGTGGACGAGCGGGCAGGTGGCGTCGGTGACGTGGAGACGCCGCCGGGCCAGCTCGGCCCGCGTACGCTGGGAAACGCCGTGGGCGCTGATGATGACGCGGCTACCGGGCGGGAGCTTTGGGACGTCGGCGAGGGCGGTCTCGCGGGCGCCGACGGCGGCCAGGTCGGCGCGCACCGCGGGGTTGTGGGCCAGTTGGCCGAGGACGTGGAGGGGTTCGGCCCTGGCGGTGGCCTGGTCGCGGGTGAGGGCGACCGCGTCGCGCACGCCGAAGCACTGGCCGTAGTGAAGAGCAAGGTGGAGGTTCATCAAACCTTATGACTTTGCACTACAAAGCTTAGCTTCAAAAAAAGTTTCCCCTGATGCGGAAGAGTGATCGCGTGCGCCGCTGGACGAGGCGTCAACCCACGGGTGCCAGCGTGGCGTCGGTGGCGCGGGCGGCGGGCTGGCGCCCGGTGGCGACGATCTGCTCGAGCACTTCCAGGTACTTCTGGAACTGCGCGCGGCCGGCTTCGGTCAGCGCGTAGGTGGTTTGCGGGCGGTGCTTGATCTCTTTCGTTACGGCGACGTAGCCGGCCTTGTGCAGCGTGCGCAAGTGGGTGATGAGGTTGCCGTCGCTCATCTTCAGGTCGGCTTTGAGGTCCTGGAAGGCCCAGGCCGGGCGGGAAGCGAGCAGCGTCATGATGGCGAGGCGACCGCGCTCGTGGATGGTTTTGTCGATTTGGTCGGGCGAGATCATGGTAGGTCGTCCCCCACGGAGGAGGCGTGGTAGCGCTTGGGCGAGCGGGCGGCGTCGCGGGGAAAGAGCTCGGCCGTGCTGCGCCAGGCGATCACCGCGTAGGCCAGGTGGTAACCGCCGAAGCTGACCGCCATGGCAATCGTGGCGATGCGCTCGAACCAAACGGCGTAGTAGGGCACCAGGGCGTAAGGCAGCGTCAGCAGCAAGCCGGTGAGCAGAAAGGCCCAGCCCAAGACATAGAGGGAGCGCGGCGCGTAGGCCTGCGTTCCGAGCAGGGCCAGGCCGTAGCAGACGTTCCAGACCAGCACGATGGCCAGGATGTCTGGGGTCTGCAGCACCCACCACGTGAGCACGCCACCGGTCACCAGCGGCGGGAGAAAGGAACTCATCGCCAGGCGGAAGGACGGGGAGAACAGGGGCTCGCGGCGCTGGCGGGCGCTCTCCCACAGGAAGTAGGCGTTGAGCACCCAGACGATGACCAGCACCACCAGCCACAGCCAGACGAACATCATCGGCGGCAGCAGCAGGGTCGATTCCGCCGTCCGCCAGCAGAGGTAGGCGGCAAAGACCGAGAGCAGGCCGGCCACCAGCGCGGTCGGCGCGGAGAGGGCGCGATAATGCGTCGCCCGGGCCATGAGGTGGCGGATGGCTTGGAGCTGGGCTTGGGCGTGCTCGGGGCTGAGGCGGTCGGGATCCATGGAAAGGCGCTATACCGTAGCACTTTGCTGAACAAAGAAAAGCGGAGATCGCCGTGGCGCGGGCAGGATCAGGCCTTGCCGGCGACCAGGCCCGATCGCCGGGAACGGGCTGATTTGTCTCGCCTTTGGCGGCGGTTGACTCATTGTGATGAAGCATGCGAGCCGAAGGCAGGAACTGGTCGCCTAAGCTCATCGCGGCCAAAGACATCTTTACTTTTGGGGTTCGATTCCCCCGTCCGCTTTGTCTGCCGCTCTTGGCGCTTGTTTGGGCGATTTTTGGCCCGTTTGCCGCCCAGGCCGATCCCGACCAAGGCCCGGTGACCCTGGTCATCCCGCCGAGCGAGGGGCCCACCCTGAAAGAAGCTCGCGAGGAGTTCTACGGCCCAAGCGAGGCGACTCCGCCAATCCACGGGGAGATCGGGCCGTCGGCTTCCCCGTCCCGGCCCTTCACCTCGCAGCCCTCCGGCTTGCCGCCGGACCAGCGCCAGCGTCTGATGAACATGAAAGACGAGGCGGCCGGCCGCTCGTGGACGCTGCCCCAGCTCATCGACGAGGCCCTCCGGCGCAACCCCTCGACGCGCGTTACCTGGCAGCAGGCGCGCTCCGCCGCCTTTAACGTGAAGGCGGCCGAGGCCGCCTACTGGCCGACGCTGACGATGAACCTGACCGGGGTGGCCTCGGACCAGACCTCGCCGACGTTCTCCGGCGACAGCCCGGAGTACATGTACGTGGCCTTCCAGCCGCAGATCCAGCTCCAGTGGCTGCTTTTTGACTTCGGCGTCCGCGAAGCCGACGTGGACGCGGCCCGCTTTGCCCTGCTGGCGGAGAACTACGCCTTCAACGAGCAGCTGCAGAACGTCGTCCTGAACGTGATGACCAATTATTACGCCTACAACGGCGACCGGCTGAAGGTGGAGTCGGCCCGCAGCTCGCTCAAGCTCTCGGAGAAGACGCTCGACCGCGCGGACCTCCGGCAGAAGAGCGGGCTGGGCACCAGCACAGACGTCTTCGAAGCGCGCCAACAGGTGGCCCAAAGCAAGTTTGATCTCCAGGCCGCGCTGGGCGAACTGGAGGAAGCCAAGGTGCGGCTGGCCGCCAGCCTGGGCCTGCCCGGCAATGCGCCTCTGGCGGTGACGCCGCCCCAGCGCAAGGTGAATCTGGACGTGCTCAATTCGACGGTCGACAGCCTGGTGAACCTGGCCCTGCGTCAGCGCCAGGACCTGGCCGAGGCCTACAGCAACTGGCAGAGCCAGCGCGCCGACGCCCGCAGCAAGGATGCCGCCATCTGGCCGACCATCTCGCTCCAGATCACCGCCGACAACACCTTCTACGACGCGGAGGAGGAGGTGGGCGGCGCGACCATCAACCAAGACGGCGACTACGGCGAGGCGACCGGCCTGCTCGTCTTTAGCTGGGACTTCTTTGACGGCGGGGAGAAGCTGAACGAGGCGCGCTCGTCCCGCGCGCTGGCGGAAAGCGCCCGCGAGGAACTGGCCAACACCGAGTTGATGGCGGTGGCGGAGGTGGTCGTGGCTTACGTTTTGCTCCAAAGCGCGACCGAGCAGGTCAAGGCTGGGCGGGCGCTGGTGGAGTCCTCCCGCCAGAGCTTCGAGGCAACCAACATCGCCTACCGCAACGGACTCAAGAACATTCTGGACCTGCTGACGGCGCAGAACAATCTGGCCTCGGCCGAAGCCAGCCTGGCCACCGCGCTGACCGACATGTACACGGCGGCGGCGGACCTGGCCGACGCCACCGGATCGCTCCTCCCGATGCAGGACCCGCTGGCCGCGCGCCTGCGGCAGCAAACCCAGAATCCGTAACGCAAAAGATGGGAGCGAGAACACGAAAATTTGGGGCGCCGGGGGGACTGTTACTGGGGGCGGCCCTGTGTCTGGCCGGCTGCGGGCTGCTTGGCGAAGGGGATCAGAAGCCGAAGGTCACGCACCGGGTCACGACCAGCAAGGCGCAGTTGGCGACCGTCGACCAGTACCTGGAGGAGATCGGCAACATCGTTGCGCTGGAGGTGGTCAACATCACGCCGCAGGTCAGCGGCAAGATCATCAAGATTCACTTCACCGACGGCCAGGAAGTGCAGGCCGGGGACGCGCTTTTTACAATCGACCCCCGGCCCTACGAGGCGCAGTTGGCCCAAGCCGAAGCCAGCCTGGCTCGCAGCGAGGCGGAGCTCGAGCTCAACCGGATGAAGCTGGACCGCTCCCGCGACCTCGTGCCGCAGGACTACCTATCGCCGCAGGACTTTGACCAGCTCAAGACGGAGGTGGCCACCTCCGAGGCCTCGGTGCTTCAGAACAAGGCGGAAATCGCCGAGGCCAAGCTGAACCTGGACTACTGCTACATCAAGTCGCCCATCGACGGGAAGACCGGCGTGCGCAAGGTCGACATCGGCAACGTGGTGGAGCCCTCCAACCAGGACGTGCTGCTGACGATCCAGCGGCTCGATCCGGTCTACGTCGATTTCACCGTGACCGAGTCCAAGCTAAACCTGGTGCGCAAGTACGAGGACATCAACGACCTCGACGTGGAGGTGACCGTGCCGGACAACGCCGACCTCACCGGCACGGCCAAGCTCTATTTTGTGGACAACGCCATCGACCCGCAGACCGGCACGGTGCTGATGCGCGGCATCATGCAAAACCAGGCGCGCCGGTTCTGGCCGGGGCAGTTCGTGCGGGTCAAGGTGCTGCTGCGGCGCCTGCCCAACTCGGTGCTGATTCCGCAGGGGGCGGTCCAAATCAGCCAGGACGGCACCTTTGTCTACACGGTCAACTCGTCCCAGCAGGCGGAGAAGCGGATGGTGCGGCTGGGCCAGCGCCAGGGCAAGAACGTGGTCGTTGAGGATGGCGTCACCGCGGGCGAGGCCGTCATCACCACGGGTCAGATCATGCTGGCCCCGGGCATGCAGGTGCAAGTGATCCCGACCAAGCCGACCGAGCCGAAAACGCCCGGCCCCGGAGCCAGTCCGCTGGGCAACCAGCCCGGGCGGGCCGTCAACGTCGACGTGCCCGATGGCCTCGACATCCCCGGCCGCAGCAAACCAAAGCCGGACAAACCCAAGGCCGGACCGCAGCCGCCTTCGCAAGGTTCCGGCGGCGCTCCCTGAACAAATGAGCCTGAGCGCCCCTTTCATCCGCCGGCCGGTCATGACGATGATGTGCGTCATGACGGCGGTGGTCTTCGGCCTGCTCAGCTACGTCAGCCTGCCAATCAGCGACCTGCCGGACGTGTCCTCGCCGGTCATCACCTGCAACGTGAGCTGGCCCGGCGCGAGCCCGCAAACGATGGCCGCCAACGTGGCCACGCCGCTCGAGCAGCAATTCATGACCATTGAAGGGCTGGACATGATCACCAGCCAGAGCATGCAGGGCCAGACCAACCTGACGCTCCAGTTCGACCTCAACAAGAACATCGACGCCGCCGCCACCGACGTGCAGACGGCCATCACCAAGGCCACGCCCAACCTGCCGCCGGACCTGCCCTCGCCGCCGACTTACACCAAGACCAACCCCAACGACAAGCCGATCATCTACCTGTCGATGATCAGCGACACGATGACGCTGGGCGACCTCTACGACTACGCGCAGGACAACGTCTCGCAAAAGATCAGCATCATGAGCGGCGTCTCGCAGGTGCAGGTTTACGGAGCGATGCGCGCCTTTCGGATCGAGGTGGACCCTTCCGTGCTGGCCGCCCGCGGGATGACGGTGAACGACTTCGTAAACCTGGCCAAGAAGGGCACCACCTTCCAGGGCGCCGGCCAGTTCGACGGCGACGAGACCACCTTTCTGCTCCAGCCGCAGGGCCAGCTCGAGACGGTGGAGGACTACGAGAATCTGATCCTGAAGGAGGTCAACGGGCGGCCGCTGCGGCTGGGCGACATCGCCAAGGTCTACGAATCGGTCGACGACACGCGCATGCAGTTCAACTACTGGAAGCGGGGCGAGAACCCCCAGGCGGCCGCGGTCGTGGTGGCGGTGACCAAGTCCGACGGCGCCAACACGGTTAAGGTGGCGCAGGACATCAAGGATTCCATCCCGGTCTTCCAGGCGCAGCTGCCGGGTTCGATCAAGCTGCTGCTGGCCTACGACCGCTCCGTCTCGATCGTCGACTCGGTCGAGGACGTGGAGACGACGTTGATGATCGCCTTCGTCCTGGTGGTGCTGGTCATCTACATCTTCCTGGGCCGCGCCACGGACACGATCATCCCGGCGGTGGCGCTGCCGCTCTCGCTCCTGCTGGTGTTTATCCCGATGTATCTGCTGGGCTTCAGCCTGGACAATCTCTCGCTGATGGCGTTGACGCTGGCCATCGGCTTCCTGGTCGATGACGCCATCGTCTTTCTGGAAAACACGGTGCGGCGGATGGAGGGCGGCGAGGACGCCATGACGGCGGCGATCAACGGCGCGAGCGAAATCAGCTTCACCATTCTCTCGATGACGCTTTCGCTCTGCGCGGTGTTCATCCCGCTGGCCTGCATGGCCGGTTACGTTGGGCGCCTGTTTGTCGAATTCGGCATCACCATCATCATCGCGATCATCTGCTCCGGCCTGGTCTCGCTGACGGTGACGCCGTTGATGTGCTCGCGCATGCTGGGCAACCGCGTGGGCACGGCACCCACGTTTGTCGAGCGCGTGGTGGGCGGCTACATCGACTGGTTCATCCAGGCCTACGGGCGCTCGCTGCACTTCTACCTGCGCCACCGCTGGATTTCGGCCGCAGCCTGGGTGGTGGCCATGGCGCTGACGATTTACTTCTACATCATCGTGCCCAAGTCCTTCCTGCCGGTGGGCGACAGCGGGTTCGTCCAGGGCATCTTTATCTCCAACCAAAGCACCTCGCCGGACCAGATGACCGCCTACCAGCAGGAAATCCAGGAGGTGCTGGTGCAGGGCAAGCACGTCAATCAAGTGATGACGTTGACGAGCTATTCCATGGCGGTGCCGAACAACCAGGGGCTGATCATGTACTTCCTGGACGACGGCCCGCGGCCGGCGATCGGCCCGATCAACAAGGTGATGCAGCTCAATTTGCTCGAGGACATCCCGGGCATTTTGCCGCTGACGCGCCCGGTGCCGGTGCTGGAGGTCAGCTCCGGCGCCACCTCCACCAACCAGGGCCAGTACGCCTACAGCCTGAACGGGACCGACCCGGACGAGGTTTACGCGACCGGCCAAAAGATGCTGGAGGAAATGCGCAAAATGCCGGAGATGGCGACCGTCTCCAGCGACATGATGCTCGATGCCGCCCAGCTCGAGATCACGATCAAGCGCGAACAGGCCTCCACCTACGGCGTCTCCGCCAACGAGATCGAGACCACCCTGCGCAACGCCTACGCCCAAAATTACATCTACAAGATCAAGGAACCGACCAACCAGTACGAGGTCATCGTCGAGACGGGGGACGACTTCCGCCGCTACCCGGATAACCTCGGCCTGCTCTGGGTCAACTCGTCCAACGGCGGCATCGTGCCGATGTCGGCCGTGGCGGAATGGAAGGAAACCACCGGGCCGCTCACGGTCAACCACATCGACCAGTTTACCTCCGTCACGATCTACTTCGACCTCAAGCCGGGCGCGGCTCTGAGCGCGGTGACGAAAAGCATCGACGAGATCGCCGCGCGGGTGAAGCCCTCCACCGTGCAGGGCGCGTTGCAGGGCGAGACCAACCTCTTCCAGCAGATGGTCGACAGCCTGAGCGTCCTGCTCATTTTCGCGGTCTTCGTCATGTACGTCATCCTGGGCGTGCTCTACGAAAGCTACCTGCACCCGATCACCGTGCTCTCCGCCCTGCCGGTGGCGGTGGTCGGCGGCATCGGCACGCTGTTGGTCTGCCTTTGGACGGACCTCGACAAGCTCTTGGGCTTCGAATCGAGCCTGTCGCTCTACGCCTTCATCGGCCTGTTTATGCTCATGGGCATTGTGAAGAAGAACGGCATCATGATGATCGACTTCGCCCTCCAGCAGATGGACAAAGGCAAGAGCCCTTACGACGCCGTGCACGAAGCCTCGGTCGAGCGCTTCCGGCCCATCATGATGACCACGCTGGCCGCCTTTATGGGCGCGGTGCCGCTGGCCATGGGCTGGGGCGCGGACGGCTCTTCGCGCCAGCCGTTGGGTTTTGTCATCGTGGGCGGGCTGGTCGTTTCCCAGGTGATCACCCTCTACGTCACGCCCGTCCTGTTCCTTTACTTTGAGGACCTGCAGGAGAAGGTCCTCGATAAGTGGAACTTTACCCGCCGGAGCAAGCTGGGCCCGGCCGACGACAACGCGCCCGCGAACGCCGGCAAGGGCGCCGCCATCGCCTCGAACTAGCCGGCGCTACCATTCGCCGGTGGTGTCCAACTCCTCGGCCGGTCGCGAATAAAGCACCTCGTCGGCGTGGATGGTGCGCGACCACTTGGGCAGGGCGCTGGTGAGTTTGTCGCGCCACGACGGCCGCTCGCCCTTGAGCAACGGCACCAACGACGCGCCGACGGAGCCCTCCATCGGCCCGGGCGCGCCGCCGAGCTCCAGGTAGGTTTCGCAAAGATCCTGCAGCCAGACGAGTTCCTCCCGCCGCTGCCCGGCGGCCACCCCCGGTCCGGCGATGACCAGCGGCACGTGCACGCTGGCGTCGTGCGGCAGGCACTTGGCCCAACGTCCGTAGTCGCCCAGCATCTCGCCGTGGTCGCTGCAAAAGACGATGATGGTGTTCTCAAGCTCGCCCCGCTTTTCCACCGCCGCGATCATCTCGGCCATGGTGCGGTCGATGTTTTCGCACATGGAGGCGTAGTTGGCGCGGATGCGTTGATGGGTGGCGGCGTCGAACCGGTCGCCGGGCTCGGTCGGTGGCGGATAGCTCAGGCCCGCCGTGCTCGCGTGCATGTTCGGGGTCACGTCCATCGGCTCGTGCGGGCCGGGGTAATTGATCTGCAGGAACCAAGGCTGGTCGGGCGGGAAGTTCTCGATTACGCGGACGGAGTTCGCCCCGATCCACGAGTCGTAGTAAAGCTCCTCCGGCAGCGGCGACGGATCGGTGGCGGCATAACTGTCGCGCGCGATCATGTCCTCGCACCAGGTGGCCGCCAGCCCACGCTCGTGCAAGGCGGCGGAGTAGGGATCCAGCGGCTTTTCCCGGGTGTTGCGGGCCACGTCCCACTTGCCGCCGCTTTCCTGGCCGTCGGTAAAGCCCCATTGCCCGATCCGCTGGGTGCCTTCCAGGCCCCAGCCCGGCGTTTTCTTGTGCAGGTCGTACTTGCCGGTGCCGCCCACGCGGTAGCCGGCTTGGCGCAAGCGCATATAAAACGTCTCGGTGCCCTCCGGCATGTCGTACATCACGTGGGGCACTCCGCATTCGGTGTAATCCTTAGCCGTGGCCAGGCAGACGCGCGCCGGCGTGCAGACGGGCGAGGGCGTGAAAGCCCGCGTAAACGTGGTGCCACGCTCCATCAGGCGCTCCAGGGTGGGGAGGCGCAGGGGCAGGTCGGGGCGGCCGGGGAGCCAATCGCCCCGCCATTGGTCAGGGAAGAAAAAAAGGATGTTGGGGCGCGGCTTCATCTTTCCAGCATCACCCCGGGCAAGGGAGACTCAAGCCTTTTCGTGGGCTTGCGCCGCTTGCAGCCGCCGGACCAAGGGAGGCAGCGGCGCGTCGAGGCTGTCCGCCACCAGGCGGATCAGCTCGCCCTCCTGCTCGCTGACGAGCCCGCTGGTCATTACCACCCGGGTGGCGGCAAAGAGGATGTTCTTCTTCACCAGCGGCGTTCCCTGGGCGATCGCGTCGAGGGCCAGGCTGACGTTCTGCAGTCCGCACTTCTCCGCCGGGAGCAGCGCGAAGTCCCGGTGCTGGCTGGCCAGCTGGGAGGTGCCGCTACGGAAGGCCTGCTCCACGGCGTCGCCGGTCTGGCCGACGTAGGCCAGCGCGGAAAGGATGACCTGCACCGCGTCGGTCAGGTGGTCCACCTTCTGGAAGCGCGTGGGCGGTGTCTTGGCCAGCCCGAAGGCCTGGTCCAGGTTGCGCTCGACCGCCCGCTCGAGCGTGAACTCGAAGAGGGTGGTTTGGTGGTCGATTGAGGCGAGCGCCTGGAGCTGCTCGCGGAAGATGGCGTACTGCTCGTGGGAGAGCTGGCGCAGCGCGGGCAGGGCCAGGTCGAGGAGGGGGAGCCGCAGGTCGTCGCTGAGCGCGTCGAGCTGGGGCTGCCATTTTTCCGTTTCTTCCCGGATGCCCGGGGCCAGCCGGCCCACCAGGTTAAGCTGCGCCTCGCGGTGCTCGCCGCCGGTCTTGATGATGAGCCCGTAAACGATCGCCGCTGCGCTGAGCGTGTGGTGGACGGCCTCGCGCAGCGCTTCGGGAATGGCCAGGTGCACCGTCAGGCCGTTCTGCAGACTGTGCTCCGACAGGTTGGTGTCCGCGTCCAACCCTCCCATCAGCACGCCCATCGCGCCGACCGAGGGCAGAAAGTCGCCCTGCTGGCTGGAGCGCGCCAAGCGTTTGGCGGCGGCGCGGCGGGAGTCGGCCTCCGCCTGTTGCCGGCGCTCCTCGGCTTGCTGCTCGCGCTGGACGTCCTCGTGGATCTCGGCCAGGAGCTGGCCGCTGGGGTCGATTGCCTGCAGGCGCTGTTCGAGCGGCGGATGGGTCGCCAGGGCGTTGAAGTTCACCGCCATGCCTTCGCCGAAGAACATGTGGCTGACCTCTTCCGCGTGCGGATCCTGCACCCGCGAGCCCAGCCCGCCGATCTTGGCCAGCGCACCGAGGATGCCGCGGGGATTGCGGGTGAACTGCACGGCGGAGGCATCGGCCAGGAACTCGCGCTGGCGCGAAATGGCCGCCTTGATCAGCCGCCCGAAGAAAAGGCCGATACCGCCGACGATCATCACGGCCAGCCCCGCCAGCATGATGAACAGGACGACGTTGCCGCCGTTGTTGTTGCGGCGGCCGCCACCAATGAGCTGGCTGCGCCAGCCGATGCCCCAGGCCAGCCGCCCGACCACCGCCAGGCCCATGATCCCGGCCAGCAGGCCGATGAGCCGCGTGTTGAGCCGCATGTCGCCGTTGAGGATGTGGCTGAACTCGTGCGCGATGACGCCCTGGAGTTCGTCGCGGTTCAAGCGCACCATGCAGCCGCGGGTAACGCCAATGGCGGCGTTGTTTGGCGTGAAGCCGGCCGCGAAGGCGTTGATCTCCGGCTCGTTGTCCATCACGTAGATTTCCGGCACCGGAGTGCCCGAGGCGATCGCCATCTCCTCGACGACGTTGCGCAGCTTGCGCTCGTGCGGGTCCTGCGGCTCGGCGCTGAGCGGGCGCCCGCCCAGCTCGGTCGCCACGGCCCCGCCGCCGCCGCTGAACTGCGCCGTCTTCATCGCGCTGACCAGGGCGACGACCAGCGCGGTGCCGCCAGCCACGTAGAGGAACAGCCACGGGCTGAAGACCGTCTCGCGCAGGCTTTCCTCGTAGCCGGCCTCCGGCACGCCCGGTTGTCCACCGGTACCCAGCAGCAACACGCCCAGCACCGTCAGAATGAGGTAGATGGAGATGATCGTGCCGGCGACGGCCAGGAAAAAGTAGAAGATCAGCAGGCCCGTGCGTTGGCGGGCCTGGTGTTGTGCCTCGAAGAAATCCATGCTCAGCGCCCCGGTTCGGCGTACGTTTTGACGTGCGTGAGGAAGCTGCGCACCAGGCCAAAGGCCATCCGCGCGGCCACCTCCTGGATGAAGCGGGGAAAATCGAGGTGGGCGCTGTGGTCAGCCCGGTCGGAGACAATCCGGATGACGACGAATGGCACGCCGTGCTCGTGGGCGACCTGCGCCATGGCGGCCCCCTCCATCTCCACCGCCTGGAGCTGGGGCCAATCCCGCCGCAGTTCCTCGACCCGGGCCGGGTCGTTGATGAACTGGTCGCCGCTGCCGATGTCGCCAGTCACCACCTTGGGCTGCAGGAGGCCGAACTCGCTGAGCAAGCCGCCCGCGATGTCGTCGTAGAGCGACTCCTTCAGATAGGCGGCCGCACTCTGGGCGGCGATCTCGGTAAAGCGGGGCTCGGAGCTGAAGCTCATCACGTCGAGCAGGGGGATCTCGTACTTGCTGAACTGCGGCAGCCCGCTCACGTCCATGTCGTGCTGGAAGAGGTTCTGCCCGATCACGACGTCGCCGACGTTGAGGTCCGGGTCGGCCGCTCCGGCTACGCCGACAAAGACCACGAGGTCTGTCTCAAACTGCTCGATCAGCGTGGCCGTGGTGGCGGCGGCGGCCACCTTGCCCCAGCGGGAAAAAACGGCGGCCACCGGCAGGCCCTCAAGCGTTCCGCTGACGTAGTCGCGCCGCGCAATCTCCCGGGTTTGGGCGACGGAGATGGCGCGCTCGACGAGGTGGTTTTCCTCCGGCATCGCGCCCATGAGCCCGATGCGCCCGGGCAGCCAGGGGTCGTTGCCGTCGGAGCGGAAGGAAAACGAGCCGAACATCGCGGGCGGGGGCCGGAGAGGCGCAGGCTAGCTGAAGGAGACCTTGGGCGCTTCCTTTTCGGCTTCGTTGGTGATCTCGAACATCTGCGCCTCGCCGAAGTTGAAGGTGCCCGCGACCACGTTGCTGGGAAAGGTCTCGCGCGCGGTGTTGTAGGTCATTACCGAATCGTTGTAGCTCTGGCGGGCAAAGGCCACCTTGTTTTCAGTCGACGTGAGCTCTTCGGAGAGTTGCATCATGTTCTGGTTGGCCTTCAGGTCCGGGTAAGCCTCGGCCAGGGCAAAGAAGCGGCCCATCGCGCCGGTCAGGCCGGTTTCCGCGGCGATCAAGCTCTTCATGGCGTCCGGGTCACCGGGGTTGGCGGCGGCCTGCTGGTTGGCCGAGGCGGCGCCGTTGCGCGCGGAAATCACCGCCTCGAGCGTTTCGCGCTCGTGAGAAAGGTAGCCCTTGGCCGTTTCGACCAGGTTGGGGATAAGGTCGTAGCGGCGCTTGAGCTGCACGTCGATCTGCGCGTAGGCGTTTTTGTAGCGGTTGCGCAGGGCGATGAGCTTGTTGTAGACGCCGACCACAAACATCAGGATCAGGCCAATGACAACAACGACGACAATGAGGGCGATCAGGGCTCCGGACATGAGAAATGGGGGGGTGGCTTTGCAGAGCACTGTCCTCCCTTGCCCAGCGGAATGCAAGTGACAATCGCCCGGTTCACGCCCGGGGCGCCTTACTCGACCCAGCCGCGCCGCCCCGGCGGGTGGACGATGTAAAGGATGCGGCCGAAAAAGGCGTCGCCCTTGAGCGGGCCAAAGTGGCGGCTGTCGAGGGTGGGGCGGTCGTTGTAGCGGGCGCGGGGGCTGTCGTTGAGCACGAAGTATTCGTCCGGGCCCAGGATCACTTCGTCCTCCGGACTGGCCAGCGGAAAAGGCTCGAGCTCGGGGAAAATTGGCCGCGTGAAGGTGGGCGGATCAAACCCGCCGCGCCCGGCCGACCACTTTTGGAAGACGGGCGGATCGGTCAGCACCTCGTCGTTGATGTAGATGTAGGGCGGGTCGATGCGGACGCGCTCGCCGGGCAGGCCGACCACCCGCTTGACGAAGGCGTTTTTGATTTCCTCCGGCAGTTCGGCCGGGACGGCGCTCGGCCAGAAGACGACCATCTCGCCGCGAAGCGGACGGCGGTGCCGGTAGGTGAGGTAGTCGGCGACGACCGAATCCCAGGGCCGGGTCCACTTGCCGTCGGGGCCGATTTCGGGGCCGAGCAGGGTCGGGGCCTTGCTGTTGGTGTCGACGTTGAAGCCGCCGAACCAGCCTCCCGCCTGGCGCAGGCAAACTTGGTGCAAAGTAACGCCAACCAACAGCAGCAGGACCAGCCGCGGCGGATGCCACGCAAAGGGCTGGCGCGAAGAGACGGCCAGCATGATCAGCCAGGCCACCAACCAAACGGCGGACAGCGCGTAAAGCACGGGCAAGGGGAGCGTGCCCGGCGTGTCCCAGAGCCCGATCAGCACCAGCCCACCTCCGGTCAGCGGCAGCATCCAGGCGAGGAAGGCCCGGTAGCGGCCCGCCACCCAGAACGCGCCGCCGCTGATGAGCAGCGACGCCAGCAGGGAGTAAAACGGCTTGCGCGCGGCAGGGGTTGCCGGGGGCGGTTTGGAGGCGGGCGGGCGCACGCCTCCATTGTGGTTCGCCGCCGGGCGGGAGGCAATCTAGCTTTGGTAGGGGCTGGGCACCGCGTCGCCCCCGCGGCATTGCTTGAGGTAGGCAAGGGCCCGCACTTGGCCGACCATTTCGAGCTCATCCTTGTAAACGGGGTCGTGGAAGCCCTCGATGTCGATGGCGCCGCGGAAGCCCGCCCGCCGCAGCTCGGAGATCAGGTCCGTCCAGTTGCTGTCGCCGAAGCCGGGCGTGCGGTGCCAGACGGGCATCTCCGCGCTGGAGACGCCGTGGCGGCGGATGTAGTCGTGGCGGACGGTGGCGTCCTTGCCGTGGAGGTGGAAGAGCCGGTCCTTCCAGGCCATGATCTGCGGCAGCGGATCGATGAATTGGACCATCTGGTGGCAGGGCTCCCATTCCAGGCCCAAGTTGGCGGCGGGCACGGCGTTGAACATCAGCTCCCAGGCGTCCGGGTTGAAGGCGATGTTGGTGGTGACGTGCTCCCAGTGGCTGCCGCGCGGGCGGCAGTTTTCGAACGCAAGGCGCACGCTGCGGTCCGCCGCGTAGGCGGCCAGCTCGGTGAAGACCTCCCGGAAGCGTGGGATCGACTCGGGCACGGTGCCGCCGACCACTCCGCCGGCAAAGCCAGCCACTAGGTCGCAGCCAAAGAGGGGGGCGTTGTCGATCAGCCGGCGCCAGCTTTGGCGGGTGGCTTCGTCGATGGATTCCCGGCCCAGCGGGTTGCCGTAGACGCCCAGGGCACTGATAACCGCGCCGGAGTCGGCGAGAGCGGCCCGCACTTCTTCCGCGAGCTTGGGTAAATCGAGGGCGGTGACGTCCTGCCATGCCGTAAGCTGGAAGGACTCGAAGCCGTGGGGCAGCAATTGGCGGATCAGCTCCGGGGCGGTGTGGCTGGCGGGCTGGACCGGAACCAGGGTGCCGATCCGGAGGTCGTCGTGCGGGGCGGACATCGGGCCTCCATCCTCTACCCGCCCGGCGGGAAAAGACAAGGACGCAGCGCGGCGGTCGCAGGCCTCGAGCGGATTAGGCGGCGCGGGAGGCGTGAGTGTTGAGCAGGTTTTCGGTCCGGCTCAGGCTGGAATCGAGGATTTTGCTGAGGTGTTGTGCCAGGATGGTGTAGTCGGCGCCTCGGGCCAGCTTGAGGCAGGTCTTGACTGCTTTTTGCAGCTCTTTTTCCTGTCCCATCACCCGCGAAAGCAGCAGTGCGTAGGCCACGCGGCTTTCCTTCGCGCGGACGGATCCGGGCTCGACGAGCCGTACCTGCTCGGTCCACCCGAGGGTGAAGAGTTGGTATTGGATGAGCTGAATTTGCTCCTCGAGCTCCTCGATCATGTGGCCGAAGAAACTGGTGTCGAGGCCGTCCTCCCGGCAGGGGTAGAGCTGGCAAATGCGGCGGTAATCTCCCACCAGGCTTTGTGCCGCCCGGAGCATCTCCTCGCAGCGGATGAGCTGATGGGCTTGGGTAACGGGGTGGAGCGGCTCGCGGGTCATGGTGGCATGCCTTAAACGAGTCGGCGCAGGGAACATGCCCATTTTTTTGCCCGCACCCGGCAAAAATTCCCGTTTCCCGAGAGTCAAGTGGTGATTATTTAACACCTGCCGGCGTCAACGGAGCGCTCGTGGAAAGCGGAAGCTTCTTGCGCAAAACGAGTTCCGTTCCCGGCTCGCAACAAATGTACTCGACCCGCTCGAAGATCATTTCGAGCAGGTGCAGACCGAGGCCACCTGGCTTGACGTCCTCCAGCTTGCGGCCCTTGAGGCAGTTGACGTCGAGCGGCGGGCCAAAATCGCGGAAACTGAGACGGAAAGCGTCCGCTTCCAGGTCAATGCTGATGACAATTTTCTGGTCCTTCTGATTCTTGTAAGCGTGGCGGATGATGTTGGTAAAGGCCTCGTCGGCGGCGAGGACAATCTGGCCGCGGTCGAGGTCGCTGTACCCGGCGGCGCAGGCCCAATGCTCAATGAAATCGCGCCCGGACTTGCAGTTGCCGGGATCGGAGAGCATCTCGAAGCTGCGGGGCGGATGGGTGGTGAGCAGCACCAGGCAGGCGTCGTCGTGCAGGTCGGAAGTGTTGACGAAGCGGATCCACTCCAGCCAGGCGCCCTCCAGGACCTGGGCCGGGCTGCCCGGTTGCAGCGAGGCCTGGAGCCGCTCGAAGCCGTATTCCTCCTCGGCGTTGTTGCGCCCCTCGTTGATGCCGTCGCTAAACATGAGCCACTTTTCGCCCGGCTGGCAGGAGAAGGTGGTGGCCTCGTACTCAAAGTTCTCGAAGACGCCCAGCGGCAGGGACCGGGGCACCTGCTTTTCCTCCCAGTCGCCGTCCTGCGCCAGGCACCAGGGCGAGAACTGGCCCGCGCAGATCGTTTCCATCGTGCGGGCGTGGGGATCGTAGAGCAGGAAGGTGGTGGCGACGAAGCGGCCGGCAGCCAGCTTCCCGCAGAGGCTGGTGTTGAGCTTGCGGACGAACTCGGTCAGGTCGCCGGTGGCGTAGCCGCTCAGGGCGTTCATCTCGCCGGTGACCTGCGCGGTGGTCAGCGCGGCGGGGATGCCCTTGCCGCTGACGTCGCCCGCCGCCACCAGCAGGCGGTCGCCGGGCAGTTCCACGCTGGCGTAAAAGTCACCGCCCACGGTGCGGGCGGGCTGGTACTGGACGCGCACTTCGGCGTGGTCGGTCATCACGCTGCTCGGCGGCAGGAAGGACTGCTGAATTTCGTGAGCCAGCTCGAGTTCCTGCTGGAACTTGGCTTCCTCGACCGCCGCCTTCTGGGCCTCCAGCCGGAGCAGGGCGCTGGTGACGAGGCTGGCCAGGCCCTCGAAGATTTCCACGTCGTGCTCGTCAAAGATGCCGCCGTCCACCGGGTTGATGGCTTGGAGCACGCCGAGCGCCTGCTCGCCATCGAGCAGCGGGATGGTGACCATGGCGCGGTTGACGAAGCCGCCCTTGCCTGCCACCGGCTTGAAGACGCGGTCGTCGTTCTGCGCGTCGTCGATGCGGATCATCTCCCGCGTGGTGAAGACGGTGCCGGCGATGCCCTTGTCCCAGGGGATGCGCACGGTGTGGAAGTCGCGGTCTTCCTGGCCGCGGGCGGAGTAGATGATGAGCTCACGGGTCTCGGCGTCCGGCAGGTAGAGCGAGCAGGCCTCCGCGTTCATCATCTGGCGCGAGTGGCGCAGGATGTTGTCGAGCAGGTCGTCGAGATTGGTCAGCGCGAAGAGGTTGCGCGCGGCCAAGAGCAGGGCCTGGTAACGGGTTTGGAGGTCGGATTTCAAGGCGGCAGGTTGCGTCGGTTTGTCGGGTGAACGCGGATCGCTTTGGAGGGGGGGTCTAGTTGGAAGCCGGCGATCCCGGGCTGCGGGGGCGGTTGACTTCAATCACGTTGTCGATCGGCACGGGCTGATCGGAGTTCAGGACCTCCTGCTCCGGTACGGGCGGGTTGGTCGGCCCGCCCCAGACGAGGCGCCAGGGGGTCTGAGCCAGGGTCATCGTCAACGCCTTGGCGTTGGAGCTCACCACCTTCATGTTGGCCAGCACCACGTCGAGTTCGCTCATGATTTTCTTGATGCGCTGCTCGTTGTCCGGCGTCAGCAGCGAGGAGTTGATCGAGGAGATGAGCTGGTCGCCGTCGTCGAGGAGGGTGTCCAGCCCGACCACGATGCCCGGCAGGGCGTCGTCCACCTTCACGGTGATGTCCTGCAGGCGCCCGGCGGTTGGCACCAGGCGGTTGAGCAGCTTTTGGCCGGAGGCGTAGAGCTCCTCCAGCCCCACGGGATCGCCGCCCAGGATGGGCTTGCTGTGGTCCAGCTCCGGTGCGTTGAGGTTGTCGCCCGGCATAATGGCGATGTACTTGGGCCCGAGCATGCCGTCCTGCTTCATGCTGATGGTGAGATCGTTGGGCAGGTAGAGGTCCTTGGGCAGCACGGTGGTGACGACGATGGAGGTGTCGCGGAAGCCGCCCCGGAGCTCCTCGCGCTGCGAGCGGGGGATGACCTTGATTTCGGTCACGCGGCCCACGGGCGCGCCGGCGTACTTGACGGCGCCGTTGATCTTGAGGCCTTCGACCTGCTTGAAGTACACGCGCAGCTTCTGTTCGTCCGAGTCGAAGTCGATTTTACCGATGGCGATGCCGAAGAAGATCGCCAGGGCTACCGAACAGGCGATCACGGTCAGAACGATGATGTATTCGGGTTTTTTCATGGTCGCATTCTGGGTGGTGGGGCTCTTAGGCGCGCTGGCCGCCGGTGGTGGCGTAGTCGCCGATGAGTTCCTTCAGGTAGTTGTCTTTGGAGAGCTTGAGGGGGATGGGGCCGTCGGGATGTCCGTTGATGAATTGCTGCAGGCGTTTGTCGGGGTGGTTCTTGATTTCCTCCGGCGTGCCGTCGGCGATGACCTTGCCCTCGAAGAGGAAAATCATCTGTGTGGCGATCCGGAAAGCCGAGACCATATCATGAGTGACCACTACAGCGCTAATCCCAAGTTTGCGGGTCAAATCCAGCATCAGCGTGTCGATGACGGCGGTCATGATGGGATCCAGGCCGGCGGTGGGCTCGTCGGCAAAGAGCAGGTCCGGGTCCAGCGCCATGGCCCGGGCCAGGCCGACGCGCTTCTTCATGCCGCCGGAAATCTCCGCCGGCTTGAGCTTCTCGAAGCCGGTCAGGCCGACCAGCTCCAGCTTGAGTTTGACCACCAGGTTGGCGATGTCCTGGGTGACGCGGCTGGATTCCAGCACCGGCAGGGCGACGTTTTCGCCCACGGTCAGGGAGTTGAAGAGCGCGCCGCTCTGGAAGAGCATGCCGAAGCGCCGGCGCAGTTCGCCCAGCGCTTCGCCCCGCAGGCTGGTGATCTCCTCGCCCATCACGTGGATGGTGCCGGAGTCCGGCTTCAGCGAGCCAATCAAATGGCGCAGCAGCGTGCTCTTGCCGCAGCCCGAACCGCCCATGATCACCAGGACGCCGCCGCGCGGTAGCTTGAAGTTGACCTTGTTGAGCACCGTCCGGTCGCCGAAGCTGCGCACCAGGTCGCAGACCTCCAGGGCGTACTGGGGCTTGGCGGCGTCCGGGTCGCGGGGCTCGTCGTTGCCTTTCGGGTTGTCGTTCGGTGTCGCCATGGGTCGGAGGTGCTAGGAATCAACGCCGTAGAAGAAGATGGCCGTTAGGAGGGCGTCCATGGCCAGCATGGAAACCAGGCAGACCACCACCGAGGTGGTGGTGTTGCGGCCGACGCCCTCGGCGCCGCCCTTCACTTGGATGCCAAAGAAGCAGGCGATGGAGGAGATCAGCGCGCCAAAGATAAAGGCCTTGATCAGACCGCTATAGAGGTCTTCCAGGTCGACGGAAGCCACCATGTTGGAGACATAAGTGTAGGGGTCCAGGCCGAGCGTGGCCACGCCGAGCAGCCAGCCGCCAAAGAGCCCCGTCATCTCACCGAGCAGGGTCACCACCGGCAGCATGACGACCATCGCCAGGTAGCGCGGCACCACCAGAAAGCGCACCGGGTCGATCGCCATCACTTCCAGCGCTTCGATTTCCTCGGAGACCTTCATCGTGCCCAGCTCCGCGGTGATGGCGGAACCAGAGCGCCCGATCACCACCACCGCGGTGATCAGCGGGCCCACCTCGCGCAGCATGGAGACCGCCACCAGCTCGGCCACGCGGTCGATCGAGCCGACCGCCTCCAGCGGAGCCGCCCCCTGCATGGTAAAGACCAGCCCCATGAAGAAGGTGGCCAGGCAAACGGTGGGCAGGGAGTTGACCCCCACTGAAATCGCCTGTTGAAAGGTGGCGTAAAGACGAAGCCGCTCCAGGCCAATCAGGCTACGGAAGAGGCTAAGATTGGTCCGCAGAAAGAGGCTGAAGTAGTCGGAGATCACGGGGACAAAAGGCGGCGGGCCCCGTCCGTGCCGGTTTATTCCTTCAACGCGCTAATGGCGGAGGGCACGTCAGGATGGAGGGAGAAAATTTGCTCGAGCCGCACGATTTCAAAGACGTTGCGCACCCGGGCGGAGAGATTGGCGATGGCCAGCTTGCCGCCGTAGGACTGCGCCGCCTGGAAGTACTCGATCAGCGTGGCCAGACCGGAAGAGTCGATGTAGCTAACCTCGGCGAAATCAAGGCAGAGGAAACCGCACTTCTCGCTGGTCTTGGTCTTGAGGTGTTCGCGCAGTTTGGGGGAGGACGCCAGGTCGACGTCGCCACTGATCGCAATAACGGGGATGCCGTCTTCGACTCGTTCACTGATGTCCATGGGTCTTCTTTGGTATCAATAAATCGCTGACTGAAAAGCCTTTTTTTGATTTTCCGGTAAAAACTCCTCGCGCTCTTGAGCTTAAGGCGCTTAGGCCAACCCGGAAAGGGTCTCGCGTGCCGCCTTCTCAAGGACCTGAACCATCTGCCGGACTTGTTCCGGCGTCGTGCAAAATGGGGGCAGCAGAAAGAGTGTGGCGCCCAGCCCTCGCGTGAGCAGGCCCTCGTGCCGGGCGCGCTCGCAAATCTGGTACGCGAGCCGACGCTTGGCTGGAAACGGCTCGCGGGTTTGGGCGTCCGCGACCAACTCCACGGCCAGGATCGCGCCCTCCTGCCGCACGTCCGCCGTGTGTTCCAGATTCCAGAAGACCTGGCTGGCTTCCCGCAAGTTGTCCGCCAACGCGGCCACGCGCTCCCGGACGGGCTCCGTTTCGAAGAGGTGCAGGTTGGCCAGCGCCGCCGCGCAGCCGAGCTGGTTGCCGCAGTAGCTGTGCCCGTGGAAGAAGGTGCGCTCCAGCCCGCCGCGGAAGCCGTCAAAGAGTCGCTCGCGGATGAGCGTGGCGCCGAGCGGCAGGTAGCCCCCGGTCAGGCCCTTGGCCAGCGCCGTCAGGTCGGCGGTGACGCCCTCGTGCTGCTGGGCCAGCATCCGGCCGGTGCGGCCAAAGCCGGTCATGACCTCGTCGAGGATGACGAGCGCTCCGTGCCGCCTCGCAATCGCCGCCGCCGCCCGCAGGTAGCCTTCGGGTTGCATCATCATTCCTCCCGGGCCCATCACCTTGGGCTCCAGGACCAGCGCGGCAGCGCGGGTGTCCAGGCTCTCGAAGAGCGCCTCCAGCCGGGCCAGGGCTTGTTCCGCGACCGCGCCCGCGTGGTCGCTCCGGTGCGCGGGCGTGCGCGGCGGGTTCTCGCGCCAGCCGGGTCCGCGCACGCAGTCAGGCGCCGGGGCCTCGTGCGTGGGAAACATCAGTGGCTGGAAGGGAGCGTGGAAGCTGCCGCTCTTGCCCAGGCTCATCGCGCCGATGGTATCGCCGTGGTAGCCGCCGCTCAGCGTCACGAACTCCGTCCGCTGCTCCTGCCCGTTCTGCTGAAAATACTGCCAGGCGATCTTGAGCGCGCACTCGATGGCGGTGGAGCCGTCGTCGGAAAGGAAAACCCGGAACGGCCCTTCCTCCGGCGGCATCAGTCCGGCGAGCTTCTCCGCCAGTTCCGCGGCGGCCGGGTTGCCCAGGCCGAGCGACGAGCTGTGTGCGATGCGGCCGAGCTGCGCTTCCACGGCGGCGTTGATCGCCGGGTGTTTGTGCCCGTGCAGGTTGGTCCAGATGGAGCTGTTGCCGTCCAGGTAGGTGCGGCCCTCGGTGTCGGTCAGGGTCGCGCCATCGCCGGAGGCGATCATGACTGGCTCGAAGTCCGGGTCCAGCCAACCGTCGATCGGCGTAAACGGGTGCCAAAGGTGGCGCTGGTCGCGCTCGATGGCGCGGCGGGTTTCGTCGTTCATGATCCAAAGAGGGTGTCGGCGAGCTGGTCGATTTGCTCGAGCTGGTGGGCGGCGCTCAACGTCACCCGCAGGCGGGCTTGGCCACGCGGCACCGTGGGGTAGCGGATGGCGGGCACCAGCAGGTCCTTGGCCCGGAGCTGCTCGGCCAGCGCCAGCGCGCGCTCTTCGGCGCCGACCGTCACGGGCACGATCGCGCTGGGCGCTTGCTCGTTGCGGGCGTGAGCGGGGCGCCACTTCTCCGGCATGCGGTCAACGAAATGCCGGACGTTGGCCCAAAGTTGTTCGCGCAGGCGCTCGCCCTCGTCGTCCTGGACTAACTCCAGCGCGGCCAGGCTGGCGGCGGCCACACCGGGCGGTGGCGCCGTCGAATAGATAAAGCTGCGCGCCCGGTTGACGAGAAAATCCACCAGCGTGCGCGACCCGGCGACGTAGCCCCCCGCGCTGCCGAGCGCCTTGCTCAGCGTGCCCATTTGCAGGTCCACGCGGTCGGCCAGGCCCCGCTCGGCCAGCCGTCCGCGCCCGGCCGGGCCGGTGATGCCGGCGGCGTGGGCTTCGTCCACCAGCAGCCAGGCGCCAAAGGCGTCCTTCAGCCGCAGGATTTCCTCCAGCGGGGCGGTGTCGCCGTCCATCGAGTAGATGGACTCGGCCAGGATGAGGATGTGGTGCCGGCCGCCGCCGCGCCGTTCGCGGGTGCGCCGCAGCACCTTTTCCAGGTAGGCGGTGTTGTTGTGGGGGAAGACTCGTAGAGTGGCGCCGCTGAGCCGGGCGGCGTCGATCAGGCAGGCGTGGGCCAGCTTGTCCGCGATCACGGTGTCGCCCCGGCCGACCAGCGAAGGGATGACGCCGAGCGCCGTCGCGTAACCGGTGGAAAAGCTGAGCGCGGCCTCGGTTTGTTTCCAGTCGGCGAGGGCTTGGTCGAGAGCGGCGTGCAAGTCCAGATTGCCGCAGATGAGCCGCGAGGCCCCCGCGCCGGTGCCGCTGCGCTTGAGCGCGGTGGCGGCCGCGTCGATCAGCCGGGGGTGCCAGGCCAGACCCAGGTAATCGTTGCTGGAAAAGTTGAGCAGCGGCTCGCCTTCCACCGAAACCTTGGGGCCCTGCGCGCTGTCGAGCGTGCGCAAGCCGCGCCGCAGGTGACCGGCTTCCAGCTCGGCCAGGCGGGCGCTCAGAACGTCATCAAGGGTGGCCATGGGTAAGCGTTCAGATCCAGGCGTCGATCCGCGAATCGAGGGTGAAGGTTTGGCCGGAAACCAGTTCCAGTTCGGCGATTTTGACGATGAACTGGGCGGCGTTTTCGACCGTATTGAAGGCCCCCAGCACGCAGTCGTCGAGGTGGGCTTGCAGCCGCTCGGGCGGTAGGTCGCGGGTCATTTTGGTCCCGGCGAGGAAGCCGGGCAGAACCACGTTGCACTGGATGCCGCGCGAGCCGTACTCTTCGGCCAGCGAGCGGGCGAGACCCTCCAGTCCGGCCTTGGCGGGGGCGTAGTTGGTCTGGCCGCGCGGGCCGGTGCGGGCGGAGCGCGAGCCGATCATCAGGATGTGCCCGCGCCGGGCTTTCATCATCGGCTTGAGCGCGGCCCGCGCGCAGAAGAACCCGCCGCGCAGGTGCGTGGCCAGCATGCGGTCGAAGCTCTCCGTCGGCATTTTGAAGAAGAGGACGTTTTCCGCGTGGCCGGCGTTGTGCACGAGCACGTCCAGCCGGGGCAGCCCGGCGAAGAAGGCGTTGACCTGCGCTTCGTCGGTCACGTCCAGGCGGTCGCGGCCCGGAGCCTCGACCTGGTAGCCCGCCTCGCTAAAGGCCGCCGCCAAGGCCGAGCCCAGTCCGCCCTGGCCACCCGTAATGACGGCGAGTTTCCGATCCGATGCGTCTGCCATGACCCGCCAACATGCCGCAGGCGGCTCGGGCTGTCATCAGGAAAGAGGCTTAGTGTCCTCTTCGTTTTCGACCAGCGGGAAGGGCTGGCTCGACTGGTAGATTCCGATTCGCTTGTCGGGGAACCGGTCCTCCAACATTGTGAGGAACGCGGCCCAATCATCTTTACGATAAAAGTATGGGTTGAAGGTAGCGGTGGGGCGACGAGAAGTCTTGGAGTCGGTGACGGGGTCGAAAAAAAGGCAGTACGTCTTGCTGCCACTGTTTTCCAATCCATGGGAATGTAGTTCTTTCCAGGGCCTCTCGGTCCTTTCACCAGACCAGTAACGGAGGACCAAGGCGACGTCGCTCCAGTGGACCACAGCCGGAGTGCGTCCAAAGAGGACAAGAGTCGGAAAGCAAGATAGCACTGTCGCCAAGATGCCCAGGCTCAGCGCTTTGCCGAACTCATGTAGACCGATTGCGTAGACAAGCACCACCGTGGCGAGGCCGATTGAGATTGGCACGATGTTTAACCAGTTACGGAACCACTGCCACTCACCCTCTACTTGCATAGTGGAAATGATAATGCTGGGTCCTTACGGCACAAGCTTCCATCGAGCGCGACGGTGCGTGAACTCGGCCCTCCGGTGTGGACCGGTTCGCAAAATTCGTTCATTTAGTTGAAAAATCTGAGTGCTACACGGAGCCGTCGTACACTTAGTATGGCCGGTTGTACTCGTAGATGCGCTTGCCGCCGACGAGCACCATGCGGGCGTGGTGGCGGGAGACGATGAGTGCGTCGTAGGGGTCGTGCCAGCCGCCGTCCACATGGAAGGCGGCCAGGTCGGCCAGCGCGCCGGGGGCGATCACGCCCAGCTCGCCCTCGCGGCCAAGTGCGCGGGCGGGATTGGCCGTGACCGTGCGCATCCAGGTCTCGTTGGGGACGTCGGGGTGCTTGGCGCGGGCCTCGCGGATTTCGGCGCGCAGGTCGAGCTCGTTGTTGCTGGCGAGGCTGTCGGAGGCCAGGCAGATGTTGGCGCCCTGCTCGAGCAGCTTTTCCATCGGGAAGGGGCTGTGCCCAAAGTAGCTGTGGCACTTGGGGCAGTGGGTAATGTGAATGCCCGTGTGCGCGATGGTTTCGTAGTCGTACTCCTGGAGGTAGTTGAGGTGGACGGCGATGCAGTCACGCGTCAGCACGCCGTGCTCGTCGAGGTGGGAGAGCGCCGAGCCGTGCCCGCAGTCGCCCATGTCGCGGTCCATTCCGGCCATAAAGTCGAAGAGCTCGCCGGTGCCGTTGACGAACATCTGCTGCTCGTCGACCGACTCCGCGATGTGCGTGGTGAAGGGCATCTGGAACTGCTCGCTGCAGCGCTTGGCGAGCCGGTAAAGCCCGATCGAGGCGGTGTAGGGCGCGTGCGGCGAGAGGCCAAAGCCGCCCTGCCAGTCCCGGTGGTTCTCGAAGAAGCTCAGGGCGCCGAGGACGGAATCCTCCTCGTATTTCTTGTTGCGCACGTCGATCAGCTCCAGAAACCACCAGACACGCAGCGGCGGCGGTTCGAGCAGCGGCAGCACCTCTGGGAAGGCCTCGATGTTGCCGACCGAGGTGGTGCCGCCCTGCATCAGCTCGCGAAAGCCCCGGCGAATGGCGCGCACGTAGTCCTCGGTGTCGAAGTGGCGCTTGAGGGCGTTGATCGCTTTGATCCAGGCCACGAAGTTTTTGGGCGGGTTGATGCTGCCCTTGAACTCCATGTAGTCGAGGTGGGTGTGGATGTTGATTAGGCCGGGCGCCAGCGCGCATGAGCCCAGCTCAATCACCTCCTCGCCTGCGTGCGGCCCGAGCTCTTCCGGCGTGCCCACCGCGACGATGCGGTCGCCCTCGACGCGCACCACTCCGGGGGTGAGCGGAGGCGCGGCGACCGGCAGCACGATGTCGGCGGTGATCAGCATGAGGGGGGAGGGGTCAAATCGGGACTGAAAGAATCGTGCCACCCGCGGAAAAAAACAGAAGGCACCTGGGTTCCGTCTATCAGGAAAATCCCGCGCCTGCAATGCCGCCGGTGGGTACCAAAAATTGGCATTGGCGCCGCCGCCCGGCTTTGCGTAGGCTGCGGGATTCGGAGGAAGCACAGATGGTCTCGGTCACCCTTGAGCAATTTCGCAAGCTGTCCAAACGCGGCAACCTGATTCCCGTTTACCGCGAGCTGATGGGCGACGTCGACACGCCGGTGTCGGCCTATCTCAAGATCGCGACCGGCGAGCACTCCTTCTTGCTGGAGTCGGTCGAGCGCGGGGGGCGGTTTGCGCGCTACTCCTTCCTTGGATCGGACCCCAGCCTGATTTTCGTCGCGCGCGAGGGCCGAATCGAGATCACCGAAAACGGCAAGACCCGGACCTACACCGCTTCGGGCGATCCGCTGGAGGAGCTGCGTCGGCTGATGGCCCCGTACCGCCCGGTGGGCGTGGAGGATTTGCCCATTTTCTATGGCGGGGCGGTTGGCTTCCTTGGCTACGAGGCCGTCACCGCCTTCGAGCCGACCGTGCCGCGTGCCGGGGTGGACGACCTCGGCCTGCCCGACGCCTACTTTGTCGTCAGCGACACGCTGGTGATCTTCGACCACCAGGAGCGCCGGCTCAAAATCCTGGCCAACGCCCACATCAAGGGCGACAGCAGCCAGGCGGTGGACCGGGCCTACCACGCGGCCAAGGAGAAGATCGAGGCCATGACGGAGCGCCTCAAACGCCCGGTCGAGCACAAGGTGCTCAACCTGCTCGACGGGAGCGAGGACCTCACCCCCGGCGTCAACATTACCAAGGACGAGTACATCCACATGGCCGAGAACATGCGCGAGTACATCGGCGCGGGCGACATCTTCCAGGTGGTGCCGTCGCAGCGCTTCGAGACGCCCTTCCACGGCGAACCGCTGGACCTCTACCGCACGCTGCGCCAGATCAACCCTTCGCCCTACATGTTTTGCCTCAAATTCGGCGACCTGGCCGTGGTCGGCGCCAGCCCGGAGGTGCACGTGCGCTGCGAAAACGGGCAGGTGGCCATCCGCCCGATCGCCGGCACCCGGCCGCGCTGCGACGACGAGCACGCCGACGAGGCCATGGCCGAGGAGCTGCTGGCCGACCCCAAGGAGCGGGCCGAGCACGTTATGCTGGTGGACCTGGCGCGCAACGATGTCGGCCGCGTCTGCGAGTTCCACACCGTGGAGGTCGACGACCTGATGATCATCGAGCGCTATAGCCACGTCATGCACATCGTCAGCAACGTGACCGGCACGCTCAAGCCGGGCCAAAACAGCTACGACGTCATGCGCGCCACCTTCCCGGCCGGCACGCTGACGGGCGCGCCCAAGGTCCGCGCCATGCAGATTATCGCCGAGCAGGAGAAAACCTGCCGCGGCATCTACGGCGGCGCGGTGGGGTACTTCGGCTTCGGCGGCAACCTGGATTCCTGCATTGTCATCCGCACGGTGCTGATCAAGGACGGCAAGGCCTACCTGCAAGCCGGCGGCGGGCTGGTCGCCGATTCCACCCCCGAGGGCGAGTACCAAGAAAGCATCAACAAGGCAAAAGCGGGCATGAAAGCCCTCAGCCTTGCCCAAAGCTTCCGGTAGGCTCTGGACTTAGCAGTCGGCAGATCCCAGCGGCGGAAACGGTTTTCCCATGCGGATTGATCCTCACGCGGAGTCGCCGGGGTTTGCGGTTTGGGTTTCTCACCAAGGCACGAAGGCCACTAAGGTTTTCGGAGTTAGGTTTCACGCCAAGTTCGCAAGGGGTTGGATGAGCTTGTGCGGGGTAGGGCGGGCAGTCCCTTGCCCGCCTCGCTAGTCGGAAGGGAAACGGATTAATGCTCACGCGGAGGCGCGGAGGTTTGTAGGTCGGTTTTTTCGCTGCAGGGAAAGGTTTCCGCCGCCGGGACGTCGGCGGCTACCGGGCCGCGGTCACGCCAAGCCAGCGGAGGGCGGAGCTTCTGCTCCGCCTCGACTAGCCGGACGGGAAAGGGATAGATGCTCACGCGGAGTCGCCGGGGTTTGCGGTTTGGGTTTCTCACCAAGGCACGAAGGGCACGAAGGTCTTCGGAGTTAGGTTTCACGCAAAGGTCGCAAGGGGTTGGATGAGCTTGTGCGGGGTAGGGCGGGCAGTCCCTTGCCCGCCTCGCTAGTCGGAAGGGAATCGAATTGAGCCTCTCGCCACGGAGAAAGAATTCCGCCGCCGGACTTAGCAGTCGGCAGATCCCAGCGGCGGTGTGCTCCTTCCGCTGCGTCAGCAATTCACCTGGGGGTAGTGCCGCGCGGTTGATGGGATGCTTGCCGCGAACGGTTGGCGATGAGTTCCCAAACGCAAAGGAGAAGCCCAATTGGAATAAGCACATGGAGGAGCAAGTGGGGCAAGGTTGTCAGCAAGACGACGTCGAGCTGGCTAAAATTAAAATAAGGGTAGGGTGTGAGGCCGCTGCTTGCCATCAGTGGCGGAAGTACAACGTAGTGCAGGTAAAGCCCGTAGATGATGGAATGGCCAGCCGCAACCAACAGGAGCAGCAGAGAGCACCAGATTGCAGCGCGGCTGGACTTGAACCAGAGCAGGTAGGCAAACGCGAAAAAGCCAATGGTTAACGGGACGATAAAGGCGCTGACTTCGAAGACGTATCTTAGCATCCATCCCTGGATGCCAAACGTTAAAAACGCTTGGTAAAGGAGCCAGGCCGTTTGCTGGAGATAGATTCCCCCCAAAAGCAAACAACAAAGCGCCAGCAGTTTCCGGGTCATCGTTGGCGGTACGGCCGCCGATGGTTCCGTCCCGTTCATTTCGTTGGTCCGGTCGCCAACCGGGCGCGGCGCATTTGGCGGCTAGGCGTAGTAGCGCCAGTTGACGTTGGGGAAGATGGAGTTGCGCCACTCGCAGTTGCCGAGGAAGTCGCCGTCGATGTGGCCGGCGTTGATCTGCTCATAGAGCCGGGTAAAGCGCAGGATGTGATCCTTGGTGCGCTTGACGGCGTAGTCGACCATGGTGCCGGTCTTCATGATGAAGGCCCAGTCGCTGGACTGGGCGAGCAGCAGTTCGCGGGCGGCCTGCTTGAGCGCGCGCTCGGTGGTGCCGTCCGGGTTGGGGTTGGCGCGGGCCAGCTCGGTCATGCGGCGGGCGGCCTCGTGCAGGTGGGGGTAAATCCAGGCGTTGGAGCCCTCCAGCCACACCTCCCAGTAGCCGCGGGCGCCCCAACTGCTGGCGGCGGGTTCGGCGATCTGGTGGGTGTCGTATTTTTGCAGGTACTCGCTGGGGGTGATGACGCCGATCTTGTCCTGGTCGAAGCGGATTTTGCGTAGGAGAAAGTTGAGGAAGTCCGGGCCCTCGAACCACCAGTGGCCGTAAAGCTCGGCGTCGTACGGGCTCAGGATGATGGGGGGCACGCCCAGGGTCGGGCGGAGGTGCTCGACCTGTTTCTCGCGGTTGAACATGAAGTTGCCGGCGTGGACGGCGGCGGTGTCGCGCGCCACGTAGGGCTGGTAGAGGTGCTTGTCCGGCGTGCGGCCGGTGATGGCGTGGTACTTGATGCCGGTGAATTTGCGGGTGCCGTTGGGCTGGATGTAGGGGCGGATGTAGTCGAACTCGGCGTCGAAGCCGAGGTCGCGGTAGAAGTCGCGGTAGATGGGGTCGCCGGGGTAGCCTTCCTCCGCGCTCCAGACCTGCTTGCTGCTTTCCATGTCGCGGCCAAAGGCGGCCGGTCCCGTCCGGGTGAAGATGGGCGCGTAGATGCCGAATTCCGGCCGGGGCTCGGCAAAGAGCACGCCGTGGCTGTCGACGACGAACCAGCGGATCTCCGCCTCCTGCAGGAACTTGTCGACGCCGGGAACGTAGGCGCACTCCGGCAGCCAGATGCCGCGCGGGTTGCAGCCGAAGCACTCGTGGTAGTGATCGCGGGCCACCAGGATCTGCGCCCGAATGGCCTCGGGGTAGTCCGTCATCAGCGGCAGGTAGCCGTGGGTCGCGCCGCAGGTGATGACCTCCAGCTTGCCCGCCTCCTGGAACTTGCGGAAGGCGCCCACCAGGTTGCGCCCGTACTTGTCGCAGAAAACTTCCCGGCAGTTGAGCAGGCGATTGTGGTAGAACCAGGCCAGCTCGTGCATCTGGCCGTGGTGGCGGGTGCGGTCGATTTCCTTAACGCAGAGCTCCAGGAGCTGGTCCAGGTTGCGCACGTAGCGTTCCTGCAGCATGGGGTCCAGCAGCATGGAGGCCAGCGGCGGCGTCACGCTCATCGTCAGGCGGAAGTCGACGTCGTCGGCCAGCAGCCCGTCCATCATGTTGATGAGCGGGATGTAAGTCTCGGTGATGGCCTCGTAGAGCCAGTCCTCTTCCAGAAATTCGTCGTACTCCGGGTGGCGAACGAAGGGCAGGTGCGCGTGCAGCACCAGGGAGAGGTAACCTAGGGGCTCGGACATGGTCAGGTAGGGCGGAACGCTCCGAGCAACCTCGCCAAGCGCGGACGGCTTGTCAAAGCGCAAGTGGCTGCATTTAGAAGAGTTTGCCCTGAAGGATGACGATGGCGACGGAAAAATAGATCATGATGCCGGTGACGTCGACGAGCGTGGCCACGAACGGCGCCGAGGATGTGGCCGGGTCGAAGCCGAGTTTATTCAGGATGAGCGGCAGCATGGCGCCGACCAGACTGCCCCAAAGCACCACGCCCACCAGCGCGACCGCCACCGCAAAGCTCACGTGCAGCCAATACTCGGTAAAGGTGTCTCCGAATTGCGCGCCCACCGCGATGCGGACGATGCCGATCGCCCCCAGGGTAAGCCCGAGCAGGAGGGCCACCCGCGTCTCCCGCCAGAGGATGGTGAACCAGTCCCGCAGGGAGACCTGGCCCAGGGCGATGGCGCGAATGACCAGCGTGGTGGCCTGGGAGCCGCTGTTGCCCCCGCTCGCGATGATCAGCGGCAGAAAGATGATGAGCACGGCGGCCTTTTGAATCTCCTGCTCAAAGACGGCCATGGCGTTGGCCGTGAGCATGCCGCCGATGAAGAGAATGGTGAGCCAGGGCGCGCGCTTGAGGTAGAGCTTCCAGAGGCTGACTTCCAGATAAGGTTCCTCGAATTCGCCGGTGCCGCCGACCAACTGCATGTCGCTGGTGGCGCGCTCTTCGGCCACGTCGAGCACGTCGTCGATCGTGACCACGCCGATCAGCTTGCCCGCGCTGTCGACCACCGGCAGCGCGGCCAGGTCGGTTTCCTGGAAGAGCTGGATGGCGGACTCGGCCGACTCGCCCGCGTAAAGGCTGACCAGGGAGAGGTCCATCAGCTCGGTGATCGGCGTGTTGGTGGGGTGGATGAGCAGCTCGCGCACGGGGATTTCGTCGATCAGCTTGCCTTCGTCGTCCATGACGAAAACGACGTCGATGCGCTCGACCAAATGGCCGACGTCGCAAATGCGGGCCAGCGCCTGGCCGATGGTCCAGGCCGCCTTGATGCCGATAAAATCCGGGGTCATCAGGCGGCCGACGCTGTCCTCCGGATAGCCGAGCAGCTTGGTCGCGATCTGGCGCTCCTGCTTGCTCAGCAGCTCGAGCAGGCGCTTGCTGGCCGGGGCGGGCAGCTCCTCCAGCAAGGCGGTGCGGTCGTCGGGCGACATCTCGTTGAGCAGGTCCGCCACCGTTTCCCGCCCGAGGGCCAGGAGGAGCTTTTCCTGGGTCTGGAAGCTCATCCGCTCAAAGACGTCGGCGGCGAGTGCCCGCGGCAGGACGCGGAAGGCGACCGCCTCGAGTTCGTCCGGCATCTCGTCGATCATGCGGGCCAGGTCGTAGGGTTCCCAGTCCTTGCACAGTTCGCGCACGCCGGCGAAGTCGCGGTTGCGCACCAGCCCCTCGATTTGCTGCTGGGGCAACTCGAAGCGCGGCGGCGTGATCTCCTCTTCCACGTCCGGCGTCATGCCGTCAGCATTGGCCCAAGCGCCGCCGATTGCCAAGCCTGTTCTCCTTTCCGCGGAACGAGCCGTCCCGATTTCGGGCTCGTTTGCTCGCCGGAGGGCGGTAGGCTTCCGCCGATGAGCCCGCGTTACTTTTTGCCCGACGCCCTGCGCCAGCGCGCCGGGAGCAAGCTGCGCCTGGGGATCTACGGCGGCACCTTTGATCCGGTCCACCACGGCCATTTGATTGTGGCGGCCGACGCGGTGGAAGAGCTGCGGCTGGACTACGTCCTGTTCATCCCCTGCGCGATATCGCCCCACAAGCGGGGGGTGCGGAGCGCGTCCGGTGCGCATCGCGCGGCCATGCTGCAGAAGGCGCTGCGCCGCTGCGGGGGCGAGCGCTTTCTGCTCAGCCAGATGGAACTGACGCGCGAGGGGGTCTCTTACTCGGTAGACACGGCCGCCTACCTGGCGACGGAGCTGCCCAAGGCGTCGCTGTACTGGCTGATCGGCGCGGATCAGTTGCCCAAGCTGCACACCTGGTTCGAGCTCGAGCGCCTCCAGCGGCTGGTCACTTTTGCGGTCATGAACCGCGGCGAGGCCAAGCCGGCTCTGCCCAAGGGGTGCCTCTGGCTCAAGCGCGAGCGCCGCATCGACATCGGAGCGACCGAAATCCGCCGCCGGGTGCGCGAGGGCAAGCCCTTTGAACAACTTGTGCCCGCCGCCGTCGCCGCCTATATTCACGCCAATGAGCTTTACCGCGCCTGAGTTCCCCACCGCATGAGTGCCGCCGCGGTGGATACCCTCAAGATGGCCCGGGTGGCCCGTGACGCCGCCGAGGACAAGAAGGCGACCGACCCCGTCATCCTCGACCTGCGCACGCTCACTTCGATCGCCGACTACTTCGTGATTCTCTCGGTCCAGAGTCAGCCGCAACTTAAGGCGGTGGTCAGCGGCGTGCGGACGGCAATGAAGGATGAGTTCAACCTGAAGCCCGAGGCGGTGGACGGCGCCGCCGCCAGCCAGTGGATCGTGGCCGACTACGGCGACATCATGGTCCACATCTTCCACCAGGACATGCGCGCCCGCTACGATCTGGAGCAGGTCTGGGGCGACGCCCCGCGGGTGGATTAGGGGGCTGCCGACTCCGCGGCCGGGGGGGCGCTTTCCCCGCCGCCACCTCGCTTGCCCAGCAAGACGCCGAGCCCGAAAGTGAGCGCGGTGGTCAGCGGGATGACCCAGATGTAAGTGAGCGCGAGGGAAAGGCCGGCGTCCTTCAGAGCCTCCGTTTCGGGAAAAAGGAGGAAGTAAAACTCCGCCGAAGTGGGGAGGAAATCGGGGAAGCCGCCCTCGTATTTGGCGTAGAGCGCGTTGCGGAACATGCCTGCCAGCAGGATGGAAAGCGGCACGCCCACCCAAAGGCCGCGAGCGCCACACTCCGGCTTGAGCAGCGCGAGGAGAAAGATTCCCAGCATGGGTCCGAAGCTGTAGGAGGAGACCCCAAAGACGATGGCCACGATGTTGATGTCTTCCGGCGCCTTGGCGAAGCTGTAGGCCACCAGAGAGAGAAGGATGCCCCAGACCAGCACCAGCAGGCGCGAGACCCAGACGTAGTGGGCGTCGCTTTTGTTGCGCCCAAGATAGGGCTGGTAGAAGGTGGTCATGCACACCTGCGAAAGCGCGGCCAGGATGGAATCCAGGCTGGAGATCGCGGCCGCGAAGATGCCCGCAATGAGCAGTCCGGTGACGCCGGGTGGAAGCTCCTGGACGATAAAGACGGGAAAGATGCGGTCCATCTTCTCATCCACCAGCCCAGCAGCGTTCGGGTCCAGTGGGTAGTAGTTGTAGTAAACAAAGAGCAGGGCGCCAATGGAGAGCATCAGCAGGGTGACGAGCTCGGAAAGGCAGCTCAGCACGATGGCCTTGCTGGCGTCGCCCGGGCTTTTGCAGGTAAAGAAGCGCTGCGCGTTGAGCTGGTCGGTGCCGTAGCTGGCCAGGTTCTGGAAGGGCCAGGCCAGGATCGCCGCCCAGAGAGTGTAGGAAAAGCGGGGGTCCAGCGTAAGGTTGAGCACGTCCGTCTTGCCGTAGTCCGCCGCCACCTTGAAAGCCTGGAAGGGGTCAAGCGGGAGGTAGGCCAGGATGAAGAAGAGCGCGAGCAGGCCGCCGCAGACGAAGAGAAAGAACTGAACCACGTCCGTCCAGATGACGGTGGCGATGCCGCCCATCCAGGTCCAGATGATGGAAATGATGCCGATGACCGCGACGGAGAGGGCGATATCCCATCCGGTTATGACCTCCAGCACGAGGGCCGTCAGGTAGACCCGCGCGCTCTGGCCCAGAATCGCTCCGATGAAGAAAAGCAGGGTGGTGAGCTTGCCCACGCCGCCGCCCAGCCGGTTGGCCATGAAGTCGTACGGACTGTAAATCTCCTTCTCGTAAAAGGCCGGGATGAACCACTTGGCGATGATGAGCCGGGCCAGAATGGAGCCGATGCTGGCCTGCAAAAACCACCAGTTGCCGTCGATGGCGTAGACCATGGAGGGCACCCCGACAAAGGTGACCCCGCTAATGGCGGTGGCGATGATCGAGCCGCTCACCGCGGGCCAGGGCAGGCTGCGCCCGGCCAGAAAGAAGTCTTTGATGGTGGCTTGCTTGCCGGAGAAGTGGTGTCCGATCCAGGTGGTGAAGACCATGTAGAGCACCAGCGTGGCCCAGTCCCAGGGCGTAAACTGCGCGGCAATGGCTTCCATCGGATCGTCCTAGCAGCCCGCCGAGCGTTTGCCAATGCGGATGCGGCGCGGCTGGGGCTCGGGCGGCCGTTTTCGCCTTTCAGCCTTGCCGGGCGGGGCTTCTTTGCCTGAACTAAATGGCTCCGAGGCTCGTCTAGCCTTCAGGCAGGGAATTTGCTAGGGTCGCACCATGGCCAGTCGTCGCCAGAACCACTTCATCACCATTTTCATCGTCGTGTCGCTGTTGCTGCACGCGGCGGTCTTTGGCGTGGCCAGCCAGTACGACTTCCGCGTCCGCCCGGAGCCGCCCGAGCCGGAGCAGCCCCGCACCATCACCCTGCGCCGGATGGAGCCGCCCAAGCCGCTGGAGCCCCCGCCTCCGCCGCCCCAGCAGCAACCGCGTGAGCAGATGGTGCCGACCCATGAATACATGGAAAGCGAGCCCAACCCGGACGGCCGGATGATCGCCGCGCGCGACACCGAGCTGATGACCCGGTCCGTGCCCACCAATCCCGACGCCGCCATGCCGGAGATGAAGGGCAATCCCGACCTCCTGCTGGCCAACGATTACGTGGACATGGACGCCACGCCCAACGCTAAGAAGAACCAGCCCGGCGTCTCGCCCCAGCCCCAGACCAGCCCGGAGCAAACCCAGGGCCAGGAGCAGCAGGCCGACGCGCAGGAGCGCCAGGAAGCCAAGGAGGGCAAAAACCAGGAGCCGACCAAGGAAAAGCCGAACGAATCCAAGGTGGAGGAGGAATTCGAAAAGGTGGAACAGCCCCAGGACGGCAAGGCCGACCGGCCGACCGAGCTGGCGATGAAGAATCCCAACGAGCTGCCGCCGCGCGAGCCGAGCCCGCCCCGCGAGTACGCGCCCGACGCCATGCCCCTGCTGCCGCCGGAGCCCCGCGCCGAGAAGGCCCGGCCGCTGACCCGGGTGGAGGATCCCGAACAGGAAAAGCAGCAGACGGCCAACTCCCGCCCGCAGTTCAGCGTAACCAACACCACCCGCAAGTTCGACATCCGCGGCGGCGGTCGCCAGGGCGACATGGACTCGCCCGACGCGCGCTCCACCGCCGAGGGCCGCTGGATCGACAAAATGCTGCGCACCATCCGCAGCCGCTACAACCGCTACCGGCCCGGACTGGCCGGAGAGGACTACCAGACCGGCTTGATGGAGGTGACCGTCACGGTGCGCCAGAACGGGGTGGTCGACGCGATGCAAGTCACTCGCGACACCTCCAACGGCTACAACCAGCTCTTCGGGCAGCTCATGTTCAAAAGCGTGCGCGCCGCCGCCCCCTTCGACGTCTTCCCCAGCGACATGAAACGCAAGTACCCCGACGGCTTCACCTTCACCCTGACCATCGCTTTCCAGAAGTAACCCCGGCTTGCGTGCGCCGCACCGACCCGCTAGCGTCTCATCCCTATGGCTGACTTTCTCCTTCTCGCCTCGTTCGTGGACTTTTTCGACAAGGGCGGATTCTTCATGTGGCCGTTGGCCCTGTGCTCGGTCATTTCCATCGCCATCATCATGGAGCGCGCCTGGGCGCTGCGCCGCGCCGCGATCATGAAGGGGAGCCTGAGCCGCGCCATCTTGGAGCTGCACTACGGCGACAGCACCACGGTGGTCGAGGAGCTTTCCGCCGACGAAAACACGGTGCTCTCGCGCCTGGTGCGCTCCTGCCTGCTCTACACGCCGTGGTCCAAGGCCGAAAACAGCGAGGCCGTGCAGACGAAGGCGCGCTCGGAAATCGCCCACATGGAACGCGGTCTGGTGGTGCTGGAAATCATCGTCGGCATCGCGCCGTTGCTCGGCTTGCTCGGCACCGTTTGGGGCCTGACGCTGGTCTTCGCCAACGCCGGAGAGGGCTCCCAGCTCGCCGAACAGGGCGTGATGATCGCCCGGGGCATCTCCGAAGCCCTCTACACCACCGTGGCCGGCATGGTGGTGGCGATCCCCTCGCTCATCGCCCACAGCTACTTTACCCGCCGGATCGAGGGCTACTCGGTCGAACTGGAAAGCATCTGCCAGGACCTCCTCGGCAAGCTCTACAGCGACGCCGCCCCGCCGCCGCCCGCCACGCCCGTGGCCACCCCGCCCTACGCCGAAGGCGGCGCCGCCCGCTAGCGGCCGACCGGAACCTGCCGACGTATGCGCTTCTCCTCCGCCAAAGCCCGCCGCAAGCCCGGCATCAACGTGGTGCCGCTGCTCGACATCCTCGCCATCATCCTCATCTTCATGGTGGTGACCACGGTCTTTAAAAAGGAGGAACCCATCATCAAGCTTCAGCTGCCGGAGAGCGGCCAGGCCAAGCCGGCCGAGGAAAATCCTCCCGCCATCATTTACGTGACCAAGAACAAGGAAGTCTTCCTCGACAGCCAGCCGGTTCAGATCGAGGAGCTGCCCGCCCGCCTCACGGCCATGGCGCAGGAGCGGGGGCAGGACTTCTTCGTCGCGTTGAAGTCCGACACCGATGCGCCGATGGGCCTGTTTCTCAAGATCAGCGAGGCGGCCGAACAGGCCGGTTTCCGCGACTTGCCCGTCTTTACCGATCCCGAATCCGGCCAGGCCCAGCCATGAAGATGGAAATGGTCTACTACGGCGACCCGCGTCTGCGCGCCAAGGGCGAGCCGGTGCGCGCGTTTGACGGCGAACTGCGCGTCTACGTCGATGATTTGCTCGAGACCATGCGCGCCTACCGCGGGGTGGGGCTGGCCTCGCAGCAAGTGGGCCGCGCGCTTCAGGTCGCCGTGGTGGACATCACCGGCATCGAGGAGCGCCCCAGCAAAATGTGGATCGGCGGCCAGCCGGTCGACCCGGAGGAGCACATGCCGTTGCTGCTCATCAATCCGGAGCTGGAGTTGACCAAGAAAAAGACGCTGGGGCCGGAGGGCTGTCTGAGCTTCCCCACCGTTTACGCCGACATCAACCGGAGCGTGCGCGTTAAGTGCACTACCCGTACGGTAGACGGCCGCACCTTCGTCTTCGAGGCCGCAGGCCTGCTGGGGCGTGCGGTGCAACACGAGACGGACCACCTGCACGGACGGCTGTTTCTCGACCTGATGAACGCGGAGGACCGGCAGGCCAGTGCCGCGATCCTCGAGGGGCTCAAACGGGGGGAAATCCCGCAGATTCCAGAGACGGAAGAAGCGGAAAAGTGATTCGCAGCCGAAAGTGTCGATTCGCTTGCTTCGGTTTCTGATCGCTACTTAAGAAAGATAAAGTGTTGACGGGCGCCTCAACGGGTCCATTTTAGGGAATAAAACTGGCGCCAAATCTTCCCGCTTACAGCGTCAATTCACTATTCGATCCGAAAAAACTCGTGCGGGACATGGTTGTTAGAAAAAATCTACTTGATGCTACAAGAGGCGTGGTTACGCTCTCTTCTCCCCCAAAAAGGTATAAAGACCGCTAATAGGTCCCGTAAATCCACTTATTCAAAGAAAGTCAGAAAGGTATCTTAAATCGTGATCCAAGCTCGTTCCAACAAAACCGATCAACTCCGCGTGCGACTTACCCGCGAGGAACGCCTCGCTCTGGAGAAGCTCATCGTGAAACGCGGCCGCAACGAAACCATCTCCGATGTTATCCGCGAGGCCCTTTCCTGGTGCCTGCACCCGGGCCTGAACAAGGAGCCTTGTTACGTCAGCCCGGAACTGCACAAGCGGGTCCAAAGCCTGTCCAAGGACCTCAACCGCGACGTGAACCAAGTGTTTGAAGATTGCGTGCAGGGCATCATGGATATGATCGAAAACACGGACCAGGAAATGCCTCTCATCGTGATGGAAATTAAGCTGCGTCGTCAGTACGAGGAGCGCAAAACCAGAAAATAATCGCTCCGGGGCGCGGTCAAGGCGCCCTAAAGCTTTATAAAGCCGCCGATTACCGGGTGCTTGCCCAGGTCGGCGGCTTCCTCGTCGGTGGGGCGCTGCGGCCGGTCGCGCTCGCAGTTGACCAAACAAAGGAAGCCGAGTGGTTCGCCCTGGTTGGCCTGGAACTGGTGCCAGGTCATCGGCTCCACGTGGACAAGGTCATGTGCGCCCACCCGGCGCGTTTCTTCTCCCACCAGCACCTCACCGCACCCACGAAGGATGAGGACGGCGTGCAGATGCCGGTGCCGCTCGAAGGTGGAATGTCCGCCGGGCTTGATCTCGAAGTAACGCCACTGGCAAGGCATGTCGCGGCCGGATTCGAAGAGCACCTGGCGCGTGATGCTCTTAAAGTGCGTGCCGGTTTCCTTGTAGGCGAGCACGTCCACCCCCTCCCAGCGACCGGGTTCGGTTTCGCGGCGGAAGGGGCGATGCTCGGTGGGCGCGACGCTGGGGAGGGGATCGGGCATGGCGTCAGGCAAACTTGGCGCGTGTGCGGGCGGCAAACTCCCCGGCGCGATCGGCCAGGTTTTCCCCGGCTTCGTACAGGCTGCCGCCCATCAGCAGGATGGTGTCGCGGCCGTAGAATTCCAGCACCGGATCAAGCTCGTCGAAGGCGATCCCGCCGGCCGGTACCGGCATGGCGGGCTTGTAGCCGGTCAGGGGTTCGCGCACGGCCTGGGCGAGGCGCCGGCATTGCTCCTGGCTGTAGCTGAAACGGCCGCCGTAGTTGGGGAAGATGGTGGCGTCGGCCCCGTACCAGCGGAAGAGCTTGCCGTTCATCAGCTCGGGCGCGATGCGCGTGGCGCCGCCAAAGGAGGGATGCGCCAGGATCGCCAGGCGCGGCCCGGCGGTGGCGAGTTCCGCCAGCATGGGCAGGCCGGTCACCATTGGTTCGATCAGGATGGCCCGCACGCCGTGTTCGGCGGCGAAGGACATTTGGCTGAGCATTTCCATCAGCGAGCCGCAGATGTTGGGCACGTAAAGGCAGCGGTGGCCGGTGCGGTCGTTGGCTTCCCGGACCGCCTCCTGGCACAGGGCCACGCGTTCTTCAAACGGGCAAAAATCCTGGGTGGCGAGGCCGTGGTCGTCCTTGATCACGTCGATGCCCACGAGCGCGAAGGTGGCGGCCAGCTCGGCCAGTTCGCCGGGGCTTTGGCCCATGGGCTTGAGCGCCGTCATCGTCATGGCGCGGTCCTCGGCCCGCAGCAGTTGGCGCAGGCCCTTGATCCCCAAGGCCGGCCCGGGCAGGAAGCGGGCGGCGGCTTCGGGCAGCTCCACGTCGTGCAGCGCCACATCCGGCTGCAGCGAGCAGTTGCCAAAGATAACGTTGAGGAGTTGGGCGGTGTTGGTGCCGGCCGCCGCCAGGGGCTGCTCGAGCACGACCTCCTGCACGTCGGGCTGGTCGGGCAGGGGCTGGAGGGAGACGACCTCGCCGATAAGCTGGCGGGCCAGATGGTGGCGTACGGCGGCGCGCGGGAGTTCCACGGTTTGCTCAAGCAGGAGCGCTTCGGCGCGGGCCTCGGCCTGGTCGGCCGGGACCTGCAGGTGGTAGGTGATGCGGATGGGATCAGTCATGGCGGGAAACGGATTTGGGTCCAACAGGCTGCCTCCGCGTGCGGGGGGCGACAAGCAAGAATCCGCGCGCAAGCGGGGATTGCCTCCGGCGGCACATTGCGCTTGCGTGTGAGCATGAGAAAATGGCGAGAGCGCAGCGGCGGGCTGGCGGCCTTGGCGGTGACCGTATGGTTGGCGGGTTGCGCGGGCGAGGCGCCGCCGCCGGAGGCCCCGGCGCCCGCCCAGACCCCGCCTGGAGAGCCTATGCCTCCGAGGGAAGCCGGCCAACTGCGCCTGCCCAGCCTCATCAGCAACCACATGGTGCTGCAGGCGGGGCGTCCGGCCAAGCTCTGGGGCCGGGACACTCCCGGCCAAAAGGTCACCGCGGAGATCGACGGCCAATCGGCGGAGGCGACCGCCGACGAGGACGGGCGCTGGGATCTGACCCTGCCCGAGCTCGAGGCCGGCGGGCCGCACCTCCTCGCGATTCGCGGCAGCGGCAAAATCGTGGTGCAGGACGTGCTGGTGGGCGAAGTCTGGCTGGCCAGCGGACAGTCCAACATGGCGTGGCCGCTGGCGCAGTCCTCGGACGCCGAGGCCGATTTGCCGCAAGCCAACCGGCCGGGCATCCGCTTTTTCACCGTCGCCAAGCAACCGGCCGAGCACCCCCAAACCGCGATGCCCGGGCAGTGGCTGGTCTGTACGCCGGAGGGCGCGGCGGCGTTTTCCGCGGTGGCTTACTACTTTGGGCTCGAACTTGAGCGCGAGCTCGACACGCCGGTCGGGCTGATCGGTTCGTATTGGGGCGGTACGGCAATCCAGCCCTGGACGCCGGAATCCGGCCTGGAGGCGACCGAGCCGGGGCGGGCGGCGCTGGCCAAGCGGGACCGATGGTGGCCGGAGGAAGCGCGCGAGGCGGGCGACCGGGAAATCCGCGCCTGGGTGGCGGCCAACTCGGTTCCCGATCCCGGCAACGAGGGCGAGGCCCTCGGTTGGGCGCAGCCCAGCCTCAATGACACGGAATGGAAGACCCAAACAATGCCCGGTGCCTGGGAGCGCGACGGCCACAAGGTGAACGGCGTGGCCTGGCTGCGCCGCGAGGTGGCCATCCCCGAAGCCTGGGCGGGCCGGGAACTGGAGCTACGCATCGGCACCTGGGGCGATACGGTCACCGCCTACTACAACGGCACCCGGCTGGAGCCGACGGGCCGCGACGAGCGGGGCGTGCGCGAGTATCGCCTGAGCTTTGCCGTGCCGGCGGCGGAAGTGGGCTCAGGGCCCGCGCTGATTGCGCTGCGCCTTTACGACGCCGTCTTTGAGGGCGGCCTGCGCGGGAACCTGCAGCTCGGGCCCGTGGACGAGGAAAGCTCGCTCGATCTCAAGGGTCCGTGGAAGCGCAAGATGGGCGCGACTCATCCGCCGCTAAGCCGCGAGGTGCGCCAGACCAAGCCCTTTGTGCCGCCCAAGCATTGGCTGGGTGCCGCTCTTTACAATGGGATGATCGCCCCGGTCGTGCCTTACACCATCGCCGGCGTCATCTGGTACCAGGGGGAGTCCAACGCCCGGGCGGCGCAAGCCTACGAGGCGCTGTTCCCGGCCCTGATCGAAAGCTGGCGCCGGGAGTGGGGGCAGGGAGACTTCCCCTTCTATTTCGTCCAACTGGCCAACTTCCGCGAACGCCGGGAGGAGCCGGGCGAGGCGCAGTGGGCCGAGTTGCGCGAAGCCCAGCGGCAGGCGCTGGCGGTCACGGCCAACACCGGCATGGCAGTCGCGATTGACCTGGGCGACGCCAACGACATCCATCCGGGCAACAAGAAGGACGTGGGCAAACGCCTAGCCCTGCTGGCCCGCGCGAGCACTTACGGGGATGCCGCCGTGCGCGACTCCGGCCCCAGTGTCGCGGGGGCCATGGCGGCGGCCGACGCCGAGGTAGTGGTGAGCTTTGATCACGCAGTGGGTCTGCGGACCACGGACGGCCGCCCGCCGGTCGGCTTTGCCCTGGCGGGGGAGGATCGGGTTTTCCATTGGGCGGAGGCCCGGATCGACGGCGAGAGCGTCCGGCTGGTTTGCCCGATGGTCTCGGAACCGGCCTGGGTGCGTTATGCCTGGGCGGACAACCCGGAAGTCAATCTCGTTAACGAGGCGGGACTCCCGGCGGTGCCATTTGAACTTCCGGTCGCCGCCGCGTCGCCCTAATCCAGTTGCGATTCCTCGAAGACGCTTCTTTCCTGCCCGGGCGGCGGCTTTGGCCGTGACTCCGGGCCGGGGCCGCGCATATTGAATGCAGCTGCGCTCGGCGTGGCTCTGCCGTATGTCCCGCCCGCTCCTCATTCTCTTCATCGGCCTGATGGCCTCTTTGGTTGCCGGCTGCGGTGCGCGTCCCGCCAGCCAGGCGCCCGCTCCGGTCGATCCCGCCGAGCGCCTGGTTGCGTATTGGCAGCTTGACGTCGACTACACCGAGGCGGAGTGGGATCGCAGCGACGCCAATCGCCTGCCCGAGGACGCCGACGGCGAGGACATCAAGGCCTTTGCCGAGAACCTGGCGGT
>JBCDLL010000018.1:0-55843 GCA_038745425.1 Verrucomicrobiota bacterium | reverse complement strand
TACTCCAAATTCACCTGATGGACGATGCCGATGCCCGGCGGCACCACCTTGAAGGTGTCGAAAGCCTGCTGGCCCCATTTCAGGAACTCATAGCGCTCGCGGTTGCGGAAAAACTCCAGCTCCAGATTTTTCTGCATGGCGATCGGCGTGCCCGCAAAATCCACCTGCACGGAATGGTCCACCACCAGGTCCACCGGCACCAGAGGCTCGATCAGCGTGGGGTCGGCACCGATCTCCCTGACCGCGCCGCGCATGGCGGCCAGGTCCACCAGCAGAGGAACTCCGGTGAAGTCCTGCAGCACGATGCGCGCGACCACAAAGGGGATTTCCGCAGACAATGGCTTTTCGGCGTTCCAGTTGGCCAACTCCCGCACGTGCTCTTCGGTGATCATCTTGCCGTCGCAGTTGCGCAGCACGGATTCCAGCACCACGCGGATGCTGCGGGGGAGCTTGTCCACGTCCGCGACGCCGGCCGTCTTCAACGCGGGCAGCGAGTAGTAGGAAAAGTCCTCTCCGGATTCGGTCTTCGCCGCCTTGAGGGCGTCGAAACGGGTATGCAAAACTGATTCTGACATCTCTTTACAATTACGGTCTGCTGGGGTGATCGGCAACCCTAAGAGCTACTTTGGCGCCAATTGAGGATAATTTTCCGCTAACGGTAATTTTGCCTCATTTTGGTCCCTGCGGGCTTCCGTTCAAAGGATCAGCATGGCATCGCCGTAGCTAAAGAAGCGGTAGCGCTCGCGAACGGCATCGCGGTAAGCCTCCAGCATCAGCTCGGTGCCACCGAACGCACAGACCAGCATGAGGAGGGTGGACTCCGGCAGGTGGAAGTTGGTCAACAGCGCCTCCACCCGCTTGAAGCGGTAGGGCGGGTAGATGAAGATGCCGGTCTCGCCCCGCTGCGGCTCCAGCGAAGCGACGCTCTCCAGCACCCGGGCCGAGGTCGTCCCAATCGCCACCAACCGGCCGCCGCGCTCCCGACGGGCGGCGTCGGCCTGGGCCAGGCCCGGCGGCACCTCAAAGCGCTCGGTGTGCATCTCGTGATCGCGCACCAGCTCGGCCTTGACCGGGCGGAAGGTGCCCATCCCGACATGCAGGGTGAGAAAGGCGTGGGGGAAGCGACCGATCAGTTCCGGCGTAAAATGAAGGCCGGCGGTGGGCGCGGCGATGGACTCCGCCCGCTCCGGCGACTGGGCGTAGACGGTCTGGTAGCGCCGCTCGTCGTCACAGTCCACCGGCTGGCCGGCGGCGTGGAGCTCGCGGCGCTTCTTCTTGATGTAAGGCGGGAGTTGCAGCTGCGCGTAGTCGGCCGGATCAAAATCGCCGAAGAAACGCAACACCCGCAGCCCGCCCGGCAAGGTCGTCAGCACGTGGGCGGAGGCGGGCTCCAAATCAGCTCGGGCCAGGGAACGGAACCGGTAGGTCTGACCCGGCTTGAGTTTGCGCCCGGGCAAGCCCATCACCCGCCAGTGGAGCGGCTTGGTTTCCTCCACCAGGGTGATTTCGATCTCGTCGTCGACGGTGCGCATCACGCTCGGGCGCACGCAGGTGTCATTTAGGACCAGCAGGTCCGAAGGTAAGATAAAATCTGGCATCTCCCGAAACCGGTGGTGCGACCACGTTCCCGCCGCCCGGTCCACCACTAGCAGCCGCGATGCATCTCGCTGCGGCAAAGGCGCTTCTGCAATCAGTTCCGGCGGTAAATCGTATTGAAAGGAACGGGTGCGAAGCGACGTCATAAGTTCAGATTAAGCATGTACCTTAGAGTGTACTTGACGGTAATGACCACCACTCGTAAATTAAGGTAACAACAACCAATTCTACCCAAAAAGCAATCCAATGAAAAAACACACACGTAAAAGAGCGTTCACGCTCGTCGAACTTCTGGTGGTTATTGCCATCATCGCCATCCTCGCCGGCCTCTCTTTCCCGGCCCTTCAGGAAGCGCTTAAGAGCGCCAACCGCACTTCGGATATCAACAACATCCGCCAGGTTGGATTGCTGTCATTGCAATACGCCATGGATAACCGCAACCAGTACCCGAACGAAGGCAGCCTCGAAGACAACTTCTCGGAACTGGTGACCGAGGGTTATTTGTCGAACGCCGACATCCTGCTTTCCGCCGCCGACGTGAAGGATCCCTCGGATGATCTTACCACGATCAGCGAAGATAACATCTCCTGGGGAATTACTGATTCCGTCACCCTCACCTCGCACGACGCGGTCCCGTTGTTCTTCAGTGCTAACTCGGGCGTCGGTAATATTACGGCCGCGGCAACCGCTCTGAGTGAAGCTGAGCCTTTGAATCTTGGCGCTGATGGTCCTTGGCAGCAGGAAGGCATCATCGTCTACCGAAAGGGCGGCAGCGCTGAATGGCTCAAGGCTGATATTGAGGGGGTCGTTGACGACTGGCTCCCGATTGGCTACCGCGACGGCAACGGATACAGCACCTTCTCGCCGTCCACCGGAGGTGGCACGCCTTAATCGGCTAAACCCCCACCAAAATTCTTTCGCCCAACGCCGCGGGGAGACCCGCGGCGTTGATTTTTTGTTGGGCCTTGCCCACGTCGTACTGCACCCTTCGGTAGAGGATGCGGCGACTGTCGGGATAATAAAGCACGTAGGAGGCCCGCCAGTCGCGGTCACGCGGCTGGCCCACTGACCCTACGTTAACGAGGTACTTGAGCCCGTCCTCCAGCCTCAACTCTGCCTCCTCCTCCAGAAACAAATCCTCGGCGATGTCCGCCTGCGCAAAGACTCGCGCGATGTGGGTGTGCCCGCAAAAGCAGAGCTGCTTCTGCTGGTTGGCAAAGTGGAACTCCGCCTCCAGAATGGAGTCCACGTAGAAGAACTCCTTGGGCTCGAAGAGCGAGCCGTGCACCAGCGTAAAATCCGGGTCTTCCAGAATCAGCGGCAGCCCTCGCAGCCAGCGCTTTTGTTCGTCGCTTAGCCGGTCGCGCGTGTGCTGCATGGAGATCCTGGCCAGCTCGCGGTAGCCAAAGAGCGGCTCGTCCTCCGCGCCTTCGCGGTCATGGTTGCCCTGAATGACGGGGCAGTCCAGGCGACGGACCACGTCCAGGCAAAGGGCGGGATCGGCGTTGTAGCCGACGATATCGCCCAGGCAGAAGCGCTCGGTGACGCCGTGCGCCTCCATGTCCTCGAGCACGGCCTGGAGCGCCTCCAGGTTGCTGTGGATGTCGCTGAAAACGGCGATGACGCGCTCCGGCGAACGTCGGCGGCCGTTCTTGGTAGCCGCCGCGCGGGCGCGCATAGGTTCTCCCGCTTGCGCGCGGGAGCGGGCCCGCATTTGCCGCTTGCGCAGCTGGCGGCGCCGGTTGGCGTGACGACGTTGAGAAAACCAGCGCATACAGTTCTAAGGACAGCCTTTCGATCTAACCACCGCTCCTTCTCTTATTAACGTCCCAAAAACGGAGATTTTTAGATCCTCGTGGGCTTTTCCGTCCCCGCCAGCAGCCGGACGGAGCCCGGGTCACCAGTACTCCTGCGGCCCTTTGGGCACGGGGATGGCCTCGCGCCGGGCCACGGCGGGTTCGGCCCCCAACTCGGCGTAGTCAAAATCGGCGGCCAGGTCGGGCTGGCGGAAGCGGGGCTGGAGCTCGCCGTCCTCGTCGAGGAAACGGGCCCGCCAGGCGCGGTAGCCGTCCAGGATTTCCTCGTACTCGGCGCGCTTCGCAAGCTGCACGATGCGCTTGTTGAAGAACGAGGACGGCCCGAAGCGCTTGGCGTACCAAGGCGCGACCTTGCGGAACATGCGGCAGCCCAGGTCCTCGCCGAAGACCTCCACCATCAGGTCCAGGTGGCGCGTCATCACGCGGATGCGTTCCTCGAAGCTGGGCTCGCGCCGGCGCTCGCCCGTCTGCAGGTAGGTCCAGGTGTGGGCAAAGATCCACGGGTTGTAAAAGGCTCCCCGGCCAATGCCGACACCCGCGCAGCCGGTCGCGGACAGCATTTCCACCGCGGCCTCGGGGCTGGTCACGTCGCCGTTGCCGATCACCGGCAAGCGGACCGCCTCCACCACCCGGCGGATGCCCGGCAGGTTGACGCGCCCCTCAAAGCCCTGCGCCCGCGTGCGGCCGTGCACGGTGATGGCGGCGGCACCGGCCTCCTCCAGCGCGCGGGCCAGCTCGGGCGCGGTCAGGTTGCGGTCGTCCCAGCCCAGGCGCATCTTGCAGGTGACGGGGATTTCCACCGCCGCGACCATCGCCGCGACCAGCCGGGCGGTCTCGTCCATCCGCGTCATCATGGAGGACCCGCCGCCCACCTGGCAGACCTTGCGTACCGGGCAGCCCATGTTGACGTCCACCGAAACGGCGCCGAGGCCTTCGCAGATGCGGGCCGCCTCGACCATCTCCTCCCGGACCGAGCCAAAGAGCTGGATGGCCATGGGCCGGTCGGCGCCGTTGCTTTCCACCAGCTTGAGCGCCTTGCGATTGCGCTCGATCAACGAGCGCGCGTTGACCAGATCGGTCGTGACGAGGCCAACCCCGCCCAGCTCGCGGATGACGAGCCGGAACGGCAGGTTGGTGTAGCCGGCCAGCGGCGAAAGCACCAGGTTGCTCGCCAAGCGCAGCGGCCCCAAGGCGAGCCGCGCGCGCGCGACGGCCGTCGCCGGGGCCGGGCGGTCCACGGTTTGAATCATCCGCGCATTGTAGCGAGTCCGCCCCGCCTTCGCAATCATCCGCCATCGATTCGATGCTTTGGCCAACCCCTCGGGCGGGAGTTTGGGGCCGCCATCGGAATCTGCTTTCATGGGAAAGCGACTTGAGGTAGGACCAGGCCTGTTAGTCTTAGTCGCCGCCGACCGTTCCCGTTGCCATGAAAAAGACCTTCCATCTCCTTCTTGTTCCGATCCTCTCGCTCCTGCTGGCCGCGCCCGGTTTTGCCAGCATCGTCATCGACTTCGAGACCACCGACGGCGGCTTCACGGCCTCGGCCGGTCCGAATTTCGACGCCCCTCCCGGCACGCCCGTGACGGCGGCCTGGCTCTACAACCCCGGCGCGGGCTGGGAAACAACCGAGGCCGACGATAACCAGGTGATCCTGCAAAGCCCGGTCTTCATCGCAACCGCCGAAAACCCGGTGCTAACCTTTCAGCATGCCTACGGTTTTGCCTTCCCCGACGATTTCGTAAACGGAGGTATTCCCGAACTGAGCATCAACAGCGGTGCCTTTTCGCTGATCACGCCGGACGGCGGCTTCCCAACCTCGGGTTCATCCGGGACCGGGGGAGACTTTATTGAGGCCTTGGACGGCTCCCGCGGCTTTTCCGGCGGTTTCGGAGACTCGGTCACCGACACGGCGACGTTGTCTTCGCTGCAGCCGGGGGATCTCTTTTCCGTCCGCTTCCGGGCGGCCTGGGACCCAAGCGACCTTTTCTTCGTCGATCCGAGTTGGGGCATCTCCAGCTTCGAGGTCACCAACGCGATGGTGCCGGAGCCCGCCAGCGGCGCGCTGCTGCTGGGTGCGCTTGGCCTGCTGGGTTGGCGCCGCCGCCGCGCGAGCGTTTAAACGGCTTCCGCCATCTCCGAGCGATTTTGCAAAACTCGTGGCAGGAGCACTCTGCTTCCGCCAACGAGCAAGACCTTTGGCCAAGACGACAGGACCAGGATGGTCCTGCTACGGCTCCGGCGGCGGCATTTCTCTAACCGCTCGAACGTCTGGGAGGGAGAAATCGCCGCTTAAGTCAGCGGGTATTCGATGTTGCCGCTGGTCGCGGCGATCTTGATGGAGCCGTCCTCGCGTTCCAGCATATCGATCTCCCCCCCGGCCTGCTCGACGAGCAGCACACCGGCCGCCACGTCCCAGAGGTTGACGCCCTGCTCGATGTAGGCGTCGAGCCGTCCGGCGGCGACGTAGGCCATGTCGAGCGCGGCCGAGCCCATCGCCCGCAGCTTGCGCGCACGGTGGCCGTAGTGGCGGTACAGCTCCAGGCAGTATTCGATGGAGGCCTGGCTTTTGGCAAAACCCACGCCCATCACCGCCTCGCCCAGCCCGGCCCGGGGGCTGACGCGCACCTCGCGCCCGTTTAGCTTGGTCGGCTCGGTCTCGCTGGCGGTGTAGAGTTCCTCGCGAATGGGATCGTAGATGACGGCAGCCAGATACTTCCCGCTCCGCCGCACCGCGATGGAGGTGCAGAAGTGCGGGATGTGGTGGGCAAAGTTCATCGTGCCGTCGAGTGGGTCGACGATCCACTCGGTCTCGCCGTCCGGGTTGCCGCAGTTGCCCTCCTCGCCGATCAGCTTGTGGTCCGGGTAGGCCTGGCGGATGGTCTCAAAAATCACCGCCTGAGCGTCCTCGTCGGCCTGGATTTTGAGATCGTGGAGGTATTCCCGATTGACCTGCACGTCCTGGCCAAAGCCCGCTTTGAGCAGGGCACCGGCGGCGCGGGCGGCGGTAATGGCGGTCTCCAGCATGGCCCGCCACCTAAGCACAGGCCCCAGGCCTTGCCCAGCCCGGATATCTTCTCTTGGGCGCGCTCAGCACCCGCAGCAGCCCCAAAAAACGCCAAAATCGGCCTTTTCCCGAAAAAAAGAACGCACCTAGCACACCTAGCACACCTAAGACTAACGGGGTCGGAAAAAATCAGGGAGAATGGGGTCATGAAAAAGAAAGAAACTCTCATCGCCAGAAGCACCGGCCCGCCCGGGGTGTGTTGGCTTGACTTGGCGGGAGGGAGGGCGAACATGGTCTACTGCCGTTCCGGCCCCGCTCCCCTTCCCCGTCATGACCGTCAAGACCCGCGAAGTGCGCACCAAGGACCTGCTCAAGTCCGCCGCCCACCAGAACCCCGCGCTCAGTTCGAAGGGCCTGCTGGAACGGATGTTCACCTACTGGTTCGACAGCTTCGTCTACAACCAGATTTGGGAGGACCCGCGGGTGGACCTCGAGGCGATGCAGATCGACGGCGACAGCCGCATCCTGACGATCTCCTCGGGCGGGTGCAACGTGCTCAATTACCTGGTGGAGAAGCCCGAAGGCATCGTAGCGGTGGACCTCAACCGCAACCACATCTCGCTGCTGCGGCTCAAGCTGGCCGCGATCGAGCACCTGCCCGGTTACGAGGAGTTCTTCCTCTTCTTTGGCTGTGCCGACGACCCCCGCAACCGCGAAAACTACCAGAAGTACATCGCCCGGCACCTGGACAAGAAGACACGCGAATTCTGGGAAGGCGGCAACCCGGTGCGGCGGCTCATCTTCGGCCCGCGCATCAAGTACTTCACCAAAAACTTCTACGACTACGCCAAGCTCGGGTACTTCATCCGCTTCCTCCATGGGGTGGCCAAAATCCAGGGCAAGGACACCAAGGTACTGGTGGAATCGAAGACCCGGGAGGAGCGCGAGGCCTTCTACGAGGACATGATCGAGCCCTGGTTCAACCATTGGATCATCCGCAAGGGCGGCAAAATGCCGATGGCTCTCTACAGCCTGGGCATCCCGCCGCAGCAGTTCAAGGCGATGGAAATCGAGACCGGCAACGACATGATCCGCACCCTGCGCGAGCGCGTCCGGCGGCTGGCCTGCGACTTCCCCACCGACGACAACTACTTCTGCTGGCAGGCCTTTACCCGCGGGTACGACCGGATTGCCCGCAAGGCCGTGCCCGAGTACCTCAAGGAGGAGAACTTCCAGACCCTGCGCGAGAACCTGCACCGCGTGCAGACACTCAACACCACCACGACGGCCTTCCTGGCCGAGCAGCCCGACGAAAGCATGGACTGCTTCGTCTTCCTCGATTCGCAGGACTGGATGACGCCCGAGCAGATCACCGACCAGTGGACGCAGGTGGCCCGCGTCGGCCGCCCGGGCGCGCGCGTCATCTTCCGCACGGCGGCGGCACGCAGCCCGATCGAGGAAGCCCTGCCGCCGGAGCTCATGGCCCGCTTCGATTACCAGCCGGAGCGCTCCGCCGAACTCTTCAAGCGCGACCGCTCCGCCATTTACGGCGGCTTCCACCTCTACCTCAAGCCTTAGGGCTCGGTCATTCGGGCGTGACGGCCCCGCGCAATCCGTTATACCGGGGCCATGTACGACGAGGGGATGGTCAACGGCATTCTGTTGCTGTGGTCCATTCTTACCGCCGGCGCGCTCGCCTTCCTGGTCTACGACTTTACGACCAACACGCCGATGATGGGCGTGATGAAGCTGGCCTGGTTTCTCGTGCTTCTCTACACCGGGCCCGTCGGGCTCTTCCTCTACCTGCTTTCCTGCCGCCAACCGCTGCCCGGCACGCACGACGCCTACATCTCCCCGCACTGGAAGCAGGCGATCGGCTCTATGATGCACTGCGTGGCGGGCGACGCCACCGGCATCATCCTGGCCGCAGGCATCGTCTACGCCTTCGGCCTGCCCAACGGGATCGACCTGTTCGTCGAGTACGCCGCCGCCTTCGCGGTGGGTCTTCTCGTCTTTCAGGCCCTCTTCATGCTCGGCATGTACGGCGGCTACTGGAAGGCGGTCCGGGGCACCTTCTTTGCCGAGTTTGTGTCCATGAACATGGTCATGGTGGGGATGTTTCCCGTCATGCTGCTGCTGATGCACGAGTTCCCGGGCGCGGACAATCCGCTCGACCCGCGCTTCTGGGGCGTCATGTCGGTGGCCACCATGGCGGGCATGGTCACCGCTTTTCCGATCAACTCCTGGATGGTGCGCACCGGCCTCAAACACGGCATGATGACCGCACCCGAAACGGGCCAGAAAATTCTGATGAAAACGGATGCGCCCAAACCCGCAAGCTCAGCCGAACACGTTGGGCACGCCGGGATGAAAGGCATGGCGCAAGAAATGCCGCACGACCAGATGGAGAAGTCCATGGCAATGGACCCGGCCAAGCCGATGGACATGGGCGCCACCGCCGGCCACTATCACCACGGCGCCGGCATCTCCCCGCAACTCAAGTGGACGGTTGGCCTGGCCACGCTGGCCGCGCTCTTCGCCGCCGTCGCCCTCACCGGCTGGCTGGTGCCAATCCGGTTTGCTTAGGCACCTGCGGTTTTGGGGGGCAGCCTCTGATCCGTACGCAAGCGCCAATAGAGGTAGCAACTCAGCGGCATGGGCACGTACATGCTCCAAGTGTAAAGGACGATGGCCCTGAGCGAAGGCGGTGCACAGCCTACAATGCCATGCTGGAGCAGCACAAAACAAACGGTTAAAACCGGAACAGTGATGAATGCAGCAGCCAAGAAATCGTTTGCACCCAGCACCGACCTTTTGGACAGGTACCATGCTCCTATGCCCAGGACCAACGTGGAAAAAGCAAGCCACAGAACCATCAGCCAATAGCTACCGGATTTGACGGCGATAACCCAGGTTCCCACGTACACAAAACCGTACAGGCTTCCCATCAAGCTGAAGTCTGTGCTCCCTTCTTCCAGAACAAAAAGAGACACGCCTGTAAGCTACCTGAACGCGGCCCTCTCGGCAACGCCTCCCCGTCCGCTCCCGCTAACCGTCACCATCCACCTCCTCCAGCGCGATGACCTTCCCTTTCCGCAACTGGTCAAAGAGCATGCCCCCCTCCTCGGCTGGCGCGAGAGGCGGACGGCGTGTCCAGAGATGGGTTGCTGCTCCTGCGCGGCCTCGTCCACGCTCACGGTATCCTCGCACGACAGGGTCAGGAAGCCTTGGAAGTGGCCGGCCATCGCCTCCTGGGGCGAGGTTCAGCCGGTGGAAAAACCGCCAGCCAACCGGCCAACGCGAGGGGGCAAGTCTCCATGGCCTTAAGGCTAGACAAAAAACTGGCTTCGCGCGGGCCCCGTGCGCATGGTGGCCGGATGTCGCAAGCCGAAGCCATGGACCGGATGTACCGCGTTACCCGGCACGTCTACGACCTCTCGCGCAAGTACTACCTCTTCGGCCGCGACCGCCTTCTGCGCGAAATGGACCTACAGCCCGGCGACCATGTGCTGGAGGTCGGCTGCGGCACCGCGCGCAACCTCATCCAGCTCGCGCGGCTGCGGCCCGGGCTGCGGCTCTACGGCCTCGACGCCTCGCAGGAAATGCTCAACACCGCGCAGGGTAAAGTGGACGCCGCCCGGCTGCCCGACCCCATCGTCCTACGCCAGTGCCTGGCCGAAGAGCTCGACGCCAGCGCCACCTTCGGGCTGGACCGCCCCTTTGACGCCATCTTTTTCTCCTACTCGCTCTCGATGATCCCCACCTGGCCGGCCGCGCTGGACGCCGCCCTGGCCAACCTCAAGGACGGCGCTCGGTTCTACGTGGTGGACTTTTGGGATCAGGGCGGCTGGCCCGGCTGGTTCCAAGTCCTCCTCAAGCGCTGGTTGGACCTCTTCCACGTGCACTACCGGCCGGAGATGCTCGCCCACTTCGAAAAAATGCACGCCGGCGGGAGGGTGGACTACCGGCTGGACTCCGTCGCCAAACGCTACGCCTACCTCGCCACCTTCACCAAGAAATCCTCGCCTGAGGCAAGATCCGAATCCGGCGCCATTTCTTCCTAACCGGGTCTCGTGCCTCGCGTCGGCCCACCGCCCAAGAGCTTTGGCGCGAGTGGCCTTGGTCGTCAGGCAGAGGAAAGTTCGACGCATCAGCACAGTCTTGCCATGGTTGACCTTTACCCAAAAGTGGTTCCAGAATGAGCACGCGGAAGCAAACTTATCCCACCCAAGCCGGCATGCGACCCAGCGATTCCCCCTCCCTGCTCCGCCGCCCCAGCTGGAGAGGCTACGGCGGACTGGCGCTGGGCCTGGCCGCCTGCCTGTCGCTGACCGGCTGCAGCGGCGTGCTCGATCTATTTGGCGTCTACTTCCCGGCCTGGATGGTGTCCGTTCTGCTGGGGCTGGCCGCAACCGCCCTGGTCCTGGCCGGGCTGGCCCGCTCGCCCTGGCGCGGCATTCTTCCCCACCCCGCCGTCAGCTTCCTCTCGCTTCTCACCTTCTTTTCCATTCTCGCCTGGTTTATTTTCTTCCGCGACTGATCTCCCATGTCCGAGCGCCCTGCCACCGACCCCGAGACTCCGTCCGCCCCGACGCGCTACGGACGGGCCTTCCTTACCATCGTGGTTCTGGCCCTGGCGCTGCTGGCCCTGGGCGTCCTCTGGCTCTACACCGACGTGCGCCCCTCAACGGACGATGCCTTTATTGGCGCTAACGTGATCGGAGTCGCCTGCCGGGTGGACGGGCCCGTCGTGCGCGTTTACGTGCAGGACAACCAGTACGTACAGGCAGGCGATCCGCTCTTTGCCATCGACCCAACCGACTACGCCGTCGCGCTGCGCCTGGCCGAGGCCGACCTCCTGCGGGCCGAGGCCGCCCTCGCCGACGCCGAGCAATACCTCGAGCGGGTACAACTGATGGCGGCCCGCAACTTCATGAGCCAGAATGAGCTCGATCAAGCCGAGGCCGCCACCATCGAGGCCCGCGCCGACCTCAACGCCGCGAAAGCCTCCCGCGATCAGGCCGAGCTCAACCTGCAGTACGCCACCGTCCGCGCCGAGGTCGACGGCGTCGTCACCAACGTGCAGGTGTCTCCCGGCACTTACGCCACGGCGGGCGATCGCATCATGGCACTCATCGACATGAATAGCTGGCACATGCGCGCCTACTTCCGCGAAAACGCGCTGGAAAACATCCGCCCCGGCCAGTTGGCCGAAGTGCGGCTCAACATGTACCCCTCGAAGGTCTTCCGCGGCCGGATTCAGGGCATCGGCTGGGGCGTCGCCCTGGAAGACGGCGCCACCAGCACCGACCTCCTGCCCACGATCAATCCGACGGTGGACTGGGTCCAGCTCGCCACCCGCTTCTCGGTGCGCATCGACTTGGACGGCTGGGACGAAGACTATCCGCTGCGCATCAACGCACGCGGCACGGTCAAGGTCTTTACCGACACCAAAGCCACCGAGGAAAACACCAACGTGCGCGCGCCGGCCGAGACCGAAACCCCGGCGGCGCCGCTGGAGGACGCGCGATGAACCTGCGCCACCGCGCCACCGCGACGATCCTGGCTCTGCTGGCGGCGACCGGACCATTGCGCGCCGAAGAGGTGCCGCCCTCCGCCGCGGTTCAGCCGGAAATTCCCGCCCGAACGGTCGCGCCCGAGCGGGGTGACGGCCTGACTCTGCTTCAGCTCGTGCAGGTCGCGCTTACCCGCAACCCCCAGACCCGGCTGGCCCTGGCGGAAGCGCGCGAGGCCATGGCCGACGTCGGCATCGCCAAGTCCTTCTACTATCCGGAGGTCTCACTGACCGGGACGCTGTTGATCAGCGACGAGCGCCAGCCGGAGTACCCCGGCATTGACGACATTACAAAATTCTACGAGGCCGGTCCCGAAATCGACCTCTACTACCTGCTGCTAGACTTCGGCGGCCGCGACGCCTACGTGGCGATGATGCGCGAGCTGCTTACCGCGGCCAAGTTCAACCAAAACCAGGTAATGCAGGACGTGATCCTCTCGGTCCAGGCCGCCTACTTCCAGGCCTTGGCCAGCGAGACGCTCGTCCTGCTGGCCCGCACGGAGCTCCAGTCCGCCGCGATCAACCTGGCCGCGCAGGAACAGGCCCTGGAAGCCGGCCTGGGCATTCCAACGGAAGTACTGGAGGCGGCCAGCGCCTTGGAGGGCGCGCGGAGCGACCTGCAAGCCGCCGAAAGCGCCCAAGCGGACGCCTACGGCAACGTCAACGTCGCCTGCGGGGCGCCCGCCAACGCGCCGCTCAAGCTGGCACCGATGCCGACCCTCCCCGACGTGGCGGGCTTCGAGCAAAACGTCGACGGGCTCATTGCCAGCGGGCTCGTCAACCGGCCGGATCTGGCCGAGCAGCTTGCCGTGGTCCGCGCCAAAGAAGACGCCGTGCGCCAAGCCGAATCCACCTATTGGCCGGAAGTTTCCTTGGAGGCGGAATGGTACAACCGCTGGTTCCGCGCCCGCAACAACCCGCAGTTCGTCGGACCATCCATCACGGAATCCGGGCGCGGCACCTTCGTCGGCGCCGCCATCGTCATCGACTGGGAACTTTTCGACGGCTTCCGCCGCGTCAACGAGGTGCGGGCCGCTCGTGCCGAGGTCCAGCAGGCGGCGGCGGAGTTCGACCAGGTCAAACTTGACGTCGGCCAGCAGGTCTGGCAGGCCTACTTTGCCTACCTCAGCGCGGGGCGGGCGCTCACCTTCCGGCGCGCTGGTCTCGTCGCGGCCGAAAGCCAGTTCGAGCTGGTCCGCGAAGGGCTGGTCAGCGGCCTGGCTGACTTGATCGACTTCTACCAGGCGGAGGTTGCGCTGGCCCAAGCCGAAGCCGACCTTGCCCAGGCTCAGGCCGACTGGTACATCGCCACCGCCTCCGTGATCTACGCGACTGGCCGGCTAACGCCGATGACGGTTCCGCGTTAGGCGATGCGAGTTGATGTTACCGGACGAACTGGCTCGAGACCTACTCCTTAGCTTTGCTGTCAATCAAGAGGGTGACTGGCCCGTCGTTAACCAGGTCCACCCGCATGAGCGCGCCAAACTCGCCGGTTTGGATTTGTCCGATCCCCTCGCTTCGAAGGCACTCCACAAACTCCCGGTAAAGCGGCTCAGCCACGGGAGGGGCGGCCGCCCGGTGGTAGCTGGGCTTGGTGCCTTTTCGCGTGCTGGCGAAAAGCGTGAACTGTGAAACAACCAAGGCCTCGCCGCCGATTTCGAGCAGATTCAACGCGCGCTCGCCGGAGTCATCTTCGAAAAGCCGGAGCGCAGCGCATTTGCGCGCCAGCCAAACGGCATCCGCCGATTCGTCTTCGTGGCAGACACCGAGTAAAACCACGAAACCCCGGCCGATGGACCGGGGCTCGTTGTGATCAAATGAGACAGTAGCGCGACTGACGCGCTGGAGAAGTGCCCGCATGCGGACGCGCAATGTCAAGAGTTCGGCATCCTAATACTTCACACCACACCCGTAAGGCTTAGTGGTGGCGTCGGCCACTTCTTTACCTTCGGTGACAGCTTCGTAAGCGGCCAAGACGTAGTTGTTGGCGCCCGCCACATCGGCGGCGTTCGCGGAAGCTTTATCGTCGATCGCACCTTGGTAAACCAACACGCCCTCATCATTAATCACGTACATATGAGGCGTTGTCTTGGCGGCATACATCTTGCCCACCTTGCCGGTGGGATCGAGCAGCATGGCGGTTGACTTCATGTCCTTATCGGCGCGGAGCTTCTGGCCCTGTTCCGGTGTCACAAAGCCTTGCTTGCCTTCGGCGGAGGAGACAATTTGCAGCCAAACCGCGCCATCGTTGGTCATCTGCGCCTGCATCTTCTGCATGTCGCCATTGTCGTAGAACTTTTTGACAAAGGGGCATTCGGCGTTGGTCCATTCCAAAATGACGGTTTTACCCGCGAAGTCGGAGAGACTGTGGCTCTGGCCTGCGGTGTCCTTGAGCGTAAAGTTCGGCGCTTTCTCGCCGGTCTTGACTTGAGCATTGCCCATCGTCGCGCCAACGAAAATTGCCGCGATCGTGGTCAACACGATGTGAAAGAGGGTGTGGTTTTTTTTCATGGGGAGTGAGATGTTAAAACTGATCTTATTGTCAATCTAAAGATACTCAGTTCTACAGACTTTCAACCGATTTGATGACCCCACTCTGGCTGAGCGTTTGCGGAAGAATTTCCGGCTGCGTGGGCCGCTGAGGACTGTAGAGCAAATAGAGAGGCACCCCGGAGCGCCCAAACTTTTCCAACTCATTCGTAATAAGCGGGTTGTTGTGTGTCCAGTCCGCCTCGAGCGTCACCACATCCGCCTGCGCGAAGGCTTCCTCCACTGGCGCGGTTTTGAGAACACCCTTCTTGTTCACCTGGCAAATGAGGCACCACGTGGCGGTGAAATCCACAAACACGGGCTTGCCGGCGGCCAGCGCCTCTTCCACACGCTCGGGGGACCACGCCGCCCAGTCTCCGTCCCGGGCGCTCGCCTGGGCCCCGTCGGCCATCTGGTGGTCATAACCGCTCTGCGCGGCGTCGACCGCCACCCAGCCGCCGTAAACGGCCAACCCGAGCGCAATCGCCCGTGCCACCCAGCGCGTACCGATCGCCCGATGCGGTGCGCTCCACCGGCCGTAAACCCACGCCGCCATGCCCAGCACAATCAGGCCCAGCAAAACGGTAATGAGGGTGTCCGGGCCGCTGAGGCTCGAAATCGTCAGCAGCAGAAACAGGACGGCAAACATCAGCAGAAAGCCCATCAGTTGCTTGAATGCCTCCATCCACGCTCCGGGCTTGGGGATGATCACGCGGGCCTTCGGATAAAAGGCCAGCAGCAAAAAGGGCGAGGCCAAACCCAGGCCGATGACGCCGAAAAGCAGGAGCGCTTCCCAGGCGGAGGCCTGCAGGGCCAGGCCGGTGGCCGCGCCCAGGAATGGTCCGATACAAGGAGCCCCCACCACCGCCGCCAGCACGCCCGTTCCGAACGAGCCAAACAAATCGCCCCGGCCGCTAACGGAAGCATCCGCCCCGACCAGGGAGCCGCCCACTTCAAACACGCCAAAGAGATTGAGCCCAAACAGGAAAAAGAGGACCGCCAGAAGCGTCACGAAAATCGGATTCTGAAGCTGGAAGGCCCAGCCGACCTGCTCCCCCGCCGCGCGCAGCGCCAGCATGACGCCCGCAAGGAACAGAAAGGAAACCACGACCCCGACCGTGTAGGCCAACCCGTGAGCGACCGCTTTGGACTGGCTCTGGTCGGAGTGTTTGACGAGCGAGAAGACCTTGAGCGAAAGCACCGGCAACACGCAGGGCATCGCGTTCAAAATCAGGCCGCCAAGGAACGAGAGGATGATGAGTCCGGGCAGGCCGAGACCGAGCAACTGGTCCTCTAGCCCGCCGCTTGAAGGAGTCACCGGGCCGGCACCGCTCGTCTCCGCTCCGTCGGCCGCCTCCATCTTTGGGTTAATCGCCCAGTTTTTAGATCCGGCTGCATCCGCGACCCACGACGTGCTCGTGACCAGGATTCCGGGCAGCGATTCGATTTTATCGGTCACGGGGTCGCGCGTCAGGCTGAGCTGGAAGACGCCTTCCGGGCCTTCAGTGAGCGGCTGCGGCGCGTTGGGGTTGATCACCCCGGGCTGCTGGGCAAAAAAGTAAACGCCCTCCGGCGCCGCGGGCTCGCGTCCCTCTTTGCGCTCAAACACCAGCACCGCCTGGCCTTCCGGCCCGGGGCGTGCGGAGACGTTCCAGTCCGACTGCGTCGCGGGCAGGCTTTGGCGGGCAGCGGTAAAGAGATCCTTCGCGGCCGGATCCAAAGTTGGCTTGCCGGCAACCACCGGCATCTCCAACGCGACCTCCCCGCTTCCGGGCAGGCAAATGTCCTTGCAGACCAGCCAATCGATCTTGGCCGCGAGTTGGACATTCTCTCCAGCGGATAGACTCGCGGGAGGAGTCACCTCGGCCAGGAGAATCGCGCGGTTTTCGTAGCCGTAGGTGACCAGCCCGCTCATCTCGATGCGTTCGGGCACCGGCCACATCAGCTCACCCACCTGGAAGCCCTCCGGCAGCTCCCAGTCGATCTGCGGGGCGAGCCCGCTATCACCCGGGTTGCGCCAGTAAATGTGCCAGTGCGGATCCATGGTGAACTCCAGGCCCACCACAAATTCCTCGCCCGGCGCGATTTCCCGGTTCTCCGCCAGCAGACGCACCTGGACGAGGTCCGAGCCCGTCGGCTCGTTCGCGGCCGCTGCCGGCAGCATCCACCCAGCAGCGAACCAAGCGCCTAGCAGCGGGGCCATTCCAAATTGTTTCAACAATCCCATATGACTTGTCGTAACTACTCTCCCTTTGGACGTCTCCGAGAGACGGTTTTTTGCCCGAAAGTATCCATGTCTTAACGGTTCGCCCCCGCTGATTGATGGCACGTCCGGTGCAAAACTGTTACAGTACATGGCTTCATGAGCCAGCGGAAAAATGATCCCCCGAGCGAGGGCGAGCTGCGGCGCAAAGTGCGCCTGCTGCCGCACCAGCCCGGCGTGTACCTCTTCAAGGATCGGCTGGGGCGGATCATCTACGTGGGCAAGGCGCGCAGCCTCCACCGTCGCGTGCACCAGTATTTCCACCCTTCGCGGGCGATGAAGGCGGATCGCAAGACCCGCGCATTGATCGAGAGCATCCGCGATTTGGAGCACCACACCGTCAACTCCGACGCCGAAAGCGTCTTGCTCGAAGGCAAGTTGATCAAGGAATTCCGGCCCAAATACAACGTCAGCTTCCGCGACGACAAGCGCTTCCTGCTCGTGCGGGTGAACCTGGCCGACCCCTTCCCGCGCTTTAGCCTAACCCGCGTGCGCAAAGACGACGGCGCCCGCTACTTTGGCCCCTTCCCGCACAGCGGCTCGCTGCGCAGCGCGCTCAACGCGATGAAAAAGAAGTACGGCCTGCGTTCCTGCACGCCGCGCCTGCCGGGCGAGAGCGACTTCAAGCACTGCCTCGACCACGTCATCAAAAACTGCTCGGCGCCCTGCATCGGCCGGGTCACCCGGGCCGAGTACCTGGCCCGCGTCCGGCAGGGCTGCGAGTTCCTGGAAGGCAAATCCGGCGAGATGCTTGGCGACCTGGAATCCCAGATGAAGGCTGCCGCCGAGAAGCTTGATTTCGAAAAAGCGGCCCAGCTGCGCAACCTCATCGACGACCTGAAAGTGACCAGCAAGCCGATCAAGCGCTTCCGCCACGCCTTCCACCGCAGCCTGAACCCGTCCGCCGACGTGGAGGAACTGCGCGGCGCCCTGGGCCTGGAGCAACCGCTCGAGCGCATCGAGTGCTTCGATATCGCCAACATCAGCACCACCCACATCGTGGCCAGCATGGTCAGCTTCAAAAACGGCCGCGCCGACAGCGCCAACTACCGCCGCTACCGCATTAAGGGCGTGGCGGGCCAGGACGACTTCGCCAGCATGGCCGAGGTCGTGCGACGCCGCTATCAGCGCGTGGTCAACGAGGGCATCCGCCGCCCGGACCTCATCGTCATCGACGGCGGCAAGGGCCAACTGGGGGCGGCCAAGCGCGAGCTCGACGCCCTCGGCATGCGGCGGCAGGCGGTCATCGGACTGGCCAAGAAGAACGAGGAAATTTTTCGCCCCGGGCAAAAAGACCCGCTGGTGCTCGACCACCGCACCGGCGCGCTCCGCCTGCTGCAGCGCGTCCGCGACGAAGCCCACCGCTTCGCCAACAGCTACCACTCGCTGCTCCTCAAGCGCCGCCTGTCCGAAAGCGTCCTCGACGACTGCCCCGGCGTCAGCGCCAAGCGCAAGAAGGATCTGCTCGCCCACTTCCGCTCGATCACCCGGCTGCGCAAAGCGACGGCGGAGGAGATCGCCGCCGTGCCGGGCATCGGGCCCAAGTCCGCCGCCGCCATCGAGCGCTACCTGGCCACGCTCAAGGACAAGGCGCCGCAAATCGAGGTGGCCGAGCCCGCCCCCGAAGAGCAAAACGGCCAGGTCGTTTACGAGCTCAAATCCGCTTAGGAGAGCATGGCCCGACTTCTCCTCGTCCTCTTCGGCTGTGCCGCCCTCTCGGCCTGCGCGCCCGTCGCGCCGCCGGCAAGCACACCGAGCCACGAACTGCACCGGCTCTACTTTGGGCTCGATTTGCCCGAGGGCGAAGCGGTCACCCCCGCAGAGTGGCGAGAGTTTCTCCGCCTGGAGGTGACGCCACGCTTCCCCGAGGGCCTCACCTACTGGCCAGCCCATGGGCAGTGGCGCAACCAGGCCGGCACCATCCTCAAGGAAAACTCAATGATTTTGGAGATCGTTGTCCCACCCGATGACCGCGAAGAGGCGGTGCGGTCGTTGCAGGCGATCATCGATGCCTACAAACGCCAGTTCCGGCAGGAAGCGGTCTTCTGGGTGCGGGCTGACGTGAACGCCGAGGTCCGCTAGCCAGACCTCCCCCGGAACAGCCGCCGCCCCAGCCCGCGCAGCCAACGCGACCGCTGGTAGTAGCGGAAGCTTCCGTCCAGCAGACCGGCGGGCAGCAAACCGAGCACGTTGACCAGCCCCCAGGCCAGCTTCGGCTGGGTCAGGCGCCCCTCCATTTTCAAGTCGATGTAGAGGTGCTGAGCCTCGTCGCTGCCCTGCGTGCGCAGCGCCGCCAGCAGAAAGTACAGCGGGAGCGCGCGGCGGCAGCTCTCCGTCCACCCGCGCCATTCAGCCGCCGTCACCCGGCCGGGCGCGGGAACCGTTTCGAGCGATTCCAGCCCCTGGAGCGCAGCGAAGCTGTTGCGGCTCAACCCGGGGAGGTCGGCCACACTGTTGCCGCCGTGGAGCCGGTATTCGTAGAGCACTTCCGGCACGTAGGCGACGTCGCCCTCCACCGCCAGCGCCACGCCGAAGGCAAAGTCCTCGCAGACGTGCTGGTAATGGCCGAAGCGTTCGGCCAACTCGCGCCGGTAGACGGCGGTGGTCTTGTGGTTGATTGGGTAGCCGCCCTCGTTGGTGAGCACGGCGCGCGCGTACTCCGGGCCGGCCACGACGGGACGGGCGCGAAAGAAACCCCGGTCCACCACCTCCTGGCGGGTTTCCGTCAGCAGATTGACCTGCTCGTAGGCGGTGTAGACGCTGCCGACCTCGGGACGGGCGCGCAGCACCTCGACCGTCTTGGCCAGGTAACCCGGCCGCACCAAGTCGTCGTCGTCCAGCTTGGTGCAGAAGGTGCCGCGCGCGTGCGCGGCGGCGTGCGACCAGTTGGCGGCCTTGCCGGGCGGACCTGGGTTGACCACATAGCGGATGCGCGCGTCGCCGAACTCCTCCACCACCGGGCCGGCGCTGCCAGCGGGATCGTCGTCGCTGACCACGATCTCAAGCGTCCCCTCGAACCCGTTATCGAGCACCGAGCGCAGAGCCCGCCGCAGGTCCTCGCGCCGCAGCACGGTCGGGATCAGCACACTGAGTTCGGGGGGGGTGGGCTCCATGTCGCCTCCCTTTTATACCCCGCCTCCGCCGCCCTGTCTTGTCTTTCCCCCCAGCCGGGCGCACGCTGGAGGCTCGCTCGATGGCCGAACCCGAATTCACCCCCTTCCAGCGTCTGCTGCTGCGCCTGCGCGGCCCCGGCTTCACCCCCGCCTGGTGCATCCATTTGGCCCTCAACGCGCTCTCGCCATTGGCGTGGCTTTCGGCCCGCGGCTGGCGCGGTCGCACGCCACCGGAGCAGGGCTGGAAGCTGCATCTGGGCTGCGGCCCCATTTACCTGCCCGGCTGGCTCAACACCGAGCTGCTGCCGCTGTGGAAGAAGGATTGTTGGATCGATTTGCGCCACGGCCTCCCCTTCCCCGACGGCTCCGTCCGCGCCGTTTACGCCAACCAGGTGCTGGAACATTTCACTCACGAGGATGGCACCCGCCTGCTGGCAAACTGCCATCGCGTGCTCCGGCCCGGCGGCGCGCTGCGTTTAGCCGTGCCGGACCGCTTCAAGGCCGAGCGTGCCGTGGTCGAAAAGGACCGGGAGTTCTTCACCTGCCAGCTCGATCTGCCGCCCGAAACCAGCCTGCGCGACGCCGCCGCCGAATACCTCCTCTGCGGCGGCCACCATTTGGTCCAGTACGACTTTGCCCTCCTCCGCGACACCCTCCGGCTGGCCGGCGACTGGGACGTGATCGAGGAAGCCGATCCGGGTTCCCCACGCGTGCTGACCAACCGGGAAAAGGAGCTTTCCGAAAGCCGCTGGCCCGATATCCACCGCTGCTGCCTGGTGGTGGAAGCAGTCAAGGCGGCCTGAGGTCCATCCGGCTCTGCTTCCGCCCCGTTCAGCGATCAAGCGGCGGAACTAGCTACCCCTCGCCGCCAAGCAACTTGTTTTTGCTTTCGGCGGAAAGCGAGGACTGCTCGATCCAGATTTTGGCGGGGCCGGGACTGTTACGCAGCCAGGCCTCGGCGACGCTTTCCAGCACAATCCCGCGGCGCTTGTCGTCTTGGATCGCCTCCACCAGCCCGAGCGTGGTGCTTGGGTTCGCGATCACCAGCCGCTCCGCCGCCACAGCCACCAGCGCGTCGCGCCCGTCGCCCTCCTCCTGGGCGGCCAACCATTCCAACGCCGCTTGGGGATCCGAGCCCGACCAGCGCAGGAGCATCGCCTGGCGGATAGCCGCTTGATCCTCTTTGCTGTCCTGCCCGCCCGCCCAGGCCTGGACGGCGCCAAGATCGGCCCGCGCCCAAACTCCGGCCATGGCGCCCATCGCCTTTCGGCGAAGGTCGCTGCTCGGCATGGCCTCCACCGCCGCGGCCGCATCAAGGGGCTCGCTGCGCGCCCAGGTCGCAAAAAGCTCCGGCACGACCATCTCGCGCGTCTTGCTTTCGGGCAGTTGGTTAGCGGACTGCGCCGCCAGCGCCGGCGCCTGACGGGCCCAAGCCCGGTAAAAACGCACCTTGGCCTCGTCGCGCACGTCTTTGGGCAGCACGGTGGCCACGTAGCGGTAGACGTCCTTCGGCTCGCCGCCCTGGCGCAGCCACACTTCCACCAAGCCCTCGACCGCATCGAGCCGGCCCGGGGTCTCGCCCGGCAACACGCTGACCCAGTCCGCCGCGTCGGCCACGTCAACCTCGGCCAGCAAGGGCGCAACGGCGCGGAAGGCGTTGTCGCGCACCGGGCTGTTCGGCAGCATGCCCGAGTACTGCGCGGCGGCGACCGGATCGGCCTGCGCCCAGGCCACGAAAACGGCGTTCGCCGCCCGGCCCTGCAACTGCTCACCCGGCAGCTTAGCGGCCCATTGCAACGCTTGGCGGCCGTCGGCGTGGCCCCAGATACCGGCCACCATGATGATCATCTGCTCGCGCAGGGCGGGATCCTCCAACCCGGCGGCGTAGGCGCCAGCCGCGGCGGGTTGCTCCTGCGCCCAGCGGTCCAGTGCCAGGCTCAAGCCGAAGTTGCGCAGTTCTTGGTCGGGCTCGGGGAGCGCGGCCAGCCACGCCAGGAGCGCCTCGCGGTCTTGGGGCAGCATGGCGTCGGCCAACTGCACGAAGGCCTGGCGGCGGCGCTCGTCGGCGGGGAGTTCCCGCAGGGCGGCGGCGGCCCGCTGCGAATCGGCCTTGGCCAGCAGGTTGAAGAGGGCAAAGCTCCACTCCGTGCGCAGGGGCTCCTCCATGTGCCCTTGGGCCAGACCATAGGCCTCGGTCGGGCTCGCCTTGGCCAGCTCGCCGATCAGCGCAATCATCGCCTCGGTGCGGAAGGGCGAATCTGGCGGCAGCGCCAGGACGTAGCCCTGCGCGGCGACCAGGTTGCGCTGGGACCAGTCGCGGACGATGGCCCTGGCCAACTCGCCCCCCAGGGTCTCGTCGCCCAGCTTTTGGGTGTACTCGAAGGCGAGCATGGTTTGCTCCGGGTCCATCGCCCAGGTGCGGACAATCACCTTTTCCAGCAGCCGGCGCTGCTCGACGTCATCCAGCGTGCGGATGCGGGCCAGCAGCGGCGTGAGGTTTTCCGGCGGCTTTTCCTGCACGAGCCGGAGCAGCTCAGCCTCGCGGGCTTCGGCTGGCGAAGTTTCGTAGGCGCTGAGCAGCCGCTGCAAACCCGGGGTGACGTCCGGCAGGGTCTCGGCTTCCCGCAGTTCGAGGGCAAGTTGCTCGACCTCTTCGGCTTCGGGAGGACCGGCCGCGGTCGAAAGATACCACGCCCCCGCGCCCAAAGCCGCGACCGCCATACCCGCCAGGGCGATGAGCCAGGGTTTCTTCATAAAGCCAACCGGAAAACTCTCGCGTGGCGGCGGCCCCGGCGTCAACTCATTCTAGCGGCGGGCGCCAATGACGTCTAAACTACCAGATGATCGCTTTCGGCCAAAAATGCTATCGCCGGATTGGGACGGCCGTCCTCCTGAGCATCCTAATGCCGAGCCTCGTGCTGGCGCAGGGCGGCTCTGCCCCGCCCCAGCCGCTGACCCACGCCCGGTTCGAAATGAAGCCGGAAGAGCGCCGCGAAGTGGCCGAATACGTGATCCGGCAAGCCAACTGGGCCGAGCTGGCGGACGGGCTCCGCGACGTGCTGTTCGAAGCCAAGGCGGGGCCGGATTTCACCGGTCAGGGCTGGAGTGAGCGCCTCTGGCTGGCAACGCTCTTCCAGTGGCTGGGCACGGGCGAACACGAAGCCGCGGTGGGCTATCTGGCACCAAAGCTGGAAGGCCGGTTGATGCGGGAAGACGGCACCCTGACCAAGGACGAGGAAATCCCGGACATCGTGCGGCAGGCGTTAAAGGGCGGGATTCTCGAGCGGATGCTTTCGGGCAAGACGGAATATTTCTTCACCACGCCGGAGTTTCTGCCGCGGGACCAACCGCTCGCCAAGCGCCTCACCCCGGAGAGCCTCGACCTCCTGCTCAACGAACCCCGGCTGATCGAAGAGCTGGCCCGCACCGCCAACCCGCATGGCGACTACCTGCCCGGCGTTTTTCTCGTGCTCAACGATTTGATCACCGCCAACCCAAAGGCCGTCCGCGAGTATCCCGCCCTGGCTGTGGCGTTGGCGGTGGTCTACGACCAGCCCCTGCCGCCGGACTGGCCACACGGCCAAGTCGACCGCCGCGACGTGCCACTGGTGAAGGAGCCCTGGAAAGGCCTCTTCGCCTACTTCATTCGTCTGCAAGAAGAGGGAGAGCTGATTCACGACCTCAAAGAGCTGGAGGGCGACCGGCTCAAGTTTCTCGTCGACGCGCCTATCGAGCTGACCGAACTCGACTGGGCGCGCGAAAATCTCAAAACCTCGCGCCGGAAATTCGACGGCGTCTACTTCGAGGTGCGCTACGTCAACGAGCGCGTCACTAGCCAGGAGTACGACTGGACGATGGGGCCCTACACGCTCGCGAACATCCTCTCCGCCGGCGGCATCTGCGTGGACCAGGCCTATTTCGCCACCATCGCCGGGAAAGCCATGGGCCTGCCCACCCTTTACTTTACCGGCCAGGGGCGCGACGGCGGCCACGCCTGGATTGGCTACCTCCGCAACAAGAATCGCTGGGAGACCGACATCGGGCGCTACGCACTACAGAAATTCGTGACAGGCCATGCGATTGACCCGCAGACTTGGCAGCCGATCAGCGACCACGCGCTGGTGGAGCTGACCCGTGAGCGGCCCGAAGGCTACCGGCACCGCAAAAGCCACAAGCTGCTGGGCCTGGCCAATCTGCTCGGCCCAGACGCAACGCTGAGCGAACGGCTCGCCCTGCTCGACGACGCCATCGCCTCCGACCCCGGCAACGCGGATGTCTGGCAGCGCAAGACCGAGCTGCTGCAGGCGCACAACGCCACCGCCTACCTCATCACCCACCTGCAGGACATGGAGCGGAAATTCCACACCAACGAGGAGTTGAGCAACCTGGCCCAGCGCCAGCTGGCGGCCATCTACGAGGCCCAAGGGGAAACCGGGCGCGCCGACCGGCTCCGCGAGCGCCTGATCAAGGATTTGGACCGTTACCGTCCCGACTTGGCCGTCAACGCCGCCTTCGATCTCCTGGCCTCACGCCTCAAGCGGGGGCAATACGACGAGTTCTTTAAGGAATATCGCCGGCAAATCCGGCGTTTTGACGAACTTGGCGGCGGCACCGTTTTCTATCACCTGATTCGTCCGGCCGCTCTCGCCCTGCAGGCCCAGGGCCGAACCCAAATGGCGCTCCAGTGCCTGGAGTACGCCAAGGAAAGAATGACCGGCCCGAGCGATCCGACTTCGCTCCTGGCGATGGACTTCGCGACGCTGGAATCCCGCCTGCGGCAGAATTAGTCCACGCCGTCGATCAGCCGCCAAAAGCCCGGCCCGTCCTGCAGGTCCGCCAACGCGGCGGTGGGCTGGTGGGCGGCCAGCTCCTCCACGCTGTACTTGCCGGTGGCCAGGGCGATGGTGTTGGCGCCGATCGCCTGGCCGCAGGCGATGTCGTGGGGCGTGTCGCCGATCACCCAGGTGTGGGCGGGGTCGAACTCCACGCCGTGGGCCTGCGCGGCGCGGCGCAGGGCGTGTGGGCCCAAATCGTTGCGGGTGGCGCCGTCGTCGCCAAAGGCGCCGAACTCGAAGTAGTGCCAAAGCTTGTAGTGCTCCAGCTTGATCTGCGCCCCGCGCGGCACGTTGCCGGTGAGCAAACCTTGGGCCACGTCGGGCCGGGCGTGGGCCTCTTCCAGCCGCTCGAGCACGCCGAGATGCCGAACGTTGGGCCGCGAGTTGAGCTCATCGGTCAACGCTTCGAAGTAGGCCTCGTAAAAGCGGTGACGCGCGTCGTCGTGGTCTTCGATCTCGAACTTGTCCTTAAGCATCCCAAAAATGAGCGGGTCGGTCGCACCATGGAAATCGAGTTCTTCCACGTCGCCGTCGATGCCGTGGCTTTTGGCCAGGGCCCGCCGCACCGAGGCATGCCCCGCCCGCGGCGTCGTCACCAAGGTCCCGTCGATGTCCCAGAGCAAAAGCGTTTTCATGCTCAAGCGTATCCCACAGGCCCGTCCCTGCCAAACGGAACGGTCGGTTTACTTTTGCCTCGGGCGCTCGAAGCGTTTATGAAGCCTGAGTGGAGCCGCGATCGCGTACCCTGCTGCTGTGGATCCCGGCCCTGGTTGCGTTCGCGGCGATGCTGGCGCGTAACCTTTTGCACAGCGGCACTTGGCTGAACGCGCCGGAATGGACGCTTGTGCGCCTCACGCCGAGTTGGCTGCTTCTGCACGGGTTTCCGATCTACGAGGGGACCCAGAACGATCCGGTTTTCGGTTACATTTACGGGCCGGTTTCAGCCTTTTACTACCTTCCCGCCGTCCTCTTTTCTTTGCCGATGCCGGCGCTGGCGGTGGGCGTGACCCTGACGTTTTGTGGAGCCTTCGGAGCTCTCCTTCTTGTGCTGTGGTGCGACGCCCGCGCGCGGTCGGTCTTACCCGCTCTCCCGCTGGCCCTGCTGGTCGCCAGCCTGGTTGCCTTTGCCTGGGTCGATCTGAGTACCATTGGATATTCTCTCTACACGATCGGGTCGGACGTCCCGGGGCTCCTGCTAATCGTCCTGGCGACGCTCGCCCTGCGGCGACATTTGCTCACCGGCGGCTGGCTTTGGCTGGGGGCCGCCGCGCTGGCCAGTGCCCTGGCCTTCTACGCTCGGCAGCAGGGCTTGCTCGCCGTACCCGTGTTGGGTTTGCTCCTCATTCTCCAGCCCCTCGGGTGGCGCACGCGCATCAACTTGTTGGTTACTTGGGGACTCCTCTGCGGCGGTGCCTTGATCCTGCTCGGACTTCTTTTTCCGCTACTCGTTGGCGCTCCCATGTGGGAGCACATGCTCTGGCTACCCTCCCTCCACCCAATGAACCCGGAAACCTTTTTCCCCTCCGATTTCCCGTTCGGCCCTGTCGTCATGATGACACTTTTGCTCGCCACGTTTGCGGCCGCCTGGCTGCTGGCGGACTGGCGCGGAGGCTGCGGCGATGACCTGCTAACCGCCGGGCTCATCTGGCAGTCTGCCTGGCTACCCGCCACCATCTACACCGCCACGAAGGCGGGCGCCGGCCTCAACCACTGGCTGCCGTTTGTTTGGTTTTGGCTTCTGAACGTGAGCCTAATCCTTCAGCGGGCGGCCGCCCCGCGCGAGGCCAACGTCGTCTTCTGGAAGCGTTGGCGCGGGCGACTGGTTATCGCCGGGCTGGTTGTATCCAGCCTCGTCTCGGGTTGGGTGGAGCAGCGCGTTGTACGGACCAAACACGTGGACCTCCAACGCTGGCGGGACAACACCGCCACGCGCCTTTGGGCCAAATGGGAAGCCGCCCCGGGCAGCTTCTACGCACCCAGCTACCCCTTGCTGCACTTGGATCGCGAGGGCGTTCTGCGCCCATTTCATTACGCAGTGCGGGAGTACCAGATCAGCGGCTTGCCGGCCGGGCCCCGCCGCGCTCAGTGGGACTACGCGCCCGAGGTGACGCGGTTGGTGGGTTCGGATTTCTTCCAAAGCATGCAACCGGAGCTCTACCCCAATTACCGCCTCGTTCACGGCGAACCCGGCCTCTGGGTCTACGAGCGCACCGGCCCGCCTCCGGATCCCCCAGGCCTCCCTCCAACGGAAACCGCGCCCTAAAGCAGCGCGGTCTTCGGGTCCTGCATGCCCATGATTTCGTAGCCGCAGTCCACGTACATGGTCTGGCCGGTGATGGCCGCCCCGCCGTCGCTAGCCAGGAAAACCCCGGTCGCACCCAATTCGCTCAGTTCCACGTTACGCTTGAGCGGGGCGTGCTGCTCGTAGTACTTGAGCATGGCGGTAAAGCCGCCGATCCCGCGCGCGGCCAGCGTATTGACCGGTCCGGCGCTGATCGCGTTGACGCGGATTTTCTCTTCGCCCAGGTCGTAAGCCAGGTAGCGCACGGAGGCCTCCAGGCTGGCCTTGGCCACGCCCATCACGTTGTAGTGGGGAATTACCTTCTCGGCCCCGTAGTAGGTCATCGCCACGACGCTGCCGCCGTTGGGCATCATCGGGCGGGCGGCGCGCGTGAGTCCCACCAAGCTGTAGGCGCTGATGTCGTGCGCCACCTGATAGGCCTCGCGGCTGGTGTCTACGAACTTGCCGGTGAGCGCGTCCTTGGGCGCGAAGGCGACCGCATGCAGCAGCAAATCAATCGTGTCGGTGCGCTTCTTCACTTCGCCGAAAAAGGCGTCGATCTCTTCGTCGCTACCGACATCGCAGGGGTGAATGAGCGTGTCCTCGCCAAAGGCGCTTACCAACTGCTCCACGTTGTCTTTGACCCGCTCGCCTTGGTAATTGAACATCAACTTGGCCCCGGCTTCGTGCCAGGCCTGGGCAATGCCCCAGGCGATGCTGCGCTTGTTGGCCACTCCAAAAACAACGCCGGTCTTCCCGGCCAAGGGTCCGTCACTCATAAGACGCCCAAATTGGCGGAATCCGCTGCGCTTGGCAACCATTTGCACGGGTGCGGACGCGTGCGTATATTTGTCCGTGCCTGGAGCCGAAATGCCCACCCTTCCCAGCCACTCCCCGGCCGAGGACGCCCTCGAACCGGGAGCGGACGCCATCGTGCTATTCGACGGCGAGTGCGGCTTGTGCCAGGGCTCGGTCAACTGGATGCTGGCCCGCGACCGGCAGCGCACCCTGCGTTATGCCCCGCTGCAAGGCGAAACCGCCCGGGCCATCCTGGAGCGGCACGGCAAGGATCCCACCGTCCTGAGCGGCATGTGGCTCTGCGAATACCCCCACACCCCGCGCGAACGCCTCCTCCACCGCAGCGACGCTGCGCTGGCCTCCTTGCGCCATCTGGGCGGCTTTTGGCGGGTGCTCTCGTGGGCCCGCTTCATCCCCAGCGCCTTGCGGAACTGGGTGTACGGCATCATCGCCCGCAACCGCTACAAGTGGTTTGGCAAAAAAGAAGCGGGTTCCGCCTGCTCTCTGGGTACCCCGGAGCAGCGCAAGATGATTCTGCCCTAGGGATTTCGTGGCTATCAATCCCTCCTGTTCTGGCCAACACTCAGATCCGGTTCAGGCCTGCATGTGGAGCATGACCCAACGGCCCTTGCGCTTGCGGGTGACGAGCGCCAAGCCCGCTTGGCGAAACGCCCGAATCACTTCCACCTCCTGGCGGTGCAAGATGCCGCTGGCCAGGAGCGTGCCTCCGGGCCGGAGCCACCCGGCCAGCCGCGACGCGCTCGTGATGAGCAACTCGCTGTAAAGATTGACCACCACCAGGCCAAACTTCCGGCGGCAACGCAGCCCCTCGATCGTGGCGACTCGGAAATCGATCCAGGCGTCTCCAAAATTGCGCAGCTCGTTCTCCCGTGCGATACGGATGGCGACCTCCTCCGAATCGAATGCCAGCACTTCACGTGCGCCCCAGTGGCGCGCGGCCAGCGCGAGCACGCCGCTGCCGGTTCCCGCGTCGAGCACGGCCGGCGCCTCCGCCCAAAGGGAAAGGCGGGCCATTTGGCGCAGCATCATGCCGGTGGTGGCGTGTTCGCCCGTGCCGAAGGCCATGTTGGGCGGCACGCGCAAAATTCGCGCTCCCGGCGGCGCGTCCTTTGGCGGCGGCAAATCGTCCGAGGGCAGCAGAATCAGGTCGCGACCAATGCGGATGGGCCCACCCGCCACGTGCGGCAGGCGCAAATCCGCCGGGCGCAGCGGCACGATCCGGCCTCCGTGTTCGCGCTGCCAGGAGCGCAGAGCTGCCTTCCCCGGCGCGTAAATGTCCACCTTGGGCCGTCCGTTCTCGCCCTGGCTGGAGATAAAATAGGTCCCCGGCTCCAACGCGCCGAGCAGCTCCAACCAGGCGTCCTCTTCGCCGCGGCGCAGAGGTTTCGTCCAGCGCCAGCGGGGCTTAAGCGTGCTCATAAAGGCGGACTAGTCGAGCTGGGCGGGGACCGCCGAGCGCAGCGCCTGGCGCACCGACTGCAGGCGCGTCTGGTCCACAATGAGCTGGACGGTGGTGTCTTCGAGCACGCTAAACGCGGCAAAAGCCCAGTACTCTTCGCCGTTGCGGGTTGCCCGCACCCAAAGCAGGTACCGGCCCGGCTGGAAGCGCGGATCGGCCTGAATCTCGTTCCACTCGAAGCGGTTTGTTTCCGGGTCAAACGCGAACGCCTTCTTGATCATCTCCGGATTGGCCGACTGCAGCACTTGCTTATACTTGGGCTCCTCCAGCGAGGCTTCCAGCTGGCGCTTCTCCTGCAGGCGGGCTTCGTTGAAGTTGATCTCGTCGCGCAGGGGCTGGACCTCCGCTTCGGTCTGCGCGATACGGGCCTTGAGGTCGGCGATGTTGCGGCGGATATCCTCGATCTGTTCGCGCGGCGTAGCCTGGATTTTCTGCACCTGGGTTTTGAGCTCGCCCAGCTGCGTGCGCCAGTCTTGGTTGTACCCCTGCCACTCGCGCAGCACCGACTCCGCCCAGAGCCGCTCCTGCCCGGCGTTTACGCCGGTGGGCGCGTCGTACAGCGCCAGCCGGAAGGCGTTGACCCAGACTTCTGGCGAGTCAAACTCGTCGCTCGGGTTGTAATCAAGCCCCAGTTGCTCGGCGCGGCGGCCAATCCGCTCACGGGTTTCCTCCAGCTTGGTCTCGTATTCTTCGTCAAGCTCTTTGCCGGGCCCCTCCCAAATCTGCTCGGCCTGGGTGCGCGCGGTGCTCAGCACGTTATCAATCTCGCCCTGCTCCTTCAGGATGTCCTCCCGGAGGTACTGCAGGCGCGCCTCGCGGCCAACCATATCCTCCTTGGCCAGGGCCACGTTGCGCTCCAAATCGCGAATCTCGCGCTTCAGCGGTTGGCGTTCCTCGGCCAGGTCACGCGCCAGGGCGTAGAGATCGCCCCGGAAGTCGTTGACCACCGCGACCTCCTCGATCTTGAAGCCGCTCCCCGGCTTAACCAGCACCTCGCCCACGACGCGGGTCTCGCGCATGAAGATGTAAGTCAGGTAGCCAAGGGCAAGCACCACCACGACCAGCGCCGCGTAGGCCGCAATCCGGTAGAGCAGGCGCTGCTTGGGCGTCAGCGGAGATTCCGGCTTGGCCGGCACGCTCCGGTCTTTGTCCGTCGTTCCGGGCATGGCCGAAAGCTGGCGTGGCGCCGGGCTTTTACTGGCGCGCTCCCGCGAGCCACGTGACGCGCTTCCCGGCATGGCCGCCGGTGCCGCTGACGCCGCCGCTGGGGCGGGCGCGGCCGTGGCGGCCTCGCGTTGCTGGCGGCGCTGGCGGGAAAGCAAAGGCGCGGGCTTTTTGTTGGTGTGGTCGACCTTGGGGAAACTCAGCTCTTTCAAGGATCCCGGCTGGGCAGCGGGCTCGCTGGCGGGAGAGACCGCGGGTTCCTGGGCCGAAGGCGCCGGGAGTTTCTGGGCCGCAGGCGCCGCCTTTTCCGGCGCCGCCTCGTCCGCCTTGCGCGGTTTGACGATAGCCGGCCCCTCACCAGCCGCTTTGATCGGCTTGGCGGCGGAAGCGTCCGCCGTTTTTGTCGGCTTGACCGGCGAGCCTTGCGCTTTGTCGGGCGCGGCTACCGGCACCACCGTTGGCAGGGCGATCTTCGTCTCCGTTGCCTTGACCGGCTTCGCGCTGGGGATGCTTCCCTTGAGCGGCTCTTTCTTTTCCACGGCCGTGCCCTTGGGTAAGGAGCTTTGCACCACCTTCTGCGGCTTGACGACCGCCTCTCCGCTTGGGGCGGGGCCGGCCGACTTGTTCAGCTTCTCCGGCTTGGCGGATGCCACGTCGGACTGCTTTGCGGCGGGCGCGTTCTTTTTAGGCGGTTCCGGGGTTTTCTTTTCTTCCGGTGCTTTCTTTTCCGGTGCGGGAGTAGCGACCGGCTTGGCCTCCATCTTTTGAGTAGTGGCCCCTCCGGGATCGGGAAGCTTGCTGGGTAGTGGCGGCGGCAACGGTGGCGGCGTTTCCGACTTCACCGACTCCGTCTTTGGGGCGTCCTCCCGCTTGGCCTTGGACTCCGGCGAACTGGCGGGTGGGCGCGGGACCGGGCGCATCCGCTCTTCGCGGCGCTGGCGCTCGATCTCCTGCTTCTTCTGCCGACGCTGACGGGAAAGCAAAGGCGCGGGCTTCTTATCCAGCATCTTCATTTTGGGCATTTCCACGCCCGGGCGCTCCTTGGGAGCGGGCGCGGTACCGGCGACGGGGCGGACGGTACTCAGCCGCGGAGGCCCTTCGCGTTTGGCCGGGGCTTCCGCGGGTTTCGCGTCGCCTTTCTTGTCCGGCGGCTTGGGGCTCTTGGCCGACGGCGGGAGAGGCGGCGGCCCGGGCGAAGCGCTCTCAGGCTTGCCTTCAATCTGTCCGCTCAGCCAGCCTTCAATCTTGGAGAGCTCCTTCTCCGCTTCCTGCTGGGCCTTCTCCTTCGGCAGGCGCTGGGTGGTGCCTTTCGTGGGCGGCCCGGGTGGTTTCAGCTGCTGGGTGTAGGCGCCGGGCAAAAGGGCCGGCTCCTTGGGCTTGTTCTCGATGGGCCGCTGCGGCTTGACCGGCGATTTACCCGGATTGCTGACGGCGGCGTCACCCTCCTGGCCGGGCAGCTCAATGCGCATGGTCTGGCCGGATTTGACCGGCACGTTGCGGGGATCCGGTTGAGCCGGCTTGGGCATGGGCTGGTTCTCCGGCAGCGGCGGCGGCAGGTTTTCCAACGCTTCGTGGATCGAGCTGGTATCGGCCTCCTCATCCAGGGCAAAGGGGTCGCGAAACGGCTTCGCGGGCTGCGATTCGCCGACGGCCGGGACCCGGGCGGTCGGCTTGTGGATGGGCGGGCGCGCGTCCTTCCCCGGCGCCTTGGGCGGCAGAGGCGGCGGCGTGTTGGCCGGCGGCTTGGGCTTGTCCTCGGGTTCGGGCATCACGGAAGGGTCAGGGGAAACAGCCCACGCGGCACCAGGCATGGATGAGATCCCGGGGCAGTTTCTCCATCAGCGTACGCAAAGATTCCTCCGGCACGTCCCCCGCCAGTTCGACCTGCACGCAGGGTTGCTGGGCGGGGCGCGGCAGCCGAATGAGCTCGCTACGCAACAGTGGTAGTTTCTCCATCTCTAACAAGGATTTGACCGTTTTAACACACATTTCTGCGGAGTGGGAATCGATCCACACCACCGTCCTCGAGAGCTTGCAGGAATAGCGCTGTGTGCGGCTGATGACGAAGTAATGCTTGCCCGAGCCGGCACTCTCCTCCTCGCGGGAGTCCAGTTCGGTGCAGACCGGCAGCGGGAGGCCACCCTGCTCCAGGGCATAGGTCACGAGCCGGGCCCGTTCGACCACGCCGATCTCGATCCTGCCTTCCTGCAAAGCCTGCCAAAAACGCTCCAGCGAATCGAAGCCCCGGTAGTCGTGGCTGGAGCCGAAGCGGCCGACCGCGACCATTGCGATCTGGGAGTGCTTGCGCCCCAGGTAGCCAATGGCCAGCCGCGCCTGCACCGCGATTGAGCCGTTGATGATCTCCCGGTAAACGGAACGCAGCGTCTCGCGTTCAAGCGGCCCGTCGTTCATCGCCTCCAGGCTCCGCAGCACTTCCTCCTCCCGCTCGGGGGCAAAGACCTGCCAGCCCCGCGCGAGCTTGACCGTCCCAATCTGAATCGAGACACGAATGCGCTCATTGAGCAGGTCGAGCAACTGCCGGTCGATCTGGTCGATCTGCCGGCGATAGCGCTGCAGGGGGTCGCTGGTCATGGCGTCGGGGGCGCGTTTAGGCGGACTTCTCCGCCGGGGGCGCGGGGAAGGCCTCCGGCCCGGCTTCCTCGGCGGAGGCGATGTCGGGAGCGGTGCTGGTTTCAGCGGGAGGCTCATCGGGAGTTTCCGCCGGTTCGAGCTGCCCCTGGCCGGCCTGGGCTTCCGCCTCGGCCTGTTTCTGCAAGTGCATGCGGCGCAGCTCGTCGGCGTTGGGCAATTCCTCAAGCGCCTTGAGCCCAAATTCCTCCAGGAAGGCGGGCGTGGTTTCGTACAGGAGGGGGCGGCCGGGCTGATCCGAGCGTCCGGCGATCTTGATCAACTTGCGCTCGGCCAGCGTGGCGACGACGCCATCCACCGCCACGCCGCGGACCGCCTCGATCTCGGCGCGCGAAATGGGTTGGCGGTAAGCCACGATGGCCAGGGTCTCCAAGGCGGGTTGGCTCAGGCGCGGGGGCTTGGCGTCTTCGAACAACAGGCGTACCCAGACGGCGGCCTCGGGGTTGCTGCGCAGTTGGAAGCCCCCGGCTACCTCGGCCAGCGTCACTCCGGCGCCGGCCTCCTCGTAGCCGGCCCGCAATTGGTCGAGCGCCGCGTGGACGTCGCTCTCCTTGATCGTGGCGTATTGCCCGGTAGCGTCACCGGGTTCGGCCTCGGCGGCGTCACGCAGCAGCGCGACGAGCTGCCGGGCCGGCAACGGCTTGTCGGCGGCAAAGAGCAGGGCTTCGAGCAAACGGGGCAGTTCCATAGGGGTCTAGGTGATCGATTCGAAATCCGCGGCGCCGGGCGTGGCCTCGGCCACCTCCTGGTCGGCGTTCTCGGGTTGGTCGACGTGTTCGAGGGCGATCTCGTCGAAGGCTTCGGTCTGGGTGGCGCGCAGTTGATTCATGCGGATGAGTTCCAGCAGGGCGAGGAAGGTCACGACCACTTCCGTGCGGCTGGCGGTCCCGGCAAAAAGCTCGGTAAAGCGGACCTTCTGGCGGGCGCTCAAGAGGTTGCGAATGGTAGTAATTTTATCGCTCACCGTCCAGCGGTCTTCAAAGATTTCCCGGAGGTCTTCGCGCTCATCCACGCGCTCGAGCACCTTCTGGAAGGCGCTGATCAGGTCAAAAAGGCTGACCTCCCCCACCCCGAGCGGTTCGTCGCCGGCGGGCTCGGGGCGCTCCGGCCGCGCGCTACGGGGGAACTGCTTCTCGGCCTCGAGGTGGCGGAGGTGCAACTGCCAAGCAGCATCCTTAAACTTCTTGTATTCAATTAGTTGGCGGATCAGCTCCCAGCGCGGGTCGTCTTCCTCGGCCTCCTCTTCCGGTGGCTGTTGATCCTTGGGCAAGAGCGTGCGGCTCTTGATGTAAAGCAGCGTAGAGGCGACCACCAGGAACTCGCCCGCGAGCTCCAGGTTCAGCATCTGCATCAGACGGATGTAGTCGAGGTACTGGTTGGTGATGCGCTCGAGCGGCACCTCGTAGATGTCGACTTCCTCCTTTTTGATGAGATAAAGCAGGAGGTCGAGCGGGCCCTCAAAGACCGGCAGTTGAACGCGTAGTTCGCTGCTCTCCTCCAGCGGAGTACCGAGTTCGCTGGCGGCGGCTTCCGGGCGGGCCGGTTCGGGTTGAGGGGTTGGTTGCGTCATGCCAGGGGAAGGTTGCCTAGCTCCAGGGCGTGGTGCCGACCGCGTCGCGCACCTTGGCCATCAGCGCAGCCGCCTCCTGGCGAGCGCGCGCGGTGCCTTGTTCGAGAATCCCGCGCACCTCCTCGGGATGGTCGGCGAAGTGCTCGTAGCGTTCCCGCATCAGGGCAAGCGAGTCGTTGAGTTTCGCCAGCAGTTGCTTCTTGAGGTCGCCGTAGCCGGTGCCGCCCACCGTGAACTGCCCAACGTAGGCGGCCAGCTCGGCTTCGCTCGCCACCAGCTTGTAAAGGTCGATCAAAGCGGAATTCGCGGTCGGCTTGGGCTCTTCAATCGGCGTCGAGTCCGTTTTGATGCTCATGACGCGCTTCTTGAACTGCTTGGCATTGCCGAAGAGCTGGAGCGTGTTGTCGTAGGACTTGGACATCTTCTGCCCGTCGAGGCCGGGTACTCTGGCCACGTCCTCGCGGATGCGCGCCTCGGGCACGGTGAGCACCTCGCCGTAGCGCTCGTTGAATTTCTGGGCGATGTCGCGGGTGACTTCCAGGTGCTGTTTTTGGTCCTGGCCGACCGGCACCGCGTTGGCGCTGTAGAGCAAAATATCCGCGGCCATGAGCACGGGATACGCGAAAAGCGCGTGGGTGGCGGGAGCGCCCTTGGCCACGGCATCCTTGTAGCTGTGGCAGCGCTCCAACAACCCCATCGGCGTGACGGTCGACAAGTACCAGGTCAGCTCCTGCACCTCCGGCACGCTGCTTTGGCGGTAGAAGACGGCGCGCTCGGGGTCCAAGCCGCAGGCGAGCCAGGTCAGCGCCACCTCGGTAACGTACTCCTCCAGCAGACGCGGATCCTGCACGGTGGTCTGGGCGTGGTAGTCGGCAATAAAGTAAAACGCTTCGCCCTCGGCTTGAAGCTGAATGGCCGGCTCGATCGCTCCAAAATAGTTGCCCAGATGCGGGTAGCCGGAGGGCTTGATGCCGGTGAGAAAGCGCATGAAAACGGATCCGATGGTTGCTGGGGACGGAGCCCGTGGCCCCGAGGGGAAAGCCCGAAACCTTAGCCAAGTTCCGCCCCGGTGGGAAGCGTCAATCTCGGCCGCTAGGACTTGTCGGGGGCGGCCACCGGGCGGGCCTTGACCGGCATCTTCTTGAGCGGCACCGCCGGCAGGGACTGGGTGGACTTGTTGACGTCGTTGGACTGGGCCTCATCGTGGGCGTGGACGAGATCGATCAGGTAGTTGGCGGTGGGTTTGTGGATGGTACGCTCGGGGAACTCGGTCTCGTGGTGGAAGTAGAAGAAGAGGCTCTCCTCGTGGAAGCGGCGGGTGAGCAGCTCGCCCAGGCGGTCGCCGTCGGCCACGGAGGTGATGTCACCATCCTGGAAGTAAATCCGCGGCCCCGGGGTCTGCCCTTCTTCCAACATCAACAGCCCGGTCTGCTTTTCCTGCGCGAGGAACTGCACCAGGGTGATGAGCGGAAACTCGTTGAGCCCGCCGAAGAATTTGACCCGCCGGTCCAGCGAGCGCGTGCCGCCGACCGAGACAAAGCCGGCGTCGTCGCGCTCAGGCAGCTCCGGGCGCTCCTCGCTGACGGCCAGCTCGTGGCTCACAATCCGGAAGGTCTCGCCGTAGTTGAGCCGCACCTGGTTGATCTTCTCTTCCTGGTAGAGGGTGCCGTGCGTGCTGGCCAGGTCGATCAACACAAAGTCCTCCCCGGTAAACTTCAGCAGCGCGTGTTCCCGGCTGACCTTGTAATCGTCCAGCACAATGGTGTTGTGCTCCAGCCGTCCGATCGTAAGGGTCGAGTTGGGGTAGAGCTCATAGACCGTGATCCCATCGACAAGAAGATAGGCGGCCTGACGTGCTTGGACTGACGACATAACCTAATATTATTTAAAAGCAGCCCCGCCAAGATGTAAAGCCACGGGCACGCGCGAAAACGACGCTCAATGTCACAACGCTTCTTCTGAATTCGAAACAAAACGGCCGCCTGCCCCTTGGGGAGCCGACGGCCGCTTGTGTTGGGGTTGGAAGCGGGTTTACCTAGCTGGCCAGAGCCTCGGTGTAAGGCTGGCGGGCCAGCGGATCTTCCTCCTCCTCGTTGGAAACGAGGGGCTCGCCCACCTGCTCGCCCAGCTCGATGAGCTTGATGAGGCGGTGGCCGTGGAAGCCGGTGCCGGCCGGGATGAGGTGACCCATGATCACGTTTTCCTTGAAGCCGCGCAACTGGTCGATCTTGCCCAGGGTGGCCGCATCGGTCAGGACGCGAGTGGTGTCCTGGAAGCTCGCCGCCGAGATGAAACTCTCGGTCTCCAGCGAGGCCTTGGTGATACCCAGCAAAACCGGCGTTGCTTCGGCGGGCTTGCCGCCCTTGGCGTCCGTCTGGCGATTCTCTTCCTCGAAAGTCAGGCGGTCGATCTGCTCGCCCCAGAGGAAGGTGGTGTCGCCCGGTTCGGTGATCTTCACCTTCTTAAGCATCTGGCGGACGATGATCTCGATGTGCTTGTCGTTGATTTCAACGCCCTGCAGGCGGTAGACCTCCTGCACCTCGTTGACGAGGTATTCCTGCAAGTCCTGCGGACCGCAGACCTCGAGCACTTCGTGCGGAACCACCGGACCTTCGGTCAGCTGCTGGCCCTTCTTCACGATGTCGCCCTTGTAGACGATGAGGTGCTTATTGAGCGGGATGAGGTGCTCCTCCTCCGCGCCGGTTTCCACGTCGCGGATGATGAGGCGCTTCTTGCCGCGCACGTTGCCGGCAATCTCCACCACACCGTCGATCTTGGCGATCTCGGCGGCGTCCTTCGGGCGGCGGGCTTCGAAGAGCTCCGCCACACGCGGCAGACCGCCGGTGATGTCCTTGGTCTTGGCGACCTTGCGCGGGGTCTTGGCCAGGCGCTGGCCGGCTTCGACCTTGGCGCCCTCCTTGACCTCGACGTGAGCGCCGGCCGGGATGGAGTAGCTGGCCACGACCTCGCCGTTGTCGACGATGACAATCTGCGGATGCAGGTCTTCCTTGTGCTCGATGATGACCGTCTGGCGCTGCTTGGTCGCCTCGTCCATCTCCAGCTTCATGGTGACGCCTTCGATGATGTCGCGGAATTCCACCTTGCCCGCCTTCTCCGTCAGGATGGAGACGTTGTAGGGGTCCCACTGCACGAAGGTCTGGCCCTTCTTGACCTTGCCGCCTTCCGGCACCGAGATGGCCGAACCAATAACCACGGTGTACTTCTCCAGCTCGCGGCCGTCGTCGGCGTGGATGGAGACCGCGCCGTTCTTGTTCAGCACGATGTGGGTGCCCTCGGTCGACTGCACGGTGCGCAAGTCGGTGTACTGAACGATGCCGTCGTTCTTGGCCTTGATCAGCGGCTGCTTGAGCGCCTGGCTGGCGATGCCGCCCACGTGGAACGTGCGCATCGTCAGCTGGGTGCCGGGCTCGCCGATGGACTGCGCCGCAATCACGCCGACGGCCTCGCCGAGCTTGGCCAGCTTGCCGGTGGCCAGGCTCAGGCCGTAGCACTTGGCGCAGACGCCACGCTTGGTCTCGCAGGTCAGCACGGAGCGGATCTTCACACGCTCGACGCCAAGGTGTTCGATGTCGGCGGCCTTGTACTCGTCAATCACCTCGCCGGCGCCGACGATCTTGCGGTCGCCCACCGGGTCGATGATGTCGTCGCAGGAGACGCGGCCGATGATGCGCTCCTTGAGCGTGACGACCTCTTCCTCGCCCTCGTAGATGGACTTGACCCAGATGCCGTTCGTCGTGCCGCAGTCGATCTCCTTGACAATGACGTCCTGCGCCACGTCGTGAAGCTTGCGCGTCATGTAGCCGGAGTCGGCCGTCTTCAGCGCCGTGTCGGCCAGGCCCTTGCGGGCGCCGTGGGTGGAGATGAAGTACTCCAGCACGGTGAGGCCTTCGCGGAAGTTGGAGATGATCGGCTGCTCGATGATCTCGCCGGAAGGACGGGCCATGAGGCCGCGCATGCCCGCGAGCTGGCGCACTTGCTGGCGGTTACCGCGCGCGCCGGAGTCCACCATCAGGTAGACCGGGTTGAGCTCGTCGCGGCCCAGGTTGTGCTCCAGGGTGCGGAACATCACGCTGGAGATCTCGTCCGTCGCCTGCGTCCAGATGTCGACGATCTTGTTGTAGCGCTCGCCGTCCGTGATGGCGCCGGAGCGGTACTGCTTCTCCACGATGCCGATCTGTTGGTAGGCGTGGGTGATCACGCGCTGCTTTTCGTCCGGGATGATCATGTCCTCGATGCCGATGGACACGCCCGCCTTGGTCGCCTGCTCAAAGCCGAACTGCTTGAGCTTGTCCAGCGCGATAACGGTCTTCTCGTGCCCGGCCACCTGGTAGCAGCGGTAGATGACGTCGCCCACTTGCTTCTTCTTGGCGGTCTGGTTGTAGAAACCGACTTCCTCGGGCCAGATCAGGTTGAACATGACGCGGCCGGCGGTGGTTACCAGGATCTTGGCTTCCTTGTCGCCAAAGTAGGTGTCCTTGCCGTAGTCCGGGTTGCGCATGCGCACCAGCTCGTGGGTCTGGATCATCTCCTCGGCGTGAGCAAAGAGAACCTCGTCCGCGTTGTCGAAGAGCGGCAGGTTGGGCGCCTCGCCTGTTTCCATCTTCGCCTTGTTTTCAAGGTAACGGTTGGTCTCGTTGCGGTGGCAGAAGGTCAGGAAGTAGCAGCCCAGGGTGATGTCCTGAGAAGGCGTCGTGATCGGCTTGCCGCTGGAGGGGCTGAAGATGTTGTTGGTGGACATCATCAGCAGCCGGGCTTCCATCTGCGCCTCGACCGAAAGCGGCACGTGCACGGCCATCTGGTCGCCGTCAAAGTCGGCGTTGTAGGCGGTGCAGGTCAGCGGGTGGAGGCGGATGGCCTCACCCTCGATCAGCACCGGCTCGAAGGCCTGCACGGAAAGGCGGTGGAGCGTCGGCGCGCGGTTGAGCAGCACCGGGTGGCCCATGGTGACCTCTTCCAGGATGTCCCAGACGACGGATTCCTGGCGCTCGATCATCTTCTTGGCGCTGCGCACGGTGTGCACGTGCCCCAGCTCCTTGAGCCGGCGAATGATGAACGGCTCGAAGAGAACGAGCGCCATCTTCTTCGGCAGGCCGCACTGGCTCAGCTTCAGCTCCGGCCCGATCACGATGACCGAGCGGCCGGAGTAGTCCACCCGTTTGCCCAGCAGGTTCATGCGGAAGCGCCCGCTCTTGCCCTTGAGCATGTCGGAAAGGCTCTTGAGCGGGCGGTTGCCGGCGCCGGTCACCGCGCGGCCGTGGCGGCCGTTGTCGAAGAGCGCGTCCACGGCTTCCTGCAGCATGCGCTTCTCGTTGCGAATGATGACGTCCGGCGTCTTGAGCTGGAGCAGATTGCGCAAGCGATTGTTGCGGTTGATCACGCGACGGTAAAGGTCGTTGAGGTCGCTCGTCGCGAAGCGGCCGCCCTCGAGCGGCACCAGCGGGCGCAGGTCGGGCGGGATGACCGGGAGCACTTCCAGAATCATCCACTCCGGGCGGGTCTGGCTCTGCAGAAAGCCCTGCACCAGCTTGAGGCGCTTGGCCAGCTTCTTGCGGGTCTGCTTGGAGCGGGTGTTGCCCATCGCCTCGGTCAGCTCCTCCACTTGGCTGGCCAAGTCCAGCCCGGCAAGCACGTCGCGGATGGCCTCGGCGCCCATCTTGGCGGTGAAGCTGTCGCCGTACTGCTCCTGGGCTTCGCGGTACTCGGCCTCGCTCAACAGCTGCTTGAGCGTCAGCGGCGTGTTGCCCGGATCGACGACCATGTAGTCCTCGTAGTAGATCACGCGCTCGAGCGCGCGGGCGGTCATGTCCATCATCAGGCCCAGGCGGCTGGGCATACACTTGAAGAACCAGATGTGGCTCACCGGCACGGCCAGCTCAATGTGGCCCATGCGCTCGCGGCGCACGCGGGCCAGGGTGACCTCCACGCCGCAGCGGTCGCAGATAACGCCCTTGTACTTGATGCGCTTGTACTTGCCGCAGGCGCACTCGTAGTCCTTCACCGGCCCGAAAATGCGTTGGCAGAATAGGCCGCCGTTTTCCGGCTTGAAGGTGCGGTAGTTGATGGTCTCGGGGTTCTTCACCTCGCCCCGGCTCCAGGAACGGATGGTGTCGGGGGCGGCCACGGTGATGGCCACCGAGTCGAAGCCAACTTCTTTTTCCAGTCCCAGCATTTCGCGGGCGCTTTCTTGGTTCATGATCATGGTGCTCTGCCTTTGGTGCGCTTGTTGTTGTTTTTAAAGGGGTCTCTCTGTCCGGGGCGGGACCTGCGGCCGGGGTTGCCTAGGCCGCGACGTCCTCGTAGCCGGCGGTTTTGATCTCGTTGTCGGTCTCCACACGCTGGCGGCGGCGTTCGCCTACCTGCACGTCCAGGCCGAGGGACTGCATTTCCTTGATCAGCACGTTGAAGCTCTCCGGGGTGCCGGCATCCAGTGAGTTGTCGCCCTTGACGATACTCTCGTAGATGCGCGTGCGCCCGGGCACGTCGTCGCTCTTCACGGTAAGCAGCTCCTGCAGGGTGTAGGCGGCGCCGTAGGCCTCCATCGCCCACACTTCCATCTCGCCGAAGCGCTGGCCGCCGTACTGCGCCTTGCCGCCCAGCGGCTGCTGGGTGACCAGGCTGTACGGGCCCACCGCGCGGGCGTGAATCTTGTCCGCCACCAGGTGGCCGAGCTTGAGCATGTAGATGCGGCCCACCACCACGCGCTGGGCAAAGCGTTCGCCCGTGCGGCCGTCGCAGAGGTAGCTCTTGCCGTCGCGGTCCAGGCCGGCCTCGTCGAGGTACTGCCAGATCTTCTCTTCCTTGATGCCGTCGAAGACGGGAGTGGCCACCTTGAAGCCGAGAATGTCGGCCGCGATGCCCAGGTGAGTCTCCAGCACTTGCCCGACGTTCATGCGGCTGGGCACGCCCAACGGGTTGAGCACAATCTCGACGGGGCTGCCGTCCGGCAGGTAGGGCATGTCCTCCTCCGGCACGATCTTGGCGACCACGCCCTTGTTGCCGTGGCGGCCGGCCATCTTGTCGCCCACGCTCAGCTTGCGCTTGCTGGCGACGAAGACCTTGACCTGCTTGACGATGCCGGGGTCGACGTCGTCGCCGCTTTCCACGCGGTCGAGCTCGACCTCGCGCTCGTTCTTGAGCTGCTCGAACTTGTTCTCGAAGCTCGAAATGATCTCGCGGATCTTGATCCGGATCGGGCTCGGGTCGATCTCGATGTGGTCGTAGACCCCGGCCAGCTTGCGCAGCAGGGTCTTGGTGATCTTGCGATTGGCCGGGATGATGATTTCGCCGGTCTCGGCGTTCATCACGTCGAGCGGAATCTTCTCGTTGAGCAGGATGTTGGAGAGCGCCTGCGTCAGCTCTTCCTTAAGCTGGGACTCCTTCTCGTTGTACTTCTCGTGGATGGCCTTGAGCTGGCGCTTGGCCTCGGTCGGGGTCAGCTTCTGGCGCTGCACCTTGCTCGAGCCGGCGGTCACCTTGGTGTCCATCACGATGCCGTAGGTGCCGGAGGGCACCGTCAGCGAGCTGTCCTTCACGTCGGCCGCCTTCTCGCCAAAGATGGCGCGCAGCAGGCGCTCTTCCGGCGCCAACTCGGTCTCGCTCTTGGGGGTGATCTTACCCACCAGGATGTCGCCCGGCTTGACCTCCGCGCCCACGCGGATGACGCCGTCGTGGCCCAGGTTGCGCAGGGCCTCGTCGCCCACGTTGGGGATGTCGCGGGTGATTTCCTCGGGGCCGAGCTTGGTGTCGCGGGCGCTGATCTCGAACTCCTCGATGTGAATGGAGGTGTAGATGTCCTCCTTCACGATCTTCTCGGAGATGAGAATGGCGTCCTCAAAGTTGTAGCCGTTCCAGGGCATGAACGCGACCAGCACGTTGCGGCCGAGGGCCAGCTCGCCTTGGTCGGTGCAGGGCCCGTCCGCGATTACGTCGCCCACCTTGATGCTCTGGCCCTTGTGGACCAGCGGCTTCTGGTTGACGCAGGTGCCCGCGTTCGAGCGCATGAACTTGCGCAGCTCGTAGACGTGGATGCCCGCCTCCGGGTCGTGCTTGATCTTCTTCTTGCCCTCGGGGAGCTTGCCGTCCTTCGAGATGATGATCTTCTCGCCGGTGACGGAGGCCACCTTGCCGGCGTTCTCCGAGACGATGACGGCGCGCGAGTCGCGGGCCACCTTGCCCTCCATGCCGGTGCCAACCAGCGGCGCGTCGGTCTGGATCAGCGGCACGCCCTGGCGCTGCATGTTCGAGCCCATCAACGCGCGGTTGGCGTCGTCGTGCTCCAGGAACGGGATCAGGCTGGCGGCCACGCTCACCAGCTGCTTGGGCGAAACGTCCATGTAGGTGATGCGGTCCGGCTCGACCTCGAGGAAGTCGCCCTTGTAGCGAACGCTCACCTTCTGGTTGACGAAGTGACCCTTGTCGTCGATCGGCGCATTGGCCTGGGCGACGATGTAGTTCTCCTCCTGGTCGGCGGTGAGGTAGTCGATCTTGCCGGTCACGCGGCCCTTCTCCACCTTGCGGTACGGAGTCTCGATAAAGCCGAACTCGTTGACCCGCGCGAAGCAGGACATCGAGGAGATCAGGCCGATGTTCGGGCCCTCCGGCGTCTCAATCGGGCAGATGCGGCCGTAGTGGCTCGGGTGCACGTCGCGCACCTCGAAGCCGGCGCGGTCGCGGCTGAGGCCGCCCGGACCCAGGGCCGAGAGGCGGCGCTTGTGCGTCAGCTCGGCCAACGGGTTGGTCTGGTCCATGAACTGGCTGAGCTGGCTGCGGCCGAAGAAGTCGCGGATGACGGCGCTGAGCGCCTTCGGGTTGATCAGCTTCTGCGGCGTCATGCCCTCGGTGTTCACGTCGAAGAGCGTCATGCGCTCCTTCACCAGGCGCTCGGTGCGGCTCAGGCCGGTGCGGCACTGGTTGGCCAGCAACTCGCCCACGGTGCGCACGCGGCGGCTGCCGAGGTGGTCGATGTCGTCGGTCGTGCCCTCGCCCAGGCGCAGGTTGATGATGTACTGCGTCGCGGCGATGATGTCCTCGCTCGTGATGACCCGCTTGTCCAGGTCGATGTTGATGTTGAGCTTCTGGTTGATCTTATAACGGCCGACGCGCCCGATGTCGTAGCGCTTCGGGTCGAAGAAGAGGCGCTTGAGCAGAGCGCGGGCGTTGGCCACGGTGGGCGGGTCGCCCGGGCGCAGGCGGCGGTAGATGTCCTTGAGCGCCTCGTCGGTGTCGTGGGTCGGGTCCTTTTTGAGGCACTTGATGATGGTGTCGTCGTCCTTGATGTCGATGACCTTGACCTCGGTCACGCCCAGGTCGATCAGCTGGCGGATGACCGCCTTGGTCAGCGGCTCAAAGGCGCGGGCCACGACCACGTCGGCGTTGGCCTCGTCGCGCACCTCGGCAATCAGCACCTTGGTGCCGATCTGCTCGTCTTCCAGGTTGGTCTTCAGCTTCAGCTTCTCGATGTTGTAGAAAAGCTTGATGATGTCCTCGTCGCTGGAGAGACCCAGCGCGCGCAGGAAGGTGGTGATGAGGAACTTCCGGCGGCGCTTGCGGCGGTCCAGGTGGACGTAAAGCAGGTCGCTGGTGTCGAACATCACTTCCAGCCAGGAACCGCGGTCCGGGATGATGCGGAAGGAATAGAGCAGCTTGCCGTTGGGGTGCACGTTCTGCTCAAAGCAGATGCCCGGGCTGCGGTGCAGCTGGCTGACCACGACGCGCTCGGCGCCGTTGATGATGAAGGTGCCGCGGTCGCTCATCAGCGGGAGCTCGCCCATGTAGACCCGCTCTTCCTTGGTGTTGGTGTCCTCCCGCAGGCGGAAGGTCACGTAAAGCGGGGCGGCAAAGGTCTGGCTCTCGCGAATGCACTCCAGCGCGCTCATCTTGGGCTCGCCAATCTCGTAGGAGACGTACTCCAGCTTGATCTTCTCGTCGTAGCTCTCGATCGGGAAGACCTCCTGGAACACCGCGTGCAGGCCGTCCTCCTTGCGCTCCTTCACGGGCGTCTCGGATTGGAGAAAGTCCAGGTAGGAGTTGAGCTGAACCTCAATCAAATTCGGAATGTCGGCGCCCTCGGTGAGCGTGCCGAACATGAGGCGTTCTTTTTTGGGGGGCTGAGCCATGGCGGTGGGGTCTTTCTCGGGGTGGGTCGTTCTCTCGGGCTTATTGAAAGGTTGATTGGTTAACGAAAGCGGACGGGCAAATGGGGGAATTTCTAATTCTTCAGGCGGCGGTGGGGGCCGAACACAACGCAAGGGCCGGATGCGCCGCGGGCCGTTTTGGCCGGTCGCGGGCATCCGAACCCTTGGCTGTTATGGTCAGTCGAATTCGCCAGGTTATTTGATCTCAACTTTGGCGCCAGCGGCCTCCAGCTTCTTCTTGATTTCCTCGGCTTCTTCCTTGCTCACGCCTTCCTTCACAGGCTTGGGCGCGCTCTCGACCAGCGTCTTGGCGTCGGCCAGGCCCAGTCCGGTGACGGCGGCGCGAACTTCCTTAATCACGTTGATCTTCTTGTCGCCGGCGGCGGCAAGGATGACGTCGAATTCGGTCTTCTCTTCGGCGGGAGCGGCGTCACCGCCAGCGGCGGCAGCGGCCGGCGCGGCGGCCACGGCAGCCACGGGCGCGGCGGCTTCCACGCCCCACTCGTCTTCGAGGTTCTTGACCAGTTCATTGAGCTCCAGGACGGTCAGACCGCCGAGCTCTTCCTTCAGTTTAGCAATATCAGCCATTGTGTTGTTCTATTCAGGTCGTCGTTCAGCCTAGCGGGCGGCACCCGCCGCCCAATTAACTCCGAAGGGCTTCGGAGCTAGACTGAAGCATGTTGCCCTTGTGCTTTCGCCGGCCCGCGGACGGGCCGGGAAAATGGTTCTGTTCCGGTGCCGGTTCAGGCGCCGCCCTCCTGGTCGATTTTGGCCTTGAGGGCGTAGAGCACCTTGCGGCTCGGGCCGCTGAGCACGCCCACCAGGTTGCGCGGCGGGGTGGCCAGCAGGTTCACCAGGCGCGCGCCCGGCTGCTGGAGCAAGCCGAGGAGCTTGGCCTGGAGAACCTCCCGCGAGGGAAGGTCGGCCAGGGCGAAGACCCCGCTGGAGTCCAGCACGGCGTTTTCCAGAATGCCCGCCTTGACGGCCGGCCTTTCAAATTCCTTGGTAAAGCTGCGCAGCACCTTGGCGGCGGCGGCCACATCGGCCTCGCCCAGCACCACGGCGGTCTGGCCGGTCAGATGGTCGGCGATGTCGGGCAGCTCGGCCTCGCCCAGGGCGCGGCGCATCAGGTTGTTTTTGACGACGCGGTACTCGGCGTTGACTTCGTAGAGCCGGTTCCGCAGTTCGTTAAAGTGGTCGACCTTCATGCCGGTGAAGTCGGTCAGCAGAACAAAGGGGCCCTGCCCGATCTTCTCCAGATAGGTCTCAACGATGGTTTGCTTTTCGGGACGCATGTTCGTGAAATGGGTTCGGGGTTAGGCACTCAAAAACGGCGTCACGTCCACCCGGATGCCGGGCGAGAACGTGGCCGAGAGGGTGCAGTTCTGCAGGTAGCGGCCTTTGGCGCTGCTGGGTTTGGCCTTGAGGATCGCGTCGATGACGGCGCGGCCGTTTTCTTCGATTTCCGGAGCGGAAAACGAGAGCTTGCCGCACGGGATGTGGATGTTGCCCGCGCGGTCGACTTTAAATTCGACGCGCCCGGCCTTGCATTCCTTCACCGCGGTGGCGGTGTCGTCGGTCACGGTGCCGGTTTTGGGGTTGGGCATGAGGCCGCGCGGGCCGAGCACCCGGCCGAGCTTGCGCACTTCCGCCATCGCGGCGGGGGTGGCCACGGCCACGTCAAAGTCCTGCCAGCCGTCGGTCACCTTCTTGATCAGGTCCTCGAAGCCGACAAACTCGGCGCCGGCTTCCTTGGCGGCCTCGGCGGCGGCGCCCTGGGCAAAAACCAGCACGCGCACTTCCTTGCCCGAGCCGTGGGGCAGGCTGACGGTGCCGCGCACCATCTGGTCGCTCTGGCGCGGGTCCACGCCCAGCTTCATGGCCAGATCAACCGTCGGGTTGGTCTTGCCGGCAGGCAGTTTCTTGAGCAGCTCGACCGCGTCGGACCAGATGTAAGCCTTCTTGGCTTCCACCAGCGCGGCGGCCTGCTGATAGCGTTTGCTTCGTTTCTTGGGCATGTTGTCTCCTAGGTGGTGCGTGCGAGCCCCGGGGGCTCTCCCACGTTGGGTTGGGGTGGTGCCGCGCCCGAAAGCGGCGGCGAAAGGGTCTTCGTTGAGGGGGCGTTTAGTTTTCGATCTCGATGCCGCATTGGCGGGCGGTGCCGACGATGATTTTCAGCGCGGCTTCTTCGTCGCGGGCGTTGAGGTCCTTCATCTTGGTCTTGACGATCTCCAGCGCCTGCGCGCGGGTGACCTTGCCGACCTTGCTGCGGTTGGGCTCCTTGGAGCCGCTGGCGATGCCGGCGGCCTTCTTCAGCAACACGGCCGCGGGCGGGCTCTTGGTGATGAAGGTAAAGCTCTTGTCCTTGTAGACGGAGATGACCACCGGGAGGATGTCGCCGCTCTGCTTTTGGGTGGCGGCGTTAAACTCCTTGCAGAAAGCCATGATGTTGACGCCGGCCTGGCCGAGGGCGGGGCCCACGGGCGGCGCCGGGTTGGCTTGGCCGGCAGGGATCTGCAGGCGGATGGTGCTGACGACTTCTTTTGCCATGTTCTTGAGGATGAGTTGGGCCGGGCTTCGGAGCGCGCGGCACTATTGATTCTTTTCCACCTGCCAGTATTCCAGGTCGACCGGGGTGGAGCGGCCGAACATGCTCACCGAGACGCGCAGTTTGTTGGCCTCGTTGTCAATTTCTTCGATGATGCCTTCCTGGCTCTGGAACGGCCCGTCGGCCACCTTCACCTTCTCGCCGAGTTTGAAGGCCACCTTGGGCATGACCTTGTCTTCGCGCTCACGCATCTGGCCAAGCATGGCTTCCACTTCCACCTTGGGCATGGGCACCGGCTGCTCGTGGCCGTCGGCCCAGCCGATGACGCCGTTGGTTTCGCGCACAAAGTACCAGCTGCGCTCTTCCATCGTGTCGTCATCGCGGTAGAGGGTCATGTTGACGAAGACGTAGCCCGGGTAGAGCCGGCGCTCGGTCTCGATCTTCTTGCCTCGCTTGACTTCGCTGATGCGCTCGGTCGGGATGACGACCTCGTGGATGAGCTCGGTCATCTCTTCAGCCTTGAGACGCTTGTCGATCGAATCCTTGACCTTTTTCTCCTGGCCGGAGAGCACGTGCAGGGCAAACCACTGGCCCTTGGCGCGCTCGGAGAGCGGGATGGGTTCTTCCTCGGCGGCTTCCTCCAGCTCTTCGCTCAGGTCGAGGTCCTCGCTTTCGAGTTCCTCCTCGCTTAACGTCGGGGTTTCGGGCTCGTTGTTGGGAATTTCTTCGGGCATCGCGGTTGCTTGCGGTCGTTCGGGTCGCGTTCTAGGCGGAAACGTTCACGTTGATGAGGGCGCCCACCACGTTACGCAGAATCCAGTCCGCAAAGGTGACGTAGCCACCCAGCAGGACCGAGGAGACGATGACCACCAGGGTGGAATCAATCAGCTCCTTGTAGCGCCGGAACCCGCTTTGCTTCGGGTCCCAGGGCCAACTGGCCTTCTTCAGCTCCAGCCAGACTTCCTGCACAAAGCGCAGAATCGGAGCCCGGAAGCTCAGAAGCACGCCCAGCAAAACGCCGGCCAGCGTAACGTAGAGGATGGTCGTCCAATCCATGATGATGCGGCCCCGGGGGCCGGCAGCGATTCGATTTCCTGGCAGGGCAGGAGGGACTCGAACCCCCAACTTGCGGTTTTGGAGACCGCCGCTCTACCAATTGAACTACTGCCCTTTGGAAGGCATCCGCGGCGCGGCTGGCGGGGCGTTTGAGGCCCCGCGCGCTCCGGCGCCGCGGACAGGTTTCTCGCTTATGTGATGATTGCTTATTTGATGATGTCGGCCACCTTGCCGGCGCCGACGGTGCGGCCGCCCTCGCGGATGGCGAAGGTGGAGCCCTTCTCCATGGCGATCGGGGTGATGAGTTCGACTTCCACTTCCACGTTGTCGCCGGGCATGACCATCTCGACCCCTTCCTTGAGGGTGACGACGCCGGTCACGTCGGTCGTGCGGAAGTAAAACTGCGGGCGGTAACCCTTGAAGAACGGCGTGTGGCGGCCGCCTTCTTCCTTGGAGAGGACGTAAACCTGGGCCTTGAACACCGTGTGCGGCGTGATGGAGCCCGGCTTGCACAGCACCTGGCCGCGCTCGACATCGCTCTTCTTGATGCCGCGCAAAAGGAGGCCGGCGTTGTCGCCCGCCTCGGCGGAATCGAGCAGCTTGTGGAACATCTCGATGTCGGTCACCGCGGTCTTCTGGGTGTCCTTGATGCCGACGATCTCGACTTCGTCCATCTTGTTGAGCACGCCGCGCTCGACGCGGCCGGTCACGACCGTGCCGCGGCCTTCAATGGTAAAGACGTCCTCGATCGGCATCAGGAAGGGCTGATCCTTCGGACGCTCGGGCATCGGAATGTACTCGTCGACCGCGTCCATGAGGGCCTCGATCTCCTTCTCGTACTCGGCGTCGCCTTCGAGCGCCTTCAGGGCGCTGCCCTTGACGATCGGAATGTTGTCGCCGTCAAACTCGTAGGTGCTCAGCAGTTCGCGCACTTCCAGTTCCACCAGCTCGAGCAGTTCCTTGTCGTCGACCATGTCGACCTTGTTCAGGAACACGACCAGGGCGGGCACGCCCACCTGGCGGGCGAGCAGGATGTGCTCGCGGGTCTGCGGCATGGGGCCGTCGGCCGCGCTCACCACCAGGATGGCGCCGTCCATCTGGGCCGCGCCGGTGATCATGTTCTTGACGTAGTCGGCGTGGCCGGGGCAGTCCACGTGCGCGTAGTGGCGCTTGTCGGTCTCGTACTCGACGTGGGCGGTGTTAATCGTGATGCCGCGCTCCTTTTCTTCCGGAGCCGCGTCGATGGCAGAGTAGTCCTTCATTTCCGCCTTGCCCTGCTTGGAGAGCACGCTGGTGATCGCGGCGGTCAGGGTCGTCTTGCCGTGGTCCACGTGGCCGATGGTGCCAATGTTGACGTGCGGTTTCTCTCGGTTGAATGCTTCTTTAGCCATGATGGTCTCCTGGGGCCAGCCGTGGGCGGTGGCGAGTGGCCGGGCAGCCTATCCCGCTTCACTCTCCCGCACCGCAGCGCGTGCCTCCTCGTTCTTCTGGTTCGATTATCCTGGGTTGGGATCCTACGCCCGGGACAGCCGCTGAGCTTCTCCGGGTCTTGTGTTTCTGTTTTCCTGCTGGTGTGCCTCAAGCGAGCCCATAACCGGGCTTGAACCGGTGACCTCTTCCTTACCAAGGAAGTGCTCTACCGACTGAGCTATATGGGCGTGGGCTGCTTGAAGCCGCCGCCGCAGGCCCCAAGGCTTGCCGCGGCCACTGTTGCCGAAGCCCGCAAGCTCCGGACCTGCCTGCCACCCAAATCCATTGAGGTTCCAAGAGGCAAGAGGCCTGTCTCCAAACCGGTTGGCGAATGCCCTACGGCTGGAGTCAAGCCTCTCTTGCAGGATTGATAAGCAAAGAGAAAAAGCCCGCTCCTGTCAATAAGTAAAATGAGAAAAACCGCGCAATCATTCGAATTTGGCGCGCGCCCTGCGGCTGTAACGCCCCTTCGTGGCAATGTGACCCGAGCCAAGCTAGGTTTTGGCCGAAAATCCCTTCGGCCAAACGATTTCCGTTGCACCGAACAAGCTTCCCAATCGCGCCTGCTTGTTTTATCCACTCCTATCTAAAAAAACTTCCTCATGCCCCGCCAAATGTGGACTTTTCGCGAAGCCGGGTGTAGGCTTTTGTGTTGCCGATGACCGAGCACCTTTCAGCCAAACGGATCGTCGTGGTCGAAGACGACGGGCTCACTTCCCAGTCTCTGCGTGATTACTTTAAGGATCACAACGCGGTTTTGACCTACCCCTCGGCCGAAGCCCTCCTGGAGCGACCTCAGGATCTCAATCAGATCGATCTCTTTATTATCGATTACCGCCTGCCCGGCATGGATGGCGTGGAGCTCTTCGAAAAGCTCAAGCTGGAAAACGCCAACGCCAGGTTTATTTGCATCAGCGGCGAGATCAGCATGGACCTCGCTTCGCGCATCAACGAGATCGGCTTCGACGCACTCATTCTCAAGCCGTTCGATTTCGCGATCCTGGAACAGAATATCGCGAGCCTAACCGAAGCCTGAAGCCACCGCCGACGGCCTCTTATCTTTTGCCGCCCCATCAACCGGGCTCCCGACTTATCTGTTATGGCCGATGCCCCCCATCACGTTGTTGTCGTCGAAGACAACATCACCACAAACAACTTACTGCGGGATTGGCTTAAGCTGGCCTACCACGTTACCTGCTTCCTTGACGCCGAGTCGCTGCGCAAGCTCCTGCCCGCCGACGACCAGCCCGTGGTCTTTGTGGTGGATTACAACCTCCCCGGCGAAGACGGCCTCTCGCTGCAAGCGCACCTCCAGGACGGCTTTCCAGCCGGCAAGACCATTCTCATTAGCGGCCTCTTTGACCAGGAACTGACCCAGCGCGCGGAAGACGCCGGCGTCGATGCCACCCTGTCCAAGCCCTTCACCCTGCCCACGCTCGACGAAAAGATCCGCGAACTCCTGGGCCTGCCACCGTCCAAACCCAACCTGGTGGAAATGACCAAAGAGGACCAGCAAGTCGACCGCGGCTGAGGTCCCCGCGTCGCCAACTCACGCAGCCGATAGCCGCCAACGTCCCGGCGGCGGTTAAGCGATTGGGCAAAGAACCTGCCACGCAAAGCGACCCACAAGGTCACCGCGCGGCGGAGCAGGAGCTCCGCCCTCCGCCCGGGGGCGTGAACCGAATGGTCGTCTGTCCACCCGCTTGCAGGCGTGCGCCGAATGGGTACTTGGGCTAAAATGAGTGAGCGGCGCCTGCAGCCGGTAGCCGCCGACGTCCCGGCAACGCCTGCATCCGGTAGCTGCCGACGTCCCGGCGGCGGAAAGCGCCCTAGAGGCTGTCTGAAAACTCCCGCGTGCCCGCGCCAGTTGGATTTTGGCCACTGGGGTCGGCGTGAGGAGGGAGCTTATCAAAATTGATAAGTGACCGAGGAGCAACACCGCCCAGCGGCCAAAAGACACTGGCCTCGAGAAGGTTGCGGTTTTTTTTCGCCGTGGCGTTGTCGTTGATCAGTCGCAGGTATACTTGATACCTGCTCCTTCCTCTCTTCTAGCCACGGCGAAAAAACTCTCGCAACGCGGGCCGCGTGGGAGTTTTCGGACAGCCTCAAGCCTGCTCCCGCTCAAGCACGGCGTAGTTTTTCTTTCCCCGCCGCAGCAACACGTACTTGCCAAACAGAAAGTCACCCCCGCCGATACGCGCGGCCGCGTCCTCCACCCGCACGTTGTTCAAGTAAACCCCGCCGCCCTGCGCGTCCTTGCGGGCTTGCCCCTTGCTGCCGCACAGCTTGGCCGCGACCAACGCATCGAGCAGACCCAGCCCGTCCGCGTCCAGCCGCACCGCCGCACGCGGCACCTCCGCTGCCACGTCTTCAAAGACCGCCTCACTCACGCCGGTGACGTCTCCGCCAAAGAGAATCCGGCTGGCGCGGACCGCATCGGCCGTCGCGTCGGCGCCGTGCACCAGGGTGGTGACTTCTTCCGCCAGCCTCCGCTGGGCCTCGCGCGCGCCAGGGGCTTCGCCGTGCTGCGCCTCCAGGGTTTCAATTTCCTCCCGCTCTAAGAAGGTGAAGTACTTCAAGCACTCGACGACCTTGGCGTCCTCCGTGTTGATCCAGAACTGGTAAAACTTGTAAGGGCTCGTCCGCGCCGGATCCAACCAGACCGCACCGCCGGCCGTCTTGCCGAACTTCGTCCCGTCCGCCTTGGTCAGCAGCGGCATCGTCAAACCAAAGGCGCCCGCCCCCGCCTTGCGGCGGATCAGCTCCATGCCGGCCGTAATGTTGCCCCACTGGTCGCTGCCGCCGATCTGCAGCTCGCAATTTTCCGTCTGGTGCAGATGGTAAAAATCGTAGGCCTGCAGTAGCATGTAGCTGAACTCGGTGTAGCTGATGCCCGCGCCTTCCATCCGGTTCCTCACGCTCTCCTTGGCCACCATGGCGTTGACCGAAAAGTGCTTGCCGACGTCACGGAGAAAGTCGAGGAAACCGATGGCGGCAAACCAGTCCGCGTTGTTTGCCAGCCGGGCCGCGTTGCCCGCGGCGGTAAAGTCCATCAGGCGCTCAAGCTGTCCGGTGATCTTGGCCACGTTCGCCGCAATCTCGTCGCGGCTGAGCAAATTGCGCTCGTCGCTCTTGCCGCTGGGGTCGCCGATGCTGCCGGTGGCTCCGCCCGCCAGCGCGACCGGCGTGTGACCAAACTGCTGGAAGCGCCGCAGGCCCAGCAAAGGCAGCAGGTGGCCGACGTGCAGGCTGTCCGCCGTCGGGTCGAACCCGGCGTAAACCGTCACCGGCCCCTCGGCCAGACGCGCAGCGAGGCCGGCCTCGTCCGTGCAGTCCGCCCAGAGGCCGCGCCACTTCAGTTCATCCAGGATCGCTTCGGGTTGCATCGCAGAGAGTGGGATTGTCCAGAATATCGCCGGGCTGACAATCCCGATTGTTGCGGACGAATCCGCCGGAACGCGAAAGGCGCAATCCTCATGATTGCCGGCGCGAGAGTCTGATTGTGGAAGCTAGTCCGACCGCCAAGTTGGACACCGACCTTAACCCAAACAGCCAAACCAAAAAACTTCTGAGGGGGCATGAGTACATGTTTATGCCCCCTCAGAAGGGAGGAGGCTAACTTCCAGATAGAAACAAAGCGAGGCGAAGACCGAGAGCACCTCTCTGGAAAGCGATCACCGCCGCGAAAAAACACGTGGCCACAAGCCACCAAACGGCCCAAGATTCCGGCTCGATCATGGATGACGCTCCCTCCGCCTCCGGTCTGCTCTCGGTCCTGGCCACGCCCATCGGCAACCTGGAAGACCTCGGCGCCCGGGCCGCCCGCGTGCTGGGCGAAGCCGACCTCATCGCGGCCGAGGACACCCGCCACACCGTCCGGCTGCTTCAGCACCTCGGCCTGCACCGTCCGCTCATCAGCTACCACCAGCACAACGAAGCCCGCCGCACGGAGGAGCTCACCGGCCGCATCGCGCAGGGCGCCCGCGTCGCCCTCGTCTCCGACGCCGGCACGCCCGCCATCAGCGATCCCGGCCTGCGGCTAATCCGCGCCTGCCGCCAACAGGGCCTAACCGTAGAGGTCATCCCCGGCCCGAGCGCCGTACTCGCCGCACTCGCCGGTTCCGGCCTTCCGGCCACGCCGTTTTACTTCGGCGGTTTCCTGCCGGTCAAAAGCGGGCAGCGCCTGCGCGAACTGGAAGCCGCCGCCGCCCGCGACTGCACCAGCGTGTACTTCGAGTCCCCGCACCGGCTGGTCAAAACCCTCACCGCCGCCGCCGAGTCCGAGACCTTGGCCGCCTGCGCGATTTGCGTGGCGCGTGAGCTGACCAAAATCCACGAGGAATTCCGCCTGGGAAGCGCGGCCGAACTGCGTGACCACTACACAGCGAAGCCGCCCAAGGGCGAGATCTGCCTTTTGCTCGCGCCCACGGTCAACTTTTAACACTTTTGCCCGTATAAACTTGCACAGCTCCCGCCATCCTTGGCATCATTGACACTTGGCCGCACCGCGTCCTAGATTCTTCCACCGCATGAAACCCGCCCGCCTCGTTTTCCCGAGCCTTTGCCCGGCGCTGCTGGTGCTTTTGGCGGCCGCTAACGCCTGGGCGCAGCCGGGCGAATCCGAGATCGATGAGCGCGAGCGCGCCGGCGACGCCGCCGTCGTTGAGACCCCGCAGGTCCACACCAGCCCACCGGAGGCGCCCTACATCCGTAGGCGCCAGGAGACCGACTTTGGCGCCCTCGTCATTGACCCGGACTTCCGCATTTCCAAGGTGCATGCTTTCCTCAACGACCGCGCCCAGGCCGTCACCAACAACAAGCCGATGGACTTCGAGCGCAAGTACTGGAGCTGGGGCGGCATCACCAACGAGGAAAAGGAAATGCGCGAGGGCCACTACTACGTGGTGAGCTGGAGCAGCAAACGCCCCGACGCCGGCGACTACGTGGCCCGCTTCGAGTACCGCCAGCGCGAGACCAAAGAGCAGGTCAAGCGCCTCGAAATCCCGCACTACCAGGTCAAGGGCACCGTCCGCTCCACCTTCGCCGTTCTGGGCAAGGCCTACAAACAGAACGGTGAAGTCATCGCCTGGCGCTTTACCCTCTGGGACGGCGACGAACTCGTGGCCCAGGAAACCTCCTTTGTCTGGTAGTCCGCCCCGACCATGAATCTGTTTGCTCTGCACTGCGGCCTGGCCCAAATCGCCCCCGCCGCTCCGATCGAAGAGACCGTGGGCGTCTTCGACATCCTGCAGAAGGGCGGCATCCTCATGTGGTTCATCCTGGCGGCGAGCGTCGTCGGCCTGGCCATCGTCTTCGAGCGCCTCAACTACTACCGCCGCTGCCGGATGCGGGTGGGCGAGTTCCTCACCGGCATCATCAGCCTGATCCGCAAGGGCCGCTACCCGGAGGCGATCGAGCGCTGCGACGACGGCTACGGGCCCGTGCCCAACCTGGTCCGCACCGCCATCCTCAAGCGCCGCCTGCCCGTGGCCGAGCTGCGCGAAGTGATGAAGGAAAACATGCAGCTGGAGCTGCCTAAACTCGAAGCCAATCTGGCGCTGCTGGCCACCATCGGCACGATCGCGCCGCTCTTTGGCCTGCTCGGCACCGTCATCGGCATGATCGAAGCCTTCATGGAAGTGAGCAACGCCGCCGGCACCGCCCCGGTCAGCGACCTGGCCAACGGCATCTGGGTGGCCCTAGTGACCTCCGCCGCCGGCATCGCCGTGGCCATTCCCGCCTTCGTCGCCTACAACTATCTCGTCAGCCGGCTCAACGACCTGCTCTTCGACATGGAGCGCGCCGCCATCGAGGTTCTCCACGCCATCGCCGACCCGCCGGAGGAAGGCATCATCCACATGCCGGAAGTGGATCCCAAAACCGGCTCGGCCACTTCTTAAGCCCGGCCGCCCCCGCCCATGAAAGCAGCGGATTCGGTCCT
>JBCDLL010000017.1:0-56261 GCA_038745425.1 Verrucomicrobiota bacterium | reverse complement strand
GGGCGTCACGGCGAAGGGGGAAGTCCCTCCGGAAAAGACGCAGAAAGGCGGCTGCCGGGCCTCAACTCGGAACAACGCCGACGCACTGCAGAATGAGGAAAATGTTGAGCAAGAGGATGAGGATGGTGGCGGGCCACATGACGAGCTTGATCCAAAACTTGTTTTTGTAGTCCGCCCCCATCAGCTTTTCGCTGTCGGTGATGCGCATCAGCGGGATCATCGCAAAGGGCAACTGGAGGGAGAGCACCACCTGGCTCCAGACCAGGATGGTGACGGGCGGTGCGTTCATCATGATGGCGATGACCGCCGGCGCCATGGTGGCGAGGCGCGTCCAGATTCGCAGGTGAAAGAGATTGATGTGTTTGATGTTGAGGAAGCCCTCAAACACGATTTGCCCGGCCAGGGTGGCGGAGGTGGACGAGGCGATGCCTGCACAGAGCAGCGCCACGGCGAAGATAAGGCCGGCCCCCTGGCTCAGGATGGGCACCAGAGTCTTGTAGGCCTCCTGGAACGAGTCGACGATCTCTCCGCTTTCCAGGAAAAGGGGGTGGAAGACCGCGGCGGCCACGATGAGGATGGCGGCGTTAATGAACCAGGCCACAAACAACGAAATGTTGGTGTCGATGACGGACCAGCGGTAGAGCGTTTTCGCCGGGGCCAAGTTGTCCTTGAGCCGCTGCATGACCAGGCTGGAGTGCAGGTAAAGGTTGTGCGGCATGATGGTGGCGCCAATCACGCCGATTGCGATAAAGAGAGCGTTGAAGTCGTGCAGGATGAGATCTCCCGGCACGACGCTGTCGATCGCGACGGCCTCGTAGTTGGGATTGCTCATGAACATCTCGGCGATGTAAATGCCGCTCACGGTCGCGAGCACAATCAGGAACACCATCTCGATGTAGCGGTAGCCCCAGCGGTTGAGCAGCAGGATCAGAAACACATCAACCGCCGTGATGAGGGCGCCGGCCAGGAGGTCGATGCCAAAGAGCAGGTGCAGCGCAACCGCCACGCCAATGATCTCCGCCAGGTCGGTCGCCATCATGGAAATGACGGCGGAGACGAACATGGTGTTCGACATCCAGCGCGGGTAGTTGTCGCGGCAGTGCTCGGCCAAGTTGCGCCCGGTCGCCAAGCCAAGCTTGGCGCAGAGATTTTGCGCGAAGGCGCCGATCAGGCAGCTTAGGCTCAGGATCCAGAGCAACTGGTAGCCGTATTGACTGCCCGCCTGGAGGTCCGTCGCCCAGTTGCCGGGGTCGAAGTAGCCGATGCTGATGATAAAGGCCGGGCCGAAGAACTTCCACCAGACGGCTTTACTCGCCTTTGGCGACCGGGGCGGGTTGGTGGGTTCGCTCGTCACACGCTAAGCCCTATTTGCCATGCTTCAATCCGTACAGAAAAAAGTGAACACCGCGGCCGTTTCGCCCTTTTTGTTGCCAAACCGTCACACAACTTCCGCCTGCGTGGGCGCGGCCAACCGGCCCGCGAGCTCCTGAATCCAGCCGGGATACTGCTCGTCCTGGTCCATGTCGCAGTCCAGCCGCTCGCGCAGGCGGGTGGCTCCGTAGCGCTCCAGGGCGGTATCCAGGTCCTTGCCAAACTGGCAAAACCCCTCGTAGTAGCTGTCCCCCAGTGCCAAAACCGCGTAGTGAAGTTGCTTGAGATCGAGGCTTTCGGCCGCCGCGAGTTCTTCGTAGAAATCCGCCGCTTCGTCCGGGGGTTCGCCTTCGCCCCAGGTGCTCGCGATGATGAGAAGGCGCGTGTCGCTCTCGAGCTGCGAGACGCTGTAGTCCATCATGTTGAAGTTCTGGGCCGGGATGCCGGCCTCCTTCAGATCGTTGACCGCCATGGTGGACAGGTCTTCGGCGTTGCCAGACTGGCTGGCGTAAAGGACGGTGACAGGAGCGTGGTTCGGTTCCATGGTATTGATGGTGGGGGTGGTTGCTCGAAGCGCTTGGTTTGGATCGGCCCGCCCATGCGGAGAGCGGTTGTCAGCCAGAGGATGCCTCGTGAAGTTGCAAAGACTGCCAAAACCGATCTGCCTCTGTCTTGCGCTAATTTGCCACAAATCTCTGCTGAACTGCCTTCGAAGGCAAAAAGGGGCGGGATTCCCCGGCTTACCCGTGGCGATGGAGTCCAGGCCTCGTGGGCGCCCTCGTCGGGGGGGATTGGCGGGCGCGCGCTCATAAATCAAGGCCTCACGCTCACGGCCCTTCACTCGCTAAAATGAGGGAGACTTGACGAGGATTAACGCTGAGCAAGAACGCGCCCTTTGATGAGGCCCTCAAGTCACTGTTTTGCAGTCGCTTACGGATATGATCCGAAAGTGGCAAAAAAACGAATCTGAGGGTTGTGAGTCCGCGGCCGGGCGACTACGTTCTCCTTCCCCGTCCACCTGATCCCAACTCCTCGAAGCACTAAAATGAAGAATCAACCGCACCCAACGCATACCTCCTTTAATTCCTTCCGGGCCGCCTTGGCCGTGGCTGTCGCCGGCCTCGCCCTGGGTTTGACCGGATGCGGGCAGGCTGAGCCGGGGGGCGAGGCCGCCGCTCCGGCCGACACCGAGCAAGTGGTGAACCTTTACACTCAGCGGCACTACGAACTCGACCAGGAAATCTACGACCGCTTTGCCGAGGAAACGGGCATCACCGTCAACGTCGTCAAGGCGGGTGCCGACCAACTGATCGAACGCTTGAAGGCGGAAGGCGAGGATTCGCCGGCAGACCTTTTTCTGACCGTGGATATCGGCCGGATGGCACGCGCCCAGGAGGCGGGCCTTTTGCAGCCTTCGGAAAGCGAGGTTCTCGCCGCCCAAGTGCCGGCCGCCCACCGGGGTGACCAGGGCGATTGGTATGGCATCACCAAAAGAGGCCGCGTGATTGCCTACCACAAGGACCGCGTTTCTCCGGAGGAGCTTTCGAACTACGAAGATCTGGCCGACCCGAAGTGGAAGGGCCGCATTTTGGTCCGCAGCAGTAGCAATCTCTACAATCAAGCCCTCGTGGCCAGCCTCATCGCGGAGCACGGCCCCGAGAAGGTGGAAAGCTGGGCGCGCGGCTTCGTGGACAACCTGGCCCGCTCGCCCAAGGGCAACGATCGCGACCAGATGCGGGCGGTTGCCGCCGGGGAGGGCGACCTCGCCTTGGTCAACACCTACTACCTGGGCCTCCTCGCCAACGGCAGCCCGGAGGACCAAGCGGTCGCCGAGCAGATCGGCATCTTCTTCCCTAATCAGGAGGACCGGGGCACGCACGTCAACCTGAGCGCGGCCGGCATCACCAAGTCCGCCCAAAACAAGGAGAATGCCATCCGCCTGCTGGAGTTTTTGACCAGCGAACCGATCCAGGAGATTTACGCCGAATCCAACTACGAGTATCCGGTCAACCCCAACGTGGAGGCGGCCGGGATCGTCCAGAGCTGGGGCACCTTCAAAGAGGACGACCTTGGCCATGACGTGATTGGCCAGCACGAGGAGGAGGCGCTGAAGCTGGCCGATCGGGTGGGCTGGCAGTAGGGTTTGGGCGTGTCTAAGTTAATCCAGGGACGCCGGCTTTGGCTTGGGTGGCCCCTTCTCGCCACGGCCCTGGTCCTGACTCCCCTCCTGACTTTGGTTTACGGGGGCCTGACGGCGTCCTCCGACGGGTGGAACCACCTGGCCGAGCATCTTCTTTGGACCTACACGGTCAACTCGCTACTGGTTGCCCTCGGGGTTGGCGTGTCCTGTCTAATTCTGGGCGTCTCGACCGCTTGGCTCGTCGCCCACTACGAATTCCCCGGCCGCCGGTGGCTGCAGGTGGCCTTGGTTCTGCCACTGGCGCTGCCAGGTTACGTGATGGCGCTGGTCTACGCGAACCTGCTGGATTCCTACGGCCCGGTACAGCAGGCCTTCCGCTGGCTGGGGGGCTACCAGAGCGCCAGCGAGTACTGGTTTCCGCAAATCTTCAGCCTGCCCGGGGTCATCCTGGTGCTTTCGCTCAGCCTCTTTCCGTACGTGTACGTGATCTGCCGACCCGTCTTCACCTGGCAGACCCAGCTTTACCGCGATGCCTCTCACTCGCTCGGCCACGGCGGCTGGTCCACTCTTTGGCGGGTGGAGTTGCCCCTGGCCTATCCGGCCATCGTGGGCGGCGTTTCGCTTTGCCTCTTCGAGGCCATGGCCGATTACGGCAGCGTCGCCTACTACGGCGTGCCCACGCTCACTGTCGGCATCTACCGCACGTGGTTCAATCTGGGTGACCTCCCCGCCGCGATGCGCCTGGCCAGCATCACCCTGCTGGTGGCGTTTTTACTCGTGCTCCTGGAACGCCTCGCGCGGCGTGGCCGCTACGAGGGCGGGCTGAACGCCCAACCCCACGCCAACCGCCAAAGCCTGCGCGGCGCCCGGGCTGGTCTGGCCGCGGCTTGGTGCGCGCTGCCCGTGTTTTTGGGCGGGGTCATCCCGGTGGGGATGCTCGTCGCCTGGGCAGTCCCGGCCACGCACGGCTCCAGCCCGGCAGGTTACCTGGCAATCTTCGGCCAGACGCTGCTCCTGGCCGCCGGTAGCGGCCTCGTGATCACGGCCCTGGCGCTCCTCGTTCTTTTTACCAACCGGCTGGTCCGGAGTCGGTGGACCGCCACCGCCGCCCGCATTTGCAGCCTGGGCTACGCGGTGCCGGGCACGGTTATCTCGGTGGGGGTGCTTGCGCCGCTGATTGCGGTGGACCGCTGGACGATCGCGCAGCTCAACTCCTGGCTGGGGTGGGAAACCGGCCTTCTGCTGAGCGGCTCGGTTGCGGGTCTGGTGCTCGCTTACACCGTCCGCTTTTTGGGGGTGGCGAACTACGCGCTCGAAGGCGGCTACGCCCGCCTGTCGCGGGTCCTGGACGAAACCGCTTTCACGCTGGGCCGCGGGCCGCGCGACCTGCTCCGCCGGGTGCACCTGCCTTTGCTGCGCAGCAGCCTGGGCGCCGCCTGGTTGCTGGCCAGCATCGACATCTTCAAAGAGCTGCCCGCCACCCTGGTGCTGCGGCCCTTCAACTTCGACACCGTGGCCACCAAGACCTTTGAACTTGCGCTCGAGGAGCAGCTCGGGCCAGCCTCTCTCTACGCGCTTATGCTGGTTGCCTTGGGACTGATTCCGGTCTACCTGCTCAACTCTTGGATCGAAAAGAATCATGCCCGCCCTGCTGCTCCAAGTTAACGACCTGGCCAGGTTCACCGTGTGCGATCTCTCGCTGACGGTCGCCGCAGGCGAATCGCTGGGAATCTACGGGCCGAGCGGCGGCGGCAAAACGACGCTCCTGCGATGCCTCGCCGGCCTGGAGCTGCCGGACCACGGCGAGGTGCGGCTGGACGGCCAGGTCCTGAACGGACCGGGCGTTTTCGTGCCGCCGGAACGCCGGCCCGTCGGCCTGGTCTTCCAGTCCTTCGCCCTCTTCCCGCATCTTACCGTGCGCGAGAACGTCCTCTTTGGCCTGCAAGGCGTTGCTCGGGCGCAAAGCGAAAAAATCTGCGCGGAGTTCCTCGAGCTCCTGAAAATCTCCGAACTGGCGGGGCGCTATCCGCACGAGATGAGCGGCGGCCAGCAACAGCGGGTGGCGCTGGCCCGCTCACTGGCGCCGGCGCCCAAGTTGCTCCTGCTCGACGAGCCCTTCAGCAACCTCGATCCGGAGCTGCGGGCCGACCTTCGCCGGGAGTTGCGGCAAGTGCTGCTCCAGTGCGGCGTCACCACTCTGCTGGTGAGCCACGAGCGCAGCGACCTGGCCGCCTGCTGCGACCGCACCGCCCGGCTGAGCTCCGGCGTACTTGAGCCGGAAGTAAGCCAGGACGCATTGCCCCTTGATGAATAGAAGGCGGCCCCGGCTGGGCGGAAGCGGCGCTCGGGTTCCTCCCTGCTTTTGCCCCCTTGGTGCACGGCAATAATGATGTGTTGTCTCGTCGGCTAATATAAGAATCACGTCAAGCTTGAGCGACTCGATATTAGGCGGTTAAATACTTAATCCTTTTCCGATGAACACTGATCAGGCAACGGCGGGCACTTACTGGAGTCTCGTGGCGGATGGGGAGCCTTACCGGCTCCTCTTCCCGGTAGGTGCCGCGATCGGGGTCTTCGGCGTAGTTCTCTGGCCGTTCTATTTTTGGGAGGTCGTCTCCACCTATCCTGGGACGGTGCACGCCCGGATCATGGTTGAGGGTTTTCTGACCGCTTTCGTTCTCGGGTTCCTCGGAACCGCGTTGCCTCGGTTGCTCGGTATGCCGGGATTGAACGTCGGCGAAGCTCTCGCACTGGCGGGCGCCGTGCTGTGGCTGACTTGGCTGCACGCAACAGACCAGTCTTTCTGGGGCGATCAAATCTTTGCCTTCACACTGCTTTCGTTTGCGGCACTGCTCGGCGTTCGAGCCTTCTTGTTTCGCCGGGACGTGCCACCACCCGCGTTTATGCTGGTGGCGCTCGGGATGGCGGGAGCGGTTTTCGGCGCCGGTAGCCAAGCCGTCCTTCACGCGGCGCCTCTGGCCCAGCCTCCGTGGATGGTCTCGCTCGGGAGGCTTCTGCTTTACCAGGGGTACTTGGTTTTTCCCGTCATGGGGGTGGGCGCGTTTCTGCTGCCGCGTTTCTTTGGCCTTTCTGGGCGTCAGGATTTTCCCGAGTCGCTCGTGCCTCCAGCCGGTTGGTGGGCCCGGGCTGGTTTTGCCCTCTTATGCGGGGGACTCGTCATGCTGGGGTTCGTCGTTGAGGCGACGGGTGATCCCCACTGGGGAAACGGACTCCGCGCTTTCGGGATTTCCGTTTTTCTTCTGCGCGAAGTTCCCGCCTTCCAGAAAGGAGCGGGTGGAGGGTCGCTGGCCTTTGGCCTGCGCTGCGCTTTGATTTCTATCCCGCTGGCCTATGGGCTGATGGCAATTTGGCCAGAGCTGACGTACTCGTTTTTGCACGTGCTCTACATTAGCGGGCTGAGCCTGCTGACCTTCATCGTGGCCAGCCGCGTCATTCTGGGGCACAGCGGCGAATCCGGCCGTTTACGCGGCATCATGTGGCCGGTTCGCATTTTGACCGCGCTGGTCATCTTGGCCATGCTTACCCGCGTCAGCGCCGATTGGATGCCGGACAGCCGCGTGAGCCACTACGCCTACGCCGCGATTGTCTGGATCGCGGGCGTTGGCGTGTGGGCAGCTTACATCCTGCCGAAGGTCCGGCGCGGTGAATCGAGAGGTTGATTCCGAGGAAGCGGCCCGAAAGGGCGCTCCCCCGGTCTTTCTACTTTCGCTGCTTGTTGCAGGTGCGCAGGAAGTTGACGATTTCGCGATGCCCGGCCATTTCGGCAAAGAAGGCCGGCTGGTTGCCGCCTCCCTGGTCCGCCTCGGGGTCAGCCCCATGGTCAATCAACAAGCGCACGACTTCGAAGTAGCCTTTGTAAGCGGCGCCGCCGAGCGGGGTCTGTCCGTGTTGGTTTCGGCGGTCCACTTCCGCCCCGCGCTCCAGGAGCAATGCGGCGGTTTCGCGGTGGCCGTGGTAAGTCGCCAGCATGAGCAGGGTGTGCCCCTGGTCGTTGCTGTGGTTGGGGGAGAGGCCTGCGTCGAGTTGTTCCCGCAGCGCTTTGGTTTCTCCGGTGCGGGCAAGTTCCAGAGCGTCTTGGGTCGATGTGTAAACGGGGTGCGGCATGGTGGGGGATCCTTTGGTGGTTGGGTTTCGGTCTCGATTGGGTTTGAACAGCGACGAGCAATTGGAAGCTAGGAGTCGATTGGATATAGGTGAAATAAATTTCATCTATGCTATCCATAGGCAAAGCCTACGATGGAAATTCACCAGCTTCGCTATGTCGCCATGGTCGCGCGGACCCACAACTTTTGCCGGGCGGCCGAGCTTTGTCACATCACTCAGCCCTCGTTGAGCCAGCAGATCAAAAAGCTGGAGAACGAACTGGGCGAACGCATCTTTGAGCGTTCCCGTCGGGGCGCGACCCTGACGCGGTTCGGGCGTCGCCTGCTTCCAAAGATTCAGGCCAGCTTGTCCAGCCTGCAGGACTTGGAAAACCTGGCTCACGATCAGGAACAGGAGGTTGCGGGTGAGCTCACCTTTGGTGCCATTCCGACCATTGCCCCGTACTTCATGCCGCCATTGGTGCAAGCCTGCGCCAAAGCTCATCCGGGCATGCAGCTCCAACTCGTGGAAAACACCACGGAAACTCTGGTGGAAAAGCTCCTGGCCGGCGAAATCGACTGCGCGATGATGAGCCGCCCTCACCCGCACGAACAATTGCTGGAAACGCGCACCCTGTTCCAGGAGCCTTTCCTGATCGTGCTCGCTTCCCGGCACCCTTTGGCCAAGCGCAAGCGCCTCCGGTTGCCGGAACTGGCCGGAACCCCCATGATTATCATGCAGGAGATGCACAGCTTAAATCAGCAGATCCGCGCGCTTTGCGAGGCTTCCAATGCCCGGCCCAAGCTCTCCGTAAAGAGCGCCCAAATCGAAACCATGGTTTATTTGGTGGAGGCGGGTTTGGGCTACTCCCTTATCCCCGAGATGGCCGCGCAGAGCATGGAGCACCGCGACGTTGTTTTCCGCCATGTGATCTCTGAGGATGCCCATCGGGATGTCATTCTGGCGTGGCCTCGCGCCCTGCCGCTCAATCGTCTGATGACCGCTTTCCTGGGCGTGCTGGCTGCGTGGCAGAAAGCGAACTAAACTGAATTCGGTCACGGAACGTCCCGCCCGGAATAGCCTGCCTCGTCGTGGTTCTTCGCAACGGGTCCAACCTGGCTCAGTTGAGCGAACCCTCGGCCAGCAGGGAATCCACGTAGCAGGCCAGGCTTCCGAAATCGCGGCTGCGGTAGGCAATGTAGCCATCCGGACGCAACAAATAAAGGCCGCCCGCCGACATCCCATAGCGCTGGCGCAGGGCGCCCGCTGCATCGATCAAACATGGCGGGAACGTTATGTTTGCCCGCAGCGGGGCCTGGGATCCTACCAACAAGGGGCTCATCCAGAACCCGTTTTTTTCCAGAAGGGGCCGTAGCGGAGTCGTCGCTTCTTCCGGCTCGGCCGGCGGAAAGATCAGCAGGACGTGCTTGGGTCCGGCCAAGAGATCGAAGAGACCACAGGCTTTTCCCTCGCGCCGCAAGCCGGGCGCATCCCGGGCTTGCCGTCCGGGCCGGAGTTCGTCCGGCAGGCTGGGGTCGCCATCGCGGCAGAGCGCTCCGGCGCCGTAGTCGAGGTCGAGTTCCTCGAAGCCGCGTCGAAAGGCCAGCCGCTCTTGCGTCGTGGTTGGGAAAGCCGCCAGCAACCCGCGACGCTCGTCCTCCGACAGGCGCGGGTACGTTTCGCCCGGCTCGGTCGTGCGTTTGGAGGCGGCCACCATCGCCTCTCCGGCCGGTCGGCGTTCGGTCTCGTAGCTGTCCAACAGCCGATCGGAAGCAACGCCTTCGATCACGAGGGCGAGCTTCCAGGCCAGGTTGGCGGCGTCTTGCAGACCAGTGTTCATGCCATGGCCGCCGAAGGGCGAGTTGAGGTGCGCCGCGTCCCCCGCCAGGAAAACCCGCCCCACGCGATAGCGCTCCGCCACCCGGTAATGAACCCGGAAGTAGTCCAGCCAGCGGGGGTCGCTCAAGGAATGGCCGCCGCCCAGGCGCCGGTCCACGATCGCCTGCATCTCCGGCAGGCTGGGTTCGCCCTGGCCGGAATGACCCAGCGGCAGGGAGCCCGCCATCAGGCGCCGCCCCTCGTCCAGGACGGTGACGAGCAGGTGCCCGTCTTCATGCAGGCACGAGAAAGAGGTGTCCGGCGGGTGGTCGTTCTCCATCCGGACATCGGCAACGATGTAAGCGTAGGGGCTGTCGTCACCCATCAGGGCAAGATCCTGGAGCTTTCGGGTGGCGCTATGAGCACCATCACAGCCCACCACCCAAGCGGCCGCGGTGGCCTGATCCCGGCCGTTGGAACTTCGGAGAACCACCCGCACCTGATCAGCCTCCCGCTCCATGGCAATCAGCGTGGTGTTGCGCTCGACGGCCACGCCCAGTTCGCGCAAGCGCCGCTCCAGGATGGCTTCGATTTTGGGCTGGGCGTAGGCGATGGCGTACGGGAAGGGCGAATCGACAGGCGGGTCGCGGGTGTGGAGAACCTCCCGCCTATCGGCGAAGAGACGGAAGCCCCGCAGCACCTGCCCGTGGGCGGCGATCTCCTCCGCCAGACCGAGTCCTTGAAGCAATTCCAGGCTGCGCGAGTGCAGCAGCGAGGCCCGGGAGTGGGGATCGATGCAGGGGGAATGGTCCACGATCCGAACACTGATACCCTGCCGGCGAAGCTGGATCGCCAGCATCAGTCCGGTGGTGCGAGCGCCGACAATCAACACCTCCGGCTCGGGGTTCGACCGTTTCTCCGCCGCAGCATTCATCAACGGCAACTTAGGTTCAACTGATCGACTGTAAAATGAGTGCCCTCGAAAAGGCCTCCCCATAAAGCGACGAGCGCCAACGACCAGGCGCTAGCGAACGGCCATCAATTCTGCCGCGGGCTCGCGGTAAAACGCCTTGAGCACGTGGAAGAGGAAGGAGACCACCCCCATGCTCAGGCCCACGACCACCCCAAGGTCGATCAGGCCGCGCCAGGGTTGGGGAAGCACCCCCACGATCAGGACCAGCGCGATGATGAAACCGGTCAGCACCCAGGCCACGATCTTCCGTTTTCGGCTCGCCTCAAAAAAGCACATGCAGAAAAGCGGGGCCAATGCCACCCGCAACGGCGTGGGATGATGCAGCAGGAAATGGGCGCGGGCGGCGGTGCGCGGAGCCCAGGCCCGGTGAAAACCCCGCCAGCCTTCGGCGTAGATCATGAACAGCAGCCAGGCGAGCGTGGCCGCCCAGTGCCACCACATCAGCTTGTAAAAGAAGGCGTCCCAAGCGATGAGGCTGAGCCGGTAAATCGGCACCAGCAGGATGGTGAGAATGCCGGCCAGCGCCCACGTCCAACCGACCCAGCCCCAGATGGAGTTGGTGGCGGAAGACGCGGGGGAGCTCATGGCGGGGGGGGCGCCGGGCGGGAACGGCCGGCCGGATCAGTAGCCGGCGAAGATGGGTGCTTTCGGATTCGCCTTGGCGTAGTCGGCGTTGATCACGCCGATGAGCGGCGTCCCGGACACGTGCATGGCCGAGGCTTGCTTGCCGTCCTTGGACAGGCGCCAATAGATGACCCCGTGGACGGACTCCAGCTTGCGGTCGCCGAAGGTGGCCGGTTCCAGGGAGTCGACAAACTCCCAGGCGTCCTCGGAGCCGAAGTGCTGGTTGGCGAACTTGCGCAGCAGGCCGACGCTCTTAAAGGCGTCCTCCCCGTCGTCGTTGGCCAGCGCGACCTGCTCCAGCCAGGACTTGCCCGCGCCGTCAAACGCCACCGTGTAGACGATGCCGTCTTCCAGCTCCCAGGTCATCGTGGAGGCCTCTTGATCGTGGCTCTTCGCCGGGCCAAAGGTCTTGGTGATTTCCTCGGCACTTTGGCCCAGGCCGGCCAAGGCCGGGAGCGCGGAGCAAAGGAGGGCGGCGAGGAGAACGACGGACAATGCGGTGGGCTTCATGGACGGGAAGATAAGTCACCCCCGCGAAAAAGCCAGCGCCCCGGGTGGTTTCCCGCTGCCGCTGCGATGCCATCTTTTAACGGCGACTGTCACAACCCGCTCGGGAGGCGGCCCTTTGCCGCGCCGTTGCTCTGCCCGGCCGCGGGAACGCGCCCGGCTTGAAGCCGCCCCCTAATCAAGGCAGGTTGGGAGAGCCGGAAGCGCAAGTGCTTTCCGGTCAAGCAACCACGCCGCCCATGAAGAGCGAATCACCGCGCGCGAGCATCCGCACCATTGCCGCCGACCTGGGCCTGTCGAAGTCGACGGTCGGCTACGCGCTCAAGAATCACCCAAGCGTGAAGCGCTCGACGCGGGAACGGGTCCAAAAGGCCGCCCGCCGGCTCGGTTACTTCCCCGATGCGCGGCTCAACCAACTGATGTCGCAGGTGCGGATTGCCCGCACCAAGGGGCTCTTGCCGCTGGCCTGGCTCAACACGAGTGGAAGGGAGTCTACGTGGAGTGATTACAAGTATCTCAGTCCCTACCTGGAAGGAGCCCAGGCCCGCGCGGAGCAGTTGGGCTACCGGGTGGAGGAACTCTGGGTCCACCAGCCCGGAATGACCTCCCGGCGTTTGTCCCAGATTCTGGAGGCACAAGGGATCGAGGGGATTATCGTGACTTACCCGGCAACCCGTCTTCGCCTGAACTGGCCGCGTTTCGCGGCGGTCTCGCTCGGGGGAGGGCTCTTGGCGCCTCCGCAGAACACCATCCTGCCCGACCACTACTACAACCTGTTGCTGGCCCTTAAGGCCGTCTACCGCGCCGGTTACCGGCGGATTGGTGTTTGCATTGAGCAGCAAATGAACCGCCTTTCTGCCAATCTCTTGAGTGCCGCGCTGGAGAATTTTTTTACCAAGTTTCGCGACCTCGAACGCCAGGGTCCTTTATTCTATCGCAGCAAAAAAAGCGAAAGGGACTGGCTCGAGCTGAAAAAGAAGCTGGCTGCCTGGATTCAGCGAACCCGTCCGGATGTTGTCATCGGCCATGACGCCTTCCTGGTGGAGTACGTGACCGATGCCGGTTACCGGGTTCCCGAAGAAGTCGGGGTGGTCCACCTGGCGACCGATGACGATGTCAGCGAATGGGCGGGGGTGGATTCTCATCGCCGCAAAATTGGGGCCACCGCTGTGGAGACGGCCGTCGCGATGGTCCACCGCCGGGACTTCGGACCGCCTGAAACGGTCACGCGAACTCTCGTGCGCGGCAGCTGGAAGCCGGGGTGGACTCTGCTAGATCCGAAACCGCAAAGGTGAGGCGCACCCTGTGAGACCGCGACGGAAGATGGAACTGACTCGTAAAATTGGACGTCCAATTAAAATCCCATTGCTTTATGTAAGGGATATTTACGATCATAACCTCACAAGCAACACTCATTACTTACTCATCATGTCATCGTTTAAACACTTCCTCATCACTGGGCTAGCTGCCCTCGTTCTATCCATCACCGTGCTGAGCTCCCAGGCTCAGGTCATCAGTTTGCAGTTTCCGCCGAGCGGCTTCGGTGCGCCCACGCGGTTGGCACCGGGCGAATCTGCCGGATTGGTTCCCGCCATTAACTGGAATCTGGCTCCGACCACGGGAAATCCAGGTGCCGGAACCTTGACCAACTTGCTCGACTCGACTGGCATCGCCACCACCATCGATCTCGATTACACCAGCGGCCAGAGTGTGATTGTTCGTTCCGGCAGCGGTACCGCAACGCCAAACCAGACGCTCTATGCCGGTACTTTGCGTTCCGGACAAGGTCCGGCTCCCGTCATCCCGGTCACCTTCAGCTTCTCGGAAATTAACATCGCACCAGCTTACGATCTGATCCTCTACCTCTCCTCACCGGGGGCATCGGGCACGATTTCGCTCAACGGAGAGACGCCGATTCCCATCTCACCAACAGCGCCGAACTCGGACGACCCTTACGTCTTTACCGAGATCACTTCAGGCAACCCAGTAGGCAACTACATCGTCTTTCGAAACTTGACGGACCCTTCTCCGGAGATTGAGCTGTTTGCAAATGGCCCTTTCTCCAACATCGGTGTTGCGGGTCTGCAGATTGTAGTCGTGCCCGAGCCCCAAACCGCAACGCTGATGCTGATTGGCAGCTTGTTTGGCCTGCCCTTGTATCGCCGGTTGCAGAAAAAACGCAACAAGGCCGCTTAAAGCCCAAGATCCTTTTTAAGCAGGCGTCGAAAATTCGGCGCCTGTTTTTTTGATTGTCGATGCTTAGGTCGAGCTACCACAGCATTGGCGTAGGGTCAGCTCAGAGTTTGAGAGGCCTTTGCGTTGGAGTTGGCGGCGTTAAATTCGACAAATCTGGGAGCCTTCGGCGGCCCGCTCAGCCGCTCGCCATTGACATTCAAATGAAAGTCACTTTCATTTGAATCGTGTCCATCCACCCCACACTCATTGTCGGCGCAGGTCCCGCCGGGATCGGTTGCGCGCTTGCCTTGAGCCGGGCAGAGATGGACCCGCCGTTAATTCTGGAAGCCAACACGGTGGGCTCTTCTTTCTCGCGTTGGCCTAAAGAGATGCGGTTGATCACGCCATCATTTCATGGCAATCCCTTTCTCCAGACCGATTTGAATGCGATTACTCCGGACACCAGTCCGGCCGATTTCGCCGGGCGGGAACATTTAAGCGGCGAGGAATACGCCGCCTATCTGCGGACCGCGGTTGACCACTTTGGCCTGGATGTGTGTGAGAACGAGAAGGTGCTGGAGGTTCTGCCCACGGAGGAAGGATTTGCGATTCGCTCCTCGCAAGACCGAACGCTTCGCACCCAAACGCTGATCTGGGCCGCGGGTGAGTTTTCCCTGCCCAGGCGGGAAGTCTTTCCCGGCAGCGAGCTTTGCCCTCATACGAGCGACTTCCGCTCCTGGGACGACTACGAGGGCGAAGGCGCGACGGTGATTGGCGGCTACGAGAGCGGCATCGACGCGGCCTACAACTTGGTGCGCCGGGGCAAAAAAGTCATCGTCATCTCCAGTGGAGAGCCCTGGAGCGTGGATCACCCGGACCCAAGTGAATCGCTCAGCCCGTTCACCCGCGAGCGCCTGGAGGAACTCTTGCGCGATTTTCCCGAACGCCTTGTTCTGTGGGGCCATACGACCATAACCAGCGTCAGCAAACTTGCGGATCGCTTTATCATCGAGACCGAAGAAGGCGAGGTTTTTGATTACCCGTCGGCGCCTTTACTCGCCACGGGGTTCCATTCCGCACTGGAGCCGATCCGGCACCTGTTTGCCTGGGAGGGCGGCGTGCCCCAGTTCACGGAGGACGACGAATCGACCCTGCATCCGGGGCTCTACTACAGCGGGCCTTCACTGGTGCAGCGTAGTTCCAAGTTTTGCTTTATCTATAAATTCCGCGCCCGGTTCGGCGTGATTGCGCGCTCGCTCGTGCAGCGCCTGGAGGACCGGGAACCCGACTTGGAGGACGATCGCAAGAGGGGCTTTCTGGTGGATGACCTTGAGTGTTGCACCAACTGCGAGTGTGCGCTAGAAAGCGAAGAGGAACCGGTGGAGACGGCGCGTTGAAGCCCGCCGGGACCACTCGCCCGGAAAAATCGCTGAGCGGAAAACGGTCCGAAATACTGGTGCTGGGTCTCGAAAGCGTCGGCAAAACCAGCCTGCTGGACGCCCTGTCGGGGCGTTTGGCCGAGGCCTCCGGCTTCTCCGGTTCCACGCTGCACTGCCGGGTTTACTCCGAAGACGACCGGGATTGGATTGACACCCCCGGCATTGTCTCCGGCTCCGACGCCGCCACGGTGAAGGAGGCGCTGGAAGCTCTGGCCACGGCGGAAAACGTGCTGCTGGTGCTCCGTGCGCACCGGGCCCAAGAAGAGCTAAAGCACCTCCTGCCTCTGGCCGGAGAACGCAAAATCGCCTTGGCGTTGACCTTCCGGGACCGCCTGGCAGCCGCTGGTACGGAGGCTTACCACCAGCAGCTCGATGCTTGGAGAGAGCGGTTGGGGGTTCCGGTGGTCCTGCTCGACGCGCGCCGCCCCGGGCCGTTGGAACTGGCCGAGCTGCGCACCGCCGTCGACAACGCCAGCTCGGTGACGAGAGGTGACCTGAGCGCGCTGCCGGCTTTCCCGGCCCGGTTACGGAAGCCATCCAAGCAGAGGTTTGAAAGGGCGCTTGGCTTTGCTCCGCTCAGCCTCCTGCTTTTATTTGGTCCGGCTTGGTTGGCCGTTACTCAAGCCAACGCCTTTGCCGACTCTCTCTACGCTCCCGTCATGGGCGCTCTACGCGCTCCGCTCGACTGGCTCAATGGGTTGCCGCAACCGCTGCCCGCGCTTCTGTCCGGGGATTACGGCGTCGTGGCAATGTTCCCGTTCCTGCTTCTCTATGCCTTACCAACCATCCTGATTTTTTCCGCCATCCTCGCGCTCTACAAGAACACGGGCCTGATTGACCGGCTCTCTTACGGCCTGCATCCGTGGCTGCGGCCCTTTGGCTTGGGCGGACGGGATCTGGTCCGCGTGGTGATGGGTTTTGGCTGCAACGTCCCGGCCGTGACGGCCACGCGGTCTTGCCCGAGTTGCTCGCGCGGCGCGTGCGTTTCCGCCATCTCCTTCGGCTCGGCTTGCTCCTACCAGCTTCCGGCGACACTGGCGGTCTTCGCGGCGGCGGGCTACGTTTGGCTGGCGCCGGTTTACGTTGGTGTGCTCGCGGTCACGACCCTCATCTATCTCAGGTTGACCACGCCGATCGCGCTGCGGCGTGCCAGTGGCAACCTGCTTTTGCCACCCCTTGGCAATCTTCACATGCCCCGCTGGCGGGCCATTTGGCGCGAGGTGGTGCAGAGCATGCGGGACTTTTTCCAGATGGCTCTTCCCATCTTCATTGGGATTTGCTTCCTGGCCGGCTTGCTGCAGTGGTCCGGGATTCTTAAGTTGCTGAGTTGGGCCGCGCAGCCGGTGATGGCTTTGCTTCGCCTCCCGCCGGAAGCGGCTTCGGCCGTGGTGCTGGGCTCCGTGCGCAAGGACGGTTTGGCGATTGGCTTGCTGGAGGGTGACTTCAGCGCATTAAAGGTCCCGCTGGAGTCGCCGGTGGAAGTGCTCACCGCGGTGTACCTGGCCGGCGTGTTGCTCCCTTGCTTGGTTACCCTGCTGGCGGTCGCCCGGGAAATGCGACCGGCCTTTGCGCTGAAAATGGCGGGACGCCAGGCCGCTTTCGCCTTTGCTTTTGCCGTGATCATTGCCTGGGCGGGGGCTTTGATTCTGGGCGACTGGTGATTCCGCCAATCCGTGCGTTATTGAAGAGAGGGCTTCCAGCTTCTCGCTTCAATCTGCTTCCATGCCGACCTACATCTACGAAACCATCCCGCTGGACGAGAGCGAGGAGCCCGAGTGCTTCGAGCACTATCAGTCCATCCACGCCGAGCCGCTGACGCGCCACCCCGAGACCGGCGAGCGGGTTCGTCGCGTGATCACCGGAGGCATTTTCATCTCCAAGAAAAGCGGACTAAGTACCGGTAAGTGCTGCCAAGGGCCCGGCGGCTGCCGGGACTGCTGAGCCAGATTTTTTCCGTTCCTGGTTTTGAAAACGGCGACCTGGGAAAGCCGGAGGCGCCTTGAGCCTCGAACTGGCAAATTAGTTCCTGCCTTCACCGGCAATCCGCGCAGAGGCCGTAGACTTCCATCGTGTGGGTGATGTCGGAAAAGCCCAGCCGCCGCGCCCGCTTCTCCAAATCGTTGGCCAGACAGAGGTCGAGCCGCTCGGTCCGGTAGCATTGGCGGCAGACAAAGTGGTGGTGGTGGTCGTGGGGCTCCGTCAGTTCGAAGAGATGGCCACCGTTTTCGAGTGGAATCCGCTGCACGATGCCGATCCCCTCGAAGGCTTCCAGCGTGCGGTAAATGGTGACGAGGTCGCCGGTCGGCAGCCTCGCCTTCTCGAGGAGCTCGGAAGCCAGAAAAGGCCGGTCGAAGGAGGTCATGACCTCGAGCAAACCCCTGCGCTTGCGCGTCAGCCTCAGGGGGCTGTCTTCGATGCAATCAAGTAACCGCCGGAGGAATTGCTGGCCAGACTTCATCTTAATGAAAGGGACTTGCAAAAAGATTGACTGGAAGCCAAGCGAAGGCAAGCCTTGGTCATGGATCAGGTAGACACAAAGGCCCTTTTCGCCGCACGCACGAGCGTGGAACAGGTTGAGGAGGGCGACCAGCTTGCGCCCAAGTTCGACGAAAATGGAGTGATCCCGTGCGTGACGATGCACTTCCAGACGCGCGAGGTGCTGATGTTTGCCTTTATGAATCCGGAAGCCCTGCGCCTGACCATCGAGACGGGCCTGGCCCACTACTGGTCGCGTTCCCGCCAGAAGCTGTGGAAGAAAGGCGAGAGCTCCGGCATGGTTCAGACCGTCAAGCGCATGCTGATCGACGACGACCAGGACTGCGTGGTGATCGAGGTCGAGCTGGCGCCGCCGACGGACGGAGGCGATGAGGCCTCCTGTCACGTGGGCTACCGCTCCTGTTTTTACCGGGAGGTGCCCATCGGCGAGACCCCGGAGCCGCCCCAGCTCCGCTTCCTGGAATCCTCAAAGGCCTTCGATCCGCAGAAGATTTACGGCGACGCCCCCAATCCGACGCAGCTCTGAGCGCTCGCGTTTGAGCCACCCGGGAGGACCGGAAGGCGAAGGGCTTGCCGCGCTTGGGCGGCTCGCCCCAAAGCGCCCCCGGACCGGGATGGAATCCGGAGGCACGTTTTCCCGAGATGATCAGAACGGCACCTTGCTGACTTCCACCTTGTCGATGACGAACGGCACCGAGGCATCAAACTTTAGGTAGAATGAGTAGCCGAAGGTGTTCACGATCGTCCCGTTGGTAATCGTCCAAGTGAACGTCTGCGTGTTCAGGTTGTTATCTAAACCGCGCCAAGAGCCCGAAGGAATCTTGTACGGGTAGGCGGGCGGCGCGGTTTCGTTGCCGTCGTTATTCTGGTACCACAGGTTCATGCCGGAGTAGCCGGACTTGCGCCGCTGCTCCTGGTGGGCCGTTACCCGCACGTAGAATGTGTCGGAGTTGTAGTCCATGAACTCGGGCACAATGTTCAGGTACATCGACCCGCCCGCTTGGTTGACGACGACCCCGTTGGTGCCGGTGCCGTTGGGCACAACCGTAAAGGCGCGGTCCAGTTCCAAGCCCTGCTCGATGGTGGTCTCGCCGAGGTCAATTTGAACCAGGTTGCTGTTGACCGGCGTGGAGCTCCAGGGAAAGGGCTGGCTTGCGTTGGCTTCGGCGGTAGCCAGCATGGAAGCAGGGATGCCTTTAACCAGCACCGGCTCGTCCGTCAGGGTGTAGCTGCTCGCCGTTGTCGAGGTGTTGGTGGTAATGTCCACGATCTCCACGCTGGTCCCAAAGTTGATCGACGCGCTTTCGCCCTTCGGCATCCAGGTCGCCAGGGTCGTGTTCCCGTTGCCCTCGAAGACGAAGCCCAAAGCCCAGCCGTTGCTGTCGGGGGTGACCCAGCCCTTGTATTCGGGCGTCTTGCCCAGCGCGTCGGTGACGGCGTCGTAGGCCGTGTAGGTTTTGCGGGTGGAAAAGTTGTTCTTCATCAGGCCGAAGCCTTGCGAGCCGCCGGCATCCTTGACGTTGAACCAGGCGACCCGCTCGGCCCCCTGAGCAATGCCCGCGACGTAGACCTTGACCAGCTGGGCAGCGGCTAGGTCCTCGGTCACGTTTTCGCCTTGGATGGTGCCGTTGATTTTGGCGCCGAGTTCGGTGAACCAGATCGGGACGTCGACCTTGGAGGGTGCGTGCACGGCCAGCATCTGGCGCAAGGCGGGTACGATGTTGAGGTAATACATTTCGCCGCCCGGCGCGTTCATCCGGCCGGCCAGTTCGTAGGGGTGGACGGCGATGAAGTCGAAACTACCGGCCGCGCCCTGGTCCTCCAGCGCGTTGATGACCTGGCGGATGTAGTCGACGTGGAAGTTGGCAATGGAGATGCCGATTTTGGCGTCGGGATCCTCGGCCTTGGCCGCGGCGTAAGCCAAACGCACGAGCGTGGCGTAATCCTCCGACGGATTGTTCCCCGTGTTGAAGGAGGCCGCGTTGGGTTCGTTCCAGACTTCCCAGTAAGTCACGCGGTCTTTGTAGCGATCAACGACCTGCGTGACGTAGTCCGACCAGTCCGGCAGGTTATTCATCGGGAAGGTTTTGATGGTGGGCGCCGCCCAGGAAGCGGAGTAGGCGAAGAGTCCGCTGACCTCCTGGCCGTTGGCTTCCGCCGTGTCGAGGTAGTCGTCGGCCAGCGTCCAGCTAAAACTGTCATTGGTTGGTTCGATCGCGTTCCAGTTGGGGAAGCCGCGGACCCCGACAATGTCGATCTGATCGATGAGCGGAAGATACGTTGGGTACTGGCCGAAGGGCTCGCCCCCTGTCGCGATACCAAACGGGCTGATGGGGCTAACGGCCAAAGGCGGGTTGATGGTGTAGAGGAAGTTTTGCTCGATCTGTTCGCCGGAGAGGGCGATGTCGTAGAAGCGCGCCAGGCCGACGCGACCCTCAAACTTCTTGAAGTTCTTCCAGGAGGAGGAAGACGAGTTGCTGCGCGAGCCGGTGTCGCCCTTGCCGCCGCCCAGGCCGCCGAGGTTGGAACCGAACCACGAGCCGGCGCCTATCCCGGTGGCTTTGGCGGTGGCGGGAGCGCTCTCGTCGACCGGGTTGACGTAGAGGCGGGTCTCGCCGCTGTCGACTACGCCGACGATCTGGAGGTAGTCGGCGATATCCGCGCTGGTGATGGTGGTGGTGAGGTTGACGTCCGGCTCGGCCGGTCCGCTTGCCGATTCCTTCACCGCGAAGTGGACGACGTCGTCCGAGAGAACCAGGGCCAGGCCGCGGGTGCTGCCGCCGCTTTCAAAGATGACCTGCTGCCCGTCGCTGAGGCTGTCCGGCTTTACCCAGACTTCAAAGGTGGCGTCGGGCGCCAAAGCGTTGAACGCGGCGGAAGAGGCGGCGGCACTGCCAAAGATGTAGGCGGCGGTGATGTCGGTCTCCGTGGCCGGGTTGGAGGTGTCCAGCGTGACGCTGGAAGGAATGGTCCAGGCGCGCGTCAGGTCCGAGCCGGGATCCGCCGAAGTCCAGGTCGTCGCGGTCGCGGTGGAGCTATCCCAACTGTAGATCAGGTTGTCCTTGGTCAAAGCGACCACGCCCGCTTCGGCCATCGTCACGGCCAGATCATTGTAGTAGCGCAGGCCGATGGTTCCGTTGATCGCGCTGTGGGTCAGATCGGCAAAGCGCGCCTTGTTGGGGGTGAGGCTCCCCCCGGCCACGGAACCGGAAAAACCGCCGTAGCCTCCCGCCTCCGATCCGCTCCAGTCATTCTGCGTAATGAGGGAGGTGGCCACCACCTCCCCGTCGATGAAGAGGGTCATGAAGTTGGTGGGCGAGACCGTCCAGACCACGTCCAGGTCGCCGGCCGCGAGTTCCGCCGTCGAAAGCTGGTAGGAAAGAGAAGCCACCCCGGATTTGCGCAGGTAGAGCCAGAGGGTTTGCGTGTCGGGAACGTAGGAAAGCATGAACCCGCTGCCCGAGCCGCCGGTCTCCCAAATGACGTAGTGGTCCGATCCGGTGTCGAGCGGATCAAAGTCGATGCTGAGCCGGAAGGTGCCGTCCGCAGTGTCGGCCGTAACGCCACCGGTCGGAAGGTAGCCGTTAAAGCTTTTTTGCGAGCCGGTGTTGTTGGTGCTTGAATCCACCGCAAAGCCAATGCTGGGCAAAGTGTAGGAGTTTGCATTGTTGTAAGTCTCTGTCGGGACAACAGAATCCAACTGGTTAATGGGCGTCGTGGCCGCACCGGCCAGCGCGGGGAAAATAAGGCAGAGAAGGCAAAGAAGATAGAGGGGGGCGGTTTTCATGTTGTTCTTGGGTTGGGAGGCAAGCCTAAGGGGACTCTTGTTGTCGCTTTCCACGGTGATTCCGGAGGTGGGTCCGGCTTTGTTTCTTAAGTATCAATACGGGCGCTTGTGATAAACTCTGATTATTTGCAATGAGTTGCACCGCGTATTCTATTACCCGGCAATCCGGCAGCGAAAACCCAGAAAATTTTGCCCTCCGGACGAAAGTGTCTGGCCAGAGCGCAAGCTTGCTCATCAGGTCACGGCCAGCAGAACACGCGACCCAATGGTAAAAAAACGGTTTCTCAGGCTTTGCCGTTCACAGCGACCTGTTGGGCCAACGCCTCCACCGCCCGCCGGTTGCCGTCGAAATCTTGCAGGCGGAGGGCGATTTTTTGGGAGCGCTCATGCATGGCTGCATCGTTCAACACGTCCAGCACGCGTTCGCCCAGGTCGGTAAATCCGCGGCGGACTCCGACCCCGATGCCCGCGTCAATGGCGCGCGCCATATTGAAGTACTGGTCGCATCCACTGGGACAACAGACGAACGGCACGCCGGCCTGACTGCCCTCCGTAAACCCTCCCATTCCCATGTGACTGACAAACACGCGAACCTGCCCCGAATTCAAGATCGCGGCTTGGGGAAGATCGCTTTGGATTCGAAACAAGCCATTCATGTACTCAAGGTGTTGGTCGCTGGCGGAGGACGGTTGCGAGCCAAAGGCGCGGTTAAACGCCGCGCGGAGGCGCTTTTGCTGCGACGCGCGTAGGGCAAAAAGGACGCGCGGCGGAGGCTCCGCCTGTTCCTGCAAGGCCCGGTACAGATCGCCGGTCAGTTTGGTCGCTTGCCCCTCGCTTAAAGTGGTCCCGGTTCCAAAGCCGATGTAAACGATGCCGGACTTGGCTGCGTCCAACCACGTTTTCAATTCTCCCTCCACTGCGACGTCTTCGTCATCGCTGCCGTCGATGGCGCCGACCACGGTCACTTGCGGCGGTACGGGGTAGGATTCATCCATAAAGGGGGTGACGCCGCCGACGACCAGGCTCGGATACTTGTGTTGGTAGCCAATGTAGCCGTCCGAAATGGGCTCGAGGCCTCTCTTCTGGCGGCAGGCGTTCACAATGCCCTCCGCTTTTTTCCAAGCGCGTTGCGTGACCTGCGTATCAATCCACTTCCAGAAATGATGCTGCCAACGCACCAGGATGTTTTTGGAGGGCTTGGAGCTGTAAGCGGTGACGTGAGGGAAGGTCGAGAGGGCGCGGGTCAGGCGCCACGTTTGGGAAGGAGGAAGGTACGTTGCCGGTTCGTAGGGCATCGACGAAAAAATCATCACCTTGACGTCCTTGGCCAAAGACTCCACCGCATCACTCACGACGGCGGAAACCGAATGCATGGGAATGACGATGTCAAAATTTCCGTCGCGAATCAGATTGCGGATCGGCTCAAACATTCCCTCGTGTTCAGTGGTGATCATCTTGGCAATGGCGGCCGCTTCGGGAAACGGATTCCGCAGCACCTTGAAAAGCGTGCGGTACGAGTAGGGATCGGTGATTGGGCGCTCGTTGATTTGGTTGACCGTGGCCGTCTTGCCGGATGAGACGCACACCACGTCGTGGTGGCCCTGGAGAAGGCCTTTCATTCTCTCGAGCGCCGTGCCCTCCGGTGCCGCCACGGTAACGCTGTGGCCCTCCGACGCGTAGACGCGCGCGAGCTTCGCCGACGCGTAGACGTGGCTCGTCATATCGCATGAAACGATCAGGATCTGCTTGGGTTGGCTTTCCATTGGTGTTCCGGCCCCTATGTCGACTCGTTTGCAAGGCAGGGTTTGGACAAGGTGGCGCGTCTCAATTTAAGGCGGAGAGGAACGATACGCGTTATGTGGCATCGGCGCCAGCGCGCACGCTGGGCGCTCGGGTGGTGGCTCTGCGGTTGCCGGAGTTGTCATGTTCCGGTGACTCCATTCCCCTCCGAGCCCCTTGATCACCCGCCTAGGATGGCCGTGGGCTTCGGTTGCCCGTCATGACTTAGGAACCAGTTGATTTAAAGGGTCTTGCACGGCACGCAGAGCCCTCAGGCGGAAGCTGAAGGAATTGAAATCCCACCTTGCTTTGGAATGGGGCCCGAGGCAAACAAAGCGGCCAAGATCGGCTTTCTCTCTAGGAAGCAAACCGTACGGGAAACGCCATCCACCGTCCCAAGTTCTAGTTTCCTTGGGCCGGGCGATTCGCTTCCAGCCGGTACCCGTGTTCTTGCGCCCAGTTTTGGGCCTCCTCGGCATCTTGGGCCATCCAGGCGTTGAGAACCGTTTCCAACGAGCTAACTCGCCGGCCGGGATCTGAAATTGTGTTCGCCCAGGCGGCCGCGGTTGGGGGATCAATCTCGGCGGCATCCAGGGCAAATCGCTCGATCGCGGGATCCACCACCGGCGACGCTTCAAAGCGCTGCAACCAAGCGCTGGCGCCTTCCGGATCCGCAACGCCCCATTGGTCGATGACGCCGAGCATGGCTTGCTGCCGGGCGACGCTGGTGGCCGGCAGCGATTCCGCCCAGGCCGCCGCCGCCGCCGGGTCCTCACGGACCAGCGCCTTGCCCACGCGGGAGAAGATCACCCCGCTGGCCTCGTCAATCGCGTCGGATTCTTCGCTGAGTTGAGTGGCATACTCTTTGGCGGCTTCGAGATCGGTGTCCACCCAAGCGAGCGTGCTGTGCAGCAGGGCATTGCGGCGATACTGAGGAGACAGGGACTGAGCCCACTCCATGGCGGCGGTCGGGGCCTGCCCGATGTAGGCGGCGGGGAGGGCATAGATCAGGTAGTCCTTCCCGTAGGTCTCGGGCATGGTGGTGAGATGTTCTGCTGCGCTGCCGGGGTCATCGCCGGCCCAACTCAGGAGGGCTTCGCGGCCCGCCTCCAGTCGCAGTCGGGTGGCGGGTAGTTCCTCCAGGCTTCGGGCTACCGCCGCAGCACCGTCCACTCCGCCCCAGGCGCGGAAGTACATCCGGTAGGCGGCCAGCGCGGAATCGTCGTCGGCGGGCAGGTGCCGGGTCAGGACGTCGAACAACTCGGCCGCGGAGGTCGCGTCGAGTTCCTCCAGGGCAATCTCCAGCTTGGCCGTGCCCAGAACCCAGTCGGCTTGGTAGTCGCGTAAAGCCTCGACCACTCGTTCCTTTTGGCCAACGGCCGAGAAGGCCAGTTGCTCTTGGCTAAAAAGGTCCTGGAGGTTAACCAAACCCTGCCGCATTTCTTCGGTGAGGCGCGCGTTATAGGCGGAGCGACTGGGATCGAAACGCTGCGACGGTTCCGGCGTGCGCCGGGTAACGACTGGCGTCGGCTTCCGGGCTTCGAGATCGAGGGCTGTCATCGGAACGCCAGCGCTTTCCGACGGAGCAACCACCCACGCGGGGCGGTTGATCCAAACTGCGAAGGCGACCACGGCGACCGCCAAAAGGAGTAATGCGAAAAGTCCGTGCTTTGCCATGATGAGAGGTTCCAAAGCGGAACGGCTCCCGCCTCATCCCGCGCAGAATGGCGTGATGAGGCCTCGGGTACGAAGGGTTACGGAGCGACGATCTCCCACTTCATGCTCGCCCAGTCGCTGTAGTTGCGCTGGACGATCTGCACGTTGTCGGCGGTGCCGGCGTTGTCGGGGCGCAGGGAGTGTCCGCTGTGGCGGTTCTTGATTCGGTAGAGTCCGCCGCCGACGTCGATCAACTCGAACTGCTGGCTTTGCCACTCGTAGTCGGTGTATTGCACGATGTCGTCGCCGATCAAGGTGCCGCCATTGTAGGGGCGCAGGGCTTTGCCGTTATCGACGTTGACGATCGTGTGGTAGCCCGTGCCCAGGTCGTTCACTTCCCAATCCTGGTCGTGGCTTCCGCTGTACGCGTACTGGACGATGTTAACGTTGTTGCCGGTGCCGTCGTTGAGGGGACGGAGCGCCTTGCCAGTGTAGCTGTTGACGATCTTGGCGGTCGCGGGGATGGCCGGCTGGCTGGTCGGCACCAGCCGGATGGCGTCGGCTACGACGTGCTTGGTGGTGCCGGTGTTGCCGACCGTCACGCTCCCGCCGGTGCCGGCGTTGAACTCGTAGATGCCCAGGCTCACCCAGTCACCGCCGCCGGTGGTTTGGTCGACGGAGAGGTTCTCCGTGCCGTTGGCGTGCACCACGTCCACCGGCACGTTGTTGGCCCGGTCGACGCTGGAATTGTAGAAGACGGAGACTTCGTAGTTGCCGGTGCTGGGAACGGTTGGCGTAAAGGTCACGCTCTTGGAGCCCTTGCCGCTGTTGCCGTCATGGAGGTAGTTGGTCCCGATGTAGTCCGGGCTGAAGCTGCTGGAGGTCCAGCTTCCCGTAATCGAGACGCCGGTCGAGTCGGAGTTGTCGACCACGATTTCCTCTGAGCCACCCTGGTAAACGCGCACCCAGTCCACGTACATGTCGCTGTATTGGCCGTAGCGGCTTAGATCGTAAGGCCATCCGGAGGTTCCGCCGATGGCGTAATTGACCAGGAAGTACCAATCCTGGGTGATCCATGCGGATCGGGTGGGCTGGCTGTAAACCTCCACGTCATCCAGGTAAAAAGTGGTGGTGGAACTGGTCACCTTGACGCCGTAGGTGTGGACGGTGTCAGACCAGTCCGCGTTCACCGTGCCCGCGATGCTACCGTCCATTTTGATCAATTTATAGTCGTGGTCGTGGATGCTCGATGGCCAGCGGTGGGAACCAGCGGTATAACGGGATTGCGTGACGTTGCCGTAGGCTTCGATTACGTCGATCTCGCCGTATTCGCTGTCGCTGCCCTGCAGGCTGAGCAGCCAAAAGGCCGGCCAGGTACCGATCGCGCGCTGCGCGATGAAGCGGCACTCGGCGTAAAACGGCACCTGTACCTTGAAGCCAGTCTTGTCCTGCCCAATGCTGCAGATCAGGCCGGTTCCGCCATCGTTCCAGTCGTTGGCGGTGCCGACGGGATCATACGCCCGGATGCGCAGATAAGTGTCTTTTTGCAGAAACGGGTTCTTGCTGGTTTCATAATCCCGGAAGCGCAGGCCGCTGAAATCCTTGTAGCCGATGGTATGCGATCCGTAGGTGGCGCCGGCCCCAGTGCGCGAGATGGAGAGGGCGCTGTCAAAATCATCCGCCCAGGCCAGGGCCATGCTGGCCGCCTGGGCCGGTGTGGGTGCCGCGGCCAGGCCTTCCTTCCAGGATACTCCGCCGGTATTGTAGAGTTGGAGATGACAGGTGTCGGTGTCCACGTCCGGATCCGCCTTGGACGCGTCAGAGCCCGCGATCAACCGCAACGTGATCGGTCCCTTGGGATAGGAGTTGGCCGGAAAGACAAAGGAACCGTTGCCACTGGCATCAAGTGTTACGGTAGCCACGGTCGTATCTTGCCCCAAGCCCGAGCCATTCTGCCAGCACTTGACCACGACACTGGTCTCGCCTGGTGCGCTTACCGAGATGGTGGTGTTGCCACTAATGTCAGATCGATACGCCGGTGAAGTAACCGAAACGGGCGCGGCCGACGCTGAGTTGGCCATTATCGTAGGTATGAGAAGAAGCGTTAAAACAGCAAACCAAGCGGCTTTACGGCAAGGGTACATCGCGTGAGGTAGGATCATGGGGAGGTTCCGGTTAGGGTTTAATCTCTCTTTATAAGAGACGTTGTAGTTGCTATCTTTCTCATCCTAGGCGCTAAATGACAAGCTTTTTCGGCGGAAATCTCTTTTTTCTTTTCAAGGCACAAAATGTTGATTGACAATAGTTTAAAGAACTTAAAGGCCATAGAACGGTGATTTTTTGGGCGTGTATCTAGTGTAATAGCCGGGTCGGGGGATTTTTCTGCACCTATTCTTTTAAGTTTTGTCTTGTCGGCCGAGGCGTGCCTATCGGATTGACAGTCATTGGCTTGTGAAAACCGACCTGGCCGGGGCCGGAGGATTTGGGACCAAATCTGCAACGTGGTGCAGTTAGGCAAGATTGCGGAGATGGAGGGAAATACGGTTTATGGAGCGGTTGCTGAAATCGCAGCCTAAGCAAATCAACCCGACCTATCCTCCCATGAATCACTACCACATCGTCTTATTTGGAAAATCCTGCCTGAAAGGTTTTGCCCTGTTGGTCCTGCCACTCATCCTCTGCGTTTCGGTCGTAGCGGACACGATGACCTTTGAACTCTCCCAAGTGGCGCGCGTGGAAGCCGGCTATCAAACCGGCGAAAACGGCAACAATTATGGAAGCAACCCAAACGTCCGCGGCAACTCTCCCAACAATCTGCTCAAAGGTTACATCCGTGTCGATCTGACCGGGTTGCCGGCGAACGCCATCGTGACCGAGGCGACTTTTTCAATCTGGAGCAACTCCAGTTCCGCCCAGGACGTGAACCTCTATGCCATTGAAGACGGCGCGGCCAACGAGGCCTTCCAGAGTGGCACGATCACCTGGGACAACGCGCCGGGCAACTCGACTTACACCGAAGCGGGCGGAAGCGGCAGTTTTGTGGCGAACAATGTCGGCATGGACAGCGCGGACGCGACGTCCCTCGGCAACCTGGGCGCTTCGACCCCCTCCGCCCTCCAAGGGAACCGCGACGTTTACGCGGTGACCTTCAGCGGCTCCGACCTCGACTTTATCAACGACGACTCCAACGGGGTGGTCACCTTTGCGCTGACCCCGGACGTCAGCCTTCCCCACAAGGGCTTCTTTGGAAACAACAACGCGGAGACCGGCCTCACGCTCACTTACACCGTCGACAACGGCGGCCTGCCCGCGTTCCTCTCCGGGGTGATCTCGGAAGGAATCGGCGTCAACACCGGCACCACCACCAACGCGCTTAACAATACCGACCTGGCCAACATGCAAGCCGCTGGCGTCAAGTATGTGCGCATCCGCGCGGCTTGGCCGGACGTCGAGAAGACGCAGGGCACCTACACCTGGACCAACTTGGACAACACCATGGCGAAGCTCGACCAGTACGGGCTACAGCCTATCTTCCTCCTGGCCTACACCGCTCCCGGCTACAACACCGACGGCATCATCATGAACGAGACCGCCGAGCGCCAGGGCTTTGCCAATTACGCGGCCGCCGCCGTCACCCGCTACAACGCGCCCGGGGTGGTCTGGGAGATTTGGAACGAGCCGAACACGGACAACTTCTGGCCCGGCTACAGCGCGGATAACTACATGGGCTTGATCGACGCGGCGGTTCCCGCCATGAAGGCGGCCGACCCGAGCTGCTTTGTGGTGGGTGGCAGCGTGCTGGACATGGTCTGGGCCCAGACCGACGCCTGGCTGGAGCGTTGCTTCGAGCTCGGCTTTGCCAACCAGTGCGACGGCCTCTCCGTCCACCCCTACAGCGGCCCGGGCAAGTCAGCCAAGCCCGAGCGCGTCGCGGATGAGATCATCGAACTGCGCAACCGGATGGCGGACTGGAACATCCCGGCGGACTACCCGATTCTCAACACCGAGTACGGCGCCACGTACACGTCGTTTAGTGGCACCACGACCCAGCGGCAGGAGGAGCAGGGCGCGGTCTGCGTGCGCATGGCCCTGCTGAATTCCTACACCGGCATCTATCAGAGCGTCTGGTACGAGTGGCAGCCCAGCGGGGGCAACCAGTTGTACGCGCTCACCAACTCCAACGACACGCTGCGGCCCGGATACAACGCGCTGGATGTGCTGACGGACCAGTTTGACGGTTATTTTGTCGAAGGCCGGGTGCCGGGGTACCGCGCGGAGGATTTTGTGCTTGTGCTCAGCAACGGAACCAACCGCAAGCTGGCGGTCTGGACGGGCGGCGCCAGCGTTAACCTTGAGATTCCGCTCAGCGTCAGCTCGGGTTCTTTCTCCACCGTGACGACCTACGGCACTACCGGTTCGGCCAGCGCCTCGGGCGGAGAGCTGACCATCGGGGCGAGCGCCTTCCCGGTCTACGTCGACCTGGGCTCGGTCAACGTCGCGCCCACCAGCACCCTGCTTTCGCTGGATGTGCCCAGCCTGACCCTGGACGGCAGTGTTTCCGAAAGCGGCGGCACCTACACCCTCGAGGGCAGCGGAACGGGAATCCGCTTTGCGGTGGACCGCTTCCACTACGGCTATGAAACCCTCGAAGGCGACGGCGAAGTCCTCGCGCGGGTGGACTCTCTCACTGCGGGCGGCGCGGGCGTGATGATGCGCTCGGATCTGGGCAGCGGATCGAAGAACGTCACCACGCTCGTCCGCACCAGCGGCAACGCTGAATTCATCCACCGGGCGGCAAGCTCCGCGCAGGCCACGGTGGTGGTGGATTCTTCCCAGAACTTCGAGTGGGTGTCAGTGAACCGTTCCGGCGACACCTTCACCAGCCGGGCCTCGGTGGACGGCGTGACCTGGGTGGAGCTCGGTTCGGCCACGATCGACATGGGCGACATCCTCTACGTCGGGCTGGTGGCCACTTCCTACAACAACAGCGTGCTGGCCACTGCCGTGTTCGACAACTACGAGATCATGACCGGCGCGGCCGCTCCCGAGACGCTCTTCTCCGCGGATATCGGCAACGCCGTCCTGGCGGGGAGCGTGACCGAAGACAACGGGCTCTACACGATTGAGGCCAGTGGTAACGACATCTGGGGCTTCCAGGACGGCTTCCATTTCGTTTACCGAGAGATGACCGGAGACGGAGAACTCATCGCCGAAGTCCAAAGCCTGGTCAACAGCCACTCCGCTGCCAAGGCCGGCGTGATGATCCGGGAAACCCTCGATGCTAATTCCAAGCATGCCTCCTCTTTTGTCACGCCAGCCTCGGGCGGCCGCTTCTCCCGGCGCACCGCCACCGGGGGCTCGACGGCAAGCACTACGGGTGGGGGCAGCCCTCCGTACTGGGTCCGGATGGTGCGTTCCGGTAACACTTTCACCGGCTACCACTCGTCGGACGGCGTCACCTGGACCCAGACCGGCTCGGAAACCATCACCATGGGCTCGACCGTGTATGTTGGCATGGCGGTCACCTCCCACACCAATTTGGCTTTAACCGAGGCCGAGTTCGATTCGTTCCAAATCAACGATTAGCGAGGCCTGAGCCTGACCGGCGCTGACGCGCGCACGAGAAAGAGGCCGCCGCACGCAGCGTGCGCTCGGCGGCCTGGGCTTTGGGAAACGAGGCACTCCCCCTGGTGAGTTCCCCGCGCGTACCGGAGCGCGTTCCCCTGCGCCAAAACCGGTACGCGCGAGCTGCCCAGGTGGTTAGGCTGGTTCGGAGATCGCGCGGCGGCGGATCAATCCGGCGCCCCGTAGATTTCGATTTCGTACACCTTGAGGTAGTTGTCTCCCGAAGTGATGTTGAACCTTACCTTGCTGGTGCTGACTGGCGTGAACGTGGCCGTGACGTTGTGAACGCCATCGGCGTTGCCGGAGGCCACCTGCACCCAGGCGGAGCCGTCCCAGACCTCTGCGTTCCAGTCGTTCGTCCGGGCGACTTGCTGGATCAAGGCGATCTGGTCGATGGTGTGGGCGCCGCCCAGGTCGATTTCCACCCACTCGGGGAAGTCCGGGTTGGAGTACCAGCGGCCGGAGTTGGTGTAGTTACCGTCCGTAAGCTTCTGCACGTTGACGGGATCACTCGCTGTGGCCGTTTTGCCCAGCGCCACGTTCTCGTACACCCCCGGCGGCGGTTGCGAGAACTCCTCGCCGTAGACTTCGATCTCGTACACCCTCACCGTGTTGTCACCGGTCAGGAGGTTGAGCTTGAGCTTGTCGGTCGCAATGGGACTAAAGCTGATCGTCAGGTCGTTCTGGCCGTCATGGTTGCCGGTGATGACCGAGACCCAGGCCGAGCCGTCCCAGGCTTCCAGGCTCCAGTCGTTGATGCGGTTGGTTTGCTGGTCAAGGAAGACTTGGTCGATGGTGTAGACGTCGCCGAAGTCCAGCTCGATCCACTCCGGCCAATTGGTGCCAGAGTACCAACGGCCGCTGTTGGTGTAGTTGCCGTCGGTCAGCTTTTCCAGCCTGTTCAAGACGCTGGCATCGAGCGTGGCCAGCGGCGCGATGTTGCCGTAGACCGAGACGGCGGCCTGCAGGGGAATGTACTGCGGCTCGCCGGTCAGCGTCACGTCCAGGTCGGCCGAGGCCGTTGTTAGCGTGGTGGTGTTGCCCAGCATGTCGGTTACGACGTAGTCGCCGGGGATGCCGACCGGGATCGACGCGGTGTGCGTTACCGGCAGCTTGACGGTCATGCTCTGGCTCGGGACGGTCCAGACGACCAGCTTCTTGTCGCCGCTGGCGTTTTCCATTAGCACGACCCAGTCGAGCGGATCGCCGATATCGAGGCGTTCCTTGAAGGAGTAGCCGGCCAGTTCGGTGGTCATCACCTGCGCGGCGGTAAAGGTGGGGCGCTCGCTCAGGTCGTTGTTCACCACGCCCCACTTTTGGGTGTCGCTGAATTCGTACCAGATACCGAGCTGGACGTCGCTCATCGCGTCGACCAGGTTTTGGCGCACGAAGCAGGCTGCCTGCGCGTTGAGCACGTTGGCGGTGGTGTAGCCCCGGTCAATCAGCCAGGGTTCGCTGTAGCCCACCTCGCTGCTGATGATGGCCACGTCGGTGCCTCCGGCCGCGTCCAGCTTCTGACGGATGACGGGGTAGCCGTCGGCGTAGCAGAGCTCCGGCCAGCGGAAGCCGTAGGGGTGAACAGAGATAACGTCCACGTCGACCGTGAGCAGGCCTTGGTCCAGGCAGCGCTGGAACCACTGGAAGGACTTGTTCCAAAGCGCCGAAATCGAGCAGACCGCCACCCGGCAATTCGGATCGGCCGCCTTCATCGCCGGGATGGTGTCCTTGATCAGGGCGGTGTATTCGTCCGCCATCTGATCCAGGTTGCTGGGGTTGCCGTCCTGATACCAAAAGCTGTTCAGGTTGGGTTCGTTCCAGATTTCCCAGATAATGTCCTTACCCTGGTAACGGGCGGCGACGTCGGCCGCGTAGTTGGCAAAGGCGTCGCGGCCGGCCTGCGTGGTGATGGCGCGCTTGTAGGTGGGCTCATAGTCGCGATTGTTCCAGACCAGGGTGATGACCATGCTGAAGCCCTTGGCCTCCATGTCCGCGATCCACTGGTCTGGTTGCGACCAGTCGTAGGTGCCGGGGGTTGGTTCATTGGTTTCCCAATAGATGGCTTTGCGGACAACCCCAACGCCCATGCTGTCCACCTTGTTCAGGGCGGCTGCGCTCGTGTCTTCGTTCTTCAACTGGACACCAACTCCGAGCGGAAATTCCGTCCCGAGGGTGGTTTGGCCTTGAAGTTGGCCGGTGGTGAGCAGGCCGAAACAGAGGACGGCGAGGAGCCAATGACGACTCCAAACGGAGGCGAGGGGCTTTTTCCAGTTCAGAGGAAGTAGGGGTAATATCATGGGTAGGTAGTTTAGTTAGGGTTAGCGGTGTTGAATTTGCGTCATCAAAGCAGCAGAAAATAGGAAAATTCTTCCGAGCATCAGCAACTTGCCTATACAAAGAATAGAATTAATTCGGCAGGTTGAATTACCTGGAAGTCGGGCTGGTGACAAAAAACCAGAGCCGGCCGTTTCATGCTCCCCGCGGTGAAATTCCACAGTCATAGCAAGAAAAGACGAGACGTCTTACTTGGAGCAGTTTCTCTAAACACCGCTAAAGAAACAAGATTACTCGTTTACCTGATAAGATCTTTTTATTATCCTTCGCTAATTGCCGAGCAAAACTTACCGAAACAAGATCCATTATTCCGTAGTGCTTTCGCTGACAGGTGAAAGCCCGTTTCCACACTTGCGGCTGGTGAACTTGGCAAACGACAGACGTTTTCTCTCGACCGAAGTGCCCATCGGACGCCGGGAAATTTCCGTCTGAAAGCGAGAAGGGCTCAGCGCCGGGGCAGCGCAACGGGAGCCTTGATCGGAAGCGGCGTTTCGGGTTCGGCAATGTCGTCGTCCGTCCAGAAGGTCCGGTCCGGTCCGGCCGAGCGGATTTCCACCTGGGTGTCCGAGACGTTGTGGAAAAAGTAAGGCGTGTTCCACCGGTCCGTGATTTCCCCCTCGGGATTGAGCCCTGGGAAACTGGACGGCAGGACCGCGAGTTTCTTGCCGTTATCGCCCTGGAGCTGACGCACAATTTCGCGGTTGAGGCCGGACGGATAGCCTTCGCCCACCATCCTCCGGTAGATATCCATAAGGTTGACCAGCGTATCGACGTCGTTCCGTGGGTTGCCGGAGGGAGCGTTTAGTTCGTCTGCGAAAGCGACCACCTGGGGGAGGTAGTTGACTCCCCGGGCGTCCCGCTCCGCCACGGTTGGGCTGGGTTGTGATCGGCCTGGGGTCGTGGAAGGGTTGGGCCGCTGGGGCGTGGAACCCTCGGGCGCCTTCTTGATTAGCAAAAATCGGGAGGACGGTGTTTCTACGGGCTCCGCTTCCGGCTCCGGACTGGCACGCGGCCAGGTGAAAGTGACGACCGCCACGGCCAGGGCGATCACCGCCACCAGCAGCAGGCACCGGATAAGTCGGGTTCGGGCCATGCCTTCGCCTAGAGCGTGACGTAGCCAAGGTTGGCCGGTCCGCTGAAGGGATCGTCGAACCGGCTCAGGTTGGGGAAGATGGTAGAGAGGGCCGAGTTGTCGATGCCCAGCCAGCGGGCGGAACTGGCCAGGTACTGGTCCACGGACGTGGTGGGAATCCAGCGGCCCCGGCCTCGCACTTGGTCGACGTCGCGGCCGGTGTCGAGGATCAGGTTGGGGAAGTGGCCGTAGATCCGGCTGCCGTTGACGCCTCCGCCCATCACGATCTGGTGCCCGCCCCAGCCGTGGTCGGTCCCGGTCGAGGAAGCGTCCGTGCCGTTCGGGCTTAGCGTGCGGGCAAAGTCGGAGTGGGAAATGGTGAGCACGTCGTCATTCACACCAAGCGCAATCATCGCGTCGCTAAAGGCTTTGAGGGAGGCCCCCAGCTCTTCCATCAGGTTGTCGTGAGCGTCGCGTTGCGCGGCGTGGGTGTCGTACCCGCCGGCGCTGCAGAAGAAAATCTGCCGGCTGTTGCCCAGCGAGCCCCGGCCGGCGATGAGCTTGGCAATCATTTTGAGCTGGCCGATGAGGGAGCCGGTGTCGCCACCAAAGATGGCGTCAAAGTCCACCCCGCTGGCGTCGGCCGCGGCGGCGGCTTCTCCAATCAGGCCCTCGTTGGCCCGGGCGCGGCGGACGACGTCGTTGTAGCCCGCCTCCAGCAGGTGCGAGCGCGAAAAGTTCATGATGTCTTCAAACGCCTTCAGCCGCTTGCCGGAAGTGTTGTTGGTGTAGTTGGAGCCGTCCCAGGCGCCGGAGTAATTTTGACCAAAGCCGACCAGGGGAATGGCGCCCTGGTAATCGACCGAATACTGGGCCACCTGGTTGCCGACCTGCAGGTTGTTGATGCCGTCGAGCGAGATGTTCATCGAGACGGCGTCCGAGTCAGAGGCCGCGCCGTAGAGCAAATCCGCGATGCGTCCTCCCCAGCCGGTGGCAAAGGCTTGGTCCGGAATGCTCGACTGCCACTGCATTTGCTGGTTGGTGTGGGAGAAGAGATGCTCCGGCTGTGGCACCGTCCCGTTGATGAAGTCGTCCTGCGTGAGGATGGGGTGGGTAAGGCTGCCGACGTTGGCAACGAAGGCAAGATCACCGTCGTTGAACAGGTCCGCCATCGGCTGGAGCCGGTGGTGCACGCCGTAGTTGCCATCGGTGGTGACGAGAGGAATGGAATGGGGGTTGGAGCTCTGGTAGTCCGGGTCGTTCTCATCCAGGATGCCCAGGACGTTACGGGTGGATTTGTAGGGCGCGTAGCTCGGGTGCCCGAGCCGCGGAATAAGCATGTTGTTGGAATCGTTCCCGCCGTAAAGAAACACAATCACCAGCGCCCGGTAATTGCTCAGGTTGGTCTGCGCCAGGGCCGAATTGACCAGGCTGAGGTGGGAAATGGTGCTGACCAACCCGGTGTACCCGAGCGCCGCGCAGGCGGTTTGGCGGAGAAACTGCCGGCGGTTGAGCTGGTGTTCAAGGCATTGCTGATTCTTCATGGTCGTCTATCGCTGGTGGATGTATTCGGGAGAATTTACAAAGAGGTAGAGCAGCTCTCGCGTCGGGTTGTTTGTATCGTTGAAGTTCATGTCCACGATGGCATCGATCATGATGCTGCGAGGGTTGGGGGTCGGGGCGCTGGCGTAGTCCGCCTTGAGCCTCCCCGCCATCAGGAAATCGTCGAGGTAGTCGAGGGTGGTCTCGGTCGCCTCGGCCTTGGTTTGGCCGGCCGCGATGGCGTCATCGTAAACCGCAAACATTTCGGTCCGGTCGAGGGAGATGCGGGCGTCGTTGTTGGAGACATCGTGGAGATTGGCGCCGCCGATGCTATTGAGCCGAACGAGGTTCCGGAAGAAGTTGATCACGGTCACCACACTGGTTTCCGTGGTGATCTGCATCTCCGGCGCGACGAGCCCGGCTTCCGCGATCGGGCCGCGCGGCGCGTAGTCCGGCCGGAACCAGTTGAAGACCGACGGCGAGCGCATGGCCGACATGGTCAGGCCCTTTTCCATGCCGGTGAGCGGGAGCTGGGTGGCGCCCGCGGGGAAGTTATCCACTTGGGCAGCCGGATAGCCGTAGGTGGTCAGGTCGCTAATGGGAAGTTGGCTGCCCGCATTGAACGCCCGCAGCAGATGCGCATACCGGATGATCGGCTCGCGCTGCTTGCCGAAGGCGTTGCCGTCCGCGACGTCCAGGCTCCTAGCCTCGTAGTCCAGCAGAATGGCCTTCAGCATCGCCTTCATGTCGCCGCGCACGCCGCTGCCGTTATCCTGGAAGGCCGACGCCACGCGGTAGACGTAGCCCGGGCTCGGGTTGGAGCTGACGAAAAACTGAATGAAGGCCCGGCTGATGAACGCGGGGGTCGACGGGTGGTTGGTCAGCATGTCCATGACGAGGTCCATCTCCGCCTCGCCGTCGAGGCCGGCCGGGATGGTGTTGCCCAACACATACTTGGCGTCGGTATCGTGGTACTCCGCGAAGTTCCTCATCGGGTAGGAGTAGGAGTAGCCGGTAAACTTGCTTTCGGTTTTATGTGCCGGGAAAAAGAAATTGTCGTTTTCCACCGGCGCGTAATCCGGCGCCGGGCCGGGGACGGTGCCAAAACTCCAACCGGTAAAGACCCGGGCCAGTTGCTGGATGTCCTGGTTGTCGTAGGTCGGGATCGGCAGGCCGCCCGACATTTCGACCGCGCCGTCGAGCCGCAGGCGCACCAAGCCGATGGAAAAGAGCTGCATAACTTCGCGCGCGTAGTTCTCGTCCGGGCTGACGATCTGGTTGCCGTTCGCGTCCAGCACCGCCTTCTGGTTCATCATGCTGCTGAGGTACTCCGCCATGATCGGGTGCTTGCTGACGTCCTCGAGGAGGTTGCGGAAGTTGCCGTCGGCGTAGCTGCCCAGCATGTCGTAGTAGTTGAAGGCCGCGAAGCGCTGCGTGTGGATGCGGAAGTTCGACGAAATGCGCGAGACGACGAAGATTTCGCTGGCCGCCAGCCCGAAGCGCTGCCGGAGCTGGTCGTGCCCGCGGACGGCGGGCAGCCACCAGGCAAAGCTGGTCGCGTTGCTGGGGGGATACGAGCTTTCGGTCGGCGCGGTCACGTCGAGGCCGAGCAGCGTCCATTTGCGGAATTCCATCGCGCGGATGTAGTCCTCCACGTTGGTTTGGTCGAGCGCGAGCTGCGCGTCGATCCAGGCTTCAAAGGCCGCCATCCGGTCGCCGCCGTGGGTTGTGTTGATCTCGTTGACCAACGCGTCGATCTCCGATTTGCTCGGGCCGAAAGTCGTCTGAGTCAGGAAGCGCGCCACGTCCCGGCGCAGGTCCTCGCCAGTGAGCGGCGTGATGGCCGGAGCCGGCCCCGGCGGGTACTGGCCGCCCGCGGTCTGCCAGGTCCAGGTTCCTTCAATCTCGCCCGCCGGGTAGTTGGTGGTGCCGACGTTGGTGTAGACGAAGTCGCCGTTGCCTTGGTAAAGGCCGGTAATGATGTCCTGTCCGGAAATGGAACCTTCCGGGATGATGTCCCAGACGACGTCCGTGAGCTCGCCCGTGCCGAGATTGGGCCTGAGTTCGGAACCGCTTTCTCCCCAGCGGATGTAGGAATTGGTCTGGGCGGAGCTGAGGCCGTTGAAGCTCAGGCTGACCCGCGCCCGCGTTTTGGGGCCGTTCAGGTAAAGCACGCCCACGCCGGACGCGGTGCTGTTGACCCCGGTGGGGGGAATGAGCGAGGCCACGAAGAGCTCCTCGTTGGCCGGGATGTCGGTGGCGTCGCGGATGCTCGCGCTGGCGGAGCTGGAAGTCCCCACCGTGTAGCCGCTTCCCGCCTCCAGGGCGACGGTGGCCTCCTCGGGGTACTCGGCCAGGGCATCGACGGTCGGTTCCAGAAAGAGGGTGACCGAATCGGTGTTTGCCGGAATGGAAACCGCCCCGGCCAGCAGATTGCCGAGCTGGTCTTTAACCACGTAATCGGCGGTTCCCGCCGCGCCCAGGCGGGTGAAGTTCACGTTGAGCGCTTCGGTGCCTCCGGTGCGATCAATCCGCATGGTGGCGGCAAGGCCCTCGAGCTCGTAGGCTTCGAGCGCCGTCGTGGTGATGGTCACCGTGTTGGTTCCGCCCACCGGGGGATCGGGCACGTTGGGATCGGTGCCCGCCAGGAACTCGTCGAGGTTGATCACGCCGTCTCCGTCCGCGTCTTCCCAGGCGTCAGTGTGATCACTTGGGTCAAGCCCGTTGGCGATCTCCCACGCATCGTCCATCCCGTCGGCATCCATGTCTGTCGGTGGACTGGAAGTGTCGATCAGAGCCACGGCCAGGTCGCGGGTGTTCGGGAAGTTGATGGCGGCGCGGTTGTCGTAGGCGTCGCCGTTGGGGTAGACGTTGGCGCCCCGGCGGTAGAGGTTCAGCGCGGAATCATTGGTGCTGAGCTCGATCGCGTAGGTCGTGCCGCTCAGCAGCGGAATCTGGTAGGAACCGCCCAGCTCGATGCGCATCAGCCGCAGCGATCCGCTGGTCGAGGCGAGCCCAAAGCTGACCGGTACACCCTCGCCCAGCAAATCCGTCCCTTGGGCGTAGTTGGCGCTGCCCACGCCCTCCGGCACCTGCTGCACCCGCAGGGTGAATCCTTCGGGCGTGCTGTCCGCCGTGGCGGAGTACTTGAAGTAAATGGCGGCCAGGTCCATGTCCGCGTTGGGCGTAAAGGTTTGGCTGATGATGTGGGCAGAATTGACCGCGACCGGGTTGTTGCTGAGGGCGGGGTCTCCCGCTTCGATCGTGACGCCCTCGGGCCATTGGTCGGAGGGAGCGATGTTTTCCTCGAGCATGACGAAGCCGTCCAAAGCGTCGCCGAAGACTTCCAACTCGTAGACCTTCAGATAGTAGACGCCGTCGGTGATGCTGAACCGGACCTTTTCGGTGATGACGGGATCGAGGTCTACCACGATGTTCTTGGCCGTGTTGGCGCCCTGCGCGACTTCGATCCAGGCGCCGCCGTCCCAGACTTCCACCGTGTAGGCGTTCGCGCGCTGGGTGTGCTGGGAGAAAACGACCTGGCTCACCAGGTGGGCTTCCCCAAGGTCGATCTCCGCCCATTGCGGGTAGCCGTCATCCGCGAACCAGCGGCTGTTGTTGGTAAAGAGTCCGTCCGTCAGCGCCCATTCCTTGGTGCCGGAACTGATCGTGACCGGCTTGCCCAAGGCCACGTTGTCCGCCGCCCAAAGCGCGGAGGGCGTGCCGCAGGCCAGGCCGATCAATAAAGGCAGAAGTCGTCGCCATTGGCGGATTGCGGCGGCAAGGCGTCCGCAAGATCGCGCCGCCAAGGTGACGTTACCGATTTGTTCGGCAGGGTGGATGGCCGGTTGAGGGCGGCGCGGGGAATCATTCATGAAGCAGCTCCGGACGGCTTCATTTTGAGTTTCTTAAATGGAATTTAAAGCGAAAGCGTTATCATGAAATCGATATTGTGATTCCCTTATCTGATCGCGAAACGCTTTGTGTTATTAAAGTATAGATATCAAAATCTCTATAGGTGGGTGCGTGAAGAGATTTTGTTAATCAAATTCGCGACCCCATCTTCGACGGGTTTCTGCTGGCATCACAGCGTGCGTCGCCGAAGTCTCGGGCGGGTGAGGCGTTCCCTGCAGATGGCAACTCCGATCCTCTGGAATGGCTGTAAAAAAATACCGGGCGGTACGCAACTTTTCTTTGGGTGCACGGTTCACTCCCCCAAGCCCAAGAAGCTCACCACAACCAACCAAGGAAAACTGAATGAAGACAAACCTCCCCCGATGGACGCGCCTCCTTGGCGTGTCGCTCGCCACTCTGCTGCTCACCGGCGGCCTTCCGCTACTGGCCCAAACCGACCGCGCCGAAGGTAAGAAATCCGGCCAGCGCCAGCTTCCGCCCGAAGTCATCGAAAAGTTCGACGCTGATGGCGACGGTCAGCTGAACGAAGAAGAACGCCAGGCGGCGCGCGAGGCCCGCCGCGCGAATATGCTCGAGAAGTACGACGCTGATGGCGACGGCCAACTGAGCGACGAAGAAAAGGCCCAGCTCCGGGCGGACAACCCCCGCAAGCGCAAGGGCCCCCGCAAGCTCCCGCCCGAAGTCGTTGAGCGGTTTGATGCCGACGGCGACGGTCAGTTGAACGAAGAAGAACGCCAAGCGGCTCGGCAAGCGCGTCGCGCCGAAATGCTCGAAAAGTACGACGCTGATGGCGACGGCCAGCTGAGCGACGAAGAGCGGGCCGAAGCCCGGGCGGACAATCCGCGCAAGCGCAAGGGCCCCAAGAAAGGTGCCGGCCCGGACGCGCAAGATTAAAGCCGTACCGTAAAACCAATGTCCGGCCTGGGTCTCTGTCCCTGGCCGGGCGCAGGCGCTTTAACCGCGGGGCTTTCGCCTCGTCCGCTGGCGTTGGAGGTACGCCCAGCCCGCGACCCCGGCAAGGAGCAGGGCGGTGCTGCTCGGCTCAGGGACGACCGTGATGTCGGGATCCGAAGGAAATTCGTCGATCAGATCCTGAAGATCGTTGAAGTCACCGTCCATGTTCAGGCCGCGGTTGTTGCCGATGCCTCCGGTCGATCCGGTAAAGCCCCAGACAAAGACAAATTCGCTGATGGCGGAGTAGTTGTAGCCGAAGAAGCTTTCGGGATCGGCGTCGCCTTCGCTGCCCGTCGTCGCAAAGGCTTCCACGCCCGAATCGTTGCCGGAAGGCGTTGGAATTGTGGTCAGGGTCTGGTTGAGGTTGGTGGGATTGTTGCGGACCGTTGTGGTGGTGCCGTCCGCTCCGGTCACGCTTTGCACCTGGTAGAACTCGTTGCCCGAGGCGCTACCAACCGTGAACTGCTCGACGTCCGTGATGAGAAAGCTGACGTCGGTTACGGCCGCCAGCTTGCTGGTGCCGGCTTCGAGCAGCGAGACCTTGAACGTGGCGCTGGCCCCGTTGTTATTGACCACGGATTGCCCGAGGCCGATGCGCAGCTTGCCCTCGAAGTTCGTGGCGGTGGTGCTGATGCGGTTGACCGCGCCGTTGTCGGTGGCCAGCAACTCCAGCCGCAGATCGATGTCGGTGCCTTCATCGGTGCCCACGTTGGAGAAAAGCCACACGCTGTTTAGTGCCGCCGGGTTGCTGGCGTTGGGCTCGGGCCCGGTAAACGTGGCCGGAAAAACCAAGGGGGTGGCGCCGGCGCCCAAAGGCGCAGCCAGCAGTGCGCCGAGCGCAAGTAGGGAAAGCTTCTTGGTCATAGGTCAACACGGAGGCGAACTGGTTTTTGACCGCAGCCCACCGTCACCCCTACTGATTCGGCCTCCTCGGGCTGGAATTAAGCCAATTTTTGATTTCCCGCTCCTTCTCATCGAGCAGTTGGATTCTTACCTTCTACCCGCTCGTTCTCATCGCGAAGCGACGTAGAGGCGGCCGGAGGATGGGCTTTGGCGGATAGCAGGAAGTTGATCGGGGACATCACTGGACCGTTGCCATGTGCGTTCGGGCGTGTTGAGTGGAAGGGTGGCGGCTTCGTTCAATTTCGTCTACTTCATGCCGGATTCGCTCCGGGCCGATGCCCTGGCATGCTACGGGCACCCGCTGGCGCAAACGCCAAATTACGATCGCCTGGCCCGCGAGGGCACGCTCTTCGAACGCGCCGCTTGCCAGTACCCGGTTTGCGGACCCGCCCGCTGCTCGATGATCACCGGGCTTTATCCGCACAACACCGGCTGCCGCAGCAACCAGTACTTTATCCAGCATCCGCAGGAGAACCTTTTCTCCTACCTCAAGCAGGCGGGTTACCACGTGGAATGGCACGGCAAGAACGACATGTTCGCGCCCGACGTCTTTCCCCACGCCGTCAGCCGGTGCAACGTGCGTCCGCCGGAGTTCGACCGCCGGGGGCACGATGTCCACGACGGCGAGCGGATCGCGCCGATCGGCGAGCCCGGCGGCCGCAGTCACCTCTGCCAGCCGCTGGGCGAGGTCGAAGACTGGGGCGACACCTTGCGGGTGATGAGCGCGATCTCTTTCTTGGAAAGCCGCGGCGCCGACGCAAAGCCTTTCGTGCTATACCTGCCGCTGGAGATGCCGCACTCGCCCTTCACCGCGCCGGAGCCTTTCTACAGCATGTACGATCCGGCCGACGTCCCGCCGCTGCGGCCCTACGACTTGCCCGGCAAGCCGCGCCGCCTGGCCAAGCTCCGCGAGGCCTTTGAGCTGGACCGCGTGCCGGACGACATGCTGCGCAAGATCATGGCCGTGTACCTGGGCATGGTCAGCTACACCGACCTGCTTCTGGGCCGGCTGCTGGACGCGCTGGAAAGCCTCGGGCTCATGGACAACACCGTCGTCGTCGCGCTTTCCGACCACGGCGAGTACGGCGGTGACTTCGGGCTCGTCACCAAGACCGGCACCTCGATGGAGGACACCCACACCCGCGTGCCCTTTATTTGGCGGGGGCCGGGAATCGCCGCTGGTCATCGCGTCTCCACGCCGGTGGAGCTTTTTGACCTCACTCCGACCAGCCTGGACCTGGCGGGCGTCGCCTGTACCCATCCGCATTTTGCGCAAAGCCTGCGCCCGCAACTGGGGGGCGCCCCGGGCGACGCCAACCGGGCCGCCTTTACCGAGGGCGGTTTGGGCCCCAAGAACGAGCATCTGCACGCGCCCGGTACGCTCGAAGGCGAGATTCTCAAAGATCCGGAGAACTTCTACTACCCGCCCGCCCGCTGTATGGCCGAACATCCCTGGATCAACGCCCGCGCGGTCATGGTCCAGACCGCCACGCACAAGCTGGTCCGCCGGCCGGCGGACGAGTTGGAACTCTACGACCTGGTGGCTGATCCACAGGAGCTGCGCAATGTCTATGATGACCCCGCCTACGCCGACGTCCGCCGCGAGCTGGAAACCCGAATTATGGACTGGCTGGTTGAAACCAGCGACCTCACGCCCGCGACGATTTTCCCCCGGCAGGGGCCCCGCCAGGAGTGGGCCTGAACGGACGCTGGGCCGACGATGATGAATCCAATCTTGGGCACTTTGGCGCTGGCTCCCGTTAACGGCGGCTTTCGGCGGGAGGACTCCTGGATCTGGTGTGGATCGGTCGTCGAAGGGGACGACGGTCTTTTCCACATGTTTGCTTCGATGTGGGAGAAGTCCGTGCCGTTCGTGCCTAATTGGGTGACCAATTCCCGCGTGGTCCGGGCGGTCAGCGCGACACCGGAAGGCCCCTATACTTATCGGGAAGAAATCCTGCCGCCGCGAGGCTCCCAGTACTGGGACGGCATGGTGACGCACAACCCCACCATTCACCGTTGGCGCGACCGGTATCTGCTTTTCTACACGGGAACCACTTACCGGGCCGAGCGGCCGACGGCGGATGTCGCGGTTTCCGAAGACCTGCGGATCGAGGCGCGCGGCAACCAACGCATTGGCGTGGCCGTGGCTTCCTCACCCGAAGGTCCCTGGCGGCGCCCGGACCGCCCCTGCCTGGATGTCCGGCCGGGCCAATGGGATTCCTTCCTGGTTACCAACCCGGCTCCCTGTGTATTGGACAGCGGCGAAGTCCTGCTTCTCTACAAGGCGACGAGCGGCGACCATTCCCCGATCCGGTATGGCGTTGCCTGGGCGAATTCGCCGGAGGGACCCTACGAACGCAGGGGTGCGGACGCCCCGATCACTTTCCAGGATCCTTCCCTCTCCTACGAAGATGCCTGCATCTGGAAACAGGACGGCAGGTTCTACATGATCTTTAATGATCTCAGTGGCAAGCTGACGGGAGAGGACCACGCGGGAGCGTTGGCCGTTTCCACCAACGGAGTGGATTGGGTGCTGCACGAGTCGCCCAAAGCCTACTCCCGGAAGGTGCGGTGGTCGGACGGGCGCACGACCCGGCAAGGTTCGCTGGAGCGCCCGCAGCTCCTTTTCCGCCACGGGCGGCCAACCCACCTGTTCGCCGCAACGGCGGACGGCCCCGGCGGTCACCGGCTGGCCACCAGCACTTGGAACATGGTCATTCCGCTCGAGCCTCCGGCGCCTCCTGAATATGCCTAAAACCGCGTCGATCCGTAAGAGCCGGTTTTCGAGACTTTTGCTTCGACCGACTTTTTGTGTCTACGTTTCAACTTAGCCAATCCTTCATTTGAAAAGCGATGGCCACTCCCGAAGATTCAACGAGTCATCACCCCCTTAACGCGCGCCCGGCCACGCTTGCCGACGCGCCCTTTCTGGGCCGTATCGACGACCTCGCCACCAAAGGCGAAGGCGAGGGTGATTTTTTGGGTCCGCTGCTCTCCGGCCTCGACACGGATTACGAGACTCTGGCCGTCGCCATGTTTCAGGAACGCGCGATCAACTGGGGCGAAATCGAAGACTTTATCGTTCTGGAAAGCGAAGGGAAACCGGTGGCCGCCTGCTCGGTGTTTGAGCCGGCGCGGATGGATCCCGACCCGCGCCCCTACCGTCTGCGTCTCCTGCCAAGGGTGGCGCGCCGCTTGGACTGGACTCCGGCCCAAGCCGACCTCTTTGTGAAGAACCTCAACGCGTTTTGGCCACGCGCCTACGACGATCTCCTGATTCCGCAGGCGGATGGTATTATTGAAATTGTCGGCGTGATTCCGGAAGCCCGGGGCCGCGGGCTGGGAAGTCGTCTTCTGAAAGAAGCGTTTGCGGTGGGCCGTCAGCGCGGCTACACAACGATCGGGATCATGGCGTCTCTCAACAATACGCCCGCGCGCCGGCTTTACGAAAGAGTCGGCTTTGAGCCCTACCTTACCTTCCACTCCAGGTATTTCTCCGGAGCCTTCCCCGGTATCATCAAATACAAACGGAGCCTGGAAACCTCAGCCGCCGAGACCTGAGTTGCACCCGCTGCTGGTGAGCGCCCGCCGTCGGGCGCGCCTGGAGCTGCTCAGCTCCTGCTAGTGTTCGCCGAGCTCGTAGATATCCCGCGGGTAGCCGACCACCCGAGGGTTGAGGTCGTTGACGAGGGTCTCGTCCTTGCCGTCGTAGGGAAGGCTGCGGAGCAGGTACTTGATGGAATTGAGCCGGGCGCGCTTCTTGTCGTCGGAGCGCACGACCGTCCACGGCGCATCCGCGGTGTCGGTGTAGAAGAGCATGGCCTCTTTGGCCTGGGTGTAGTCGTCCCAGCGGCCGAGGCTTTCTACGTCCATCGGGCTGAGCTTCCACTGCTTGAGCGGGTCCTTGGCGCGGCCCATGAAGCGGCGCAGCTGTTCCTCGCGGCTGACGGAGAACCAGAACTTGTAGAGGCGGATACCGCTGCGCACGAGCATGCGTTCGAACTCCGGCGCCTGGCGCATGAATTCCAGGTATTCGTTCGGCGTGCAGAAATCCATCACGTGCTCGACGCCGGCGCGGTTGTACCAGGAGCGGTCAAAGAAGACGATTTCACCCTTGGTCGGCATGCGTTCGATGTAGCGCTGGAAGTACCACTGGCCCCGTTCCGTTTCGGTGGGTTTGGCCAACGCGACGACCCGCGCGCTGCGGGGGTTGAGGAATTCCGTGAAGCGCTTGATGGTGCCGCCCTTGCCGGCGGCGTCGCGGCCTTCGAAAAGCATCACGATGCGCTCGCCAGTGTTGTTGGCCCAGGCTTGCATCTTCACTAGCTCGATGTGGAGCAGCTCGATCATCTTTTCGTAGCTCGAGCCCTTCATCATCTTTTTGTAGGGGTAGGAAGGGTTGATGATTTGCTTCTTGCTCTTGGCGCCCCGCACGCGTTTGACGAGCTCCGGCGGGATACTGGCGCGGACCTTTTCGTCGATGAGCGCGACCATCGGATAGGCTTCCGCCAAGGCGCCGTTTTCGCTGGCGCCGTTCTTTTCCGCCGCGACGGGCGAGGAGGCTTCCGTCTTTTTCGTTTTGGTGGCTCTGGCCAGGTTCTTGGCGCGGCGCGGCTGGGAGGTTTTCCGTTTGGTGCGAGGCGCACCCGTGGTCTGCTTTTTCATGAGATCGTCTGGCTTGGCGGCCGGGCGTGCCCAGCCTAGGTGAGAGAGTGACCGGGTGCGCGGGCATCCGGTCAGGAACAGTTGGTGAAGAGCTAAAGAAGCAGGTGGCGTACCAATCAACGTGCGGTCTGCCCGGTTGCGATACCGAGTTGGCCGTGCCGCGCCCCTTCTTGCGCAAAAGTCAGCGGGTGCCGGCCGCATGTCGTTGCCGCTTTCCGCGAGAGCTCTTCGGGCCTCTGCTGCGGTGACGGGGAGGCTTTGGACTGGCCTGGCGGTTGCGGCCGCCGCCTCGAGTGGGTTTGGCTACGCGGTCGCCGCTCAGGTGCAATCGCTCGACTTCCTCGGCGTGGTAGGCGTGCTCGCGCCAGGCCGGAACGGGCGTGCGGATCAGCTTTTCGATCTCGCGCAGGTAATAGATTTCCTCCCGCGAGCAAAAGGAGATGGCTTGGCCCTGCGCTCCCGCCCGGGCGGTGCGCCCGATGCGGTGGACGTAGCTCTCGGCATCTTCTGGCAGGTCGTGATTGATAACCAGCGAAATGTCTTTGACATCGATGCCGCGCGCGGCCACGTCGGTGGCGACGAGCACGCTGGTCTCACCCCTTCGGAAGCGCTCCAGCGCCTTGAGCCGGGCGGATTGCGACTTGTTGCCGTGAATGGCTTCGGCCCGGGCGCCGCGCGTGGTCAGGTTTTCGGCCAGACGGTTGGCGCCGTGTTTGGTGCGGCTGAAGATGAGGGTAAGATTGCGGCCTTCCGTCTGGGCCTGAGTCTTGAGGAGGTGGTCGAGTAGAAGAGCCTTTTCGCCGGCATCCACAAAAGCCATCCTCTGTTCGATGCCTACGGCCGTCGTCTGCTTGGAGGCGATGGTAATGCGCCGGGGGCGGTCCAGAATGGTTTGGGCCAGGGCGGCAACTTCCGGTGCGAGCGTGGCGCTGAAGAAGAGAGACTGGCGTCGGGCCGGGATAGCAGCGGCGACTTTCTTAATGTCGTGGATGAAGCCCATGTCCAGCATGCGGTCGGCTTCATCCAGGACGAAGATTTCCACACGATCGAACTTAAGGTGGCCTTGCCGGTGCAGGTCCAGCAGGCGGCCCGGAGTGGCGATGAGAATGTCCAATCCGCGGCGCAGCGCGCGCACCTGCGGGTGCTGGCCAACGCCGCCGTAAACGATGGCGTGGCGCAGGTTGAGATGCTTCCCGTAGAGAGCGAGGTTGTCGCCGATCTGGGCGGCAAGTTCACGTGTGGGCGTGAGGATAAGCGCGCGGAAGTGGTGGGGGCCGGCCGGCCGGCCGCTGGAGGCAAGGCGGTGCAACAGCGGTAGACAAAAGGCGGCCGTCTTGCCGGTTCCGGTCTGGGCCGCTCCGAGCAGGTCGCCGCCTTCCAGAATGATGGGGATGGCCTGAGCCTGAATGGGCGAAGGTACGGTGTAATTCTTCTTGCGCAGGGCGCGCAGGATGGGCTCGGCCAAGTTGAGCTGGTTGAAGGTAGTTTCCAATTCGGGGAGCTGAGGGATCATAAAGGAGAGCGGCCTGGCGAGGCCGGGGTGCCGTCGTGGGCGGATGATCGGGCGGGAATTTCCGGCCCGGGGATTGGTATCCGCCGCGCAGGCGAGGGGGTTGTCGATGAAGGGTGGGGTTGACCCTGATCAATCCTTCATCGAGGAGAAGTGCTCCGGGGGCGACATGCCTCTGGAAAACATGAGCAAGCTCACCAACGAAGGCACGGTGGCGAAACGTCCATTTCGCGAAACCGACGGGAAGATGATGCTTCCACCTGCAAATGGAAAGCTAAATCGCCAACTATTTTGCGGGGTGCCTGGGCAGTGAGGGATTTGAACCCCCGACCAACTGGGTGTAAACCAGTCGCTCTACCACTGAGCTAACTGCCCCGGAAAGCCCATCGTTATAGGATACCCACTGCGGAAGCTCAACCTCCGAAGTTGGAAGGAAGCTATCTCCTAACCGTCGCAGGGCTGAAACCTAACTTAACGTTCCCGATGCGACGCGTAAGCGGGCCTGGGTGGGATCGTTCACAGCGGAAACGCAAGCGGCGGGTGCCCCCAAGGGGACACCCGCCGCGTTGAATTTTACGAATCCGGACGGTTCGCTTAGCTTTTGCGGCGACGGCGCGCCATCAGGCCCAGCGCGGCCAAGCCCAGTAGCGCGGCCGAGGTCGGCTCGGGCACGAGGATGACGGACGAGAACTGATCGCCTTGGTCGAGCTGCATTCCCAAAATGGTGGTGCTCGTCCCGGCGGGGGTGAACTCGATGTCGATCGAATCAATTTGCCCCAGGCCGCTGACATCCCACTGGTAAGCCAGCACACCCACGTTGACGGGCCCAAAACCAGTATTTCCGATGCCCTGGCTAAGAACCTTGAAGTATTCGATCGGAACGAAGGTCCCTCCGTTCACATTCAGCGTGGGGAATGCGGAAAGCCACCGTGGGTCACTACCGGTACCAATTTCTAGCTGGAACGTGATCGTTTGGACGCCAGCCAATGGGTTGTCGTCGGATACATTGTAAGTTCCGTTACCAAAGGGCGAGGCATAGATGCTGATGCCAGCCGGGTAGCCAAGGCCGGAAACCTTGTCGAAGGTGGCGTCGCCATAGGTAGTCGAGTAAGGTACCTGGGGAGCTGGCATCGGCGGGATAATCGGATTTACCGTGCCTGGCGGCGGTACGTGGGATTCAATCGCTTCCGGCCAAGGGTTTGCCCCCGGGAAGGCTCCGAAAGCTCCCGGTGCGCCTTGCCCGCCAGCGTTTGCGTTCACTTCGGCAATCTGCGGGTTGGTGATCGTGAGGTTATTCCAACCGTCGAAGCTGGTGTTGCTGCCGAGGTTGGGGTTGACGAATACGGCCTGAGCCGGGGAAGCCAGCGCGAGGCTGACCGCTGCGGCCAGGAAGCCATTTCTGAGGTTGCTTTTCATGATGTTAGTCTTCTCCTTGAGGTTGGGTGATGACCGACCCTACTTGACCTTCTCCCTGGTCGCGCCGGTCGGGGTTCTCCAGTTCGGCTGTCCAATCCTGGAGGAAATGTTGCTTGGAGTCCGATCTAAGGATGCTCCTTTGAGTCTCCATCAATACCGTTTTCTACGGCCCTCGGGCTACCTACGTATTGCCGAATGATTTCGATTAGTTGCCAATCTGTTGCCAGGGGTCCGGAGCCAAGTCTCGCTCTCGATTTTATTGATCATAAGACATTGGTAATAAATAGTTTAAGTGTTCAAATCTGGTTGAAGAGGCTGCGTTCAAAAAAATTAGGCACCCGATTGTTTCCCAACCGGTAGGGTGTGTCCCAGGGCTGGTTAGCGGTGAATTGCCTCGTTGTTATGACAAATTGCCGCGTGTTAGCGAAAAACTGCGCTTTCAGTCGAATCAAAATACCTCCGCAGAAACTTTTTTGGGCAAAAACAGCTCCAAGTACGATACCTTAGACGGGATTAGATTCGCAAAGCGAAATCAAGAGCCCTGTAAAACGCATTTGGTGGCCTCCTTCAAGGCAAAAGCCCAAGGCTTTGTCCGTGCTTCCGGCCTTTTCTCTTCCAGACGAGTTGGGGCTTCGCTCGTGGCCGAAGCGATCAGCCAGCGGCGCGGCAAACCGGAGACTTTACTCCGATTGGTGGCTTTACGGCTCAATATTGAACAAGAATCGGGACACGTTGGATCGGTTATCGTCAAGTACGGGCAGGTCGACCCTGATGAACGCATGCGCCCGCCCCAGCGCTTGGCAGTCGCACCGGGATTCTCAACGGTTTGCCGTAAAGTCACGGTGTGGTTTCGAAGACGTCCGGCCGCCGTTTGGCGTCACGGATGCTCGCGCTCGAAGCGCTCGGCTTCGCCCTCGCGCAAGCTGAAGATGCGCGCGCCGCGGGCGTAGGTCAGGTAGCTGAAGGTCCATTTGATGAAGACGATGATGCGGTTCTTCAGATCGATAATGAAGACCAGGTGGACGAAGAGCCACAGGAACCACGCGAGGAAGCCGGAGAACTGCAGCCGCCCAATCATCGCCACCGCCTTGTTGCGGCCGATGGTCGCCATCGTGCCCTTGTTCCAGTAGCGGAAGGGCTCGCGGCCGGTCGCGCCGGGGGCGCTGCCATTTTCCAGCTCGCGCCGGATTTGCTTGGCCGCGTGCGAACTCATTTGCATGGCGGCGGGCGAGACCCCGGGCACGGGATTGCCGTGCTCGTCCTCGATGTAGGCCAGGTCGCCCACCGCGAAGACCTCCGGATGGTTGGGGAGGCTTAAATCGGGCTCGACCCGGATGCGGCCGGCGCGGTCCAGGCCGTCCGGCGGCAGGCCCAGCTGGCGGGTAAGGGGGTGGGCGCCCACGCCGGCGGCCCAAACGATGTTGTCGGCCTCGATGATCTCGCCGTCGCTGAGATGCACCACGCCCGGCTTGATGTCGTCCACCATCAGCCCGGTGCGGACCTCGACGCCGAGGCGCCGCAGTGATTCATTGGCGTGATGTCCCAGGGCGTGGCCCATGTGGCCCAGGACGTAGTCGGTGCTTTCGATCAGCACGACGCGGGCCTGGGCCGGGTCAATGTGGCGGAAGTCGGAGCGCAGCACCCGCTTGGCCAGCTCGGCCAGCGCGCCAGCCATTTCCACTCCGGTCGGCCCGCCGCCCACCACCACAATGGTCATCAGCCGGCGGCGGCGGTCGTCGTCACGTTCGATCTCGGCCTGCTCAAAGGCAAAGAGCACGTTTTTGCGGATGCGGCTGGCGTCCTCCAGACTCTTGAGCCCGGGCGCGTGCTCCTCCCACTCGGGGTGGCCAAAGTAGCTGGTGACGCCGCCCAGGGCGATGACCAGGTAGTCGTAGTCCAGATTGTAGTGACTGGTCTGCACCCGGCGCGCGGCCAGGTCGACGCCCGTGACGGTCGCCTGGTAGACGTTGATGTCCTTGCGGTCGGAGACGAGATAACGAATGGGTTGGGCGACATCGGTGGAGTCGAGGCCGCAGGTCGCCACTTGGTAGAGCAGCGGCTGGAAGAGGTGGTGGTTCTGCCGGTCCACCAGCGAAATGCGCGCCTTCGGGTGCTTGAGGCCGTGGCAAAGGCTGAGCCCGCCAAAGCCGGCGCCGAGTATCAAAATGTGCTTTTGCGAATCCATCTGTGCATGCCAACCTAGCGGCGCAGGCTCAGGCCGCAAATGGCCGCTACGAAAAAATCAGCGGCGGATGGGAAAAACCGCTACAAAATTCCCAGTTGCTCGAGTGTGGCGTGCGGGATTTCGATCGACGCCAACTTGCCGGTGCCGCGGTCCAGCGTCACGCAGGCCGCCACGATCTCGCCCTTCGCGATGACGGCCTCGCCGTCCGGTACGCGAAAGGTGAACGCGTAGCGAAGCGTCTTGGCGCGCTTCTCGGCGATGCGCAGCTCGATGTCCACCTCGTCCTCAAAGCGCAGCGGCGCCTTGTACTCCGCGCTGGCGTGGACGCGCGGCCAGCCAATCTCGCCCCGGCCGGCGTCGGCCTCGTGGATGCTCAGCCCGCGCGAGCGGAACCAAGCGTGCTCGCAGGATTCCATCAGCCGGAAGAAGTTGGAGAAGTGCATCAGCCCGGCCATGTCGGTCTCGGCAAACTGCACCCGGTGGCGGTGGACAAACAGGGGTGGCGGCTCTTCCCTCATGGAAAAAAATCTAGCGCCGGGAAGACGCACTGGCAATGCGCCGCAGCGGTCGGCCTTCGCTGGCACCGAAGCTTCTACTCCTCCAGGGGAAAGGCGTGGGCCTGCGCCAGCAGCCAGTCGATCGTCTTTTGAGAAAAGCTCTCCTCGCGGCTGCGGGCGTTCATGGAAATGGCCAGGCAGTAAACCGCGGCGGAGTTGTCGTTGGGAACAAACGGGATGGCCAGGCGGGCGAGCGTACGGCACCGGTCGGCCCGGTGCAGCCAGTACTCCTCACCGTAGCCGAGGTAGTAGCCGTCCCGGCGTACCTGTTCCAGACGTTGCTCGAACTGCTCTTCGTTCAGGTCCAAATCGTCGCGGAGCTTCCCCCCGGCTTTTGCCGAGAAGTTCCCGTTGACCGCGCAGAGGGCTACCGCACAGGCATGTCCGCCCATGTCGTGGCGGGATTCGCCTTCGGACAGAAGTGGGTGGGAGTAAGGATATTCCTTGCGGACAAACATGCGAATCATCCGGCCATACACCTCAAAGATGGCCACGCTTTCGCGCACCTGCTGGCCGATTTCGTCAATGAACTGGCGCATCCGGGCGTGCAGTGGGGCTCGGCCCAAGATGAGCCAGCACAAGTCCCGCATCTTTTCGGTGGGGAGATAGCCGCGTGGGTGATTGGTGCGCCGCAGCAATCCGGTGGCGACCAGGGTATGTAGCGTACGTGAAGCGTTGGCGTTGGTGCAATCACCGAGGGCTTTGCGGATAGAGGAGAATGTGATGGGTTCTTCTGCCGGGCCAATGGTCCGCAGGCAGGTAAGTGCACGTTCCAGGAAGGTTTCCAAGGTTGGCGTTTTCATGAGGTTATAAGGTATAGTATGATAAATAGTACCAAAGCAAAAAAATAATATTTACAGATTGTCTGTGTTTTGGTGAAGCATCAAGATCAACGTCATGAACTCCATGCATCACTCTCTCTCTTTGCGGCCGCTGTTCATGTCCGCTTTTACCCTGATGGCCTTGGCTCTTGTCCAGCCTGGGAACGCCCAAGTCGTTTCTAATTTGGTTTATCAGTATGACAATGTCGGTGCCGCCGCCACTTCCTGGGCATCCAGTGGGGGAAGCAACTCCCCGGTCCGTGATTGGACCATTGGCGGGACGAGTGTCGACGTCACCCTGGATAATTCACCGGCAACCAGTACCACGATCAGTTCTGCCTTTAACTTTCCTGGCAACGGATCTGAGAACGCCAATCTTCCCAAGTTCCGCGGTACTGTTGGCAGCTTCAGCGGATTGGGTGCCAACTCCACCTTTGAGATCTGGGTGCGGCCTTCCGCGCTGATGACCGGTGGCGACATGCCGGAGTTGATTTTTGAGACTGGTGGTTGGGGCCGCGGCATGTCGATCTCCTTCTGGAACGACAACACCATCCACCTCGCCGCCAAGGACACCGGCACCGTCGACACTGACGCCAACATCGTCTTAGTCTCGGACGCGCTCTCGGCCAGCGACGTCACGGATTTCATCCAGATCGTTGCCGTGATGAGCGACACCGCATCGGGCTTCGCCTTGTACGTGAATCCCGTCTCCAGCGCGGACCCGGACACCCCGGACGACACGCTGGTCAAGATCGGTTCCGACTGGGTGGGCACCGATGGAGCTGGGCTGGGTGGCATTGAAAACCAGCTTGGTGGCGGTGCCAATGGCGGCGGTGGGGGTGCGACTTACTTCAACGGGGCTTTCCGCACTTTTGATGGCGAGATTGGCCTGATGCGCTTCTATGACGCCAGCCTCACGGGTGCCGACGTGGAGACCAACTTCCTTTCCGTTGTGCCCGAGCCGGCCAGCGGCGCCTTGCTGGCTGTTGGCGGCCTGTTTTTGCTGGCTCGCCGCCGCCGCGCCGCAACCAGGTAATTTTGTGAGTAAGTGAGTGCGCCGCTCTCCCCTTTTTGGCGGGGGAGGGCGGTTGCGCGCGGCGCGGGTAAGCGGAGGTTTCCGCACGGCCGCTACCCCTCCGCGCGCTGCTTGGCGCTGGCCATGATCTCCGCCCACCACTCTTCCAGGTAAGCGACGGTCTTCGCCTTGACCGCCTCCAAGTCGCCTTCCACCGGTGCCTGGGTAAAGAAGTAGAATTTGATCTTGGGCTCGGTGCCGGAGGCGCGCACCGCCATCCGGCTGCCGTTTTCCAGGTGGAACATCAGCACGTTTTCCTTGGGCAGCAGCTTGCCGTCCACGTCGTGAAAGTCCTCCTCCGCGTAATTCTCCACCCGCGTGACCTTGCTCCCGGCCATCTCTGCGGGCGGATCGCCCTTGAGTGACTTGAGCAGATTCTGGATCTTCTGCGCGCCGGCCGCGCCTTCGAAGGCGAGCGTGCCCAGCTTCTCCAGAAAGTAGCCGAACTCCCGGTAGATTTCGTCGAGGTAGTCGCAAAGGGTGATGCCCTTGCTTTTGGCCCAAGCGGCGGCTTCGGCAAACATCAGCGTGGCGGCGTTGGCGTCCTTGTCGCGCACGTAGTCGGCGCCGGAGTAACCGTAGCTTTCCTCCCCGCCGAAGATGAAGAAGGTGCCCTTTTCGAGCTGGGCGGCGCGGCGGGTTTCCAGCGGCTGAGCGTCGTAGTCGGCCAGTCCGGCGGCCTCCTGGTAGATGCCCATCTTCTCGCCGATGTACTTAAAGCCGGTCAGCGTGTCGACGCACTTCACGCCGAAGCACTCCGCGATGGCCTTCTGCAGATCGGTGGTCACGATCGTTTTGATCAGCGCCGCGTTCGCCTTGTTGGCGTCGTTCAGGATGCCCTGGCCGAAGAAGCGCTCGCAGCGGTAATGAGCCATGATCGAACCGATCTTGTTCCCGGTCAGCAGCTCCATCTCGCCCCGGCCGTTGCGCACGTACACGCCCATGCGGTCGTCATCCGGGTCGGTGCCGATCACCAGGTCGGCGCCCTCCTTTTCCGCCTGCTGCTTGGCCAGCTCGAGTGCCTCGGCGTTTTCCGGGTTGGGGCTCTTCACCGTCGGGAAGCGCGCGTCGCCCTCGGCCTGTTCCGGCACCACGGAGTACTGGAAGCCGAAGCGGTCCAGCAGGGCCGGGATCGTCTTGATGCTGACCCCGTGGATCGGCGTGTAAACGAACTTCATCTGCCCGGCGGTCTGCTTGATCACCTCCGGCTCCAGCACCAGCGTGCTGACCGCGTCCAGGTAGGCGGAGTCGGCCTCCGGGCCGAGGGTGGTCACCGCCGGCTTCTCGGCCACCGGTGCGGGCAGCGCGCTGGCCAGGGCGTTGAACTCCTCGATCGTGCCGCTGGCGTAAGGCTCGACGAGCTGGCAGCCGTCCGCCCAGTAAGCCTTGAAGCCGTTGTCGTGCGGCGGGTTGTGGCTGGCGGTGATCATGATGCCCGCGTGCGCCTTCAGCCAGCGCACGGAGAAGGAGAGCTGCGGCGTGCTGCGTTCGCTCTCAAAGATGGCGGGCTCGATCCCCAGGCCGGCCAGGGCGTCGGCCGCCTCCAGCGTAAAGTCGCGCGAAAAGTGGCGGGTGTCGTGGCTGATGACCACCTTGAGCGGACGTGCCTCCACGTTGTTGAGCAGGTACTGGCCCAGGGCCATGGCCGCGCGCCGCACGTTCATCACGTTCAGGCAGTTGGTGCCGGCGGCGGCGTGCTCCGGCCGGCCCAGCGGGCCGCCCGCGCCTTCCTCCACCTTGGTCACAACGTTGCCGATAGTGCGCCCGCGAATGCCGCCGGTGCCGAAGGCGAGCGTCTTAAAAAAGCGGTCGTTGAGCTCCGTCCAGGCCTCCGCCTCCAGCAACTGCTCCACGGAGGTCCGCGCCCAGTCCGGCAAATCCGGGTTGGCCAGATAGGCTTCCAGGTTGGTTTTGGTCGAGTCCAGCAGTTGGTCCCCGGCCCGGTCGAAGGCGTCGGCCAACGGAGTGGACGTGGTGCTCATAGAAGACAAGCTGGCCACTCCGCCGGAGGGACGCAAACGCTTTTTGGTGTCAAACGCGCAACATTCCGGGGTGGTGATCCGACCTCCCGCCAGAGCGCGAGCCCCCGGAGGGCAGGAGGCCGGATCGCCTTCGGAAAGGCGGTCATCGAAAAATTCGGTCGTTTTCATGCCCCCATTTTCCCCGAAAAACCCGACCGGCGTTAGTCTTAGGTGTGCTAGGTGTGCTAGGTGCGTTCTTTTTTTTCGAAAAAACGCGTTTTTGGCGGTTTTGATCCGCAGATTTCACCGATTCTTAGGATTTTGGTTTCTCACAAAGGCACCAAGAGCACGAAGGTTTGATTGGGTTACACCCGGAGATTTCACCAACTTTGTTTTTTTTGGGGGGTGCCAAGGCAGAGATTAGCGGAAGGCGCGAAGCCTGGTAGGGCGGGCGATGCCGACCGCTAGGTCCCCTTCTCCACCTCACCAAGACAAATAAAAAAGCCGACGGAGGGTCGAGCTTCTGCTCGACCACGCCCAGCCAACTGCGCTTTCTCGGAGAACCACGGCTCGGCGGTTTTGATCCGCAGATTTCACCGATTCTTAGGATTTTGGTTTCTTGCAAAGGCACCAAGAGCACAAAGGTTTGATTGGGTTACACCTGGAGATTTCACCAACTTTGTTTTTGGGGTTTTTGCCAAGACAGAGATTAGCGGAAGGCGCGAAGCCTGGTAGGGCGGGCGATGCCGACCGCTAGGTCCCCTTAGCCGCCTCGACGGTTGGACGAACGTCGGTCCGATCACCGTTGATGATCCTGATGCATTGAAATGCCTTGTGCCCGGTAGCCGCCGACGTCC